>NZ_AJYQ02000127.1:0-161248 GCF_000287055.2 Vibrio genomosp. F10 str. ZF-129 | reverse complement strand
GGTGTCCAACTTCATTAGACCAGTACACTGTCGATTGTTAAATCATTGTTTCATTAGAAAAACTAATTCCACATTGCAGTTTTTGTCACTATTTATTTACCAATAAAACCTCTATATTTCTTCCAACGAAACAAAATTATTCGATTTTTAGAGAGGCTACTATGTCACAAGTTATGCATTTAGACACCATCGCAGCACCTACCTCTATGGATAAGAAGACCTACGCGGTTAGTTTCAAAGGATTGATTAAACATTTACTCGATATTCTGTTTGTTGATAACAGTGAACCTCGTGCCTACTATGCATCTGATCTATCAGACCATATGCAAAGAGATTTAGGTTTAACTCGCTAATATCTCGACAACGCAGTTATTTGAACGCAGCCAGTGGCTGCGTTTTTTTATGCATGAATTTTATGAATAATCACCTCTATAGAGGCATTCTCATTTATACACACACAAAAAAGGCACCATCGGTGCCTTTAGAATAGGGAGACAAATAATAGAATATGAGTCTAAATAAAAAGCCCGTTACTTTTTACGGCAGAATTCAGCAATCACGTACATTGATTGACCGCCATTGGTTTTACCAGACACAAGCTTTGGATCATCGCCAACACTAATACCGCGAATAACCGTACCTTGCTTAATCACTTGGTTCGTTCCCTTGACAGGCAAATCTTTGATTACTGTTACGTCGTCACCTTTTTTAAGTTCGACGCCATTTACATCAAGAGGTTTGTCATCAGCCGACATACCAATTTGTGCCCAAACTGATGTTTCCTCTTCTAAATACATCATCTCTAAAAGATCCTGTGCCCAAGACTCTGAAGAGAGGCGAGTCAATTGACGCCACGCTACCACTTGAACCGGTGGCTCTTGGCTCCACATGCTGTCATTTAAACAACGCCAGTGGTTAATGTCTTTCGGGTCTTCAATTTCACCCAAACACTTGTCGCAAGCCATAATGCCATGATCGACAGTAACATGGCTATGTGGTGGTACCGCGTACGAGGTAAGCGGAGAGTCGCTTCCACACAGTTCACATTTAGATTGGCAGCGTTCTAGCATTGTTGCTTCAGAAGACATATTAGGCTCACATTCAATAAATTAAATAACGCGCATATTATCCACTTTATCCATATAAATGAAAGGGAGATTTATTGCTTAGAAAAAACCTGACCTATTCTTTGCAAACAAGAGCTCCCACAAGGGCATTTTGAACCCTATACGAGTTTATTTGCCTTCATGATACGTACATAGCCATCGGTGATGTTTTCTCTTTACCCACAAAAATAAGCGCGTCATACTTCTACGGCCTTTAAATTGCACTATACAGGAAGCATGTTGGAACTTTTATCTATTGATTGTCTTGGAAAACCGTTACGCCTAGAAGGTTCAATGGCTGGTTGGCAACAACTATATTGGGACAACACACTCGTCTCTCAAAAAGATGCCTCTACCGATTCATCTGATCAGTCTGTTCATCAATTCACGTTGTTACACGGAGACGTAAACTTAAACTGCAAGCTGACATTAGAGTTGGTCTGGCAACCATTTATGTTGGACTACGCGTTATCCATCAATGAACAAGTCATAGAGCAAGATTCTAGGCGTCACAAAGACATCGAGCAGCAGGTTCCTTTTAACCCACCAAAGGCAGACAGAAAGTTTAGCGTGATAGGCTTAGTGTCTTTGCTAATGAAAGGGCTTAAAAGTGCCAAGCTTATAAAAGTAGTGCTCGCATCGGCCAGTTTAGCGGCCTATTCGTGGCTTTTCTCTTTTCAATTTGCGTTGGCGCTGATCGCCTGTTTAGTGTTTCACGAATATGGCCACGTCAAAGCGATGAAGTATTTTGGAATGAAAACCAAAGGCATATATCTGGTCCCTTTTTTAGGCGGGCTCGCGCTCAGTGACGAAAAAATCAACACTCGATGGCAAGACGTCGTCATTTCGATCATGGGTCCTTTTTTTGGATTCCTGCTATCGATTGTTTTGGTTATCGCGTATTGGGTGACGGGTAACTTGTTTTTTGCAGGATTAGCGGTTTTCAACGCATTCCTAAACTTATTTAATCTGCTTCCGATTTTGCCCCTTGATGGCGGGCACATATTAAAGAGCATCAGTTTTTCGATGAACAGTGTCACCGGAATCGTGCTGTGCGCTGCAGGTGCGATAGGCGGAATCGTTCTTAGCTACTCTCTCGGTCTCACGTTATTTGGATTCTTACTGATTATGGGCACTATCGAAATAGTCTTAGAGTGGAAACAAAGGCATCACAGCCACCTGTTGCCCTTAGATCGATACGGCCAAATTATTTCAAGCATTTGGTATGTGGGCTTGGTGTTCGGGCTGATTAGTATCATTGGGTACTTTGCTTCCACTGGAGATGCCTTGTTACAGCTACCACTGCAAATATTGGGCACGTAAATAACGAGTATAGCCCGGCGCTGTGCCAGCAAAGAGTACCGGCTACTCTCGTAAAAAAAAGCTTGCTAGTAACAACTGTTTGCCATTAATGAGTGCCAGTTAATAGAGTTCGTAAGGTTGACAACATCGTCGTTGGCAAAATCGTCGACCTTACGTTCACGAGCACTTCATTGATAGGGTAACTGATTCTGGCTAGCTGGCTCTGGCTAGCTGCAACTAGGTTTAGCCACATTATAGCTAGGAAGTGATTGGATTTTAGCCTTTAAGTCATTGATTCTCGTGTCATGAGAAGGGTGGGTGGAGAGTAACTCTGGCGGTTGTGCACCACCGGATGCTTTCGCCATATTCTTCCAAAGATCAACGCTTTGGTTTGGATCAAAACCCGCCTGGGCCATAAACTCTAACCCTAAAATATCGGCTTCCGATTCTTGTGTTCGGCCATAAGGTAAAATAACACCATATTGCACACCCACACCCAACGCAGCCATCGTCATTGATTGATATTCAGCATATTCCGAAGCGCCTAAAGCAATGCTTGTCACTTGCATTCCAGCATTGGCTAACTGTGACTGAGACAGCCTTTCATTACTATGATCGGCGAGAACATGAGCGATTTCATGACCAATAACCGTAGCCAATTGATCCTGATTGGTAGCGACGTTCAATAACCCAGTATAAACCCCAATCTTTCCACCAGGTAGAGCAAAGGCGTTCACTTGCTCACTATCGAACACCACCACTTCCCATTCTTTAAAACTGGGTTGTGCGGGCACCGTTGTCAGCACCGCTTTGGCGACACATTGAACGTAATTATTCGTCTTAGTGTTTGTACTGATAGGCTGTTCTGCTTTCATTTGCTCAAAAGACTGAGCGCCTAACGAACTCATCTCTTGATCGGAAAATAAGATGATCTGATTCCTGCCTGTAGGAGAGGCGCTACAAGCTGTTAGAACAATAGTCGAACACAGAACCGACAATTTAAATAAGGTTTGCATTTACAATCTCCATATTGAAAGGCAAATTAGTCATTCTCTGACAGAGAATAAACTATAACGCAAACCAAAAGAGTGCTAAATGGCTATTTGGAAGAAACACATTGATTTAGAACAATTGAATTCAACGTCTAAAGATACCCTGATCGAACATTTAGAGATCAAATACACGGATGTTGATTCAGACAGTATATCTGCGACCATGCCGGTCAGTAAAATAACCCACCAACCGCTTGGCATGCTACACGGAGGTGCATCGGTCGTTCTTGCGGAAACGTTAGGATCAATCGCCGCAAATTTATGTGTCGATGAAAACCACTTTTGTGTCGGGCTGGATATCAATGCCAACCATATTCGTGCGATGCGATCAGGTACGGTAACGGGCAAAGCAACGCCATTACACCTTGGTGTTTCAACTCAAGTTTGGCAAATCAATATCACCGATGAACAAGCGCGTTTAATTTGCTCGAGTCGGCTAACGATTGCAGTAAAAAAGCGTCATACAAAAGAAAGGACATAGATCCATGGTCATTACGTTCTCCTTAGGGAAGATCATTGCCACTGCCCATGAGTTGATAGTCAAATTCGATGGCCAACAACAGGTTGTGTTACAGGCGCAAGCGGATTGCCTCACCTTAATTGGAAAGGGGACTAATGTATTGGTCGCCAACGGTAGCGGCTGCAAATGGTCACTAAAACTCGATAATGAACAACAAGTTAATGAATTAAGTATGCTAATTGGGTGTGCGGTCTCTGATTAACTTGATCCAAGATCAAAAAAAGGGGAAACTACACAAGTCCATACATCATTTGAGCTTTCCCCTTTATGAGTAGTCCACGTTTACGCGTTCAGTTTGAAACACTATTTACACACTTCAAAGGGCAAGACTCAGGCATTCAACTTGATGAGATCACCGAGATCCTCTTCTGCACTCGCCGAAACGCGCGGATCGTTCTTAACAAGATGGAAGAAGAAGGTTGGATCGAATGGAAACCAGCGCCTGGTCGTGGAAAGCTTTCTCAACTTAACTTCAAACGAAGTCGCAGTGATGTCAATGAAACTCTCGCTAAACAATATCTTGACGAAGGTCGGATTTCCCATGCTTTGTCGGTACTCGGTAATGACAGTGCCAAATTGGCAAGGGTGATTGATGGTTACTTGGGCGTACAACACCAAGAAGGTCAACAAGTCATACGTTTACCGTATTATCGACCACTTTCAATGCTCAACACGAACAAAAATATGCGACGCTCTGAGCAACACATCGCTCAGCAAATATTCAGTGGGTTGACCCGACTTGACGATGCCGACAATTTACAGCCTGATTTAGCCCATAGCTGGGAAGCGTTATCAAACCGAGTATGGCGATTTTATATTCGGCCAAGAGTTCGCTTTCACACTGGAGTTGCTCTAGAGACGAATCACATCATTGAAAGCCTCTTATTACTTAAATCGACGCCTCTTTTTTCGCACATCGAACAGGTCACGTCACCCAGCGAATCGATTATTGATGTCACTTTATCTGCAGATGACAAACGCTTACCACTCTTGTTGGCGGAATCCTGCGCCAAGGTTTTATTACCTGATCACCTTAGAAACGATAATTTCGATATTATGCCGATTGGTACTGGCCCTTACCGAGTGGCAGAAAATAACGATAAGCGTTTGGTCTTACAGGCCTTTGATGGGTATTTTGGTTTTCGCCCCCTCATTGATCGAGTCGAGGTTTGGGTGATCGATGAAGTGCACTCTTCGATGATCTTTCCGAGTTTATCGAATCCGATCAAACCAGACATAAATAACCATAATGAAGAAGTTAAATTGGATCCTGGATGCACATACTTGCTGCTCAATCGACGGGATGGTCTAGCCTCATCGAATCAGTGGGCTGAGTATTTCACCCACAAGCTCCATACTATGAACTTATTCAGAATGCTACCGGATAAAACGCTGCTGGAACTGGGTGTATTACCGGCTCATGGGTTGAAGCCAGGCTGGTACCACCAAAGTCGTTCAAATTGCGCCGTTACCGCTCCTGCAGAAACAACGGTGACTATTGCTTATCATGCCCAGCACCCTATGTTTCCAACGTTAGCAAAAACCATCGAAAAGATTCTTCGAGAAGATGGGTTAAAAGTACACATGATTAAATACGACGTTGACGTACCGAATGCTGAAGAGATCGATATCTGGGTGAAACCAATGGGAATAGCGAACAACCGTGATGATGCGCTCGTAGGCTGGCTTCTCGATTACAGTGATATTCAAAAAATGAGCACCGATGAGCATTTTAAAAACTGGACTCACTTGGTTGATGCATGGCGAGCTGATGACAGCTTACCATTTCCTGGGCGGGCGTTAGGTCAATCTCTTGCTGAGCATTTGCAGCTTATTCCACTGTTTCACTGCTGGCTTGGTGTAAGCCAGGATCAATGTGGTTCCCTACAAAATGTAAAGTGCAACGCTCTTGGCTGGTTTGACTTTAGCAGAGCCTGGGTCAAACCCAGCATTAATGGAGATATGCCGAGTTAATGTCTAAACCCAACAAAAAGCAACCTGCAAGGACCGTTGATGTTTATTGCGCTAAATGTAAAACACCTTTGTATAAATACAGGAAAGGGGGAAAAGGCGCCCTAGTTAAATGTTTCCAGGAACGCATCGTTACCGACTTTACCGTAGAACTTGGAATCTGCCCTAAGTGCGGTATTTCATTCGCTAGAGAAACAATGATCAGAGGAATGCCCGCAAATAAGATTATTGGCGGAAAAGTTACCTTTAAATAGTTACTTAAATTAACCCTTTTTTAACAATTACCTTGATTCAACTCTCACTATCCACGTCTAAACCATCAAATTTCGGTCGCTTATTGATCTGTATCTATAATTTACGTAAAAAAATCGTTATGGGGTTTTATGTCTTTGTATAAATGTTAGAATTCAAACCAGTTACACTTTGTTACGTTTTGAATCTAGGAGTTACAAATGGACACAGCACTTGTCATCGCTTTTATCGTGACGTCTGTCATCATGATAAAAAAAGAGATGCCAAATAAATAATTTATCATTCGCCCAATTTCTGTTAACTTTTTGAATGAAAGATTACCCAAACCAGCATCTATTGCTGGTTTTTTCTTATTTGACGGCCCATTAAATCAGTTTGCAAGGAGCGGTATTGTGCTAAGTCCTCTTACTCTTGAAGCGTTACATATATTAGATGCAATAGAACGAAGAGGAAGTTTTGCCAGTGCTGCAAAAGAGTTAGGTCGAGCACCTTCATCACTCACTTATCAGATTCAAAAACTTGAGCAAGATTTGGATCTGATGATATTCGATCGATCTGGCCACAAAGCTATCTTTACCCAAGCAGGGCAGTTATTGCTAGAGCAAGGAAGGCATATCCTTGTGGCATCGAATGATCTCGTGAGCAAAGCCAAAGCATTAGCAAATGGGTGGGAGCTTGATATTACCATCGCGTTCGACGGCATCATCCCTGTTGGTAATTTGTTCCCTCTGGTCAGTAAGCTTGAAGAAGTCAGCAGCACTAAAGTTAAATTACAAGAGGAAATCTTAGCGGGTTGTTGGGAGTCTTTGGCTTTAAATCGAGCGGATCTTTTAATCTGCCCGAAAACATCAATGATCCCTCAGGATCTAAAAACAGAAGTGATCGGATCCATGTCAATGGTTTGGGTTGCATCTTACGATCATTATATCCATAAACGAGTGGGGGAATTTAATGATCAAGAGCGACAAAAATATAAGATCATCGCCATCGCGGATACGGCCTTGGAGCACCCAATTCAGTCTATTAACATCCTCGAGAAGCAACCTCAACTCACTGTTACAACATTCAACGCGAAAGTGGAAGCTCTGCTAGCGGGTCTTGGTATTGGCACCTTACCTCAGCAAGTCGCAGAGCCACTTATAAGGAGTCATAAGCTTAAAGCCATACAAGGCACCCAGAATCAAGATATTGAAATCGTGTTAGCCTGGCGCCGTAATAACATGGGTAATGCAAAAACCTGGTGCATCCGTTATCTAAAAAACCACTGGTCTTTACTTGCTTAGTTCTACGTGCTTTGTTCTAAGCGCTTTCAGACCCTTGTTTAATGTCATCCATATATAGCTCTAGGTCCGTCAATCATTGAGCCGAAGCACCATGTCTGCGGTTCCATCTGAAAATTGAACATCAAGTTCAAACCCGAGTTTCTGTGCCAGCGTCAGCATGCCTCGGTTGGTCGGCATCGTCATTCCAGATATTTGAGCTGTGCCTTTATCTTTACAATATTGAATGATCTTACCCATGAGGATCTTGCCTAACCCTATGCCTTTAAGATCGGAACGGATCAGTATGGCGAATTCGGCATCACTATTTTGATGATTGATTAAAGCACGAGACACCCCAATGATGGTCGGATTGCCTGCGGTATAGGTAACCGCAACGAAGGCCATTTCCCTGTCGTAATCAATCTGGGTAAAATTGGCCAGCGCTTCATGATTAAACTCACCAACATCAGTAAAAAATCGCTTATATAAATCGTCTTTTGATACCTTGTGGATAAACTCAGCATGGAGGGGCTCATCTTCAGGAAGAATTGGCCGCAGCAATATTTCTGTACCGTCTTTTAACGTCAGTTTTTGTTCCATTTCAACTGGATAAGGACGAATAGCTAATCGTTCGTGGGCGTCCTTTTTATAGCGAGATAAGACTAAATCCGCATCAAGGATAGTGAACTCGTTCCCATTGGCTAGTAGTGGATGGATATCAAGTTGTTGTACTTGAGGGCAATCGACCACCATTTGTGATAATCGCACTAAGAATTCAGATAGCCCATCAATATTCATAGGATCTGGAAGTTTTTGTGGTCGAATTTTCCCGCTTTTTATCGCTCTCACAATAAGGTAGCGAGCCAGTGTCATATTGAGCGGGGGCAGCGCAGCAGCAGCATCAATAGATTCATCCCACTCTGAACCACCTTGCCCGATCAATATAACAGGCCCAAATGTGTTGTCCGTAATGACTTTGATCCGTATTTCCTCGCCACCCGCCAATTTGCCCATACCCTGAACCAATAATCCATGAATATGAGCGGCAGGGTACGACAACTTGGTTCTATCAAGGATCGCTTGTGCTGCATTAGCAACTTCAACACTGTTTCTCAGATTGAGCATAACGCCATGAACATCAGACTTGTGCGCAATATCAGGAGAACGTAATTTCACCGCAACAGGGTAACCGATTTTTTCAGCGACATGCACCGCTTCACTCGCGTCAGAAGCAATCCATGTCGGTAATACATTAAAATTGAAATACTTTAAGAATGAACCAATCTGATGAGTATCCAACATCAAGGTATGATTTTGTTCCAACTTCTCCTCAATCCATTGTTTAGCATGATTAAGCTCGCCAATGTGAACCGGTTCAGCGGAGGTCGGGGTTTCCATTAATTGTTTTTGATTTCGTCGATATTCGACCAAATGCATGAAAGCAACAACCGCACTTTCTGGGGTGCGATACGTTGGAATTCCTGCTTGAGTAAAGATCTGTCTTGCAGGCTTAGCGGTAAGCTCGCCAGACCAATTGGTTAGAATATTGAATTGCTTATGTTTAGGGTGCGCTCTAATGGCGTCAACGATTTCTTGAGCTGTCTGCTCGGAAGGTGATACTGCCGACGGGCTATGCATGATCAAAATAGCGTCTGCGATATTACTGTCGAGTAAGACGTTGAGTGTATCGACATAGCGCCGATTTCCCGCGTCACCAACCATATCAATGGGGTTACTGTGCGACCAACTCTCTGGCAATACCGTACTGAGCCTATTTAGCGTTTCCTCATCTAGCTGAGCAAGTTTGCCACCGCGTTCTAACAGAGTATCTACGGCCATAATGGCAGGCCCACCCCCATTCGTTATGATCGCCAATCGCTCGCCGCGTAATGGTACAGAATGCGTCAGAGTCTCTACTGCAGCGAATAACTCATGCGTATTATTCACTCTTAACATACCCGTACGACGAATCGCAGAATCATAAATGATATCAAGCGTGTCATCACCTCCAGTATGTAACCTTGCCGCTTTTCTGCCACTGGCGGTGCGTCCACCTTTTAGAACCAAGATTCTTCGATTCCTTGAAGCGGCCCTGGCTGCGGACATAAATCGCCTCGCATCTTTTATGGTATCGACATACAGTAGAATCGCTTCTGTATGCGAATCCATGCTTAAACGATCCAAAAGCTCTGCAAAGTCGATATCCAGGCCGTTACCCAGAGAAACAAAAGCAGAAAAACCGATGTTCTTATCGTTGGCCCAATCGAGAATGGTGGTACACACCGCAGCTGATTGAGATATAAATGCGATCTTTCCTTTAAGGGCCGTGATAGGGGAAAAAGATGCATTGAAATTCAGCCAAGGCAGAATAATCCCCAGACTATTTGGACCAAGCAAACGCATATTCGAGTCTTTGGCTATCTTTAAGCAGCGATCTTGAATCGATATTTCATTGTCTGAGCGAGCCATGTCCGAAGCCAGAATAATAACCGTAGATATCCCTTTTTGCGCCAGCTCTTCAATTAGCGCGACATTTCGGCTTGCTCGTGTACATAATACGGCGATGTCAGGGGTTATTGGTAACGCATCAATGCTCTTATACGCAAGTACACCACAGACAGAAGGGTACTTAGGGGTAACAGGCATGATCGCACCTTCAAATCCACCCAGTAATAGATTTTTCATCACAATATTACCGGCCCGTCGATCTTTGATTGAAGCACCGATAACGGCAACGGATTTAGGTTTTAGAAGCTGATCTAATGTATTCATGGCTCGTCCACTGCAATAATCATCTCTATAGGTTAATCAATTTAAGTTGCTTTAGTGACCATTTCTCACTCGTTCTGAACAGTAGAACACGGTATAAAAGTGACTTTGTGCCATGCATCACAGAGTATTGATATATAATTAAAAGGTTGGCTTGATTCTAAGCTCTTCAATCGGCATGATTTAAAGTAATTTCTATTTTTAGGACGTAAGTACATTCATGAAAAAGATTTCAATTGTGGGCCTATCGGTACTTCTATCGGCTTGTGCTTCTGACACATACATTACAGATGTCACATCTGAAAGTTATAGAGAAGACTACAAGGTTGCTGAAGTAGAAAAGCCAGTGGTTTCGAGTGAAGGCACAGCGGAAGGTATTGTTGAGAGTAACGTTGAAACAAACGCAGACAAAGTTGTTCCTACTGCAGAGAAGAAAGTGGTGAATAAAACACCTGAAGCGGCTGTCGCCATCATTCCACCGACGGCTAAGCAAGTCGCTATGAACCCACGTTATGGGTTTACTATTCAAGTCGTTGCGGTAGGCTCTCAAACAAAAGTCGATGAATTTGCGCGTAAACTTCCTATGGACAACCAACAACCTGTCTGGGAAAACTATAAGGTAGTAAATGGTACAAAATGGTATACGGTGCTTTATGGTGATTACGCCACACGCGGTGAAGCAAAAGAAGCTATTGCCACACTGCCAATGGAATTCAAAAACCTAAAACCATTTGTCAAAAGCATCGATTCAATTAAGAATTCAGAATTCCCAACACTGAATAAATTGAACTAGAAACTATTCTAGAAATCATAGAGGCTAGGCTTCGCAGCTCTATGCCCCTGTTATGGTGAATAAAACATCAAATGAACCAAAACCGCGTAATTTAATCTGGGTTACGCTATCGTTTTGGTTCATTTTCATTATGATGAAGACAAGAATTTTATAGCGTTATGGAAACTACGTTAATGACTCAAACAACCATCCTTCTACTGTGTGGCGGAGGCTCTCCTGAACATGAAGTGTCTTTAGTCTCAGCCAACTATCTGCAGCAGCAGCTATCTTTGACTCCAAACTTCGATGTGGTGCGCGTCGAAATACGTCAAGAAGGTTGGTTTAATGAATCAGATAAACTCGTTTCTCTTGATACCAATACCGCTACGTTGAACGGTGAAGACCAAAATCTTCATATTGATTTTGTTATTCCTTGTATCCATGGTTTTCCAGGGGAAACAGGAGATATTCAATCGATGCTTGAACTAGCTGAAATCCCATACCTCGGATGTGGACCAGAAGCGAGCACCAATAGCTTTAACAAGATTACCTCAAAGCTATGGTATGACGCACTCGGCATTAACAATACACCTTATTTATTCTTGTCAGAGAACAATTCACACTCTTTAGAAAAAGCAGAACAAGCACTAAGAGAATGGGGCAGTATTTTTATTAAAGCGGCTAGACAAGGCTCTTCTGTAGGATGTTACAAGGTAACGAAATCATCACAACTTAAAGAGGCTATCGATGCTGCTTTCGGGTATTCTGATCAAGTGTTAGTAGAAAAAGCAGTAAAGCCAAGAGAACTTGAGGTCGCCGCTTATGAGTATGATGGCCAGCTATTCTTATCTCAGCCTGGTGAAGTTATCGCACCTTCCGATGCGTTTTATACCTATGAAGAAAAATACAGTGCAGACAGCCATTCAATTACCGAAATAGTGGCTGGTAACCTCTCACAAACTCAATTGAGCACAATAGAAGTCAGCGCGAGAAAAGTTTTTACTCAAATGCGATTACGCCATTTGTCTCGAATTGATTTTTTCTTAACTGAAGAGGGTCACATATATTTAAATGAGGTTAATACCTTCCCAGGCATGACACCTATTTCTATGTTTCCCAAGATGCTGGCGAACAATGGCCACCAATTCCACAAATTCCTCGAAAACTGCGTGAGTACATCTCTTCGCCGGTAAGCTACTCCCAAGGTTTAATGATCTTATACACTCGCTTTTCATCCTCTGCTGTTTGTTTTAGACCTATGTATTGATAGGGCATAGCAGGGGACAACCAGCGACCAAACTCTTGAATTTCTTTGGCTTTTTTACCACGACTAGCTAAATGCTGAGCGGCTCCGACACGAGTTGATTGCCCGGAAAATTTGATTGAAAGATTTAACAGGTCACTCGCTGAGGCTAATACTCTGTAAATGGAAGAGTCGTCCATTTGCGTACTGCTTACGTTACCATGTCGATCTATCGCGCGAAACAAACAGAGATCCGGATTATCTCCTGCTACCGACAGCCACAATTTCAAAACGGAAGAACACCGGTTACTAAGCTCATAAGTGTGGTCTTTGATTGATACAAGATAGTGATTTTCACATTCGGTGAGATCAGAAAAAGACAACGATTTAAGATCTGAACGCTTCAATGCACATTCAAACATCACGTAATAGATGGCTAGATCACGAACACTTTTGGGGCTCGGTGTTTCCATCAATATTCTATCAAGTTCTTTTATGTGATTTAGGGTTAAGCCTTCTGCTTGCTTTGCGTCCCCGAATTTGTCCATTCGATAACTCGCCAGTAGTTGCCGAATCAAGCTATTAGAAACAGGGTCTGTATCATAGAGTAGCCGATGAACCAATGATAGGGTGACAGCGTAACGCTTTAAGGTGGAGAACTTACGCTTTTTCGCCTCCCGCTCAATAAATAAGCGAACAACAGTGACAGAAGCGGGGAGTGAACTGACTTGCTTCGTTTGACAAAATTCAGAGAAAAGATTCCAATCTTTGACCATCGCAAGTAAAGAGTTTCGAGAGTATACCCCATGGGTCAACATATCGAATTCTTCTAAGGTAACTTGAGACCCAAAAGTTGATCGCCAATCATTTAGTAGCTGTTTATCAGTAACCTGCGGGATCTTTTTTTGCATATCAGACACAGTAAATGAGAGATAATCGATAAATATACTTGATAAGCGAGCAGATACAATTATTATTTAAGTAACTATCATAATAAGAATATTCGTTTATGGCTGTCACAATTTATAAAGGTTTTAACTTAAAGTCTGCCGATAACACTAGCGATATTTGGCAAGCTAAAATTAAGAACCACGTTTTGTCCGGTAGCTTAGCTGCGGTGAAGAAGAGTATCGATTGGTTCTGCGATACCGCGACGATAATCGATCCAAAAGAGTTCACTTCCGTTGGTCGAAAGCGTGAGTCATCAGGATCCCCACAAGCAGAAAACTTTAATGGCTACGCCTTAAAAAACGATACGGGTGAGGCTAACACCTGGTATTGTTTTTTCAACGGCAGACTCATTAAGGGCTCAAAAATTGCGATACAAAAGCACATTGAAGCGTATATAATTGCGAAACAAAAAGCCGAGCAACAGAGAAAATAGTCATTATGAGTCTAGTGTATTCAACCGACGTCGGACGCATCAAACCAGAAGAACAAGTTATAGAAAGACCTAAAGGTGATGGTATTGTGCGCATTCAGCGACAAACCAAAGGTCGTAAAGGCAAAGGGGTTTGTATTGTTTCAGGGTTAGATCTAGCCGATTCCCAACTAAAGTTAGTTGCAGCCGAGCTTAAAAAAGTATGCGGCTGCGGTGGCTCCGTTAAAGACGGAACCATTGAGATTCAAGGCGACGCACGAGACAAGATTAAAGCTCATCTTGAAAAAAAAGGCCACACGGTCAAATTGGCCGGCGGCTAGAAAACACGCTTAAAAGATAATAGCTGGCTTACATCGATAGATTGTATGCTAGCTATTATCTATTTTATGGTAAATAAGTATTATGTTTAATGTGACTCCGTAGAGTAACGTGAGAGTCGGGTAGAACATGTAAACAAGCTATATCGCTTCACACAACTTATTTAACATAAGATAGATAATACGCACTGAGGCTGTAGGCCCCAGATAGTAATGTCACTTTTGAGCTAGATTAAAATGCCACCTTAGCACTGGTTGCTGACTACATTTCATGTACCAGCTTCGGTTACTAAGGACTACTGAGATGTTGATTGCCATGAGTGAAAAAGAAATGAGTCGATTCAAAGTTATTCAAGACATCTGTGAATATCGTTTGCGTCGTGCTGCGCGGCGGACATACTTTCCTTAAGTACTACGTGAACATGGTGCGGCTAGTTTAACCCATGCTTCTAGAGGTAAACCCAGTAATCGACGTTATTCTGACGAATATCGCAAAGAGATTCTTTCGACTATCCATAAACACTATTCTGATTTCTCGCTCACATTTGCACGATTACCGACAGTATCTAATCAAGCGATTTTTTTGCCAGACTTTTGCATCAGTCTACTAGGCGTCAATGATTTAAAAGCAATTATTTAAAAGCAATGATTTTAGCGAATGCCTACCCACACACTTCTTCTTTTCTTCTTCTTTCATTTGGAGCATTGACTATTTTTAAGCAAATGGTTCCGACGACTCTTGGCTAGCTTAATTTCCCCTCACCATTAAGTGACATCGTAACGAAATTTATGACCAAACCCGTTATCCTGGGTTATTTTTAACTGCATTCTGTTACGGCGTCCAGTAACAGAATATAAAGCTAGCGTATTCAATCTTCAGGCACTGCCATTGGATAATTAAAGTCTTACTTTATTTCCCACCACACCGGCAGAATAAGTAACCACCACAAGCTACTGATTAATATAAAAATAATGGTAAATTTATCACAACAAACACATCGAATTATGATATACCAAATATGCAATATCTATATATTCAGTTCGAAGTCATACGGTTCGCCGTATCACATTACGGCCTAAATACTTAGTTATAGTGCGCCAAGTTATAAAGCATTAGGAAATTCCTATTGCTTTTCGCTGTGCTCTTTTCTAATTTTCTCAGCGACCAACTTTATCGCTTGTCCGGTACTCATACCGGTCAACATCAGTTCTTGGATTTTCTCTACAGCTTTTTGCTGCTCTTCGTGGGTTAATGAAAGATCGTCAAACATAAAAAAGCTCCTCTATAATGAGGAGCTGACTATATACGTTAATGATGACTAGAGATAGCGATATTAGTAGCTACCAAGGAAGTTTAAGTAAACACCCATCGAATTTTCATTGGTATAGCTTGCACCGATATCCATTTGAAATAAGTTGAGTGGGGATATACCGATACCAGCCGTCACCGTGTCGTCACTATCCTCATACGCAAGATTACGCTTGTACCCTGCCCTGAGTTTTAATTGACGCATAATATCAATTTCGCCCCCTACCCTTAACCACTGAGTATTATCGTCGAATCCGGTGAAACGTTCGTCTTCGTTCAAATCATAATCAACACTAATGGTAGCGTAATCGCCAACAAGACCTGCACCAACGGTGTACTGAGGTCGCATTTGATACGCATAGCTCAACGTTTCCGCAGGCCTAACTTGTGTCGGATCTATCTGAGAGGTAACCGCTCTCTTTGTTAGCTCTTTAGTCTGAATGTCTCTTGATACTAGATTAGTTGCTGTAAAACCTACTCTAAGTGGCCCATGGAACCAAAGAAAACCAGCGTCCATGTTAAACATTGTTTCGCTGGTACCATTATCTGCGATATCCGCAATGTCATAATTATCCAGATCGGCTGAATATACATAAGTATAGATTCTTTGTAGTTTAGGGCTAATACCGAATGCTATATGCTGACCTAAGAACGTTTGATACTTGGCAAGAGAGATACCAACTTCTCCAACTCCTATTCCTACTGCATTGACAGCACTTAGCTCTGCATTAATTGCCGTGTTGATATCAGCTTGCGGTAGTGCCGAATTAGCTTGAGTATATATATCAGGCGAGGCAAAAGACTCGGTATAAGCTTTAGCAAAGACATTAGCAGCGATGTACTGATTAGGAATAGCAAAAGCAACGACGCCACCTAGCTCTAACTTAGCTTGGTCACCGTTCAAACTTTCAAGACTTGATTGAAGCTCGGCTATATTGGAATAATCACCAGAGCTCGCTTCGTTGATAAGCCCAGCGACCCGATCAAGATCATCAACCATGTTGTCTTCGTCACTATAAGACAAGCCTATGCTTGGGATGAGCATTCCGACGTCATCGTTTCTGCGATAGATTGCTGTTAATGCAGGGTTATAAAATGGAGCGGTGAGAAAGTTTGCCGAAACAACCCCTACACCACCCATCGCATCACCACGAGCTTCGATTGCATAATTGGCGGCACTCGCAGAGGCACTGGCAAGAGCGATAGACAAAGTCAAAAATCTAAGATTATTTTTCATAATATTATAAACTGTTATTCCCTTAGGGTTTATAACGACTTATTGTCTATGAACTTTAACTATTCCTCTACAGAAACATCATATGTTTTACTGATTATTTGAGATTGTTCGATTAATACAGGGCCTTGCCACCTTTGATTCGTCATCGATACCGCCAGTACATATCTTTCTGGTTCGATGCTTCTAGGTTCGAATGACGTAGGAAAGTCAGATTCATAGCTTCGACTCCAAACTTCATTATAGCTACCATCAACATAATCGTAGAGAGCCACCGTCAATTCGGGAAGCGGGCAGTTTTCATTAAGTAGCGCATTTTTCTCTATGGTCCATTGATCTTTAGATTGCCATCTAACGACCTGTTTCGCTTTAGTGTGAACAAAGACGATCCATGAGCTCCAGGTTTCTTGATCGACTGCGGTCACATCCAGTCGATATAATCCTGGTGGAATTTGGCTATTAAGGTTGTAACGTTTTTGGTAGACCTTTTTTTTATCAGAGTTAGATTCTGTCGACGCAAATTCACTGTCTGTTGAGATAGGTTTATCAACCCAACGGTTAAATGCGATATTCTCTATTTCTTTCTTTGATTCAATAGAGACCGTGACATTGTACATGTCTCGACCTGGGCTCTGAATATTAGTTCTACGTACCGATGCAGATGCTAACCACTCGGGTAGTCGTTTGTTATCGAGCCCTTTACCACAATCAACGTCAAGTGAGTGGATAAGCAGCTGATTCAAATGTTCTTCAATAGAGGTACTTGAATTCTGTTGATGTACCTTAACGATTGAACCAAACATGGCATCGAGATCATCTTCTAGCAAATACTGATGGGCTTGCGTTAACGAGGTGTTCTCCTCAAACCAACCCACATCACTCGCCGCCAGAGGAAAGCAAACTGCCAATAAAGAAACAAGCGGTAAAGGCTTCATCACGCTTTCATCTTGTAGCCAACACCACGTAGGGTTTCAATTTCTAGCCCTGATAGCTTTTGACGAAGTTGCAGCACGTGCGTATCAACGGTTCTTGTTGTAGGAAAGTGGTTGTAACCCCAAACATGATCGAGCAACTCATCTCTTGTAAATACTCGACCTAGGTTACTTGCTAAGAAAAGTAACAGATCGAATTCGGTACGAGTTAAGGTAATGGAGTCGCCATGATAAAAAACTTCTCTCGTTGCTTTATCGATCGTTAAATTCGGCGTAGTGACTTTTGAATCATCAACCTCTTCTGATTCAGGCAGCCTAAGTTGGGCACGAATACGAGCAAACAGCTCTGCTTCTGCAAATGGCTTAGTGAGGTAATCATTAGCCCCCGAATCCAAGCCTGCAACTTTATCTTTGATCGTCACAAGCGCGGTTAATAATATGACAGGTACATCTTTAAGCTTCTTCCAGCTCTGAAGGTGCTCTACGGAATCACCATCTGGTAATTGGCGATCTAAAATGACGAGATCGACCTTTTCCCAATGCTGCGCCACGCTAGCAATTGTCTCTGCATGTAAACATTCATATCCTGCTTGCTCAAGGCTTACTAATAAACCGTCAGCTAAGTTCTTATCATCTTCAACGAGTAGCAGTGTCTGTTTCACAGGGGATCTCCAAAATAAAAGTAGTAGGTGGCCCAACGAGTGTCATCTTTCCACCCATTCGACTGACCATAGATTCAACAATTGTGAGGCCCAATCCCAGGCCTGACTTGCTTACAAACGGTTTTCTTAAGCTGCGCCAATCTCGGTATGAAAGTTCACCTTGATCAATCACTTTGATCGTTAGGCGATCCGCAGCAGTCGTCACATCAATCAGTATTGGGGTGACGCCATATTTAAGTGCGTTACGTATTAAATTATCAATGCAGTTACTTAGCCAGTAAACATTCAGTTTAGCGGCGATGTCTTGATTAATTGCGAATTGAATCTCGCCTTTAAATTCATCCGATACTTTATACTCTAACCATTCTGATACTGATGGTACCCATTCTGTGTTTAGGGGTTTGTTATCGGATTGTAAATAATCTTTACTTGCTTCGGCTAATTGCCGTAATCTTCGTGAATCTTCACACAGTCGTCTAAACTCATCGTATACACTTTCAGGCAAATGCTCAAATTCTCGCCTAAATCCTTCCACTGTTAGTGACAAGCTCGCGATAGGCGTTCTCAGCTCATGCGTCAGTATCTGAAGGACTAACATTCGGCTTTTCATTTCTTGTCGCTTGGAATTCCAGCGATAAGCCGACCACCCGGCAACAAGTAAGATATTCACGAAAACCAGTGCTATCATTGAAATACGGAGGACATCGGAATGATCTTCTATATCCCAACACATATTCCCCCGCTGCACAAAACATGTCGAACTGTCACTAGACAGCGAAAAACTCAGTTCAGCTTTACTGACATTCGATTGCCAGTAATTGGCACCAAAAATGTAGTATATGTCTCCCTGTTTTAGCCACAGTTCCTCTTTCTCGATAAACATTTTTGCACCACTGATAAGCGCGGTGATACTGTCTTGGTCCATACGCTGCAACCGGCCTAGTAAGGTACCAGGAGGTGATAATGGCCTTTCTTGAATGTGCATGAACATTTCTAACAATTGCTTAGTGTCCGGGTATTTTGCAACCCAGCGATACGCGTAAGAACCGCCACCAGGATGGATAAGACCACTACGAGCAAACCAACGAACTGAAAGATTGGTTTCTTTACATATTGCTCTTGTGAACACTAACGGTTCGGTGATGAGTGGGCTAAGGGGAAGTTTACCCGTACAAGATTGAGATAATCGATACAGTCGCTGAATATCTTGTAGTGGATATTGTGCCGTTCTGGGAAGTAAGGAATCTGGCGTGATTAGCTTTGTCGGATACTCAGCCTGAATAACTCGGATATCATAAGAAGTTATGGCATCTTCGAAGTTAAAGTAACTGATGAAGTTATCTATTCTCTCAGGCAGTGAATTGGCAAGTACATTAATCGACGTAAATGCTGAAATGAGAACCAAGAATTGGAATGCGCGTTTAATCAAATTAGATAATCGAAAGTATTTACGTTTAAGAACTATAAAACATTCTTACATAAATATACATATCGATTGTAATATCAACGTCAAGAATGAAAACAAAAAACCAGCTTAATGAGTTCACCCCATTAAAGCTGGCTTTATGATTAGAACATCAAAATACTATAGTGCTTTAGAAATCGCATCCACGCTTTCTTTTGCATCTCCAAATAACATTTGAGTATTTTCTTTAAAGAACAGTGGGTTTTGTACACCAGCATAGCCAGGATTCATAGAACGTTTAAATACTATAACATTCTGAGCGTTCCAAACTTCTAATACTGGCATCCCCGCGATTGGGCTTGATGGATCATCAAGCGCGGCTGGGTTTACCGTGTCGTTTGCACCTATAACAAGAACCGTATCCGTTGAGCTCAAGTCATCGTTGATTTCGTCCATTTCAAGCACGATATCATAAGGAACTTTCGCTTCAGCCAGTAGTACGTTCATGTGACCCGGTAGACGCCCCGCAACAGGGTGAATAGCAAAACGTACATTCACACCTAAAGCACGCAGCTTTTCTGTTATTTCATACACAGGGTACTGAGCCTGGGCAACCGCCATTCCGTAACCTGGAGTGATAACCACAGAAGAAGAGTTTTTCAGCATGTCAGCCACATCTTCAGCGTTAATTTCACGGTGTTCGCCGTAATCTTCATCGCTGTTGCTTGAACTGACTTCTTGCCCAAAACCACCCGCAATAACGCTAATAAACGATCGATTCATTGCTTTACACATAATGTAAGACAGAATCGCACCTGACGAGCCTACCAATGCACCAGTCACAATAAGAAGATCGTTGGCTAGCATGAAACCTGCTGCCGCGGCTGCCCAACCTGAATATGAATTCAGCATTGAAACAACAACCGGCATGTCTGCTCCACCAATGGAAGCGACTAAATGACAACCAAAAGCGAACGCAATCAATGTCATCAGCAGTAATGCAAACATACTACCATCAGCTTTCACGAAGTAGATCATTAGCAGTAAAGACGCGACGATAGCGAGTAGGTTTAGTTTATGCTTGTGTGGAAGGTTCAGCGCCGACGAGTCAATGACTCCACGTAACTTTCCGAACGCAACCAAAGAGCCTGTAAAAGTGACCGCTCCGATAAACACACCGAGGAAGACTTCAACTAAGTGAATGACATGCTCAGCATGAATATCCGCTGGGTCGATTGAGATAACCGCAGGCGGATCGATGTAGCTGTTAAAGCCAACCAATACTGCTGCCATACCTACAAAGCTGTGCAGTATCGCGACGAGCTCTGGCATCTCCGTCATTTCTACTTTCTTAGCGTAATGAATACCGATGGCCCCACCGATAACCATAGCGAGAAGTATCCAAGCAAGCCCTTCTGTATTTGGACCAAAAATGGTGGCAACCAAAGCAATTGCCATACCGGTAATACCGTAGTAATTACCTGCACGAGCCGATTCTTGCTTAGAAAGACCAGCAAGGCTCATGATGAAAAAGATTGCAGCAACAATATAAGCCGCTTGTACTAATCCTGCAGACATTTGGTACTCCCTTTAGTCTTTACGAAACATTTCAAGCATACGTTTAGTAACGGTAAAGCCACCAAAAATATTGATACTTGCAATGAGTACGGCGATAAACGATAAGAAAGTTACAACGCCACTTCCTTGACCAATTTGTAATAACGCACCAACAACGATGATGCCTGAAATCGCATTTGTGACTGACATTAACGGCGTATGTAGCGAATGAGAGACATTCCAAACCACGTAGTATCCGACTATACAAGCAAGAATGAATACGGTGAAATGCGCAAGGAAAGCTGCAGGGGCAACAGAAGCGACCCAACCAAAAGCCGCAAGACCAATGCCCAATCCAATCACCTTCTTAATGGGTGACGTCGGTTCTTCAACTTTCACTTCCGCTTTAGCTGCCTGTTTTTGTTGTACTTGAGGCTGAGCTGAAACTTGAATCGGTGGTGCAGGCCAAGTCACTTCGCCTTCTTTAATGACAGTAACGCCACGGAGTACAACATCTTCAAAATCGATGTTGATGGTGCCGTCTTTTTCTTTACACAACAGTTTCAGTAAGTTGACGATATTCGTCGCGTACAGTTGAGAAGATTGCGTCGGCAGGCGGCCCACCATATCGGTATAGCCTACAACCTTAACGCCGTTAGCTGTCGTTACGACTTGGTCTGCAACGGTGTACTCACAGTTCCCGCCATTAGCCGCAGCGAGATCGACAATCACCGATCCTGCTTTCATGCTATCAACCATTTCTTTGGTGATCAGCTTTGGTGCAGGCCTACCAGGAATAAGCGCCGTGGTGATGATGATATCAACATCTTTAGCCTGGGCCGCATACAGCTCTTCTGCTTTCTTGTTGAATTCATCAGACATTTCTTTTGCATAGCCGTCGCCAGCACTGGTGTCTTCTTCGAAGTCAACTTCTAAGAAATCAGCACCCATTGATTGCACTTGTTCTTTTACTTCAGGGCGCACATCAAATGCTCGAACAATCGCTCCTAGGCTACCCGCGGCGCCAATAGCCGCCAAACCTGCGACCCCTGCACCAGCAACAAGCACTTTAGCAGGCGGAACTTTACCCGCTGCAGTGATTTGCCCGGTAAAGAATCGACCAAACTGGTGTGCCGCTTCAACGACAGCGCGATACCCCGCGATATTGGCCATTGATGACAATGCATCGAGAGCTTGTGCTCTGGATATACGTGGTACAGCATCCATCGCCATCACATTAATGTTTCTGCTTGAAAGCTGTTCCATTAATTGAGGGTTTTGTGCCGGCCAGATAAAGCTTATTAAGCTTGCGCCATCTTTAAACTGTGAAATTTCGTCGATGCTGGTCTCTGCGTCGACAATCGGCGCATTGACTTTCAGGATAAGGTCGGCTTGCCAAACATCATCTTTAGACGTCACTTTTGCGCCAGCTTGTTCATAAGCAGAATCATCAAAACTGGCTAAACTGCCTGCTCCGGTTTCGATCGAGACCTCAAAACCAAGTTTAATCAACTGCTCTACCGATTTCGGTGATGCAGCGACTCGCGTTTCTCCCGCGAGAATTTCTTTAGGTACACCAATTTGCATAGTTTGTCCTTGACTATTGGCACAATGATTAAGATCTTTTATCTAACGACTGATGCAGTTGCAAGCGTTTTGTAATAAAAATACTAAAAACACTACATCAGACCAAAATATTTCATTAATACTGCGACTAATGGTGAAAAAAAACAACAACCCCATCAGTAAGCAGAGGTCCTACCAGATAAATAAAAGACCATAGTAAACAGGGATTTATGTGAATTAAAAAAAGAGTCGTAAGCATAACGGCTTACGACTCGGATATTTATGATTTTTGTCAAATTGATAACAGCTAAGAAAAAATGTTATCGCCCATTTGGTCAATGAACATTTGCGACTTCTTAAGCATCAATTCGTTTGCATCTTCTTTGTTAGACAATACATCAGAGCGAATAAATCGATGTGACTGAACTTCATCATTAATTTGTTTAGTAATTCGCCCTGCAATTCGATACTGTCCCGATTCAGCAAGGGGTTCTTGATAGATCAAAAAACCCTTATACTCGATTGGTGTCACCTCTTTCGCAACACCTTCATTAGATTTTCCAAAACCAAACAGACGAGAAAATAGTCCCACTTATTAAAACCTCTTATTTTTTACTTTGGATGAGTGGCTTTTCGAACCACTCCAATTCAACATCATCGTCAAACCGTGGTGAGCTAAACATCACGGGCACATCATCAACTCTTGCTTGGCGACGATCTTGTAAGATCATAGAAACAGCATTGACGATTGCTGTCTCTGTGTACTCTTTCAACACAATAAGCCTTGCTTCCGGAAGTGCGGAAAGAAAATCGATATCATGCCGTATATAAACTGGCCTTAACTGACTCAGTGCCAAGCAAGCTATATCGGCCAATTGTTCATGGTCAAAATTATCGGTATATTCGTCATTGCTAAGCACATGTCCAACTAAAGTTTCCATGTAATTATGAACATCAACACTGATCTGCATTCTTAACTCCTCAGTCAAACACATATGATCTTACAATTTGATTCTTATAGAAATAACTTAGCTTAACCACCGAACAACAACAAGTTTTAGGCCATGAAGATGATACAATAATACGATGTAAATTAACCTAATGCCCATAAGTCTAGCAAAAAGCTTGGCAAATCAATAAATCACAGTATCCTAGTACGGTCTTTTGAAGAAATTCAACATTAACTATCGGTATCCTGCTTTATAATGTCTCCATCCATCGTCGCGTCAAATTGGTTTAGGGTCTCTTTCCCTCTTTTTATTATTGCTGCATTGTGGCTCGGCATGACTAACGTTATCACCGTTACTCAGGGCAATCTTGATATCGCGGTGAATTTACCCATTGTTCTGTTTCTTGCTGCGTTAATCTTAGGCCACAGCTTTAACCAAAGTCGCTGCGCGATGGTCGCGATTACGATGCTGTTAAGCTATTGGATTATCCAGCATCGACTTCAATCTTCTTTAAGTACGGGGACAACTTTACTTGAGTTGTCTTTATTAGCCTTCTTACTGCCCGTAGCCTCGCTTCTTACCTACGCATTTAAAGACTCCAACCTGACCAGCAAAAGCTTTATCGTTTTTGTCTTTATCAATATCATGCTTCTCGCTTGGTCTTATTTAACAATTACGCATTTTGGTATCGACAGTATAGGCTACTTTCGCGAAGGCCTGCTGTTTGCTATTCCACAAATCTCTAGTCTTCCTTTTGTTCTCGTACTGTATCTTTGTGCATTAACCGGTATCACGGCGATTCTGGTGCTCAAAAACAACCGTATTGCTGACGTTGTTTCTTACTCTTCCATCATTACGGCCAGCGTGACATTCATTTGTTTTGATATCCCCTACATTTCTAGCACTATGTTCAGTTTAGCTGGGCTACTGCTGTTAATTTACCTCATATCAGCCAGTCATGAGCTCGCATTTAACGATGGGCTAACGGGCATTCCCGGCCGACACGCTCTTGAGTCTGACCTAAAGCAATTAGGCCGAAAGTACAGCATTGCCATGCTAGACGTTGACCATTTCAAAGCGTTCAATGACACTTACGGCCATGACACTGGCGACGATGTTCTAAAGCTTGTCGCGGCTCGTTTATCGCTGATAGGTGGAAAAGCAAAAGTCTATCGATACGGTGGTGAAGAATTTACAGCGGTCTTTAAAGGGCGGTATGCACAAGACGTTCTGGAATATTTAGAGCGAGTACGCGAAGACATTGCTAACTATGAAATGGCTTTAAGAGATGTGGCGAGTCGACCAAAGAATAAGAAAATGGGCGCCACTCAACGTGGAAAGAATCAAAGCTCAGAAACGGTCAATATCACGATTAGTATTGGTGTAGCTGATTCGTCGTCTGAGAGAAAACCGCAGAATGTGATTAAGCAAGCCGACAAAGCGCTCTATAAAGCCAAGCAAACCGGAAGAAATAAAGTGTCTTGTTAATTCGAACACGCTTTAGCTGTAGTTAATCGCTAGTCTTGGTTAAAAAACAACACGATACTTCCGCCCTTCAAGGCACTGCCGTAATTAAAATTCAGACCGATACCTACGTTATCAACCCACGCCATATCAAACGGCGGCGTCATTAACCATCCGATAGAAGCCTCATAGTAATAATCAGTCCCTAACGGTTGTTTGATATCAGAACCCAGGTCGATACGACGAAAACTGCTGTATACAGACTGGACTGCCTTACCCCATCGGTCAAAGTTGTAGATAGATTGGATGCCATTTGCAACGTACCAGCCTTCTGTGTTGCCAATTTGGCCTTGATTTGCTTCTCCCCATCCGTGTCCATAAAAATAGTGCCAGTTAGAATACACTGTCCAACTTCCCCATGGCTTGTCATGTTCATATTTAAAGCTAACCGTTGGCTCATAAATCAGTGACCAAGCCGACGTATTAACATATCGCCCATCAAGTATTTCTTTGACTGCAACCAACTTGTCACTTCTATACTCGAAACTATTTTTATATTGCATCAAGTGAACAGCAAACGACGGCTCTATACTCCATTGAGCAGTGACATAATACTGGTATTGATAGCCTACATAACCAGCAATCATTCGATCTTTATTTATGTCTGAGGTAGTCACTCCATCAATTGTAATGTTCTTTTCAGACACTAAACCTGACAAACGAAACATCAAAGATTGCTTATGCTTATCTTCTTGGTTGGAGAGCTCTAACGTATAAGGGAGGGTTGTTACCTGAATCCGATTTCGAAGACTGATCGACTCCTCAGTACCGATATCTTCATTGCCTAAATGAAACAAATCGTTTGGGTCAAAATCGTGAATACCAAAAGTAAACACGTCACTGTCCATCAAAATAACCGCTGCGGCAAAGTTCTGCTCTAATTGACCTCTATAGGCCTCACTAATACTTTGCGATGCGAGTACGGGGTTTGCAAATGACATAGCCAAGGGGATAGCCAACGGCACAGCTAAACGGAAACTACTCAATATATCGCCTTCAAATGTCCCTAATGAATATGCATCATAATGACGTATTTACGCCATTATAATCAACATCTATTCATCTCTATGAAGCTCACAACCGACGAAAATCATGCTAGCTATTCGCCAGTAGGATCCGCTAAAACATAGGTATTACGCCCCTGATGTTTCGCAGCGTAAAGCGCTTCATCTGCCTTCGAATAAATATCATTGATGGACTCGTGCCCATTGGGTACCGTTGTATAGATGCCCTGTGAAACAGTCACAACACCAAAGTCATCGTTATACTCATGAGGGTAAGCCAGTTCCGACAGTGCGTTTTTTATCCGCTTTGCAGCATTTAACGCCTTGTCTTGCCCTGTATGACTAAGCAGTATGGCAAACTCTTCTCCACCATATCGGCCAACATACTCAGCACTCCGAGAAAACAGTTCTTTGGTCAACGTTGCAATCGCTATTAAACATTTATCACCTTGAATATGGCCATAATTATCATTAAATAACTTGAAGCGATCGACATCGATAAGTATCAGTGTTAACGGGAACTTATGACGACCATGCCAACTGATCATATCCTGCAATTTTCCATCGATAAAGCGGCGATTGTACAGTGAGGTTAATCCATCTTCATTGACTTGATGCTGCAGTGCCTGGTTGAGTTCTTGCAGTTTAATTGATGCGCGCTTTAATTCTCGTCTCATCTGAGCTATACGCTGCATTGCTATAAGCTTTGAGTTTAAAACAAGCTTATCGACAGGCTTAATTAAGTAGTCATCACCACCCGCATCGATGGCTTTGGCTATCATACTGGGTTCTTCATGGCTGCTTAAAAAGATGATCGGTATCCAATCTGGATATAAACGTCGAATTTCCTGAGACAACTCAAAACCATTCATCTCAGGCATTGTAATATCGAGCAAAATCAATTCTGGATCGAACTTTAAATAGATTGATAACGCTTCTTTTCCACTCGATACTGCTTCAACATGGTGACCCAGTTGTTTAAGACGAATTGCCAGTTGCATTCGATCCATCTGAACGTCATCAACAAGGAGTATTCGCATTGAGGAGCCATTAATTGTCATATATTCTCCCTAAAAAAGCGTTAATTAGTTTTATAGCACTTCAAATCAAATGTTTCACTAGTTATTTAAGTCTAGCTTATTGACTTTTTACCATAAGTTTTTAGCATAACCTTTTTACCCTAAGAGATATTGTCATGACTGACGAAAAACAAACAGAACAGCCAAAAGTGGATTTAGCAACGGTTTCAGCAGAACTCAAACAGGTCATTGAATTTGACCAAGTTCCTGAAGCGATGCACTTTATGGTAACGTCGATTCATGAAGTTTCTGAAGAAGCCGTTAGAGAAGCATGGAACTCTTTACCGGCAAGTGCGCAAAACGTTCTCGATAATTTTGAACAATTCCACGCGTTAATTTCTGTAAGCCAAGCATTTGCGGGCGTTAATGTTATGGAAGAGTTTCCAACATTAGATTTACCGAAAGACATGACAGACGAAGATAAAGAAGAGTACCGCACCCAATTACTTGATCAAGTCCTACATAACTGCGTTAAAGACATGGTAAAACAAATTAAGAAAGCTCGCCGAGATGCGATTCTAAAGAAGGATTTTAGAGAAGTGTTTATTAAACAATAATCTTTCATCTTTTGATTTGGCCGCGTTCTTTTAAATACCGCGGCTTTTTTGTGCGTTATTTTTATCGATTAAGCGAGCTCTGGTGCATACCGTACTTAGTTAAGATCAGGCCATAAAACATTGAGGTCTACATTATCCTCAATTGCATCCGCGATACGGTTAATGGCTGATTCGTTCCTTGCAATATGATCAACTGGCTCAATATCAGACACTCCAACCCAATTAAATATCAACGACGTCACCTCTGGTCCATTAAATATGCCATGCAAGTATGTGCCGAAGATTTGATTGCATGAAGAGACCATCCCATCCCACGATCCGTTATTCAGTTGTATAGGTTGTCTCCCTGTCACTTCAGTTTGACCTACATGTATTTCGTACCCACTAACGGGTTGCTCCTCACCATTTAAGGTCATCACACCGGTTACATTAGTCAGCGTCTTTTGTTGGGTTAACTGGGTATTAATCGGCAATAGTGATAACCCATCACTTTCACCCGCTTTCCCCTCAACACCGAATGGATCACTGATGGTTTCCCCGAGTATTTGATAACCACCACAAATGCCAATCACTTTGCCACCAAGGCGGATATGACGCTTAATATCATTATCCCACCCCTGACTTTTCAAATATTCAAGATCACTTCTTACCGATTTTGTGCCAGGAATGATAATAAGGTCAGCGCCCGTCAAGCGCTCGCCTTTACCGACATAACGGAGATTTACATCAGGATTCAACCTCAATGCATCGAAATCAGTATGGTTACTTATTCTCGTTAACACCGGCACTATCACATTCAGTTTAGTGCTGCTTCCTTGAACCTGAGCTGTGTTAATGGCATCTTCGGCCTCTAGGTTGAAACCATGTAAATACGGCAATACCCCCAATACCGGTTTTTTTGTTTTCTCTTCTAACCAATCCAAGCCAGATTGCAACAGTGCAATATCTCCTCGAAAACGGTTAATCACAAAGCCTTTCACTCGGTTTTGTTCACTTTTTGACAGTAGGGCTAGTGTGCCGTAGAGGTGAGCAAACACGCCACCCCGGTCAATATCAGCGACAATGATAACTGGAATATCCGCTTCTTCAGCAAACCCCATATTGGCGATATCATTTTCACGTAAATTAACCTCAGCCGGGCTGCCAGCCCCTTCGATAACGATGCTCTGATATTGGTCCGACAAACGGCCATAGGAATCCATTACCGTATTCATCGCAACCGCTTTGTAATCGTGATAACCAATCGCATCCATATCATCTATGGCTTTACCTTGCAGTATGACCTGCGCGCCCGTATCCGAGCAGGGCTTAAGCAGCACAGGGTTCATATGTACACTCGGTTTTATGTTACAAGCTTGAGCTTGAACGGCTTGAGCCCTTCCTATTTCACCACCTTCTTCGGTCACCGCGCTATTTAGTGCCATGTTCTGTGGCTTGAATGGCGCAACCGAGATACCGCGTCTTGCCAATACACGGCATAACCCTGCCACCAGCACACTTTTACCCGCATCCGATGTGGTGCCTTGTACCATTATGGATTCTAACGTTGTTTTCATATTGTCTTTAAAGTTAAGTCATTTCTTTCATAATAACGGTTAGCGCTACGATTACTCAATAGAATGAATCGATTATGAATGCCACACTCAGACAGTGTTCAGTCAGACTGTCGTTAAATAAACTCGATGACACAGTGTCTCACTATGAATTAATCGAGGGAATATTATGAACAAGCATCTCATGGTCGGTACTATCGCAGGTACACTCGCTTTAACATCGTTACCTAGCTTCGCACACAGTAAAGAGAAAGGACCCATCCACTATTCAGGGCCAGTAGAAATTACGACCATAAAGGCAATAAACGCCAACACAAAAACATTTTCTGATAACGATGTCATCGTTGAAGGCACTCTGACAAAGCAACTGGCTGCCGACCAATTTATGTTTAATGATGGAACAGGTGAAATACTCATCGATCTTGACGATATCAACATTCAAAGCCCAATCGATCAGACAACACGAGTTCGACTCTTTGGCGAATACGAAGGCGGGGCGAAGCCTGAGATAGAAGTGGATCATTTAATCCTTCTATAATCTAAACGACTAAACAACGTATTTTCAGATATTTATGGCCTGTTTATTGCAGGCTTTTTCCGTATCGTCAAAAAATCATCTGCATATTCTATGACTACGGAGCAGTTATGTTAAAAACACTTTCAAAAATTAGCCTTGTTGCGCTTACTTTTGTTTTGTCCCCTTTTGTGCAAGCGAACAATTTCAGTTACAACTACTTCGAATTTAGAAGTGGTTTCGGACCACAGACCATTGGTGGTGAAGTCAGCATGATGTTAATGGAAAATGCGCACTTTGTGGGTCGAGTAGATTCACGGTTTGATAACGATTGGGACGCTGCTGTTGGCGTCGGTTTTAACGGACCAATCGGAGCGTTTGCAGACATTTACGGTCAAATACTGCTCCATCATGTGAACTTTGTTGATAGCTCAAGCTCTAGTTCAGAATTCCAACCAGAGTTTAATCTAGGGGGCCGTGTTTGGTTAGCCAATCAAATCGAAGTATTAGGACGAATTGGTTTACACGATGAACGTTCTGTTTTTCATGCCGGGGTTAATTTTCATTCCACTGAAGCGCTTGTTCTTTTTGCTGGCGCACGGAATGACGGGGTTTACGGGCCTCAATTTTCAATTGCCGCGCGTTTTAATTACTAGTCAGGCTCAAAACCGGCACCCGGACAATAAAAATAGACACTCTAGGCATTGATTAGATTATGACGAAGCTCTGTTTAATTAATGCCGTTTCATTCCATTACTCGCCATTTCAAAGTTACACATCACAAAAACCTATAATACCCCTTTTGCATATAATGTAATATGCGTATCAAATCACAAAACTATTACCCCGCTTAGTTATCATGGCGTTATGTTCGTGATGACTTGTGACTATGACCGTTAAACCCACGTTTTCAATACTTCAATTTTTTCTTATCTTTATCATTTTGAGTATGGTGCCTACCCTGTTCTTTATCAGTGAATGGCAACGTATCGAACAACGATCCCTGTCTCTCGTAGAGCAAGAAACGAGTGCTCAGTTGGAGTTTAGTCAACGTTCATTGCAATCGACTATTTTAGATATTGAAGCCACGATCGAACTTCTTTCAAGTAATAGCTTGTTGTACTCCGCCGTGCTTGAAAACAACCAAAGTAATTATGATGCCGTGGAAGATCTTTGGATCTTGATTGCGCGTTCTAAAGGCTACTTTTCTAAATTGCGATTTCTGAGCAATACGGGGCAAGAGCAAATTCGTGTTAACAGCGTGGCTAACTATGTCGAAGTTGTTTCTGACGAGTTTTTACAAAATAAAGCGCACCGTGACTATTTCAAGTACGCAACAACCCTTAAACCCAACCAATCTGGCCGCTTTGGTATTGATGTTGAATACGATAACCATAAGATTGTCACTCCTATTACTCCTGCTTTGCGAATAATCATACCCGTTGATATTAACTTTAAACGTTATGGTTATTTTGTCGCCAATCTAGATTTCAATGCGATCTATGAATCTCTCAATTATGGTTCTGATATTCAATCCAAACCAGACCTAATAAACGCCAATGGATTCTATCTACAAAGCCAAACATTTAGCCAGATTCTTGGGGACGTTATTGCGGAACATAATGAATTTAACCTCAATCAACTGCTACCAAAAGTTTGGGAAAGTGCCCAGTCTGGCGAGGAAGGCAATGTATTTGATGCGGGATCATGGTGGTCATACGCCAAAGTAAACGTTTCAAAAGACATATTAGGTGAAGACCTATACCTTGTGCTCAATGTACCTAGTCAAAAAGTCAATCAACAAATTGAGAATGAATACAAGCAAATCTCATTTCTCGCCATTGCTGTTTACATCATTACCCTGCTACTCTCTTGCGGTTTTTGTGCTTGGAATGTACGCCATAAAAAGCACTCGATTGAGAGCCAAATTGCCAGAGTCGCGATGGATGGTATGTCAGCGGTTCTCATCTCTGACAAAAATAACCGTATCCTTTCCGTCAACAAGGAATTCACACGCTTAAGTGGCTATACCCTAGAAGAGGTCAAAGGCAAGAGCCCTTCTATTTTTACATCCGGCAAGCACCAACAAGAATTTTATATGCAAATGTGGAAACAGTTGTTAGCGGATGGAATGTGGGAAGGTGAAGTCACGAATAAACGCAAAGATGGCTCTCTTATTACTGAAATTCTCAGAATCCAAACGGTCACGGACAGTGAAGGGAAGGTAATCTTCTACGTGGGTTCATTCGTCGATATCACCCAACGTAAGATACTTGAAAACCGTCTCAGAGATCTTAGTGAAAAAGACGCCCTCAGTGGCCTTTGGAATCGACGTAAGTTTGATAAGCAAATCCGCAGAGAAGCAAGACGATCTCGCCGCTACCCAGACAAGTATCAATCTTGCATCGCGATCATTGATATCGACAATTTCAAGCGGATCAACGACAAACTCGGCCATGCTGAAGGCGACAAAGTCATCAAGTCTGTATCGAGTATCATTTTAGATCAGATTAGAGAAACCGATTTCCTTGCTCGAATAGGTGGGGAAGAGTTTGGGCTAATCATGCCACACACACCTCTTGCAGAGGCAGAGGTTGTACTAAACAGGCTAAGAACAGCTATTTACCTGCACCATGAGCATTCTGTCTCGGTCAGTGGAGGAGTCAGCAACGTTGATTCGAGTATCGAAAACTCTTATCAACGCGCAGACATCGCATTATATGAAGCGAAAAGCTCAGGTAAAAACTGCATTTCAATGATGACGAGCCAAGAAGCGCACGAAATTGCTTAGTGTTTTAGACGCGCAGTAGCCTATCATTAATGACGCACAATCAGTCTCAACATTTGTTTACAGTAATGCAACGATCAAACAGTTAATTTACACCAATAACTTATTCTTCAGACTCCATTCGGTTTCAATTTCCGCTTAATAATAGATGCCGCTAATCAATTCCGTTCACCACTAACGCTTTCTTGATAAATACATCGATAACCCTAAATAATCCCTGATATAATCACAACATATGATTAGGTAAGATAGCACTTTACAAAGCACATATTAACGCTATTATCGTCACGCAAACGTTTACCACGCTTTAATTACTCCCTGCATGAGGATTTTATGCTGTCTGATATCGAAATTTGTCGCCATTCTGAACTCCAACCAATCACGACGGTAGCCGCCTCAATGGGGCTCCTAGAAGACGAGTTTCAATCCCTGGGTAAATACAAAGCAAAAGTTTCCCTTTCAAGCTTAAAACGACTAAACAATTCTGCCTCTGGTAAGCTTGTTGTCGTGACCGCAATCACTCCAACCCCACTCGGTGAAGGTAAGACAGTCACAACGATCGGTCTCTCTCAAGGGTTGAAGCAACTGAACCGATCGGTAGTCGCTTGTATTCGTCAGCCCTCGATGGGGCCTGTCTTTGGCGTTAAAGGTGGCGCTGCTGGTGGCGGTTATTCTCAAGTTGCCCCTATGGATGAACTCAATCTTCACCTCACTGGTGACATTCATGCGGTTACTGCCGCGCACAACCTCGCTGCTGCTGCCATAGATGCGCGTATCTATCATGAACAACGTAATGGCTATAATGACTTTGAGAGCCGTACAGGGCTAAAAGCGTTAAAAGTTGATTCTAAAAATGTGGTTTGGAAACGCGTTCTAGACCATAACGATCGAGCGTTGCGTATGGTGACCGTAGGGATCAACGAAACCAACAAAACCATCAACGGGTTCGAACGTGAAGATGGGTTCGATATCTCTGCAGCTTCAGAGTTAATGGCGATTCTTGCGTTAGCTTCGAGCCTCAGCGATTTGCGATCCCGTATCGGCCGAGTTGTTGTCGCTTACAATATTTATGGTGACCCTGTCACAACTGAGGATTTACAAGTCGCTGGTGCTATGGCAGTAAGCATGAAGGATGCAATAGAGCCGACTCTAATGCAGACATTGGAGGGGGTTCCTACCCTTATCCATGCAGGCCCTTTTGCGAATATCGCGCATGGTAACTCATCCATTATCGCAGACAACATTGCCAGCAAGCTAGCCGAATTCACGGTAACTGAAGGCGGTTTCGGTTCAGATATGGGCTTTGAAAAAGCATGCAATATCAAAGCACAAGAATCCGGCAAGGCCCCTGACTGCGCAGTTATCGTCGCGACATTGAGAGGGTTAAAAGCCAATTCAGGTCATTATGATTTAAAGCCAGGTCAGTCAATTCCAGACTCTATTTTCAATGCCGATCCAGAAGCTCTTATTGCCGGGTTTGAAAATCTCAAGTGGCATATTAACAACGTCAATAAATATGGTGTTCCTGCTGTTGTTGCTATTAATCGCTTCCCGCAAGATTGTGAGCGGGAATTGCTGCAACTGAAAGAGATGATTGAATTGCTGCCAAATAATGTTGAAGTAGAGATCAGCGAAGGCTTTTCTGACGGTGGTAAAGGTACCGTGGCACTGGCACAAAAAGTAATTAAACAGTGTGATACTTCAGTAACGTTTACTCCCCTGTATACTCTTGACCAAACACTAGAAGAAAAACTCATGGCCGTAGCTGAATGTGGCTATGGTGCGAAAGGCATCACCATGAGCTATAAAGCGACCCAGCAACTAGCGCAGTTTAAAAAAGACGGTTACGATAACCTAGCAGTGTGTTTGGCTAAGTCTCCACTGTCCATCTCTACCGATGGTTCGGTGAAAGGTGCTCCAGTTGGTTTCGATGTCCCTATCCGTGAACTAAAATTATGTGCAGGTGCAGGGTTTGTTTATGCTTTGTGTGGCAACGTAATGACGATGCCAGGATTACCAGACAAACCGGCATTTATGAACTTAGACTTAGACGCCGACGGTAACATTATAGGCTTGAGCTAACGTTATACCGATCACAGTACATAAGCGTCTCTTTTTGAATCTCTGGTTACTGTGATTGGTGTTTTAATCCTCTTTTAATCGAAACGAAGCGCGTTGTCTTCGTTCTGCCTTTTTGTCATATCCGCTATTTTTCTAATATTTGAAATTTTTTCCTCCAATTATTGTTCTCTTTATAGGGAACTAATTAGAGGGAATACTATGCTTAAGCAATCTCGTCATACGCTAATACTTGCTGCTTTTGGGCTACTGGCCATTTCGGCCTTCTTTCCCGTGCAGTCATCTTCAGAGATGCAACCCGCTGCTAAGGTCGATGTCGCGACATTAGCTGGTGGATGTTTTTGGTGTACCGAATCCGATCTAGAGGCTTTAGAAGGTGTCATTGACGTAGTGTCTGGTTATGCCGGGGGAAGCCTTGATAACCCAACCTACAAACAAGTTGCTTCTGGCAAAACAGACCACATAGAGGTGATATCGGTAACGTTTGATCCTGATCGGGTTAGCTACGAAGCGATCCTAGATCAGTTGTTGCGCCATATCGACCCCACTGATGACAAGGGATCGTTTGTCGATAGAGGGCCACATTATCGCCCTGCTATCTTCTTCCATAACACAGAGCAGAAAAACATTGCGACAGCGTTTTTAGCAGAAGTGGATGCACTGGGTGTATTTGGGAAACCGCTCAAAGTCGAACTGATTGAGTTTGAGTCATTTTGGCCAGCTGAGGATTATCACCAAGACTATTACAAGCGCAACAAAGTGCGTTATAAGTATTACCGCTACAATTCTGGTCGCGACCAGTATTTGGACAAAATTTTCGGGGATGATCGCATAGAAAATCCAGTGACACTGCGAGAAATGATCGACGCTAAAGCGAAGATAGTTGATGTAAAACCTTACAACAAGCCAATTGAGAGCGAAATAAAACAGCGCCTGACAGAGATTCAATATTACGTGACTCAAGAAGACGGCACCGAACGCGCATTTGACAATGAATATTGGGACAACAAAGAAGCAGGTATTTACGTTGATATCGTTTCTGGCGAGCCACTATTTTCATCGACAGACAAGTATAAATCAGGCACAGGTTGGCCGAGTTTTACCAAGCCTATTAACGCGGCCTATATAGAAGAGCATACTGACTACAAACTGTTTTATCCGAGGACTGAAGTAAGAAGCCGATTTGCTGACTCACATTTAGGTCACGTGTTCAAAGACGGCCCAGCGCCAACAGGGCTACGATACTGCATGAACTCTGCCGCCCTTCGCTTTATTCCTGTTGAAAACATGAGTAATGAAGGGTACGAGGAGTATTTGTATTTGTTTAACGGATAGCATGAGTTGGTTGAAGCTTAATCTGATTAAAGCTTAGCCTGTTCAAAAAGCAGACACAAAAAAGCCGATCTGATGGTAACAGATCGGCTTTTTGTTGGAACGTAATAGTCAATGAGGCACTTTTTCTATGACATGCACTTTCCACCAGACGCCTTGGAATCACATGACTTACACGCACATAACGGCAATGGCATAACAGGTATTATTTCATGATGCGCGCTTTGAACTGACGGCCTTTAATCTTGCCCGTTTGAATCTGCTTTAGAGCCACTTTCGCAACACTCTTTTCAACAGCAATATACGTCACCATTGCTAATGAATTAATCTTACCGATTTTTTTGCCATCGATTCCAGCTTGCTTGGTTAAAGCACCAAGGATATCACCAGGACGAAGCTTCATTTTCTTACCGCCAAGGAGCTGAATTGTCGTCATTGGCGCTTCCATCGGCTCCTGTTTACCTCTTTCAGGTAATGCAGATGGCTTAATTTCGATATCCATGTATTCGTCGATAAGCGCGACACGTTGCATTTCTCTGTCACTAAAGAAGCTAAAGGCATTCCCTTTCTCCCCTGCTCTCCCTGTACGCCCTATACGGTGGACATGAACTTCTGGGTCACGTGACAGCTCAAAGTTAAAGACTGCATCTAGGTTATCAACATCAAGTCCACGAGCCGCAACATCCGTTGCAACAAGAATAGAAATACTCTTGTTAGCAAACATAGTTAGAGCCTGATCACGTTCACGTTGTTCCATATCGCCATGCAACTCTGTCACACTAAATCCGCGGTGTTGTAGCTCGTCGGTGACGTTTTGAACTTCTTTCTTCGTATTACAGAACACCACTGAAGATTCAGGTTGGAAATTGAGAAGTAACGTTTCAAGTGCGTCATCACGATCTTCTTGGCAAGACACTTTGTAGAAATGTTGCTTGATCGTTGATGTTTGATGGGTCGACTCAACTTTCACCATTTCTGGTTTTTCCATGATTCGAGCAGCAACCGTTTTAATTTCTTTCGGAAAAGTAGCACTGAATAACAGGGTTTGACGCTGTTTCGGTGCTTGGTCGATGATGGCATCAAGAGCATCCTCGAAGCCCATGTCTAACATGCGGTCAGCTTCATCAAGAACCAGCGTATTCAGTTCATCTAGATTGATGCGATCTCGTGACAGGTGATCTAAAATTCGCCCTGGTGTGCCTACTAAAATATGCGCGCCATGTTCTAAAGAACCAATTTGAGGCCCCATTGGCATACCGCCACACAGCGTCAGTACTTTTATATTGTGAATGCCACGAGCAAGGGTACGAATTTCTTTGGCCACTTGATCCGCCAGCTCTCGTGTTGGACATAAAACCAACGATTGAACACGAAAGCGTTTAACGTTTAAGTTACTCAGCAAACCCAATGAGAATGCTGCTGTTTTACCCGAACCCGTTTTCCCCTGAGCAATAACATCTTTACCTGCTAAAACACTCGGTAAGCTCTGCTGTTGAATAGGCGTCATCTCGGTATAACCTAGTGCGTCCAATGTCTGCAGTAGTTCAGGTTTTAACGGCAGTGTTGAAAAAGAAGTTGTTGTCACGGTAGTGTCCTATAAGGCGCTCAATAATGAGGCGTATTATGCCTATTTATTTGAATATTGCCCGATTAATTTGGTGTTAACAGTTCATTCAATAGTTGAATGTTGAGAGCTGCGAATATTATGTGTTGCTACTGGTCAAAATTTAGAGCGTGAATTCTAAAATTTCGAACGAAAATTGTTAATGCATAAAACGCTAATACTGAAAGCATAGAACGTAAAACGCCTCTAAAAAGAGGCGATGTTTAACTCGTTGTTCCCGCTATCTAAGTCCATGTAAAAACTCATGGCGAGTCGCTGGAATGGTCTTGAATATTCCACCTAGAGCGGTTGTTGTGGTTGAACTTGTCGCATCCATCACACCGCGAGATTTCACGCAATAATGCACGGCATCAATAGTGACAGCCACATCATCAGACTCTAGTAGCGTTTGCAGTGCCACTAATATTTGTTGAGTCATGCGTTCTTGAACCTGTGGACGTTGTGCGAAGAAGCGAACAATACGATTGATCTTCGACAAGCCAATGATCTTTCCTCGTGGAATATATGCAACCGCAGCTTTACCATCAATGGTCACCAAATGGTGCTCACAAGTACTGGTCACGGTAATGTCTTTGACTCGTACCATTTCACTCACGTTCATTTTATTTTCAATGACCGTGATTTTTGGGAAATTGGAATAATCAAGGCCAGAGAACACTTCATCTACGTACATCTTTGCGATGCGATGAGGGGTTTCTTCTAGGCTGTCATCGGTCAAATCAAGTTCGAGAAGCGATAAAATCTCACGCATGTGGTGCTCAATCTTCTCTTTCTTTTCTTCACGACTGACCTGGTTAGGACGCATTGGCGTTTCTAATCCACGGCTTTCTAGCGCATCTTTTACTAACTTTGCGGATTCGCTCAGATCTGACATTCCGTTTCCTCTCAATTTACCCCTTTTGGATGGCTGACAAGGATACGCGTAATTAGAAATAATGACTACTCATAATTTGTCTCTAGCCGTTATAGATACTGGTTATTCTATGATAAGGTTTATGACTAACAATACGATAAATAGGATAATTAGATGGGCTGCTGTGACGCTCCGGGCTTAATGCCTCTTGAAGATGCCATGAACTCTATGCTTTCTCGCATTAAACCAATTCAAACAACGCTGCGACTTCCTCTTGCAGACGCTCTGGGCTTTGTTCTTGCTGAAGATGTATTGTCTCCCATTTTTGTTCCTCCGTTTGATAATTCTGCGATGGATGGCTACGCACTTCGACTATCAGATTTAGAGTCGACCAATGTCCTACCCTTAGCGGGTAAATCTTTTGCAGGTTTGCCTTTTGAGGGGGATTGGCCACCTGGAACTTGTATTCGAATTATGACAGGCGCAAAAATACCTGAAGGTTGCGATGCGGTGGTCATGCAAGAAAACACTGAAGCCTCTGAGCAAGGCATTGTGATCAATCAAACCGCTATTGCGCCTCAGAACAATATTCGCCCACTCGGTGATGATATTCGTGAGGGTGATATCGTTCTCGAAAAAGGTGCCCGTCTTACGCCACGTGATATTCCTATGATTGCCTCTCTCGGTGTTAGTCACATTCTTGTTGTGCGAAAGCCTAAAGTCGCATTTTTTTCAACCGGCGATGAACTTAAATCGCTAGGTGAGCCATTAGAAGATGGCCAGATATACGACAGTAACCGCTATGGCATCAAGCCACTTATTGAAAATTTTGGCTGTGAAGCGATTGATTTGGGCATCATTCCTGATTGCCAAACAACGTTAAAAGCGACCTTTGAACAAGCCCAATCTATGTCTGATGTTGTCGTGACTTCTGGAGGCGTAAGCGTTGGCGAGGCGGATTACACAAAAGACATTTTAGAAGAGCTGGGGGAAATCGGTTTCTGGAAACTCGCCATTAAACCAGGTAAACCGTTTGCGTTTGGTGCGTTAGAAAATGCTTGGTTCTGTGGGCTACCTGGCAACCCGGTATCAGCGATGCTCACCATGTACGTTCTGGTTCAGCCCATGCTGGCTAAACTTGCAGGACACACTCAGTGGCAATCTCCTGAATCGATTCCCGCCATCACAAAAACCGCCTTCAAAAAAAGTCCAGGGCGTACCGACTACCAACGTGGCGTTTATCACTTGGAAAATGGAAAGTTCGTGGTTGAAACCACCGGTAATCAGAGCTCAGGGGCGTTTCGTTCGATGAGCTTGTCCAATTGCTTTGTCGTATTGGAACGCGAACGTGGCCGTGTTGAAGTGGGTGAAACGGTACAGATTCAGCTATTTAACTCAACATTGTATTAAGGACTGGTCTTGGATATTTTATCTGACGCTGAAATGTTGCGTTACAATCGACAAATTATACTTAAACAATTTGATTTCGAAGGCCAAGAAGCCTTGAAGCAAAGTTCTGTACTGATACTAGGTGCGGGTGGTTTAGGCTGTGCGGCCAGTCAATATTTGGCAACAGCGGGCATTGGTAAACTGACACTGATCGATGATGATGTGGTCGAACTGTCAAATTTACAGCGGCAAGTGTTGCATAGCGACGACGATATTGGGGTCGCTAAAGTAGAATCAGCTCGATCATCTTTATTGAAGCTCAACCCACATCTAGAGGTCGGGATTATTGAACAGCGTCTAGATGATGAAACACTCAACGATTTGATTCGTCAGCATACACTTGTTCTTGATGGATCAGATAATGTAGCGACTCGAGATCAGCTTAATCGGCTTTGTTACGCAACAAAAACCCCGCTCGTATCTGGGGCAGCGATTCGTATGGAAGGTCAAGTTAGCGTATTCACGTTCCAAAATGATGAACACCCTTGCTACCAATGTTTAAGCGCTCTTTTCGGTAGCGGCGCATTAACATGTGTGGAAGCCGGTGTCATGGCTCCTGTTGTTGGTATCATTGGTGCTGTTCAAGCCATGGAAGCGATCAAAGTCATTGCTCATTACGGCACTCCCCTTGCAGGAAAGGTCCTTATTTTAGATGCTCTCACCATGAACTGGCGTGAAATGAAATTATCAAAATTGCCCCACTGCCCGACCTGCTCTTGAGATAAACCCCAGCAGACCCAATCATTTCTCATTATGAAAACCGGCTTATCTGCCGGTTCTTGTTTTGACAGTCAATCTGACTCATTTTGCTAGTCCACAACTTAATACATTGAATTATATGGATTAAATTACTGGCATACTCCTTGTAATGGTATTACCTCAATAACTGAGCGTGAGTGACAAGGAGATACCTATGCATCGGCTTATATCGATAATCGTTTTGTGTTTGACCCCGCTGGCGGCGATTTCTGCCCCATTTGATACCTGCCCAAGTGAAGCTTATCTGTTCCAATCGAAGCCTGTTCAAGTCTATGGCGTCAACCTGGTCACAGGTGAAACCAACTTATTGCAAGCAAATACCGGGACGGTGGGAAACATCAATGCCGTCGGTTTCGATTATGATGATCGTTATATCTATGGGTATGATACGACTTACAAACAAGTGGTTCGCTTAGGGCAAAATTTTCAATCTGAAACGCTCAATGTGTCTGGTTTACCTATTCATACTTTCTACGTCGGTGATGTCTATAACCATGTGTTTTACCTCTATCGAAAAAATGAAGGGCTATTCAAAATAGATTTGTCTCCGCTCGACTCTGATCCTTCCGCGCAGCTAACCCTCGAACTGATAACCGAGACAGCAACGGTAAACTTAACCGACTTCGCCTTTCACCCGAGTAACGGGAAACTGTATGGCGTTGATAATTCCACCGGAAATTTGTTTGAATTTGATACCGAGGTGGGCGGTGAAACTCGGCTCGGGAATGTCGGGGTCACCGGTACTTTTGGCGCCGGATACTTTGATGTCAATGGCTATTACTACATTGCGCGTAATTCCGACGGGGCGATCTTTCGAATCGATCTTTCTGATCCTGACAACATGACCGATGAAACGATTGCAGCAGCCCTATTTGCCAATGGCCCGGCATCAGGACAAAATGACGGTGCACGCTGTGCCAATGCACCGGTTATTGATGAAGACTCTACCATCGACTTTGGCGATGCGCCTGACAGTTATTCCACACTCCTCGATTCAAATGGCCCTAGACACGGTATTGGGTCTGGTTATTACCTTGGCTTGGTTGCTCCTGATGGAGAAGGTGATGGCCTTTTGGCACCATTGGATGATAACAAAGCCGGTCGACAAGATGAAGATGGCGTCGGATTCGTTACGGCCATTGAAGCGGGTATGAATGCCCTAGTGTCGGTGCAAGCATCCACCACCGGTTACCTTTCAGCGTGGATAGACTGGAACAAAGATGGCGACTTTACAGATGAGGGAGAAAAGGTTTTTTCAGACACGATACTGTCTCAAGGAACGAATGCTCTGATTCTGTCAGTACCCAATGATGCAACCATGGGATCAACATGGAGCCGTTTTCGCTTTAGCGACCAGACTGGAATTGAACACGTGGGCGGAGCGCAAAAAGGGGAAGTCGAAGATCACCCCATTCTCATCACCAAAGATGGTATTGCGATACGCCATTACCCTAGCGAATCGGGCTATGCTACCGTCGCTTTTGAAGACAATTGGCCTTACACCGCCGACTACGACATGAATGACCTTGTTGTTCGTTACCGCGTAACAGAAACACTGCAAGATGGAAAAGTGTCTCGCTCAAAAATTGAAGGCTATGTTGCAGCCTACGGCGCAGACTACCGCAATGGTTTTGCAATCCGACTGGCTGGGATTAATCGCACTGACATTGATGAAGCGCTAACAACCATGACGCACAATGGCGTTGTTCAACCAACCAATGGTTTGGAAGCAATATCTGAAGAAGCAATTTTTATTGTTTCTGATGACATGTCGGTGGTGCGATCAGAAAGTTGCAGCTATTACAGAACAGAACAAACGTGTCAGGAGTCTCTCAAATTTTCGTTCAGTCTGGATATTACAACGACAGATTCCGCAGACACCTCTGGATTAATGGCGATGCCCTACGACCCCTTTATTTTTGCCACTCCTAACTCGTACCATGGCGAAGGCGTCACCTTTCAACCGGGCCGAAAATGGGAAGTCCACCTAGCGGATCAAGCACCGACCGAGCAGTTTGACGAATCACTTTACGCAAGAGGCATTGATAGCAGTGATCCCAGCGCCACTCGTTTCTTTAAAACGGCCGGCAATCTACCTTGGGCTCTACTGATAACCGATGAGTGGAAATGGCCACAAGAACGGGTAGATTTGGTGCTCACCTACCCTGAATTTGCAGCCTATGCAGAATCAGCGGGACAACAAAGCCAGAATTGGTACTTAGAAAACAAGGCATCCTCTAATCGTTTCTTCCAACCACAGGAGTAAAGACTATGGATATTAAATGGATCACTTTATCTCTCTCATTCTTTCTTCTTGCCTGCGGTGGCGGAGGTGATGGGGGCAGCCCTCCTACTAACAAAACCATCACGACGGAAGAGCAAGGTGAATCGGCAGGATCCGCTGGCTTTATAGAAAACACCCTAGCAGTCCAACGGACAACACAAGATCTTTCGATCCCAGATGGGTTCAGTTTTAATCCTGTTGTAGAATACACGTTTGACGTTGATATCAGCGGCTACTCGACACAACGCGCTTATGTGTCAATTTACGGAAACTACGTGCCCCTGCAAGATGGTAGTTTCGTCCCCAACTTTAACAGTCGTATTACGTCATCATCATTAGATAACGGGAAAGCTGCACTCGAGTTTATTATCTCTGACTCGCAATCATCGGTGTTAGCTGAAATATGGTTCTATGATGGAAGCGACCCCATCCAATATCAATTCACGCCCTCACAAAATAGTTGGATTTGGTAGCTAGCTCCGAGCATTCAGGCAATAGACACGGTAAACTCTTTCTGAATGCTCGTTCCCAATGGTTATTTTGGATGGATAAACCAAAGACTTACATTGCAGCTCTGTTGATTGCCACGTTTATATTGTTGCTAGTCACGTATTTTCTACCTGATGATTCAGACAGTATTCAGATACAAGGCACCATCACCGATCAGTCGATGATTCAGTCTCTAGATGGCCAGAGGCATTACTTAATCGTTGATGTTCCCGATGCCGGTGTTTTTCGAGTCAGTATAGGCGGCTCCGTTCAATGTAAGCTAGGGACGTCTGTCTTACTGAAAGCCAATACCAGTAAACTTAGCACTGCCACCCATTTTCAGTTTATTTCATGCTGATTTTGCACGTGGAAATCGAATATAAGGAGTAATAATGCACCCACTTGTTACCGCCCAGTGGCTCAAGGAACAACAAGATAATCCTAATTTGGTCATCTTAGATGCAAGCATAAACTTTAAAATCCCAAGTGAAACGGCTAAGGACACCATCAATAAAATCCCTAATGCGTTGCGATTTGATTATGATAAGGACTTTAGCGATCCGAGCAGTTCCTTGCCTCATATGATGCCTTCTGAAGATCGGTTCAATGAATCCGCAAAGAAAATCGGAATGAATAATGAGTCTGTCATCGTTGTGTATGACAACAGTGGCACTTTCGCCTCTCCACGAGCATGGGTAATGTTAAAGGCAATGGGGCACGAAAACGTGTATGTGCTTGACGGAGGACTAACCGCATGGAAACAAGCTGGTTATGAAACCGACAAATCCTATGCAACCCCCCAAGAACCGGGTGATTTTTCTGGCACGCTGAATTCAGACTATTTTGTATCCGCAGATACTGTTCTTTCTCAAATTAACAACAGCGCCAGCCTGACGGTAGATGCTCGTGGTAGAGCAAGATTTAACGCTGAAACAGAAGAGCCTAGAGCAGGTATTCGCAGTGGGCATATTCCGAACTCTATCTGCCAGCCGTTTGCGGAATTGATGAATGAAGAGCGACTCAAGCCCGTTGAGCAATTGAAATCGATCCTTGAAACGTCGATTGATCCCACCAAAGATCGTTACATTTTTAGCTGTGGTTCAGGTGTGACGGCCTGCATTGTATTACTAGCGTGTGAGCTATGCGGCTATAAAAATATGTCGGTTTATGATGGCTCATGGACGGAATGGGGCCAAAGAGAGGATCTTCCAATACACCCTTAAATTGTCCACATTGCAGTAAGTACCCAGAGCCGTAAATAAACAAGGGCCATTCAGTGAATGGCCCTTGTTACATTGTTATAAGTTCTAAATCTGAGTAAAGCTATTTGTATTTGTCCTGTACAAATTTCTTACTCACATCAACAATAGCGACGTCTTTAAAAAAGCTGCGACCCAATAGAATTGAAAACTTCATATGGTTGCGATCAGACAAGGTAAACTCTGTTTTTTCTTTGAGATCACCGACCTGGACCCAAGCGACAACGACGGGCCTTTTTTCTGATTCTTCACTGTTTGATTGTCTAATTTTAACCCAACGTTGAACCGGTAACGCAATCTCTTTGCTCAGCGTGTCACCCATGTCTACCTTAAACTTCACCCACTCTTTTCCGTCACGCTCAAACTGAAGGATATCTTGAGCACTTACTGACGAAGTTGTTGCTCCAGTATCCACGCGAGCTTTGAAGCTTTGTTTTAAACCAGGAACGTAAACCCACTCTTGATCACCAAGAATCAGTTTTCCATCTTCTGTTTTTTTCGCTTGAGGTTTTGGTTTCTCTGCTGGTTTAGGCTCTGGCTCGACAACTGGCTCTTCAGGTTTTACTTCAGGCTCAACAGGCTTGTCCGTCTCAGGCTCGACAACAGGCACTTCAACCGGGTTTTCTGGTTCAGGTAACGGCTCTTTGTCAACATTACTGGTTGTCGAACACGCTGTGAGCCCAAGACTTAACATAACCATTAACAATAAGTGATTCTGCTTCTTCATAGAAATACCTAACTATTATCTTGATCTAATTATTATCTTGATACAGTAGCAATGGCCTTAGCCACATACGCAATATGATTTTCAGATAGGCCAGCGATATTGATCCGACCGTCTCCGACACCGTAGATACCGAACTGCTCTCTTAACGTAGACATCTGGTCACTGGTAAAGCCTAGCACGGTAAACATCCCTTTATGGCTTTCGATGAAGTTAAAATGATCCGTATCATGTTCATTTCTAAGTTCATCACACAAGCTTTTTCTCAGGCTAAGTAAACGTTGCTGCATTTCGCTTAGCTCAACTTTCCAGGTTTGAGTCAATTGATCGTCGTTTAAGATAGTTTTAACCAATGCCGCACCATGGTCAGGTGGCATCGTATAAGTAGAGCGTGCCAGAGTCAGCAACTTACCTTTCGCATTGGTCACGTCTTTTAGAGACTGACCAACCACGATGGCGGCACCGGTTCTCTCACGGTAAAGACCAAAGTTTTTAGAGCATGAAGTGGTGATCATCATCTCTTCAACATTGTCAGCCATATAGCGAAGACCTTTTGCGTCTTCTTCTAAGCCATCACCGAAGCCTTGGTAAGCGATATCGACAAAAGGAATAAAACCATTCTTCTGCGAGAGCTCTGTGATTGCCTGCCAAGCTGAAAAATCAATATCAGCACCCGTTGGGTTGTGGCAACAGCCATGAAGCAACACAACATCATTTGGTCCCGCGAAAGAAAGTTCTTTCAGCATTTTTTCGCTATCCACCTGCTTGGTATCGGCACTGAAATAGCTGTAATATTTCACTTTAAGCCCAGCAGCTTCCATCACAGGCTTGTGGTTAACATAACTCGGATTTGAAATCCAAATTGTCGTATCTGGCTGGGCAAGCTTCATTAAGTCCCCCAGCATTCTAAGTGCACCGCTCGCACCTGGCGTTTGAATGGTCGCCACTCTTCCCATTGCTGACGTGCCGGATAACAGCAAATCGGTCATAGACTGATTAAACTCTTCACAACCCGCTAAGCCTACATAAGCTTTGGTTTTTTGTGTTTGTGTTACGATGTCTTGCGCCTGCTTTATCGCCGCCATAATTGGCGTTTCACCTTGACTATTTCGGTATACACCGATGCCAAGATCAACCTTGTCAGGACGCTCGTCTTGACGGTAGGCAATAGATAAAGAGAGGATAGGATCCAGTGTTGGTTCGGATAAGTGTGAAAACATGAAAGTCACAACCCTTTGAAATTCAAGTAATGCCATCACGGTAACATTAGATTCATCAAAATCGAAGCGAAATTTTAATGGATTGTTACTTTAATAGAATGGATTGTTACTTACATAAATTGTTAAATCGGTGTTTAGTACTTAATCAAAATTAAGATCGAGATATTTACTTTTTAACAAGCCGTGAAGGTATGAATAATTTGATTGGCACTGCCCCGCCATTTAAGGCTCGGATCCGCCTTACTCTGCTCAAATTTTCCGTCAATTAAAGTATCGACATAAGGCAATAAACGTTGTTGGTGTTCATCGAGTTCATGCAACTGATAACCGGTCCATAACCAAATATCTTTACCAACACACTCACTTTTCACTCTCTGTACCAGTTTTAATACCTCTGACACATTCGCTGGATGCATAGGATCACCGCCTGATAACGATAATCCTCTACGTTTTATGCGCGTGTCGTTAAGATCAGCAATGATCTTATCCGACAGCTCTTGCGTAAATAAGTGACCAGAATCGAGACGCAGAGTCGATTGGTTGTAACACCCCTTGCATTGGTGAACGCAACCGGAAACAAAAAGCGTACAACGGGTTCCCGGGCCGTTAATAACATCAATCGGATGATACTGGTGATAATTCATGACAAGCGCCGTCGCCTATTTTTATCTTAAAATTACAAGTGCTTAACGCGTCGTTTAACTTCTTCTTGTTTACCGAAGTTAAAGGGTCTTGCATCAGGAGAACCTAGGTATCCGCAAACACGACGAGTAACTGATACTTTGGTCGAGTCGTGGTTACCACATTTCGGGCAGGTAAATCCTTTACTGGTACACTCAAACTCGCCATTAAAGCCACACTCATAACATTCATCAATGGGAGTGTTTGTTCCGTAATATGGCACACGTGAGTAACTGTAATCCCAGACGTTTTCTAACGCTTCAATATTGTTTTGCATATTCGGGAATTCCCCGTAGCAAATGAAGCCACCGGAAGAAATTGGTGGGTATGGCATTTCAAAGTCAATCTTGTCGTAAGGATTCACTTTCTTTTGCACATCAAGGTGGAAACTGTTGGTGTAGTATCCGCGATCCGTTACGCCCTCAATGACACCGAATTCTTTAGTATCAACACGACAAAAACGGCTGCATAAGTTTTCACTTGGCGTAGCGTATAGGCTAAACGCGTACCCCGTTTCTTCGGTCCATTTATCCACTTCGTTTTTTAAATACTTAACGATATTCAGTCCTTGCTGTCGAAGTTCTGCATCGTCGTAAACGTGTTGGTCCACGCCATGCAATGCGGTGATCATCTCGTGAATACCAATGTATCCCAGAGAAATGGATGCTCGACCGTTTTTAAAGATCTCTGCAATCGGCTGGTCTGCTTTCAAACGCACACCACACGCACCTTCCATATACAGAATCGGAGCGACTCTCGCTTTAACATTCTCTAAACGGCTAATACGCGTTTCTAAAGCGCGGCGCGCAAGCTGCAATTTCTCATCCAATAACGTATAAAACTTGTCTACGTTGCCTTGCGCTTTCAACGCGATACGCGGCAGGTTAAGACTGACTACCCCTAGGTTATTACGGCCTTCATGGACAAGTTCACCGTTTTCCTCGTATGTACCAAGGAAACTACGACAACCCATCGGGGTTTTAAATGATCCGGTCACTTCAACCACTTTGTCGTAATTTAAGATATCCGGATACATGCGCTTAGACGCACATTCTAATGCGAGCTGTTTAATGTCATAGTTTGGATCGTCAGAGGTATGGTTGAGGCCATCTTTGATCGCGAACACCAATTTAGGGAATACTGCCGTTTTCGCGTTTTTACCCAGACCTGCAATGCGGTTCTTCAAAATCGACTTCTGGATCAAACGAGAGGCCCAACTGGTGCCCAGACCAAAACCAAACGTCACAAACGGCGTTTGTCCGTTCGCGGTATGTAACGTATTGACTTCGTACTCAAGCGATTGGAACGCGTCATAACACTCTTTTTCAGTCCGCGCCTTGGCGAATGCTTCTGGGTTCGGAATGTCCCACTCTTTGGCGATGTCTAAATGTTTGTCATAGCTGGTGGTTACGTATGGCTCTAACACTTCATCGATTCGGTTAATCGTAGTTCCACCATAAATATGGCTCGCGACTTGCGCGATGATTTGTGCAGTAACCGCCGTTGCCGTTGAAATCGATTTTGGTGTGTCGATTTCAGCATTACCCATTTTAAAACCTCGCGTCAGCATGCCTTGTAGATCAATCAACATGCAGTTAAACATCGGGAAAAACGGGGCGTAATCTAGGTCGTGATAATGAATATCGCCTTCTTCGTGAGCCTGAACAATATCACGTGGTAAAATGTGGGTCTTTGCATAGTGCTTTGCCACGATACCCGCTAATAAATCCCGTTGAGTCGGGATGACTTTTCCGTCTTTGTTCGCATTTTCGTTAATTAAATCGACGTTACTCTCTTCGATTAATCCTTCGATCTCTCGCGTTAACGTACTTTGCTTTTCACGGGCGATGTCGCGATCATGTCGGTATTCAATATAACCACGAGCAAGTGACTTAAATGGCCCTTGCATTAATTCATTTTCAACCAGCGTTTGAATTTCAGAGATATGAACTTCATCGTAATCCGCTAGTTTTAACTCAACAGCTAACGCGACATTCAGCGCGTAAATAGCGATTTCTTTATCGGCATTATCTGCGGCACTTTCCACCGCTGCCTGAATACGATCCCTACTAAACGGAGCTCTTGAGCCGTCACGTTTGATTACGATTGGTTTCACCATTTCTCCTTACCCTAAGCATACTCACAGAGTTATCCACAAACACACTATATAGGGCGACTATTAAATACACTGACACTATATGTTGTGGTGTATTTAACAAAAAGCACAAATGACAAGTATTGATTTGGATCAAGAAAAGCGGTTCCCTGATGAACTTCAGTTCGATCTTTTCTCTGTACTTCTCACTTAGAAAAGAAACAATGAAAATTGGATGTTTAGCGAAAATGGTACTTGATTTATTCGCAACACTGATAGAATAACGGCTTCCATGAAATTCACAGTAATTATCGTATGACCATTGCACATCTGGCTAGAATATTTGTCACAGCGTTACTTTTTTTGCCGCTTTCACTCCAAGCAGAAAGTCAACTTCGTGTCGCCAGTTGGAACATTGAATGGCTCACTTCAGATGCCAATAGGTCCATGCCAAATTCCCATCGGTCGCCCGAAGACTTTAATCAACTCCAGCGCTACTTCGATAACATGGATCTAGACGTGTTAAGTTTCCAAGAGATTAACGATGTTGCAGCGATTCAGCGTGTTGTCGGCCCTGATTACACCCTATGGATGTCAGACCGTTCATTAGCCTCGAAAAAAAATCATCAATTTGGTGATATCAACCAGTACACAGGTTTTGCGATTCACTCTTCTCTCTCCGTAACGGCGATGCCCTCCATCCAATTAGAAACTCATTCGCGCAGCAAACTTAGGTTTGCCACTTATGTTGTGATCAATCCAGAAGGAGAAATGCCCATTCATCTGCTGTCGGTTCATTTAAAAGCAGGGTGTATTGAGCACTATAAAGAGAAGAAAGACTGTCGACGTTTGAAAGAACAAACGAAAAAATTACGAGCATGGATTCAAGATCGTGAACTAGACAATGATGCGTATGTCATTTTAGGAGACTTTAATCATAACCTCAGCGCACCGAACGATTGGCTTTGGACTGAGCTGGCTCATCAAACCGGTGCGGTACTTGCCAGTAAAAACACGACACCGGACTGTAAAGTACGTGCCAAAAGAGAGGCAGGCTTAACACACCAGTATCGCTCGGTTATCGATCATATTGTTCTGACTAAGCGGTTGGCTTTTTCTGCACCTAAGCAAACTACGTATCGTGCTCAAGATGTTTTAAATTATAATCTTAGCGACCATTGCCCGATCGTAATGGCCATTCACTAATCTTCCCTTGTTGTCTTTGGCTTATCTCATTCAGAGCTTACCGTGTTGAACGGCTCAAGTTCAAAAAGACTCCATTCGTTACGACTGTATACGGTTAATGACATAACGGTTAATGGCATAACGGTCAATCACATCTCGATCAGTTTTGCGGGAAACGAAGCACCTGCTGCCCTGCTACTAAACCTTTTCTCACTCTGCCATCGTCACCCAGTTGAATTAACCGTCGAGTGATGTTTTCACCATCCCATACTTGGACATATTCTAGCTGCCCCACGTGTATCACGGCACTTTCAGGTAAACGAAGAACGTCATGTTCACCGACTGGAACTTTAAGTTTGGCGTACATGCCTGGGTAGACACCACCCTCGACATTAACATCGAGCTTAATCTGATAACTTCTTGAATTTACGTCTGCTGACGGGGTCATTTCACTCACATTCGATGGAATATTAAGGGAAACGGTGGGAAGGTCGACATTGATCTCTTGCCCCAATTGAATATGTGGCAATACCGATTCAGCGATGTCGGCCTGAATTTGTAAGCGCGCCGGCTGATAGAGAGAAACCAATACATTGCCGGGGGCAGCTGTGTCCCCAACATTAATCGGTTTATTGGTGATCAGCCCTGCAAATGGCGCAGTAATGATACTGAACTCGCGTGTCGTTTGTGACTCTATCAGTGCAGCCTGAGTTTGGTTAAATGTGGCTTTGGCCAGTTCCAACTCGCTTTCGGCGTTATCAAAACTGGATTGAGAAACGAGCTTTCTGGTTAACAGCTCTTTCGCTCTGTCGTATTCTTTAATCGCAGAGCTGAGTTTCGCTTGCGCTCCCGATAAGGCCTGTTCATTTTGCGTAACTCGTGCTTCTAGATCTTCGTTCTCTAGACGCATCAAAATGTCACCTTTTTCGACAGCTTCGCCCACTTCAATATATATTTCCGATACTTTAGCTGTGATTCGCGCAGAAATATCAGCTCTCTGTTTTGCAACAACGACACCAGAAAACTCTCGCCAAACAGGCTCATTAATAGGGGCTAATACGATGACTTCCGGAGCGATTTCAGGTTTGGTTGTGTGACGTTTATTGTCTGATACTTTTTCATTAAACATGCCCGCCATAAAAAGGAATAGCATGGTTAATAAGGTAAACAAAATCACCCCAAGCCATTTATTTTTGCTTTTCATTATTCGTCCTCCATTAGCGTCACTCTTTCACGACTGACTGCGCTGCTTTTGTGACTCTCTTGATACGCCAGGTTATAAACGACGGGGATAACCAGAAGAGTGAAAATAGTGGATGCGGTAATACCAAAAATGATCGACCACGCGAGTCCGTTGAAAATAGGATCTAAGGTAATGACAATGTTACCCAATAAGGTAGTTCCCGCTGTCAATAAGATAGGCCGCATACGGACCGCGCCTGATTCGATCAGTGCATCTTGTAGAGGTTGCCCCTTCGCTAAGGACTGCTGTACAAATTCAATCAACACAAGTGAATTTCGTACCACTATCCCCGCTAATGCAATCATCCCTATCATTGCTGTCGCGGTGAAAAGCGAAGGGTTTGGGTATCCGTTAATGTCTGAACTCAATACGTTCAACAGCCAAAACCCGGGCATGATGCCAATAACCGTCAAAGGAATCGCCAACATGATAATACCCGATACGGCAGGCAGTCCGGTTTGAATCAGCATCACGAGAAACACACCAAACAGTGCCGCTGCGTAGGCAATACCGAGATCTCTAAACACATCGACGGTGATTTTCCACTCCCCTTCACCACTCCAGACAATGTCGGTGCCTTTAGCTACGCTCCAGCTATCGCCAGCCCCATTGTTTAAATATGAGCGCTCATTGACGGGCACTGAATACGTTTGCACTGGCGTATCTTGATCGGCCATTACATCGGCAATGATCTCCCCAGGGACTCTTCCAGTGACTTCGGCGTACACATAAACAACGGGTTTTAGGTTTTTATGAAAGATAGGTTGATCCGTCTCTCGATTCACAAATTCTCCGAGTTCACTTAATTGAACCAGAGGTTTAGCGGCATCGACTAACCCACCATCTTGGCTATTTTTGATCGACGCTGTACTACCTCTTACGTAAAGTTGCAATAACGCGGATAACTGATCTCTATCACCTCTTGGCAATCGAATTGAAATCGCGAGCGGGTTCACTTCGTTCTGTTTTGCTAAGTAGGCTAAGGTGTAGCCTTGATTGGCGGACTGAAGTGTCTGATTGATATCCGCTACTGAAATACCAGATAACGCCGCTTTTTCTTGATCAATAATGAACTGTAACGTTTTGGATTCACCTTGAACGCTGGTATCGACTTCTGACACAAACGCTTCTCTTGATAACCGATTTGCTACCTGTTTTGCTTGCTCCTGCAATTGTGAATAGCTTTGGAACCCATTCCCGTACACTTCCGCAGTGATGGTGGAAATAACCGGTGGGCCAGGTGGCACTTCGACGATTTGAATAGCCGCATTATGCTTAAATGCAATGGCTTCGATGTCTGACCGTAGCCTAGTTACTATTTCGTGTGATTGCATATTCCGGTGTTTTTTATCGACCAGAACTATCCGTAGTTCACCTTGATAGGGCTGATTACGTAAAAAATAGTGCCTGACCATGCTGTTAAAATCCATCGGGGACGCTATTGCAGAGAAACCAGATACCGATTGGACTTCAGGGACAGTGATTAAAAAGTCCGAAAACTCTCGCAATACGTTCGATGTCGATACGAAATCGGTATTTTCGGGCATATTCACAATCAGTTGGAACTCATTCTTATTGTCGTAAGGCAGTAACTTTAAGGGTACCGAGCGAAACAAAGGCAGTGACGCTGCAATTAAAAAGAGTAAACCGACTAACGCCAGAAATCCGTGGCTTTTTTTACGACTTTGCAATAGTGGCAGTAACAACCGTTGGTATGTCTTAAATAAGAGTGTATTTTTGATCTGATAATGACCACGTTCTTCAGAGCCTTTCAGTATTTTTTTGGCAAGCCAAGGTGTTATGAAAAACGCGATTACTGTACTAAACACAACGCTTATCGGGACGTTGAAAGCCAACGGCGCCATATACGGCCCCATCATTCCAGTGATAAAGAACATAGGGGTAAACACAATCACAATCGCCACGGTGGACATGAGCAATGCGCTGCGAATTTCAGCCATTGCCAGCACAATGGCATCCGTTCGTTTGAGTTCTTTTCTCTTCAAATACCGTTCGATATTATCGATACTCGCGATAGGATCATCAACGATAAGGCCTAACGCCAAAATCAACGCGAATAAGGTCACTCGATTTATCGAGTAGCCGAACAGTAAATCCACGCCCAATGTCGCGCCATAACTGATAGGAATGGCAATACCGACAACAAGGGCACTGCGCCAATTAAGAAATAACCCGACAAAGACAACCACAGTCAGTATAGAAATACCTAAGCTAGAGATTAAGTTGGTGACTTTTTCATCGGCGGTTTGTCCGTAGTTTCGAATAATATCGACACCGATCTCTTCAGGAAACTGAGTGCTTTCTAATTCTCGTAACGTGGCTATGACGTCGTTGGCAACGGTAACGGCATTCGCACCTTTTTGCTTAGCTACACTGATAAAGACCGCAGGAACCTCTTCAGCGTCATTCAACGCCACTGACCGATACCAGGTATCACTTTTGGCTTCAGATGGGCCGTCATAGATATCAGCAACATCACGCAAATAAACAGGACGTCCGTTAATCACGGAGACCACAAAGTCTCCAAGCTCTTCCGAAGATTGAAACAGTTGACCACTTTCAAGAGAATATCGCTGACCCGAAGTTTGAATGTCCCCTGCTGAAGATTTGACATGAGTGAGTTGAAATGCTTGAGCAAGATCTGAAACCGTGACTTTGTAGTTGGCCATAGCCGTAGCATTGAGCGCCAATTCGATGGTTCTAGGTTGACCACCAATCACTGATACGATATTGGTATTGGGAACCGCTTTCAACGCTAGAGTCGCTTGTTCAGAAACTCGGCGCAAATCATCATGATCAAGCTGTTCCGCGTTTTTCGAGTAAACGGCAGCAACGACAATCGCTACATCGTCGATTTCGATAGGTTTAACTAACCAACGTTCGACAGTAGAAGGAATATGATCTTGATTAGAATAAAGCTTGTTATAGAGCTTAACTAAGGCTTCTTCGCGGTTTTCCCCAACATAAAAACGCACGATAACTTGAGCAGCTCCTTCCATTGATGACGAATAGACATATTCAACACCGTCAATTTGACTCAAGATTTTTTCAATCGGTTCCGTAATTTGATTTTCGACCTGACGGGCGCTTAAGCCTGGTGCATCGATTAACACATCAATCATAGGCACGACGATCTGTGGATCTTCTTCTTTTGGGGTCAACCAGAAAGCAGCGGCCCCAAAAGCGAGTGCGATGACCAATAAAATAGGAGGGAAAAAGCTGTTCATTACTCGATAGACGAGCGAATGTGAGTGTTCTTTATCCATAATCTAACTCCCTTAGATTGGCCTTCTAGTGAGATGCAAACTGCATCTCACTGCTCTGTTGATCAGTTAATCGTATCGGTGACTGGAGAAGGATCGATTTGTTGGCTTTGATCATCGCTTGCTTCGTTTTTATTGCTAATCCACAGTCGTCCTGCTAGGTGCTGACTACCTAATACGAAACCCACCAACATGCTCAATACAAACGCTAAAATTATATTTGAGCCCCCCGCTATACTGCTCATTGCTGGGCCTGGACAAATCCCAGAAAGCCCCCAACCCAAACCAAAAATGCTAGCGCCTACGATTAAATTACCGTCGAGGTTCTTTTTCTGTGGCAACGAAAATTGGCTGCCATTGATCGCGCTTGTGCGCTTTTTAATGATCAGATGATAACAAGGTGTAAACACGAAAAGCGCACCACCCATCACAAATGCGAGGCTTGGGTCCCAATCACCTGTCAGGTCCAAAAACGCAGTGACGACTTCCGGATCCGCCATTCCAGAGATAACCATGCCTGCACCGAAAAGCAGCCCAGAGATCAAGCCAACGATCATTCCTACTATTCTATTCACTGACATTATGCCCACCCTACTTGACGCTTTACCCAAACAACGATGATCGCTGTGATCATGAATGTGCATGTCGCCACAATGGATCTCACAGAAAATCGGCCCATGCCTACGATTCCATGCCCACTCGTACAGCCATTTGCCAGACGGGTACCAAACCCAACTAATACACCAGCGACAGCGACCAGCACGATGTTGTTGTTTGACACATCTGGAAGATCAAAGCCAAGTGGTGCAAGAATAACCGCACTTAATATTAGCCCAACAACAAAAGCAGCACGCCAGCTTGAATCGTGTTTTTTTGGATTTAAAAGCCCTCCAACAACGCCACTAATTCCGGCGACTTTCCCACTAAATAGCATCAATATTACGGCCGATAGCCCGAGTAACATGCCACCAAACAGTGACTCCCATGGAACAGCAAACGCCATATAAACCTCTATACAATTGAAAACAAATTTTGATTACCTGCTCAGCAAAACAGCCAATCAAAATGTATTTTTTAATTAACTGACAGCTCTGCAAAAAACGCTGTGAAGGCTATTAATCAATGCGTGCGCTCTTGGGTCCGCCAACGAGTAAAACACCTGCTGAGATTCCTTGCGAGAAGTAATCAAACCACATTTTCTCAGTACAGATAGGTGTTGAGAAAAAGCAGACTGGCTCAAATTTGAATGCTGCATCAGTTCGGCAACGCCCACTTCCCCTTCCGTTAAGTAACAGAGAACCATTAAACGCTCAGGGTGCGCCATCACTCTTAGTAAATTAGCGGCTTCCTCTGCTTGGCTTTGCATCTCTTTGAGATCGAGAACCTGATTTTTCATAGCAATACTAACTCTCATTGGGCTTTGTTTAGATTCTACTAATAAATTTAAATTAGTCAATACTAATTTAGTCCATTGCAATTTAGATAATTTAACATTAGTATGAGCTAATAGACAAATGGAAAGACATTACACAACGAATGGAAGGAACAAGATTATGACAATTGATAATGGTGTACGCGTACTGGCTGGCTGTATGATTCTTCTATCTGTGCTATTAACAGTCACTGTTCATAGTAATTTTGTTTGGCTAACCGTATTTGTTGGGATAAATCTGATTCAGAGTGCATTCACTGGTATTTGTCCTGCCGTATATTTTTTAAAAAAACTAGGACTACGCTAAGCGTACCTCGGAGAAAATAATGACAAAGATTCTAATTATTGGTGGCGTTGCTGGTGGTGCTTCTGCTGCGGCTCGCGCAAGACGATTAAGTGAAGATGCTGAAATTATCATGTTTGAACGCGGTGAGTTTGTCTCTTTTGCTAACTGCGGCTTGCCTTACCATATTGGCGGTGATATCAAGGAGCGTAATAAACTGCTGCTTCAAACCCCTGAGAGTTTCCTAGCTCGCTTTAACGTCGACGTGCGTACCATGAATGAAGTGGTTAGCATCGACCGATCGAGTAAATCGGTTACCATTAAGAATCTTCTAGATGGCACTGAATACATTGAAACTTACGACTTTTTACTGCTGAGCCCAGGTGCAGCTCCGATTGTACCGCCTATTTCGGGTATCCAGAACCCGTTGACGCACTCGCTGCGCAACATTCCTGATATGGATAAGATCCTAAACACATTAGCTGACAATAAACCTCAACACGCCACAGTCGTCGGCGGTGGCTTCATTGGCTTGGAAATGATGGAAGCTTTCCACCAGCTAGGCATTGAAACAACCCTCATTGAAATGGCGGATCAGGTTATGACCCCTGTTGACCGTGAAATGGCTGGCTTTGCTCATGCGGAAATAAAAAGCAAAGGCATAGACCTTAGGTTAGGCGTTGCGCTTGAAGCCGTTGATTACCAATCGACGAGCCAAAGCCTGGTATTGAGCCTAAACAATGGCGAGCAATTAGAAACTGGCATTCTAATTATGGCGATAGGTGTTCGTCCGGAGACAACACTAGCGTCTCAAGCTGGGCTAAAAATTGGCGATCTAGGTGGCATTTGGACCACACCCACTATGCAAACCAGCGATCCGTCGATCTATGCCGTCGGTGATGCGATAGAGGAGCAAGATTTCGTAACGGGTTCTCAAACTATGGTTCCATTGGCTGGCCCTGCGAATCGTCAAGGTAGAATGGCGGCTGACAACATGCTAGGCCGCCAAGAGAGTTATCAAGGAACACAAGGTACAGCGATTTGTAAGATCTTTGACCTTGCAATTGCATCTACTGGTAAAAACGAGAAGCAGCTTAAACGCGATGGTATTGACTACGAGAAAGTGTTCGTTCATACGGCAAGCCATGCTAGCTACTACCCTGGCGCAGAAATCGTGTCATTTAAAATGCTGTTTGATCCAAAAAATGGCAAGATTTTGGGTGCTCAGGCCGCTGGGAAAGACGGTGTCGACAAACGCATTGATATCATGGCCGTGGCGCAGAGAGCAGGAATGACTGTTGAACAACTTCAGCACCTTGAATTGACCTATGCTCCCCCTTACGGCAGCGCCAAAGATGTCATTAACCAAGCCGCTTTTGTTGCTAATAACATCATCAAAGGCGATTCAACGCCCATTCACTTTGATGAGATTGATCACCTCGATGACACACAAGTATTGTTGGATGTACGTAACCCTGGCGAGCTACAAAATGGCGGATATATCGAAGGCGCTATCAATATTCCTGTTGATCAACTTCGCCACCGCATGAGCGAATTACCGAAAGACAAAGAAGTCGTCATTTATTGCCAAGTCGGGTTACGCGGTAACGTTGCGTATCGTCAACTGGTTAATAATGGCTACAAAGCACGAAATTTGATTGGTGGCTTCCGTACTTACGCATTCGCTAAGTGCTAATGACTAAATAGCTAATATAAGTCATTAAACTCGATAAGGTATTTGAACGCCGCAGCCGCGATGTTCAAATACCCTTTCATCGCAGTAGGCATCTAAGCTGTCTCTGCCTGTTCTTTCTCTGTTTTACTCTTACCATCACTAACCGATTCAACGGGAAGGACCTGTCTGACATATTTCCCTGGCGCAACACTAATCACAGGGTTGTTCGCTGAACCTTGCCCAAACGGTTCTACTTGCTCTTCTGGATTAAAGGTCATTAGCCATTTATGCCAATGTGGCCACCAAGACCCTTCCGAACGAGTGGCGTTCGATAACCATTCATCAGCAGAATCATCAAGATTGTCATTTAACCAGTACCCATACTTGTTTTTACTAGGATGGTTAACGATGCCCGCTATATGCCCAGATTCGCCAAGCACAAAGGTCTTATTACCGCCAGATTTTAGAGCACCACGATACGTCCCTTGCCATAAGGCTATATGGTCTTCCTTCGCAGAAATGAAATAGCTAGGCACTTTGATCTTATTAAGATCAATCCAAACTCCACCAATCTTAACCCCTTTATCTTGAACCAATTTATTTTCCAAATAAAGTTGTCGAATGAGGAAGTTATGACACGGTGCTGAAACGTTTGTGCTATCGCTGTTCCAATAAAGCAGATCAAAATCGACTGGGCTTTTACCTTTTAAATAGTTCTCAACGTAATAGTTCCAATACAAACTATTTTCTCGAAGCAAGCTGAAGGTCACGCTGAGTGATCTTCCATCCATATAGCCCTTCGCGTTATTTTGTATTTCTAACGCACTGACGATCGTATCGTTAATATACGCACCCACTTCACCCGGTTGAGAGAAGTCGAGTAATGTAGTGAAAAACGACGCTGATTTGATCCGCTTCTTCATTCTTTTGGCCGCATAATACGCAACCGTTGAGGCTAGTACGGTTCCGCCGATGCAATATCCAGCCGCATTAATCTGTTCTTGGCCCGTGATATCCTCAATTGCAGACACCGCTTTGACAACGCCTTCCGTTACGTAATCGCCGAATTCCACATTAGATTGTTCTTTACCTGGGTTTCGCCACGACATCATGAATACCGTGTGCCCCTGCTCAACAAGCCATCGCATCATTGAATTTTTTTCGCGCAAATCCAAAATATAATATTTGTTGATGAATGGAGGAACAATCAACAGTGGCGTTGCGTTCACTTTTTCTGTGAGTGGTTTGTATTGAATAAGCTCGAATAACTCATTCTTAAAAACGACATCACCCGGTGTATTAGCAACGTCATCGCCAATACGGAACGCGTTGTTATTAGTCATGCGGATCTTCAAAATGTCCGCACTAGACTCTACATCTTCGCGCAGTTGATCTAAGCCAGCTAATAAGTTTTCACCATTCTGTTCAATAGTGAGCTTGAGCAGTTCTGGATTGGTCGCGATAAAATTACTTGGCGAGAGTGCATTAATGGCTTGGCGAGAAAAGAAAATAATGCGTTCTTTGGTTTTCTCATCAACACCTTCAATGCTGTTAATGGTATCAAAATAAGTCTGGCTAAAAAGTAAATACGACTGTTTTATGAAGCTATAAAATGCATCGTTTTTCCACCCCTCATCTGAAAAACGTTTGTCGCCTTTTTCTTCATTGACCAAGCTTTGTGTATTGCCGGCCAACGCGACGTTTTGCCAGATTTTGAGTTGTTGTTCCCACCACTGAGTTTGCATTTGCAGTAGAGCAGTAGGTTGATTGACCGCTTGTTCAAAGAACTTAGCAGAGTCTTCAAAATTGACTTCTTGCATGGCTTTGTTGAGGGGGGTGTTCACGGCTTCCTTGCTTAATTCAAGATCTTGCCACCATTGCTGATTGGTTTCTTGGAGTTTTACAAGGTAGTCCGAAAAGAAGTGTTGGAACATGGTTTCTACTCCTATCTTCGGAAAAAAGCCGCCTTAATCAAAGGCGGCAAAATGGACTGTGTTATGCAGGAGTCACTGTTTTTAGATTTTCCGAGGTCATCTGTTCAACATCGTCTTTGAACTCTTTCGCAATCGCCTGTAGCTTGCTGCTGTCTTCGGTGAGTTGTTGAGATAACTTGGTTAACACAGCAAGTTGCTGGCCGTTAAATGCAGTCAATGATGTCACATCACGCACTTCCGTTGCGGCCTTCATTTGAGTCATACCCATCTCACTGTAGGTACGAATCGCATTAAGTTGTAGCTCAGTAAGCACTTCAACATTTTTTGTCATTAGCTTATTGAACTTTAGATAAGGCTGAAGTGATTGCTCAGTTTGGTCTGTGAATGTTTTAAAGAAATCTGTATACATGGTCGTTCTCCTAGATAAATAAAATATTCGGTTTAATCACTAAATGGATTTAACTATGCTGATTTAACTAAACTATGCTGATTTAACTTAACTTTGTTGATTTAGCGATGCTGACTTAACGATGACTGCTGTCCCCATACCGCCCCCAACACATAAGGAAGCAGCACCGTACTGGCCACTTCTTCGGTTGAGTTCATGGATAAGAGTAACGAGAATACGATTGCCCGATGCTCCTAATGGATGCCCAAGTGCAATGGCTCCGCCGTTAACGTTTGCGTTATCCAAGATCGAAGATACCGACACTTGATGCTCTTTCGCTAATGAATGCACCACACCTAAAGCTTGCGCGGCGAACGCTTCATTGAGCTCAAACAGATCGATGTCCTTGAGTTGAAGAGCTGCTTTACTTAACGCCTGAGACACCGCCTCAACAGGACCTAATCCCATGATTTTCGGGTCCAGCCCAGATTGCGCATAACTGGTAATTTCAGCGATTGGTTTTAGATCGTAGGTGTTAACCGCGTCTTCAGAGGCCAGAATCAATGCACTCGCCCCATCATTGATTCCAGACGCATTTCCTGCAGTGACACTGCCTTCTCGGTCAAAAGCAGGGCGGAGTTTTTCCAATCCGCTCAATGTTGCCGTGGCCTTTGGATATTCATCCGTATCGAAGGTAACGGTTTCCCGACGCTTTTTTACATCTACAGGGGTTATTTCATCTTTGAATACGCCTGCTTCTATGGCTGCGATGGCTTTTTGCTGGCTGTTCAGCGCAAACTCGTCTTGTTGCTGGCGGCTAATGCCGCATTCTTTGGCAACATTTTCCGCCGTCACCCCCATGTGGTATTGATTAAACACATCCGTCAGACCATCTGATATCAGTAGATCGGTCATGTTCAGATGCCCCATTTTGTGACCATCACGAACTGACGAAGGGACGGTAAAAGGAATTTGTGACATCACTTCAACACCCGCTGCAACGACGATCTCAGCATCGTCAGAGCGAATATGAGACACCGCATCCATGACTGATTTCATACCACTACCGCAAACCATGTTTAGACTATATGCAGGGACACTTGTGGGAAGACCCGCAAATATGGCCGCTTGACGCCCAACACTCATGCCTTGTCCGGCGCCAATGACATTACCAACAATCACTTCATCCACGTTTTGTGGTTGAACATTTCCAGCTTCTAACGCACTTCTGATAGCGATAGATGCAAGCTTACCTGCAGATATCTCTTTTAAACTTCCACCAAACGATCCAATTGGTGTTCGTTTCGCTGCTACAACAAATACTCTTTTCATAATGCCCAACCTAACTCATGTACAATCCGCCATTGACTGACAATGTTTCACCAGTAATGTATGCCCCTGCATCGCTTGCGAGAAAACTCACCGACTCCGCAATCTCTTCCGGTGTCGCTAAACGTTTCATCGGAATTTGTGACTTAATTGACTCAAGAACTTCTGGTTTCATTTGCTGAACCATGGGGGTTGCTGTGTACCCTGGAGCGACTACATTAACGGTCACGCCACTGCGAGCCCCCTCAGCCGCAAGTGCTTTTGAAAATCCAATCATTCCCGCTTTAGCGGCTGAGTAATTGGTTTGACCAAATTGGCCTTTAAGCCCATTAACAGAAGAAATATTGATGACTCGACCTGAGCCTTTTTCGCACATTGGCGCGAACAGCGGTTGGGTAACGTTAAACAAACTATTGAGGTTGGTTTCAATGACGTCACGCCATGCATCCAACGTCATTTTTTTGAATACACTGTCTTTCGTTATACCCGCGTTATTGACCAAAACATCGATGGTGCCTTCCTCTTGTAAAAGATTACTGAGGCGCTCGGCGCACTCCGCGGCATTCGTCACATCGAGTTCAAATAACCGGACCTGATCGTCATTGAATTCTTTTTCTACAAACCAGTCCAATGCACACTGATGATTGCCAGTATAATATGTTGCTATTACACGGTAACCATCGCTAACCAGTTTAGAGGAGATCGCGGAACCTATTCCGCCTTTTGATCCGGTGATCAAAGCGAGCTTTTTCATTGAGGGACTCCATTCTTAACAGCAATATTAAAGCGTATATAAAATGGCACTTTCAAATAAGCACCAACTAACGTAACAAATACTATAATTCTTTCTTAATTGAAGAATCTTTCTACTTATTTAAACTAGACTCCTTATATTACAATACAAATATTTTTTCATTTAATAGGCATAATTTTGAACAAGATCTCACCACAAATGTAATGTTAATTTATCGTTAACATCTATAAGTGCATGATTTCATAATATATTACGTACTCTACAGACAAACCAAAATGCAATTAAGTCATTGATAACAAGGGACTTATAAATTTTACAATGGAAATGCAACCAGATGTAAATAGAAACATACTGTTAACAATTTAATGTTATTTTCGATTTGCATATAAGTATCAAGTCGTTTATCGCAGTAGGAAACGTAGATTTACCATCAATAAAACAATGGGTTAATTCTCCATTCATTATTTACATTTTTATTAGTCGCAATGTCCTTAAGAAACATCGAATACAGGTTCCGATAAGAATAATTATATTTATAATTAAATCTATCGGTAATTGGATATTATCGGTTCAAAGTTTATCGGTCTTTAGATAATGTTATTTTTATTATTAATCATCGATATCGAATCAAACACCTATTACTAATAAAAATATAGATTGAGACTTATGGGTAAATGAGGAGGGAACGGGTAAAATGAGAAAGGTAGATATATTCCAGCCAACTTATATATAGGTTAAGTTGGCTGGGGTTTTTGAATATTTTAAACGTTTTATCTACGTTTTCCTCTTCCCGCATGTATTTTTAACTTTGCTTTCATCTTTTGCTTTTCAGACGAACGGCCTCGTTTGGATGGCGCATGCGCATTATCTATTGGATCGTTGAGGCTAGGCTCAAACCCGTTTAACCATTCCTGCGGTAAATGGGTATCGAGTAGATCTTCTATTGCTTTAAGCAAATACTCTTCATCTCGACTCATTAACGAGACGGCTAAGCCTGTCGCTCCTGCTCGCCCCGTACGACCAATACGATGCACATAATCTTCGGCTTTATACGGTAAATCGTAGTTAACAACTTGAGGGAGCTGATGGATATCAAGCCCTCTTGCTGCTACGTCCGTAGCAATAAGAGCGCGAACTTTACCTGATTTAAAATCATCTAGTGCTTTTTGCCTTGCGCCTTGGCTCTTATCACCGTGAATCGATGTCGCTTTTATGCCATCGAGTTTAAGTTCTTTCACTAACGCATCTGTCGCTTGCTTAGTTTTGGTAAAGACCAACACTTGCTGCCAGTTTTTTGAACCAATCAGGTACGCAAGCAGTTCACTTTTGCGCTTCTTATCCACTGGATACACCATTTGCTTGACTGTCTCGGCGGTACTGTTAGCTGGTGCTACTTGGATTTCTACGGAATCAGACATCATTTTGTTGGCAATGGCTTTGATTTTCTGATCCAATGTTGCCGAAAAGAACAGAGTTTGGCGTGCTTCATTCATACGCTTCAAAATACGCTGGACATCAGGCATAAAACCCATATCTAACATCCTATCCGCTTCATCTAAAACAAGTACTTCGGTTTGACTCAGCACGATATTTTTACAAAATAGGTGATCGATAAGTCGCCCCGGCGTAGCGACCAAAATATCAGCGCCTCCCTTCAAGTTCGTGGTTTGTACATTCATGCTCGTTCCACCATAGGCAGTCACGATTTTTAAACCAGTTTGGTCAGCATAATGAGTGACATTGTCAAAAACCTGCTGGGCCAATTCTCTAGTGGGTACCAAAACGAGCGCTCTAATGACTCGGCTGTTTATTTCTCTTGTCAGCGGTCGATCTAAGAACTGCTGAATAATGGGTAGCGAAAAAGCGGCTGTCTTTCCTGTGCCTGTCTGCGCACCGGCTAGCACATTTTTTTTTGCTAACACATGAGGGATAGCCTGAGCCTGAATCTCTGTCGGCTGGCTAATTCCTAGCTGATTGACCACATCAACGATTTTATGAGAAAGCCCAAGATTTTGGAAAGATAGCGTCATGTTTTTTACCTATTGTTAAACTGGCGCGGATTTTAACAGAATGCCTAAATGAAAGCAGGTAATAATGAAAGCAGGTAATTATGTTTACGGTCTCGCTGTACAGAGTTGTTGTCCTTAGCGGTTGCCTTTCGACATGCCACTTAACTTTATAATGTTACTTTACTTTATAGCGTTACTCCGAACCGACGAAGATGACGCAATAATTACTCAAACATCCCGAATGTACATTTTAATTTACATTTGTGGATTTAAAACCTTACAAAACACTTGATTTGCAGACTTAAAAGCCACAAAATCTTCAACTTATGAACGCAGAATCTGTTATTTGTTCGAATCGCAGTATTCTTCGCTAGATGTTAAATAACGTAAATTTAAGTGTACACATGACAGATTCAAAGATATTTGGTAGTACTTTGATTATTGCCGGTACCACGATTGGCGCAGGCATGCTTGCGCTCCCTATCGCATCCGCAGGCATTGGATTCTCAACTTCACTCATCATAATGCTGAGCCTTTGGCTTTTAATGGCTTTCACTGCACTATTGATGCTTGAACTTCATCAACACGCCGATAGCAATGCTACGCTGCATAGTTTGGCCAAAAAAATATTGGGGAAAAAAGGCCAATGGTTGACAAGCTTTGCTATGTTGTTTCTTTTCTATTCTTTGTGCTCAGCCTATATCGCAGGTGGTGGCGCTCAGTTTGGTGAGCGATTAGCCTCTTGGTCTGGAACTGACATTAACGCTCCGTTCGCGACGGTACTCTTTACGCTCATTGTGGCAACGATTGTTACGTTTGGAACAAGCACGGTAGATAAAGTGAATCGCGTTTTGTTTATCACAAAGCTGGTTGCTATGGTCGTCGTTCTTGGATTTCTTGCGCCAAATGTGACTCAAGGATACCTGCTCAGTATGCCCATTCAACAGGGTTTCATTGTTGCGGCAATACCGGTTATTTTTACCTCGTTTGGTTTTCACGGCAGTATCCCTGCGGTGGTCAATTACTTGGATGGTGACACTCGCTCGTTACGTAAAGCGATTCTCATTGGCTCGTCGATCCCTTTAGTTGTCTATATCTTCTGGCAAATCGTTACATTAGGGGTGATAAGCCAAGATACTCTGATAGAAAACACGGGATTATCTGCCCTTATTAGCGAGCTTGCCGTAACGGTACAGCAATCCAATATTAGTCAAATAGTTGGGATATTCGCAGATTTAGCGCTACTGACGTCTTTTTTGGGTGTAAGCCTTGGCTTATTTGAGTTCCTGGCTGACTCCGTGAAGGGGAAAGCAAAAGAAGGAAATCGATTTTTTTCAGCCATCATTACCTTTGTACCGCCACTTGGTTTTGCTCTTTTCTACCCACAAGGCTTTATTATGGCGTTAGGTTACGCCGCTATTGCCCTTGCTGTACTGGCTATCTTCCTACCTGTTGCAATGGTGTATAAAGTTAGACAATCTGAGCACTACCAGTCTGAGTACCAAGTGTTTGGTGGTAAGCCAGCCCTTATCATGACCGGTATGGTTGGGGTCTTTATTGTTTCGGCACAGCTGGCCATCAGTGCGGGCTTTCTACCGGCTCTTGGTTAGCCGTTGACTCTCGTTTAGTAGACCTTAGCTATTCTCTAAGCGAGTCTCAGCCAATTGACGAGCTGTAAATAGGTGAAGCCTATTTTTCCCTTCTGCTTGTCAATGAAACTGCTTATAAAAGAAGCGGCAAATTAAACAAGCTGCCTATATTAAAATAGGCAGCGACTTACCTTGTTTTACTTGTCTTATTGCTAAGTGTGTATGAATGTCTTTCACCGTCTGAATTCTTTGTAATTGACGCGTGAACTGTTCATACCCTTCGAGATCTTTGGTGACGACCTCTAATAAATAATCATAAGCACCGGATACCACATGGCAATTAATCACTTCTTTGCTTTCACACATCGCCTGTTCGAATCCATCTATCGAACCCGCTTGATGGTTGTTTAAACTCACTTCAACGAATACCGTCATTCCAATGCCCAATTTCCCCTTGTTCAAGCTCGCGTTATAGCTATCGATAACACCCTCATCTTCAAGCTTTTTTAAACGTCGAGCGCAAGGTGAAGCAGACAAACCGACTTTGTCTGCCAGGTCAGCGGTGGACAACCTTCCCTGCTGCTGAATTAATTCCAGTATACGTCTATCAATTCTGTCCATTTCAATGAATACCTACACGATTGATTCAGCTAATCATCAATTGTTAGGCGACAATTACAGCCAATATTTGATGAATTTAGTTAACATTACGCCTGATATAAGCGCATATTTAGAAGGATAATAGTGCTTATTCACAAAAGGTAAACACTATGTTTAAGGGCTACCTCTCAATTTTTGCAACAGTACTGCTTTGGTCTGGCTTCTTTCTTTCACTAAAAGGTGGGGCGATATCTTCATTTACTCCTGCTGATATCGCGATTACGCGTTTTTTGGTGCCGGCTTTAGTTCTTTTCCCAGTCACTTTCCGAGCCAGAAAACAGATCCTATCTATCCCTATTCGATATCTGCTTGGCATGATTGTTGGTGGTGGGCTCCCGTACTTGCTCATCGCAGGCTGGGCAATGCAGAATGCCACCGTGTCTGATGGTAGTGCTTTAGTACCCGGGACATTACCCTTATTTGTTTCTGCTATTGCGGTGATCCTTTTCTCTCAACCGTTAAGTGAACATCGAAAAGTTGGGCTGGGACTTATCATTGTTGGGATTGGCCTATTTTTATGGTCAGGCGCATCTGAAAACCATCCTGCGCTCTTGAAAGGCCATCTGTTATTTTTGGTGGGGAGTTTAATGTGGGCAACATTCACGATTTGTGCGCGGGTTAGTCATTTACCTGCACTGGTTTGTGCCGGATTAATTTCCTTTGTCTCTTTCGTCTTGTTGGCTTTGCTCATCGCCACCGGTGTTATCGAAAGCTCTCTTCTCTCACCTCTTAAACACCATTCATTGATAGAGGTTGCAAGAGATTGGCCTTTCAGAGAATTACTGGGACATTTGCTCATACAAGGTTTTGGAATTGGTTTGTTTGCTTCGTTTACTTTTCTGCATGCCATTTCAATCCTTGGAGCAGAGCGAACCGCAGCGTTCGGGTCTCTTACCCCTGTTGTTGCTACGCTACTTGCGATGGTGATATTTAATGAAACACCTCAGCTATTATCTTGCTTAGGTTTAGTTTGCATATGTGTGGGTAGCATTATTGCGAGCAACGTTTTCATACGACAAGACGCCTCTCTTTCTTATCAGCCACCTCAGCACTCAAAATAACGTTACACACAGGTAGCATTCAAAATCGGCATTGTAATTTGATCGCTTCAAAACAATGAACCGCCAAAGAAACGAACCATCACAGATTGGTGATGGTTCATGTGCCTATTAACTATTAGTGCTTGGCGATTAACGGTTAACGAATGTTACTTGAAGCAGATGTCTGCCCATCTCGCCAGCCCTGCGGTGACTGACCCAAAATAATTGCCGCTCACTACGGGAATATTCGGTAGCAGTTCTTCTACCGCTTTGCGCAAGAATGGAGAGCGTGCCGAGCCTCCCGTCATGAAAATGACATCTGGCTGAGCGCTGCTTAATTTTACCGCTTCTTTAACAAGCTCGGCCATTTTCGATTTCGGTTGCTCTATCGCGTCAATCATTTGTTGTTGGGTGATCTCAACCTGGATCGTTTCTGAAAGAAGATCGATGTGTGCTTGATAATGACGATCAGAAGAAAGGGCAATCTTCGCTTCTTCAGCTCGACGGACGATATTGTAGCCCAATGTTTCGTTGTACACTTGAAGAAGCCTATTTAACTTTTCAGGTTCACTCGCTTCTTTCACCAACATTTTAAGCGCCGATAAATTGGATCGCGAGTAAAACTCTTTCTGAGCCTCTACATTGTTAATGGCAATTGGATTCCAATACTGTGTAATGGGCATTTCAATACCACTCTTGGTTTGACTACCAAACCCAAAAGGTGCCATGAGTTGTCTGAACGCTAGATGTATATCTAAGTCATTCCCCCCTACCCGTTGCCCACTATGAGCGAGAAGAGATTGCGTACGGTCTGATTTTCCTCGCCAAGTTGGCCCCATTGCTATCATCGAGCAATCGGTCGTACCACCGCCTATATCCACAACCAGAACCGTGATGTTGTCATTGAGTGTTGCTTCATATTCTAACCCGGCTGCAACAGGCTCAAATTGAAAAACAACTTGCTCAAAACCCGCTCGCTTTGCCGCTTTTTCTAGAATTTTCTCGGCTTGCTTATTTGCCGCCTCGCCACCGCGTCCATGAAAATTAATCGGTCGACCAATAACTGCATCAGCAATCATTTTTTGTGTATGTAATTCAGCCTGCGATTTTATATTGGCCATCATGGCGCAAACGAGATCTTCAAAAAAACTCAGTTGAACGTCATGTAAACCTGACGCTCCTAAAAATGATTTCGGTGATTTAACGTAGTAAACATCTCTCGGATCATCTAAATAAAGATCTAGGGCAGATTGACCAAATGCAACATCTTCCGATTGAAGGTCAATGCTTTCTTCTCGGTTGAACGCTATCGAACGCCTCAATACTTGCTCCCCAACGGCATCAGAAGGAGAAATGCTTCTGTGACGAAAAAGGTGCTCAGAAACAGATTCTCGCGTCGGTGCACATAACGTTGAAGGAATATAAAAACTATCACCTTCGAGCGGAAGTAGTATTGGCTGCCCATCTTGCATGGTCGCCACTGAGCAATTCGCGGTACCGTAATCAAATCCAATGAACATAGTGATCTCACCAATAGAAAATGGCCGACAATCCTACACCAAGGCTTTATGCTTTTCTAGAATCAATAAGCATGACCTACGTTCTCTGGTATACTTTAGGCCTGTTTTCAAAGGCAATGGTAGAAATGAACGCTCCCTGTAAAACACCCTGCATCGGTTTATGTAAAACGTCTGGCGATATGTGCATTGGATGCCACAGAACCAAGAAAGAAATCGCCCAATGGCCAAACTACAGCGATGATCAAAGAGCGAGCATAATGGCAGAGCTACGTGGTGAAAAAAGCAGCCACGAATGCCCTTTATGCAGTGCAAAAACTCAATGCGATATTGAGAGTGGAAAAAGTACCTGTTGGTGCTTTGATATTGAAAGGCGAGACAGTGCAGGTGTTACCGACAGTGGCGTTTGCCTGTGCCGTAAATGCTTAAGTGCACTGCCTATCCTTTAAGGTCAGTTGTGAGATATAAGCTCAATGCTAGATAAGTAAAGCAGACGCTAGGTTTGTGAAATATAGACGCTTGGTTCGTAAATCACTTAGTTCGTAAATAACTTAGTCCGTAAATCACCTAGTCCGTAAATAAATAGAACGCTAGACTTTTTTCACCAATGCAACAGCTTCAAATTCAACACCCTCCCAACCCGTTACCATAAAGTTTCGAATGTTTTGATGGTCGTCACCCTCTGGGTGCTTTAATACGTCTTCGCGATAGAATCGGCCAAAGCAAGCCAGCGTTTCTTCAATAGAAAGCTGCTGTAATGCACCCAACGCGAATATTTTGCAAGAGCCATTATTCTGCCCTGCCTGATTGAGTGTTTTACCGTTAGTAAACGTGGTTGGAGTAAAACTAAAATTTTCGTCAATCACACTCATGGTTTGTTCAAATTCAATAAGTTCAGGCTCTCGCTTAAGCTGTGAAATAAATGTGTTTAAATCCATATCGTTAACTTCCATATTATCGGTTTCATTTTGCTTTGGAACATACCACGAAGTGAGGCTCTAATTGAAGCTTTCACGGGCAATAACCAGGTAAAACTAACAAGAGTCACGTTAAAACACATTTGTTATCCCACCTTTTCTGGCAAAGATCATAGCGCTAGCAGAAACGATTTTTTCTTATGTGCTTTTGCTTATGTGCTGCAGCGCATAGTACCAAATGCCGACTAGCTTCTATACTTATATGACTGGCGAACATAACGGGTAGTACATGAAAAACAAAATGCAGTTTGAGCAGAGCATCAGTAACCCTTTGCATAGTCGGATTGGTCGTCGAATTATTCTCATCACGGTGATACTGAGTGGGGCCATCACTCTGATCATGACGCTTATTCAGCTGTACTGGGACTATAATCGTGAATTTAACGCTGTTGATCAGCGACACTACGAGATAGAAAGTGTGCATGCGCCATTATTGGCCTCTTCGTTGTGGAATTTTGACCTTGTTGTTTTACAAGAACGTCTCGACGGTTTAGTCAATTTACCTAAGATTGACTATCTGCAAGTGGACTCTGGCGACTACTCCTTCCATGCGGGTAGCAAGGTACTAGATGAGCGCGTTTCAGTCAGTTTCCCTTTAGAATACTTAAGCCGTGACGGCGAAGATTCGGAGCTTCTCGGTACTATTTACATAGAATCCAACGCCAAGACCATTTACGACGCACTGCTGATGCAGTTTATTATTACCCTGATTTTTAACTCAATAAAAACCACCTTTGTGTGCATTCTTATCCTGATGGTCTTTCATGAAAGCATCAATCGTCGAATATTCTTAATCGCAAAGTATTTAAGAAAATACAACCCACGGCATCCGTCAAAACCACTTAACCTATTTTATAAAAAATGGATTATGGAAGAGGACGATGAGCTAAATTGGTTGGCATATGAAACCAATAAAATCACCGCCGATGTCACCACGCTCTACAACAATATTAAGTTTGAACAAGAGCGACTCAGTGACTTTACTCATGTTTCATCTGACTGGTTGTGGGAAACCGACGAACTGGGAAAGTTAACCTACTGCTCGGAATCCATGGCAAAGTCTCTCAGCATTGATCCTTTTAATAAACCGTACCTGTTTGATGTACCCGAGTTAAACGACCTGTCGAATTTGAAAAGGTGCGTAAAATTATCCACCGATTTTTCTCGATGTGAAGAAACGATCAAGATTGGTGAGAAAACTTATCATATGCTCTTCCAGGCGCTCGCAAGGTTTTCTAATGGCAAATTTATTGGATTTCGTGGTACCAGCATTAACATATCAGACTTAAAAGTGGCGCAGCTTCAACTCGAGACTCTCAATGCCAATTTAGAGCATACCGTAGCGGATAGGACAGCAGACTTAAAGCAGAGTATGGAGCAACTTCAGGCGACGCAAGAGCAACTAATAGAGTCAGAGAAGTTGGCCGCACTTGGTGGTCTTGTTGCTGGGGTCGCCCATGAAGTGAATACACCGCTCGGGATTTCAGTGACCGCAGCTTCAGTGATTCGCGATGTTAGCGCTGAATTAACAACGGCATTTTCAAACCAGACACTAACAAGCACCCAATTCAGTCAACTGATGGAACAACTCAACGAAGGCAACAGTATGCTTGAGCAAAACCTTAACAGAGCCGCCAAGCTAATCAAGGACTTCAAGCAAACGGCGGTCGATCAAGTGTCTGAAGTTCGTACTCTTTTCAATGTTAAAGAAGTGCTTGATTCACTGATGAGCAGTCTTCATTCAGAAACCAGACGAGTCCCTGTCGTACCCGTTGTTTCAGGCAACGTCGCTATTGTCATGAATAGCCTACCCGGTGTTCTGACTCAAATCGTCACTAATCTTGTCATGAACAGCATTAATCACGCGTTTGATAACCTCGATAATCCCATGATTTCAATCAGGTTCCATCAAAGTGATTCAGATATCGTGCTCGAATACACCGACAATGGAAGTGGGGTTGAAAACGCATTACATCAAAAAATATTTGAACCATTTTTTACCAGTAAACGCGGAAAAGGAGGCAGTGGGCTAGGACTGAATTTGGTCTTTAATTTGCTTAAACAAAAACTGAGTGGCGATCTTCAATTTGAATCGGAACCGGGCCAAGGAGTCAAATTCACTCTCATCATTCCTAAAGATCTGCCACTGTCTATTGAAAATACGCCCACTGAATAAGCCATGCTTACACTGTTAACGCGATCACTTAAAATCAATAAACCTAACAGTCAAATAATTCGGTTATTAGACTGCTAGTTATTAGACTGCTAGGAAAAACGTTTTAGTCAGGCAAGTCACTTCGGATCTGAATAAAATCTTTCCAGTGATCAATCATAAGATCGACCAGCTCAGGTTCGAAGTGTTTTCCCTTTTGAGCAACCAACAATTCCTTTATCTTTTCATCTGACCAAGGTTGCTTGTAAGAGCGTACCGACCCAAGCGCATCAAAAACATCGGCAAGCGCGACAATTCTTCCACTAACAGGAATATCATAACCCGACAAACTTGATGGATAGCCAGAACCATCCCATTTTTCATGGTGGCTTCCCGCAATTTCTTTGCCTGTAATGATAAGCTTTCGTTTTGATGAACTGAGAATATCGACACCAAACTCCACGTGCTTTTTCATGATTTCCCATTCATCAGCGTCAAGTTTACCTGGTTTATGCAAAATACTATCGGGGATAGCGACCTTACCAATATCATGAAGCGGAGCGGCATCTTTAATTAACTCGACAATATCATTCGGTAACCCATATAACTCAGCCAATTTCCCACTGATAAGTGATACACGTTGAACATGTGCGCCCGTTTCTCGGCTTCTTGCTTCAACCGCGTTTGCTAGGTTGTTCACCAACTCTTTCGAGGTTTCACGAAGATCAACCATCAAGTTTAAGTTTTCGAACGTTAGGCTAATATTTCGCATGTAGATTTGAAGAAGCTGCTCATCAAGGAGGTTCAAAGGGCGATTCACATTGACGTATAGGAGACTATCGATACCTTCATCAGTATTGGTACACAGGACATACGCATCAGGGTATTTAGCCGTTTTTTTCGTTCTCAGAACGTCTCGACAACGCTCTGAAACTAACTCAGGAAGTTTGTCTAATACACAATCATAATACAAATCGACGTAACTGCCTGTTGCAGCTAAGGTAAACGCTCTCGATGCTTCAGCATCGGGGCCAGGTTGAACCACACAGTACAGTGCCGAGGTGTCTAATTTTAAAAGGGACGTTAACTGGCTGAGTACCGATGATGCAAATTCTTGAAGGCTACTGGTGTTTTGGACCCGAGCGGATGCTTTTATTACTCGGCGTAAACCCGTTTTTTGTTCTTCTATTAAGCAAAGATCTCGAAAAGAACGGAGCATGGAATAAAGCAATGTTTTTAGTTTTTGAGTGGTTAACTCTGTTTTTTCTTTATAGTCGTCAATATCATATTCTTGGATAACGGTGTCTTCAGGTGCTTGGCCTGCTTGACCCGTTCTTAACACCAGCCTAATTAATGAGTTCTGTTGCTGCTCCCTAATGTACCTGACCAGATCCAACCCCGCATGTTCCGTTTCCATCACGACATCGATCAAAGCGAGTGCGATGTCGTCTTCATTTGATAACAGGTGTTTCGCTTCACTTGCAGATAATGCTGATAGTAGTTCTAATGGACGGCTCTGAAACTTAAAATTTGCCAACGCCAATCGAGTAATTTGATGCATTTGCTCATCATCATCGACAATGAGCACACGCCAGGGTTTTTGGCTGTGCTCAACCGGTGACAATTCTGCATTTTCGATAATTGGATCTTCCTTGTCAGCGAAAAGTTGCATAACACCTCTAAGTAATATTGACGGATTAACTCTCTAAGTTTTAGCACAAAATGGGATTTCAGACGTGACTCAAACGGGCATAAACAGACAAAGACAGAGGATTGAGGTCAAAATATTCGCTTTTACTCTTACTTTAAAGCTCATAAATTAAAGCTCACCCCTTATAACCACAGTATGTAAAGGGCTATTCATCGGCATAGACTAACTGCCTCTCACTGTGTTCCTAAAGACTCTTGGCGTCATCTTACTCCAAGCTTTAAATCGTGTACTGAAGTTTGCAGCATTCGGATAACCGACTATTTCACCGATATGTTGAACTGACCATTCTGTTGAAACGAGTAATCTTGCGGCATACTCCATTCGCATTCTCATGACGTGTACTTTAGGGCTATGCCCATAATACTGCTGACACAAACGGTGAAAGTGAGGTTCCGAACAAGGCAAATTCGAAGACAGCTGCGCGACAGTCCAATCTTTATGAAGCTGCCTTTGCACCATATCAAATACGCGCGTCATCCGTATTTTAGTTCTCGATTGCTCAAGATTAATCGGAGCATTGATCAGCAACTCAATTTGCTCAACTGCCCTTCTCCCCACAGCGCCACCGAGATCAATGGGCAGAGAAATCGATCGTAGCATCGCCAAGATAGAGGCATAGATGACTTCAGCTATCGGCGTTAAAGAGTATTGAACTTCATCACCTACAATTTCCGGCCACTCTTTGTTCATATCTAAAAACACCCACGCTATCTGCCAATCTTCTTCTTCAATACCAAAACCGATTTCTATTGAAGCCGGAGCTGAAATAACAGAGCTGGGTTCGAGGATATGACGACGTCCATTTGTTTCTAGCCAACCCCTACCTTTTACAGTGTAAAGCAACATGTGTTTCTGTTGATTTTTCCTATAAATTGAAAAGACATCTCTGCACGTCGCGATTCCGCATTGAATGATCCCATATTCCTCAAGCATCATTACATGGGTATGGTCAATAAACTCATGATGAGTCTTTTCGGATATTAGTAGGCGTTCTTGTTTGTCATTCACACTATATGCCCCACTGAAATATGATAGTTTTGCAAAACTTATTGATATATTGAGACAATACTTTTCTTTGGGCAGGAATTAAACTTCTCATTAACACTTATGAGGAATTTTGCGATGTTGTCCACTTACCAAACGCTCGATAAACAATTTTGGCGTAAGCTAATAGACATAGGACTGCCTGTTTCAATGCAAGGTCTTCTGTTTTCGCTGCTTGGTGTGGTTGATATCTTCATGGTGAGTCAATTGGGAGAATCAGCGACAGCCGCGGTAGGTGTCGGCAACCGTATCTTTTTCTTTAACTTGATCGTTATTGTGGGAACCAGTGGTGCGGTGAGTGTGCTAGCCTCACAATACTTTGGTGCCAACAACCTAGCGGGTGTCACAAGGACACTGGCACAAACATGGATGGTAGCATTGTTGGTCACGCTGCCTTTTGTGCTGATCTATACTTTTGCCCCTGCAACCGTAGTGTCTATTATCGCTTCGGATCCTGAGTATATTACTCTGGCGACAGATTATTTATGGGTGACTGGCTTTAGCTTGTTGCTCACTGCCCTTGTCGTGCCTATGGAAGCGGCGCTTCGATCGGTAGGCGAAGCAAAAATGCCGACCAATGTCAGTATTATCGCCATTTTTATTAATGCCTTTTTAAATGCATTACTGATTTTTGGTCTGTTTGGGCTTCCGGAACTGGGGGTGTTAGGTGCGGCTATCGGTACCACGGTTTCTCGCTTATGTCATACCTTGATGCTGTTCTACATGGTGAAAAAACATTACGCGCATTTACTTCCAAATCGAAAAAGTTGGCAAGAGGGTCGCCGCCTAGAAAATCGTAAGCGTTTCATAAAAGTTGCGACACCAATGATCATTCACGATACCGCGTGGGCAGGCGGACTTCTGGTTTACAGCTATATTGTCGGACAACTTGGTGTTAGTGAACTTGCCATTATTTCACTACTGGCCCCCATTGAAAGCGTGCTGATTTCTGCTTTTCTCGGTTTTGCTGTGGCAGCTTCCATCATATTGGGTAATGAAATTGGCGCTAAAAATTATCAACGAGTCTCAGATACATCGTGGTGGTACGTCATTACAAGCTGTGTATTGGCCTTATTGCTGGCGTTTATTTGTTTATTGGCCTCACCACTGATTAGCGCGGCCTTGATGAATAGCCCACTCAGTGACCCAGAAATGGCGGTGAATGTTTGTTTAGTCATGGCTTTTGGTATGGTGTTAAAGGTTTTTAATATGGTCGGGATTGGTGGCGTTTTAAAAAGTGGGGGGGATATAAAATACAGTATATTCATTGACCTCTTTGGGCAATGGGCTGTCGGTATACCGCTTGCGTACTTTACGGGGATTGTCCTTGGTTGGCCATTGCACATGGTTATGATGATCATCTTACTAGAAGAGATCATCAAGATTTGCCTTACCGCTCAACGCATACAATCCAAAAAATGGATTAATAATCTTATAGAAGAGCCTGAGCCCCAAACTGGATAACAATACTATTTAATCAATATTACTGAACCAATATTACTGAGCCAACGTTACTTATGGCATCTGCCTAAAATCATCGAACTCACACCCAAAGGCCTTTAGCTTCGTTTACTAAAACTCAGTAAACGTGTTATTGGCCTTTTTTTAGCTCTTATTTTCAAACCTTACTTTATTTTCAAACCTCATTGTTTAACAAGGTTCGTTAAGAAAGCTTATCCTCAAATACGCCTAACTCTCGGCCTAACCATACGGCATGTTCTGTATGATCTATCAGATCATTATCACCGATAGGGTGAATCAGCACAGGAAAGTCACCACGCGCTTGATTCAGCCATTGCGTGAAACCTTTGTCATCATTGGCAAAGTGAACTTCAAACATGGGCATTTTATGCGGCCCAACTAAGCCCATATTCAATGGAAAAACCGTTAGTACATCTCGCCTTTCAGCATTAATACGATTTTTTAGTTCTTCTGCTTGGGCGATATTTTTTAACGGGAAGTAAACGTGTGCATGAAACATGATATGCCTATTAGGTTTATGGTGCTGTGAAATGGTCAGTCGGCGTTTTTTGACTTCGTGTTCCTTCACTGAGTAACGACGCTCAGCGTGAACAATTTTACTGGTGAGACTCATTGATTACAATCACGTCCTACTTCAATACCCACTTCTGTGTCGTTATTTAACAGATAACGTTACAGCCACCAAATCTTCAGTTTGTGTCCCCTTTTGTTTTCCTTATAATGAACGCGATTTTATTCGAGATAAAAAAATGATATCCAAAAACCAATTAAAGCTTGTTCGTGCTCTAAGCCAAAAGAAACAAAGAAAGGCGCTCGGCCTGTTCTTGGTTCAAGGTGAAAAGAATGTCCTAGAACTGATCAATAGTTCTCTAACCACACAACATATCTTTGCCACCGCTGAGTTCCTAGCTGCGCATACCCATCAATTAGAAGGCTTTGATTGTGTTGAAGCATCACTCGATGAATTAACCAAAGCCAGCACGCTAAAAAGCAACAATGCAGCGATTGCCGTTGTTGAAACGCCCAAAGCTGAAATCCCATTAGCGAAAGGAATGATGATCGCCCTAGATGGCGTTTCAGACCCAGGAAACTTGGGAACCATTATCAGAGTTGCCGATTGGTATGGCATTAAGCACATTGTCGCAAGTATTGACTGTGCTGACCCATATAACCCAAAAACCATCAGTGCAACCATGGGAAGTTTTGCTCGCGTTCAAGTCACTCTTGTCGACTTACCCGCTTATTTGGAAGGCGCTAACTTACCGGTTTATGGGGCATTCCTTGAAGGGGAAAGCGTCCATGAGACTGTATTTAAACCCGAAGGCATCTTACTTATGGGCAGTGAATCGCATGGTATACGAAGCGAAGCAGCGCCTCTGGTGACAGACAAAATTACCATTCCGTCTTTTGGCGAAGCAGAATCACTGAATGTGGCGATGGCGAGTGGCATCATCTTGGATAACTGGCGTCGTCAGCACAGATAGCCCTTGTAACTATTTCGTGTATAAAAAAGTACGTGTACAAAAAAAGTGCACGTACAAAAAAAGTGCACGTACAAAAAAAGCGTTAAGGGGCCACTTAACGCTTTTTTGCCACTAAAACAAAAGAATGTAAAAACACAGAACGACAAAAACACAATAGCAGAAATCAAATCAACGCTGAGTTGTGCGCGGGTTACTTCTCTAGCATCCCTAGTTTATTTTCCACCCCGTTCCACTCTTCCGCTTCTTCCATAGCAGGCTTAACTTCGGTGATATTGGGCCATATTTCAGCGAGTTCTTCATTCAACTTGATGAATACTTGTTGATCATCAGCCAGCTCATCTTCTTGGAAAATAGCTTGAGCGTTACATTCAGGCACACATAACCCACAGTCAATGCAATCAATTGGACTAATCGCTAAGAAGTTTGGACCTTCATAAAATGCATCTGCTGGGCATACGGCCACGCAGTCAGTATATTTACATTTGATGCAGTTATCGGTTACGACGAACGCCATGGTTACTCGCTCTTAATTAGTCAAATTCAGGATGGGGGATGATACTGATCCTTGATAAAAATACAATCACCTTAAAATGAAAATGGTTAGATTGGTATGCTCATTCCCCCGATTAATTTCCGTTAAAGTATATGACACTTCGCCCTACTTCACGTAAAATGCGCGCCATTGTGAGCGTAGTCATCTTGTCATCAGAGGTTTGGATGACTGTGCTAAGACACCTATTATCAACATCGAGAACCCCATGATACGTTTAACTGAAATAAAGCTCCCTCTAGATCATGAAGAGGAAGCGATCTCTGCAGCAATCATCACCAAATTAGGCATCAAGCCAGAACAACTGCTTTCATTTAATCTATTTAAACGCGGCTATGACGCGCGTAAAAAATCGAAGATCTTACTGATTTATACTCTTGATGTTGAAGTCGACAATGAAGCAGAACTGCTGGAAGCGTTCATCAGCGACCCACACGTAAAAGTTACCCCAGATATGGAGTACAAGTATGTCGCTAAAGCGCCAGCGGTTCAAACCGAGCGCCCTGTCGTGATTGGGTTTGGCCCTTGCGGTTTATTTGCCGGTCTCGTACTCGCTCAAATGGGCTTCAACCCAATTATCGTAGAACGTGGCAAAGAGGTCCGTGAGCGTACCAAAGATACATTTGGTTTCTGGCGCAAACGAACTCTGAATACTGAATCAAACGTACAGTTTGGTGAAGGCGGTGCGGGCACATTCTCTGATGGCAAACTCTACAGCCAAGTTAAAGACCCAAAACATTATGGTCGTAAAGTCATCACTGAATTCGTTGAATCGGGCGCACCAGCAGAAATCATGTATGTCAGCAAACCTCATATCGGAACGTTCAAACTGGTTACAATGGTCGAAAAGATGCGCGCCAAAATCATCGAACTTGGTGGTGAAATTCGTTTCAGCACCCGTGTTGATGACATCCACATGGACGACGGTCAAATTACAGGGTTAACACTTTCCAATGGTGAAGAAATTCACACACGCCATGTCGTTCTCGCTATTGGACACAGTGCACGTGATACCTTTGAAATGCTGCACGACCGTGGAGTCTATATGGAAGCAAAGCCATTCTCTGTGGGTTTCCGAATTGAGCACAAACAATCTATGATTGACGATGCCCGTTTTGGTAAAAATGCGGGGAACCCAATTTTAGGGGCGGCGGATTACAAACTGGTTCATCACTGCAGTAACGGGCGAACGGTATACAGCTTTTGTATGTGCCCTGGTGGAACCGTGGTTGCTGCTACCTCAGAAGAAGGGGCTGTGGTGACTAATGGCATGAGCCAATATTCACGCGCGGAAAGAAATGCAAACAGTGCCATTGTGGTCGGTATTTCACCCGAGCAAGATTACCCAGGTGACCCATTGGCGGGCATTCGTCTACAACGTGAGTTAGAAGCCAGAGCCTACAAGCTAGGCGGCGAAAACTACGATGCACCAGCACAAAAGATCGGTGATTTCCTTAAAGGACGCGATCCAAGCGAGCTCGGCAATGTTGAGCCATCATTTACGCCTGGAATTAAACTAACAGATCTATCGAAAGCATTGCCCGACTTCGCTGTCGAAGCAATTCGTGAAGCGATCCCGGCCTTTGATAAAAAGATCAAAGGGTTTGCGATTGAAGATGGTCTTCTTACTGGTGTTGAAACCCGTACCTCTTCACCGGTGTGTATTAAACGCGGCAAGGATTACCAAAGTATCAATTTAAAAGGTTTCTTCCCTGCGGGCGAAGGCGCAGGTTACGCTGGAGGAATCTTATCGGCAGGCATAGATGGTATTAAAGCTGCAGAGGCCGTTGCGTTATCTATGGTAGAACAAGCCGAGAAATAACCGAAAAGTTACGCTCCAATTAGGATCATAGAAATCGTTTCGTCTATCAAAAAAGGCAATCAACATTCCATTGATTGCCTTTTTAATGAGCACTTAAGCCGTTTTTAGCACAATCTCAGTGAGTCATTACCCTCACTTCAGTTCGTTCAGAAACTACTTACTGATCTGCTTTGTAATTTTCTGATAAATGGCTTCAGCGAGTTCGTGAGACGCAATATTTCGATCAATGATGGTTTGATTGATTGCCCCTTTTTGTATTACGTTAAACCAATCTAGAATCATCGCTTCAAATCCTTTGCTTGTTAGCATTGGTGTCCAGTCCTTAAGGCTTATGTGGGATTGATTGTTACCCTGCCATACTTTTCCTTCGACAAAGGAATCAAACTCTATCGCTTTATTGTTATACACTGCCTGTACTCGTTCACAAGTAACGCCAAAATTGCGATTCATAGACGCATGCAAAAGAGCGCCTTGCGCTTGCCACTGCACATCAAGACGAGTCAACAATTGCCCGTTCATTTGATGAGTAATAGTCAAGTCATCTAACGTACGCTGACCATTGAGGTTAATGCTATCTAGTGGGTGTATAAAATCATCAAAAATAAATGTTTTAAGCTCCCCAGCAAGATTGTGACGATGTTTCTCCCATCGAAGGGAAGTCAGGTTTCCGACCGCGCTTTGCTGCAATTCAGGAATATGCTGATTGAATAAGGGGATGTGGCGGCGATTAAACCCTACATACAACGGAGCTGAATGTTGATGAGATAAGCTATACAACTGCTCAACTTGATGAAACGTATCTGAGAGCGGCTTATCAACGAATGTTGCGATGCCTTGCTTTAAGAAATAGCTCGCTATATTAAAATGCGCTGACGTTGCAGCGTGAATCATCACTGCGTCGACCTTCATCATTGGCAGAGAATGATAATCGGTACAATACTCTTTAATTCGATATTGCTCAGCCACTTCATGCAACACATCAGGATTTCGCGTACAGACAACTAACTCAATGCCCTTACATTGCGCTAATACGGGCAAGTAAGCTTTTAATGCGATATCGCCTAATCCAATGATTCCAACTCTCATGGTTTACCTTAACTTATGGCTTTTAATAATGGTTTAAATAATGACGCTAAATAATGGAGGGTGACGATGCTTGCCACTCTGTTCCGTTTCTGACTGCGAGGCTAGATACTGATGCATTAGCGTATTGCAATAATATCAATCACAACTGGTCTTCTATAGGCAACAAGCCCGCTAGCCACGCTCCCATCCTTTGCCAGAGTGTAGCTTCTGGTTCAGAGGTTAGGGTCGTATCGGTCGTTGGGTCATACCAAGCGATGTTGTCGTTTTCTATCACAACCTGGTAGGCATTCAACTTAAGCCCTAATTGAACGGCTTCCAATGACTTTTGAACATATTCAGGTTGCTCGATGACGACAGCCATTTCCGTATTCAAATTCGCTGAACGCGGGTCCCAATTCATTGAACCAACAAATATTTTATTCCCGTCCAATAGCATGGCTTTTGCGTGTAAACTTGACCGGCTACTACCAGTAAAGCTCCACTTATTGTCAAGATGAGCACTCGCTTTGATTTCCCAAAGTTCAATTCCGCCTTCGACCAGTTCTTGCCGGTACTTCGCGTACCAACCGTGAACAGCAAAAACGTCGTTTGAAGCGAGCGTATTAGTGATTATGGTGATTTTTTTTCCCGATTCGACGGCATCCACTAGACTGGCACTGCCCTCTTTAGTGGGAACGAAATAAGGAGAGATTAACACTAAAGAGTTTTCTACTGTGCCTAGCAATGTCGTTAAGTTATCCACCAACTGGCTGCTTTCACCTGACACTTTATCAGGCAAATCATACCAGAGCTTTCCCTTACCCCAATACAACGACAATTCACGGTTCGCGATCTTTTGGTAAAAAGGAAGTTGAGTAAAGTCGTAGTCTCCAGAAGAAAACATACTTTCTAACTGTAACTCTTCAACCGTTTTGGCCACCTCTTCTTCAGAGAAAACAGAAGCATTGGGATAAATCCACTTCATCGGCACTGTATAATCGCTGTTCCAATAGATATCAAACTGATCTGCAGACTGCTCGACTGTGTTCCCATAAAGTAAGAGATCAAAGTCGCCAAACTCAACACTCGATTCAAACGAAAAGTACTCATTACCAATATTTCGCCCGCCGACAATGCTCAGAACAGAATCGGCAGTCATCGATTTATTGTGCATGCGGCGATTTAAACGGTCAAAATCTGACACCAAGGCAAGACTTCGGGCTTGCCTGTACTGATGAGGATTAAAAAGGCGGATTTCAATATTAGGGTGGGTCGCCAATGACGCCATATCTCGATCACTGCGCTTTTGCATGTCATCTAGTAGTATCCTAACTCGAACCCCTCTTTTTGCCGCTTCATAGAGACGCCATGTAAGTAGTTGACTGGTTTCATCGTTCCGATAAATGTAATACTGAACGTCTATGCTTTTTTGCGCAGACTCTATCAACGCTAAACGCGCCAGTAATGCATCGTGACCACGGCTCAACGGTAAAAATCCCGTGTAAATACGGGTATCATACTCGGTTTGCTGGAACACCAAATCAAGCTTAGAGCCCTGTTGATACCCATAGTGAGAACTGACGGACTTAGGCGCGTCCGAAGTCATATGACTTGTTGAACTGCATCCCCATAAGGCTACAGCAAGCAATATTGTGATCACCCTTAGATGGGCCTTTATGCACATAGACACCGACGATACCTATTGTTCTAATATGATTATCAAAAACCAAAGTCCTTGATTCATTGTGTGTTTAAGTAATATGAACTCTAAGACTACACCAAAAAGAGGCGTAACGACCAAGACTTATGCTTGCAGATGAGGTGAAGATAATATTGAAAGTAGAAAAGATAGAATTCAGACTGCTGCAGTTCTGCAACAGTCGATACAAGGGTTGATTATTCGCTGCTATTACGAACGGCGATTATAGCGGCCGCCAGCAGAAGCTCGCGCTTTGTGGGAAGAAGCAGCCTTCGCTTGTGATGACAAAATCGATTCCACTGTGAGTGGCATTGGGTCGCGTGGTTCTATTCCTGACGGGTAGGTTCTTTGTCGTGGAGGCAGCTTAAATTGTTCTTCACTCGCTTTAGGCATTCGCTTGAAACGTGATAGATAAAAGTTCTCTAGCTTTTCTCTCGCCCATTCCGTTTTGCGTAAATATTTTAAACTGCTTTCTATCGTCGGCTTCGTGTGGAAACAATTAATACGCATAGCCGCATCGAGAATATCCCAACCATAGTAATCAACCAGCTCGGTAAGTAACTGTTCTAATTTAAGACCGTGTAGAGGGTTGTTTTGCTGTTCTTGTAGCTCTTGTGACATGTTTGCCCTATTGACGAGATAATGATGACGCCCCGATTATACGCATAATTCATGCTTAATATAACCATTATCAACCCTACTATTATTTATGGTAAAACGGTATGTCTCTGTAACATCCGTATGGGTCGACTTTTAGCTTGGGCCTTTAGCGCAGCGCTCTTATCGCTATGTTTAATTCAAACATGAACCTTGGGTATTTTTCCAAAAAATTGTTGGAGATATAAACACCAAACTCTTTTTCTTTTTCCAATATAATATGATATTTGTCACTGTTTTCTACATAATGCTGGAACACTACTTCCGCTACGAAAACGGCATCCGTTTGCCCTGAGTCCAATGCTTCAACAAGACCTTGTATATCCACGGCATGCGGTAAGGTATTGTATTCATTATTTAACAACCAATAGTTAGTGTTGGTATTGAGTAAACTCATTACCCTAGCCTCTTTTTTAAAGACATCTTTTCTTGGATCAAACTGATCCATATTCTTCTTCAATACGACCCAAACCCACCGATTGACCATAACCGTTTCAGAAAAAACAGCGTATCGATCTCGCTCGCTATTTTTTGATGCCATAAAAAATCCATCTGAACGTCCAAGCCTCAATTCTGTCAACGCTCTACCATGATTAGAACCCACTTCTATGTTGTAATTCACGTCTAGGGAATCGAGTATCGTGGTCACTTTATCTACGCCCAAGCCTGTAGGAATACCCTGATTATCGACCGTGGTATAAGGGGGGAAATCTGGCAGGAAAAAGTGCATATCATACTTTGCCAGTGCTGAAAATGAAGCAAGTACACTGACTAACAGTAAAAAAACAATGTTGAATCGATCACGCATAATGTTTAATTGTTCCTATCTAGGCATGACAATAAGTATAGAAATTAATTAACGAAATAGCGAAATTCGCGCGAATAGCGATAGATTTAAAGTTTTGTGATTGGGTTGATACAAAATTTAACCTCTCTTTCGAGCCCTAATCCATCACTCTAACTCATTCATTTCTTGCCACATTTCTTCTATTTCTTGATCTGTTGGCATTTCACCTTGAGTAATGGTTTTCATCACTCGGCAAGGTGACCCAACAGCGACACTGTCAGCGGGTATGCTCTTGGTCACGACACTGCCCGCACCGATAACACAACGATCTCCGATGCTCACACCATCAAGAATTACCGCCCCTGCGCCAATCCATACATTATCGCCAATCGTAATTGGGTTTGCAGTCGCAACCGGTAATACTCTCTCAGACAAACTCAACGGGTGGCTTGCGGTGCTGATGACAACATTTGGGCCTATTTGTACATATTGCCCAATGGTCACTTCTGCAAGATCCAGAATTTTAACATCGTAATTGAGAAAACCGCCCTCTTTAAAGTGAATGTTTTTTCCCATATCACAGTGAAAGGGAGGGACGATATGGACGCCATTGCTGCTCCCCAGTACTTCCTTCATGATGTTCTGGCGTAAACGTTCCTCTGAGGGACGTGAATAATTGAAGTCATACAACTTTTCCTTCACGGCTTGTTGAAAATGAAACAAATCAGAATTGATGGGGATCTGCACCTCAAATCCCGAAACTGTGTACTTCATACTAACCCCTTAATCAAAGCCTGAGCTTAGATAAAAATCGTGCCTTTTAGATACAAGACGCCATAACCTGCGATCGTCACTCGTTCACTTTGCACATCGCAATACACGACGCCCCCTCGACCAGAGGATTGGTACGCGACCAGTTTGTTCTTATTCAAAATACCCGACCAATACGGGGCAAGACCCGTATGCATAGAACCGGTGACGGGATCTTCGTCACCTCCTGAAGCTGGCCAAAAGTAACGAGAGACAAAATCGTATTCATTCGACAATGCTGTGACGGCGACATCAAAAGGCGCCAACCGCTTGAGCTGCTCGCTGTCATAACTGACTTCTTTGACTTCTTGTTCAGAAGCCAATACCGCGACATAAGCTTGATTGTTCTTTAATACTTGCTGAGGCGTTATTGATAATCCTTTTAGTAAATGCTCTGGGATATCTGAAACTGACTGAAGAGGCTGCTTAGGGAAGTTCATTTCAATACCACCGTCCAACCGCTGAACCACCATTAACTCACCAACACTCAATGTTTCATAGGTGATTTCGCCCTCACAACCGAGGTAGTTAAACAGTACAAATGAAGCAGCCAGCGTTGCATGGCCACAAAAGTCTATTTCGGTTATTGGCGAGAACCAACGGATTTGATAATGGTTATCTGAGGTTTGTTTGATAAAAGCAGTTTCAGAGAGATTATTTTCAATCGCGATACTTTGCATCTGCGCTGAATCTATCCAATGCTCTAATGGAACCACTGCCGCCGAATTTCCTTTAAATTGAACGTCGGTAAATGCATCCACCACATAGATACCCAGTTCCATTTTCACTATACCCTTCTTCAACTGTTTTTCCTTAAACATGATTACCCTTTGTATTTCTTATGATTTCGCTTCGATTACTCCTACCACACTACGCTATTGTCAGTATCACTTCTAGAACATGATTCAAAAACCTCTTGGGCAAACTTATCAACACAAGCTCATAAACACAGCTTCACACTAGCCTAAACAATAACGCATAGGTCTACGATGAATGGATCCATTGAATACAACCGCGTGAATCTTTAGTACAATTGCGCAAAAGTACAGGCGCGCAAAAGTACAATGGCGCAAGATTAAGTTAATGAATGTTGACCGAACGTCGGTAATCACTCGGTCAAAACAACACTATTTAAGGCATTATTTTCAAATGGTTAATAACACAATCCAATGGTTTCCAGGGCACATGCATAAAGCCCTTAAAGAGATTGAAGAAGCGATTCCTCAGGTCGATGTCATTATCGAAGTACTTGATGCTCGTATACCATTTAGTAGTGAGAACCCGGTCATTTCCAAGCTACGTGGCGAAACGCCGGTAATAAAAGTACTGAATAAAAGAGATTTAGCGGATCCGGAGCTTACCCAATTATGGATAGATCACCTTGAAAAAGAACAAGGAGTAAAAGCCATCGCTATTACTACTTCCCAGGCTCATGAAGTAAATAAAGTCATGGATCTCTGCCGTAAACTGGCTCCCCATCGAGAAGAAATCGGAAAGAATATTCGCACCATGATCATGGGGATTCCAAATGTCGGTAAATCCACCATCATCAATTCACTCGCTGGTCGAACTATCGCGGTCACGGGCAACCAGCCTGCAGTTACTCGTCGTCAGCAACGTATCAACCTGCAAAACGGTGTGGTGCTTTCAGACACCCCTGGCGTTTTATGGCCAAAAGTAGAAAACCCACACAGTGGTTTCCGCTTAGCTGCGACCGGTGCGGTAAAAGACACCGCAATGGAATACGACGAAGTGGCTTTCTACACCGTTGAATATCTTGCAAAACAATACCCAGAAAAGCTCAAGCAGCGCTACATGATCGATGAATTGCCTGAGTCGGATGTTGAGCTGATGGAAGAGATTGGACGCAAACGAGGGGCTTTACGCTCTGGTGGTCGTGTTGACCTCCATAAAGCCTCTGAGATTCTTCTTCATGAACTTCGCAATGGAACACTGGGGCAAATTACTCTAGAGCTTCCAGAGATGATCACCAAAGAGCTGGTTGAAGTCGAAATTGAAACAGCGAAAAAAATAGAGCAACAAATTAAGAAAAAAGAAGAGCGACGAAAGCGCTACCTTCGAAATAAGCGTTAGCTCTTTGGTCAGCGAATGCCGGTCAATAGAGGCTAGCTTTGCATCCTAGCAATGTACACTGGTACTGTGCGCTCAAACGATAGACATTATCCGATGAGCGCTTTTCTTCAATCATTATTCAAGTAACAGCTTAACTTGTAATCGCTCAGAACTGTTCTGACAGTTAACGATTCATAGGTACAAAGACACAAAACCCCTTACATACAAACACTGAGTACCACACCGTTACATGCCGGCAATTTTAAGTAGAACCGTTTCGAGTTGATCCCATGGCATTAGCTCGGTATCAATGACTTCAATTCTAGATTCGAAACCCTCTAGCGATATCTCATTGACAGAAACCACGCCATTAGCAATGTTAAAAGCAAAGCAACCTTGATTTGTATTCACCACCGCTTTAACGCGTTCTGCTGTCAATGCACTAAACATGGAAAACAGTTCGTCAAAATCAAATGAGTGCTCTGCGCCAAAAAGCCATCCACAACTGTGATAGCCTTGACCAGCGTTTTCTTTTCTGACAAAAGCTTGCCCTGGTGGCAGTTGAAACTGAGGCTCCATCTCTGCATGATGATGGTGATGCTCTTCAATCTGAGCAGACGCACCAGTTTCACGTCTCGTGATATCGAGCGTTTCCAAAGGGATCTGCCCCTGAACGACGGTTTGACTCAAGACCTTAGTTGGATTCTGCTGTGCAACCCAACGTTCGAACACGTCTAAGTCGTTGCTATCACATTGATCCATCTTATTGGCGATGACAACGTCTGCTGTCGCGAGTTGATCATTGAAATTCTGATTTTCAATGTATTTGTCGATACTCAAATTTCGCGGGTCAACGAGTGCAATCGTCGCTTTCAGATCAACATAGTTTTGGTACTGAGGTGAAATGAGCGTTGCCACCACTTTTTTAGGATGTCCAAGCCCTGTTGGTTCGATGATCAAACGATCAGGATTTCGTCTTAACAATGCATTGATCCCAACCGACATTGGAACACCTGCGGTACAACACATACAGCCACCGGGCACTTCTTTAATCATCGCCCCATTTTCCGCCAAAATCGCACCATCTATGCCTATTTCGCCAAATTCATTGACCAGCACCGCCCAATTTTCTTCTTCTGGTTTGTTCTTTAGTAAGTTGAGTATGGCTGTCGTTTTACCAACGCCCAAGAATCCGGTGATGATATTAGTGGGAACACGATTGTTCATGAAAGAACCTTTACATAAGAAGTTATTAAGGGATTATATAGAGAAAGGCTCGGTTTCAAAATGCCTAAACGACGAAAGGCGCACCGAATTAAGTGCGCCCTATCCCTCGTTACTCAATCGTGAGTTCGCGAATCAAGTCATCAAAGATGCAACTTGAACTGTTACGAGGAGCTAAATTTTTGTTACATTGAATCCATCCAAATTGTGCGTAAGACCCTTTGCGTTCCTCCCTGCGAGTCGGTGGTTCAGATTGCCTTACCCATTAACTATGGTTCAAATCTGCAAAAACACAAGCACAGTTAGTGACATCTATCACACTTCAAGCTCATAGGCATACATTATTTCGTCTTGTATTCCTTATCCATTAAGAACTGGACACTTACTTTTCAAACAGTCCGTCAATGAACACTCAACCATGGAAGCCTCACGCTCAGTAGTAACCATTGAAATATTACGGATACTGTTTGCAAATCAACCGACTAGATTGATACTATTCGCCGGGTAAAATCTTGATCCCTAAGATTTTTCACATGCAGTATTCGAATACGGAGTAAATATTGAACTGGAAACGATTTATTCAATTTAGCGGCGTACCACCATCGCAAGCTTCTTTAGCGTTAGGCATGATTGGTTTAGGTCAAGCATGGGATCTTTACTTACCTTTTTATGGTGATTTAATTAGACCTTACCTTGCAGGCATTGGCGCGCTTTTATTACTTCCAGTCTTACTAAAATACATCACTCATTTTAGAACGTTCATTAGTGATCTTCGTCATCCTGTCAGTGGGAGTTTAATGGCCCCCATCAGTATGTCTTTACTGATGCTATGTGACTATTTGGCCGCGGTTTCCCCGATTATCGCTTATCCTATTTGGTTCGCAGCTCTACTACTTCACCTTTCTATGATGACGTTGTTCTTCACATTTCAGCTCTCTAACTTCAAAATGTCGCATATATTGCCTAGTTGGTTCTTGTATCCGGTAGGGTTAATCAGTAGCTCACTTGCAGGGACTCAATTTGGATACACCGTGTTTTCTTCGACTCTAGTTAACACATGTATCGCAATCTACTTCTTTATGCTTCCTGTGGTTCTTTATCGCTTGGTATTTGAAGGCGCATTGTCGGTTCGAGCTAAACCAACTCTGGCAATCATGGCAGCGCCTATCAACCTATCGCTAGCCAGTTACTTGGTCAACTTTCCTAACCCAGACCCTATTTTAACGGGTGCATTAGCGGGTATTGCTGTCACTATGACGCTGTTTATCTATTTATGCTATTTCAGATTACTGCGTCTTCATTTTAAGCCTTCAATAGCGGCAATCACCTTTCCTTCTGTGATTAGCTCTGTAGCAATGTACCGATTGACTGACTTTTTTGACGAGTATCATCCACACTGGCATTGGCTTCATAAATTCGGTTTATTGGAACTGACTATTTCTACTGGCTTAGTTATTTGGGTCTCTATCGGATTCATCAAAATGTACTGGCCCCAACTCGGTCAAAAGTCTTAGTTTATTATTTCAACGATCATCGTTTGGGGCTTAACCGCCCCTCTCTACCTCAATGACAAATTTCGCATCAAGAATAACCACTTTAGATAAACGAACACCATTTTCTACTAATTTTAATCACGAAATTTTATCAATGATTTATTAGTCAATTATTAACTTTTTTTAAATGTCTGTTCTTTTCTTCTTAGACATTATTTTAATTAGACGCCGTGATGGTCCGGATTCACGCTCCTAATTCCTTCTCAAAACGTTTATTTCCAACCGTAACTAAAAAAACAGTTTTTCGTTGTCGACCAGTTCATGTTTTGCTGTCATAGATATTTTTATTAATACCCAATCAACCAATATAATAAAAATAAGGTGGAACTATGAATTATAAAAAATCATCAATACTGCCTGAGGCTTGCGCTAAAAAATTAGAACACGATCTCAACCGTTTGATTATTCCTGCCGATAAAGGCAAGAACTTAGTGCTGGGAAAGGCCCCTTCTCCGGGAGATGTTATTCTGCAAAGCAATGACTATTTAAATTTAGGTCACCACCCATCGGTTATCGGTGCCCAGGTTGCTTCATTACTATCAAGTAAAAATAATTCATTTATGTCGAACGTATTTTTACATAATGACGCACTCAGCAGAAAAACCGCTTGTGAAATGTCGAACTTTACCGAGTTTGATCACTGCATCATTGCGCCATCCGGTTGGATTGCTAATACCGCTTTAATGCAAACCATTTGTCATTCCCAAACCAATGTATATATCGATTTTTTTACTCACATGTCGTTATGGGAAGGCGCTCGATATGCTGGCGCCAACATTTTCCCTTTTATGCATAATAACACCCGTCATTTGAAGCGTTTAATTGGTCGAAACGGCCCAGGTATCGTTATCGTTGACTCGATTTACAGTACTCTGGGGACTATTGCGCCATTAATCGATATCGTTGCCGTTGCAAAAAACGCTGGTTGCGCGACCGTTGTTGATGAATCTCACTCATTGGGTACGCACGGTCCGCAAGGTGCTGGGCTTCTAAAGCATCTCAATATTTCTGCCGATGTTGACTTTATGACCGCAAGCCTGGCAAAAACGTTTGCTTATCGTGCTGGCGCAATATGGTGTAACAACCGTTTCGGCGAGAGTCTACCTTATACTGCTTACTCGTCTATTTTTAGTTCAGCGATGATGGAAAGTGAATTAGAAAGAATCAGAGCGACTCTTTCAGTAGTCAAAACATGTGATCAGGCAAGAGAAACGTTATTTGAGAATGCAAATACCCTGATCCAAGGATTGAAAAAAATTGGCTTTAACATCCGCAGCCAATCTCAAATAATAGCGATTGAAACGGGTGATTCCACTAACACGATAAATGTCAGAACTTATCTTGAGAAGCATGGCGTATTGGGGTCGGTATTCTGCCCCCCTGCGACGCCTAATAATAAAAACCTCATTCGTCTTTCGATAAACTCTGGCATTACGAAAGATCAGATAGAACACGTTATCTCTATTTTTCGCCATGCTTTTAATGAGCCTGATCTTTATTTCATATAACCGTAAATATAAACTATTTTTGGTCCGATTAGCTCATAAAATAGAAGATCATTTTTAGGCGCCATGGTATCTATTAAACATAGTGTTCTATTTTTTCTAGTAACGCATCTTTGGTTGCCGGCTTAATCACATAGTCATTCATGCCAACGTGTTTCATCTGGTCAATGCATTCTTGGCTATTATTTCCTGTATGCCCAATAATGGGGATATTTGATTTTATATGGCCCGATGCTCTCAATATCTGCGTTGCCTTATAACCATCAACATGAGGCATTTCTATATCCATAATGATGATATCAACGTCCTCGCTATCGACAAGCTTAAACACTTCACTGCCATCTTTGGCTTCTACGACTTGAAAGCCCTGCTGAGTGAGTAACAGAGTGGTCAAAGAACGCAGAGAATCATTATCATCGACCAGCAACACCGTTGTGCTTGTGTACGCCATCGTTTTTTTGGGTATCGCATTCTTATCATCGCAACTGGGGACAAAAAACAAGCGTTCTAGCGTTTGGGGTAACGATAATGTCATGTCTTTTTTGCTCACGGCACAACAAGATAGAAAGCGATTAAAATTTGAATGGTAGTGTTTATCCGGTTGATATAAGTAAACTATTTTGGCCTCAGTAAAGGAGAGTTTATCCTCTAGTAAAGCGAGAGCCAGTTCATCTATTTCATCGAGATCGACGAATATTAAATCATACTCAAATTGATACTCTTCTCTGTTCAGAGCAGTACTAAGAGAAACGGTTTGGAAAGAGTAGCCGCGATAAAAAGAACCGTCGTTTAACGCTTTTGTTATGGGCAGCTCAACATTAATCGATAGAATGGATTTATTTCGGATAAGATCGAGTTTAATATCTTTAACCCCATCTGAATCACATTTCGGGAACATTAAGACAAACTCAGTCCACTCCCCTTTTTCGGAATGGCACACAATATCCCCACCAAACGAGAGCATCACACGTCGGCAAAAGGGCAACCCGAGTCCAAAGCTGCCATTTTTTCCAAACGTGTAGAAATCATTGAATATCGACCCTATCTTCTCTTTTTCAATGCCAACCCCATTGTCTCGAACAGAAAGTACATTAAATTCGTGCGTAGATTCTACACGAATGTCCAATCGAAACGTTTCTTCACCCTGATAATAAAACGCATTTTTGAACAGATTGTACAATGCATACTTTAAAAGCGTGTCGCTGCCTAAGAATTCAAAGTTTTCACTTTTTGATACCACGACAGAATCTTTTGCATTGAGGGATTTGTAGGGATAGCTGTTAATGGCATCAGACAGAACCTCTTCAATGGTGTGTATCGAAAAAGTCGAACGAGAAACCCGATTTTCATCGATAGACGTCAACAGCAAGTCGATGGCTTCATTGCCATTTTTAATAATTTCACTCGCATCATCTAATAACTCACTCACTATCTTTTGATCTTTTTCAGATGGCGTGGGTGCCGACACACTATGGTCAACTAACATGGTTTTTAATAAATCTATCGTCGCTTTTAAAGCACTTAATGGATTTCTCATTTCATGTGCGATACCTGCACCGAAAGACTTGGCTAGCGCTATCTTAGACTCATGTTCCATCTGGTTTCTAAAATAGAAGATGTTTCCAAACATATAGGTAAAGACAAAAATCGGTACATAAGACCAATCAATCTCATGCCATTCCACTTGGCCACCAACAAAATAACTCGCGAGTATTGCACAGCCAATAGACACAACACATTGCATGACAAGAATGCGTGTTTCATGGACCAGGAGTATATGAAGAAAGATCGATGCCATGAAAGACATAACCCAAACAATGGACCAATCGTTCATCATCAACATGAATGAAAAAAAGAACGGTAAGCACAGAGCAATTGCCCACACATAGTAATGCGGTAAATATTTATGTAATGAACGAGGAACAAAGTCTCTTAGCGCCAGCATTAATAACGCGAGCGAACAAACAATCCGTAAAGGTAGGTTTTCATAGGGCTGAGGGAACACTGACGACCAAATATAGTAATAAAACGGAAAGCCTACAAAACCCATCCAGCCGACAATATTAAGATTAGGCTCAGCATACTTGTATATCTTATTAACAAGAGTCATTCCAACTTCCTAGTAAAGGCGCATTGACACTAAATTTGCTCACTGTGTTTAATGTCAGCTTAGTCCTCTTGAACCGTCGATCAATTCCTATTGATACAGGTTTCAATACGACCAAGCGACGCGCCTACTCATTTATTCCTATGCTTTTACGGTAGCGTATTCATACAGCTTCTGCTAATAAACACTTCGATTTTTCTACAGCCTACGAGTGCATATAGAGCCTCTTTCCTAGCGTCGATTTCTCATTCTCAAAGAACTTTTCTTAAGAAAGCCTATGCAGAAACGTACGCTCAAGATGAAAGTAGCCGTTCAGATCACGAACGGCTCGGCTCAGTATCCGCTATGATCAATGAATGACTCGTACGACGATCAATGAATGACTCGTACGACACTGCCAGTTCGACTTGGCTCTACGTCAATTCTCAACGTCATTTGTTCTTTGAGCTCACTCACGTGGGAAATAATCCCTATGGTTCTTCCACCTTGTTGAAGATCAATCAAGGTCTCAATGGCTAGATCGAGTGATTCAGGATCGAGACTGCCAAACCCTTCATCAATAAATAGTGTATCCAAACGAATCCCTCCACTATATGACTGCACAACATCAGAGAGGCCTAATGCCAGGGCTAGAGCGGCCATAAATGATTCGCCACCCGATAGCGTCGCCACATCTCGCATTTTACTGGTGTAGCCATCTTCCACAAGAAGATCGAGCCCTGAACCAGCGTTACCCTTTGTTCTTTGAGTCTTACGTTTAAGTTCGTAGCGACCTTTGCTCATTTTACGCAAGCGCAATGATGCTTGAATCAACACATCATCTAAAAGCACACCAAGGACAAAGCGGTGTAGACTGATCTTTGATCCTGTCTTGCCATTGGCAACATCACTGAGCGTACCCACCACTTCATATTGCTTGTTTAATTCTTCGTTCTGCTGCTTGAGCAACTTGAGCTTTTTCTGAACTTCATGATAACGATGCTGCGTCGACTGAAGCAGCGTGTGTTGCTGAGATAGGTCATCATGCTCCAATTCAGCCGCCTCTCTCTGCTGTATGAGGTGATCAACATCCGGTAACACTTTATCAGCCAGGCTAGCTTCTATCGCAATTAACTCGGTAGTCAACGCTGTTTTAGTTTGCTCAAATTGGGAAATTCTTAGCTCTAACGCATCGATTGCTGATTTGCTCAATGCACTTTCTATGTAATGAGCTTCAGTGGAAAATGGGCTATCTGTTAACGCCGTATTCCATTGCTCATCAGTTTGGGTTCGCGCCACAATTAACAAGGCTTTTTGTTTTTCTAATTCTTGGTTTTTTGCTTGTGCCGACACAAACGACTGCTGCGACTGGTCAAAATGTGACCTCGCTATTTTCTCTTGGTTAACCACGCGAGCTATTTCAGCATTTAGACTCCGCAACTTAGCATCAACCGAGACTAAATCACCGAATTCTTGAGGCATATTCTCAGTTCTCGAGTCTACTTCTGTCTGTATGCGGGCCATCGATACTTGAGCGATATTCACATATTCTAACTGGGTACTTAGATTGGTTTTAACCTCCAGTAGCGCCTGCTCTATTTCGCGCAGTGACGATTCAACAGACTCGATCCTCACTTGTTTGATCTCGGCTATCTTATGCTCTAACTGTGCAATCGTTTTGTCTGTCTCTTCTGCAGTCAGAGAAGGACGAGCCAGAAGCTGATCGTTAATGCCCAAAATAGCTTGTTCTGTTATTGCGATCTCTTTGCCACATTGAGCCAAATCATCCAGACATTTTTGCTCTATTTTGGCGACCTCTTTTTGGTGTCCTCGTGCGATATCGACATTTTTTTTCGTTACTTCATCATGAGTAAATACAGCAAGTTTTGGGTGCTCGACACTGCCACAGACTGGACATGGTTCATCAATATTGAGATGTTTTGCCAATTGCGCAGCTTGGCTTGAATGCCATAGATATTCTAGATTGTCTGCATAAGCGATGGCGTTTTCCGTTTGTTCTTTTGCCGCGGTTAGTTTGGCCTCTAACTTATCCTGATGTTCAAACTGCGTTTTTTGTTGACGTTCTAATCTCCACTTCTTCTGCTCTAACGTGCGCTGCTCGATAAGAGTATCGAGTTGCTGTTGAAGAATGGGCAATTGCTGTTGATTGTGCTTGGCGTTGTCGAGATCGATTCTTTTACTGGCGATTTGCACTTCCAATCGAGCCATCTCAGTTTGCAACTCATCGCGCTTTATTTCAGCCGATACACAGCTGCGTTGAGCTTCAATCAACTTTATCTCGAACTCAGATCGCTCAACTAACTTAGAACGAACGGAATCCAAATTAAATATCTGGTTTTGTATCTCAGCGAGCCCAGCTTGTGCTAACTGAGCTTGTTTCAAATTTGCTTCCGATTTAGATAACGTTTCTTTAGCGAGAGCCAATGCCACGCTAGACTGCTCTAGCTCAGCCAAATTATCGCTTAACGCTTTATGATTGCCTTTGAATTGAGAATGACAAACCGCCATTGAGAGAGCAAATGACGCATTATCTCGTTGACCGCGTAATTGTTTTACGTGATTTTCCTCGTTCAAGTGATCATTGAGCTGCTGTTTCTTCTGGGCTAAATGGCTAAATTTCTGCTTGAGTTCCTGTGATGCTTTTTCTTCTAACGTGGCTTTATCTAAGACGCTCTTAGATAGGTCAAGGCGCTGCTTTGATTCGCTTAGGCGATCAGTCACCTCATTTAGGTTTTGCTCCAACTGCTTTTCACTGTCAACATTAGCAACATCTAAAACGCCTTTTATTTGATTATCAAACTCGTCTTTCGCTTTTCTTATCCCAGCGGCCTGATCAAACAATGCGCGTTCAATGGCCGTATAAATATGAGTTTGAAATAGCTGACCAAATATCTGTTCACGCTCTTTAGAAGTCGCCGTCAACAACTCTCTAAACTTACCCTGAGGTAACACCATCACTTGACGAAACTGCTTCACATCAAGGCCAATAAGTTCGCGAATTTCTTTTAATACTGGGATTGGCTTGTTCGCAATCAGCTGCTCTTCATCGGTATTCAAACGATACAGTGTCGCGCTGTGTTTTCTTTCCGTCGTACCATCGCCTCTTTTTTTCGGCACTTCTTGCTCCGGCGATCGAACCACTTTGTATGAAACGGCACCGAGTTTAAACTCAAAACTAACTTCGGTGAGCAGTGAGACATCCGCGTAGTCGCAACGCATTTGATCGCCGGTTCGTTCACTGCCCGTAGTTTCACCATATAACGCATAGCAGATAGCATCCAAAATGGCGCTTTTTCCTGACCCGGTTGGACCATTAATCAAAAACAACGGGGCGTTACCCATAGCGGTAAAATCGATCACTTGTTGATTCGCAAAAGGCCCAAATGCTTGCAGTGTGAGATTAATTGGCTGCATGGTTATCCCTTCTGTTCATTGGTTAGCTCTTGGATCACTTTCAAAATGGTGTCGTTTTGTTGTTCTGACAAACTGCTCTTCTGGGCTTCCAAAAAGAAATCTCTGAACATGTCGATTTCTCCTCTCGCCAAACGGGCTTTACTCATTTGCTGCTCGATGCCTATAAGCATTCCAGGCTTCTCAATATGTAAGACATTGGGATACACCGCTCTCAGCTTTTCCATAGGGTCTAAAATGGCGTGTTTGTCGGTCAACCGAATGAGTAAATAGTCATGGGAATGCGGGTCACTGTGACCCTCCGCGATGATCTCATTGAGTTCCCCTTCGATGATCCTCATTTGATGCGGCGCGACCAAATCAATGTGCTGAGCCGATTGAAAACCGTTGCGATCAAGCTCAACCAAAGTCACCCCTTTTTTCTGGTGCTGCTCTGAAAAACTGTATTTCATCAGCGAGCCAGAGTAGCGAATGAAGTCTTCACCTTTTTTCTGTGGCTGGTGTAAATGACCCAGTGCCACATAGTCAAACGGCGTAAAGTGCTTATGACTTACTCTGTCCGAACCACCGATAGACAATGGACGTTCCGATTCTGATTCTATTGCCCCATCAACATAACAATGGCTGAGCAAAACATGTCGATGGTTCGGCATGAACGCTTTCACGATTTCACCAGTCAAAAACTGGTGAGCCTCATCATGTGTTGAAACGGGCTGGTTAAAATGATGGCGAACAAGTTCAGGATCATTGTAGGGCATGGCGTAAAACGCCACTTTTCCAGCTTGTTCTGTTTCTAAAACAATAGGGGCCATCATGTCTTCAAATGAACTGATGATATGCAGCCCTGAACTTCGCATTTGTTCTGAGCCAAAGCCCAAACGCATAGCGCCATCATGATTTCCCGGAATCATAATTATCGGCGTATTTAATTCGCTACAAATCGTGTTCACGGTCATATTCATCAGTTCAATCGCGGCAGTCGGGGGGACCGAGCGGTCATAAATATCACCCGAAATAATAACGGCATCCACGGGGTGCTGACGAATATAATCAATGAGCTGAATGAGCACAGCCTTTTGATCTTCGAGCAGAGAAATATTGTGAAATTGACGGCCTAAGTGCCAATCAGAGGTGTGAAGAAACTTCATAATGCCCTGAACCAATCTTGGTGACGATACTTAGGGCTGATAGTAGCAAAGAAATGATTTCAAAAGGAATGGTAAATACTGAAACGATATTTACAGCCACCTGAGTGGCTGTATTTTAGGGCTATATCCCTGAGAATGGCATGAAATAGACTAAAGCCGCCCAAACCAAAACCCAAGATACCACCACCATGACATCGAACCAATCACGACTCCACATTATTACCTCCCCCACATCTTCGCATCTTCTTCCAACGAAGACGCGTAAATAACATCAAAAGAGAAGCAAAGATTAAGCCAAGATCTTTTGTGCGTGATTAAGCTTCACCACAGCGCACGTTTTCATTGATTTGATTCAGCTTGTCAGGAAATTCTGTTAATAGCTCTGTAAAGCAATCGGCCATAGAAAGCGAAGTTACCACCCCTTCGTCTTTCATGTTGAGGATCGCGTCGTACCCTTCTTTTCCTTTCATTGTGTACGCCGAAGACGAACCGGTATAGACCATTTCTGGATCCAACGTGACCCAGCCAGAATCCTGTTTATATATTCTAAGGTCTTGTATTCTCTCACCTAAAGGGGCGCTAGGTGAATAATGAAAGCGAAGATTATGGGTGTAAGGATAAGATCCAGAACCGGTCCCATCAACGCCATTATTCGTCGCGTTATTAATGGCACCTTCCAGCACATGAGCTAGGTATTTACCTTTAATATGATAGACGCCGATCGGCACAGCAAAAGGCAACAATTTTCCAGCAATATCCGCGACAGAGACATCCCCTGGATGCAATGAATTTCGAACACCACCGGCATTATGTACGGCAAAATCGACATGATGACCGCGGCGGTTCATTGCCATGAGGAACGATTCAGCGACCAATGGCGCCAATTCGCTTTCGCCTTGACTATCAGGAATACGAACATGACGTAACGTATCTTTCGCGTGAGCAATAATTTGCTTTTGTAGCTTACGTACTCTGGGGATGTATTTTTCTAGCAGGATACGCTGAACGCCTTGATCTTTTTTACACACCACAACGTTTGGATGCTGCTTTAAAAAATCACACGCTTTAATATGGTGATCATCTGAGCCCGTTTGATTCATATTGGCATCTAAAAACAAACGACGCCCGAGCAACAATTCATTCTTACCTATCAATGAAACCACTTCCCCTACTTCATTAAACTGGATTTCACAATGGCCGATACTTAGCGCATGGAAGCCCGCTTGTACAACATAGGTTGTGTTTACCTTTATTCCGTAGTCATCGTCTTTTTCTAGCCCTAGAGCACTAAAATCACCTTGTAATCGGTGACTGTGCCCACCCACAATAACGCCGATACCACTGACTTGCTTTGCGAGTTCGATATCCGCTTCATACCCTAAGTGGCTAAGTAAAATTATCTTGTTGATTCCCTGTTTGTGTATCGCAGCCACCGTTCTTTTTGCGGTTTCTGTCGCGTCAACAAAGGGGGTATCAAAATCGGGGTTAGCAATATCCGCCATTTTATCCAACGAAAGACCGAATATTGCGATTGATTCTCCCCCTGCATCCTTAATCATCCAAGGGGCAATTTTTTCTTGATGACAAAAGCTCAATACATTTTTTGAGTCGGACACTCGGTACACTTTCTCTTTCTTTTCGTTGGAAAGGTCCCAGTTACCACAGAGCAAAGGAAAGTTGATGCGTTGAGCAAACTGAGCAACCGGTTCGTTTCCCATATCAAGCTCGTGATTACCCAAAGCCATTGCGTCAATGTCTAGTGCATTCAATAAATCTGCATTCGCCTTACCTTTAAAAAGAGAAAAGTACAGCGTACCTTGAAAGCAGTCCCCTGCATGCAGGAACACAAATGGCGTTTTCGTTTCTGTCGCATGTTGTTTCAGTTGCTTAGCTCGAGTGGCGATGCGTGCAAATCCCCCCGCACTGACGAACGGGGTTAGCGCCTGACCTTGCACATCTAAGTTTAAATGCAATGACGTCGGTTCGAAATAAGAGTGGGTATCGTTAATGTGCGCCAGAATCATTTTAGCTGGTCTATTCTTCATGTTTTTGTTCATCATTTATCATCTATTCCCGCTCATCCTAGCGTGCAAATCATGACAGAATCGTGACTTTTATGAAACATTCTTGAAAAAGAAACGTCTCTTTTCCCCTATTTTTCCACTTTTCCCAGCTCACTCTGCAGAGATGTATTGATCGACAAAAATGATTATGTGAGCTAACAGTCTGCTTATTCGATACTTTTCTATTATGCTTATGGTTAAGTGATATAAAAACAAGTGAGATAAGAATACAGCGCACACAGTCACGTTATCTTATACTTAACTGCATTGGAGCCTGCCTATGCAAATAGAACGAATAGAGATTTCTGGTTTTAGAGGAATAAAACGCTTATCACTGCCACTGGGCGAACTCACCACACTTATTGGGGAAAACACATGGGGCAAGTCTTCGTTATTGGATGCCCTATCCGTTGCACTACCCGCTAATGGGCAACCATACCGATTTGAGATGCAAGATTTTCATGTCGATTATTCCATCGCCCATCCACAAACCCAACATTTGCAAATTATCATTGCATTAAAATCCACCGACAAACATGAGATCAGAGCGGGTCGGTATCGAAAAATAAAACCCATTTGGGTCTATGATGAAGACAGCAACGCGCATATCTATTACCGAATCAGTGCCACACTTAAGCAGTATGAGGTAACGACTCAATTTGCGTTTTTAGACTGCCAAGGTAATCCGCTGCATCTGCACCACTCTGAAAAATTAGCTCAAGAACTGATGTCATTGCATCCCGTAATTCGACTTAAAGATTCTAGACGATTTGATCGCCCGTTTGATCAAACCAACGGGGTTAACACACGGATTGAAAAACGCATCGATAATACTTGCCGCCGTTTACTCGCCACCCCTGGTCACGTAAACAAGGGAGAAATGCGCAGCAGTCTGAATTCGATGAATATGCTCGTAGACCACTATTTTTCCTTTAAGAGTACCAGTCGAAAGAGTCCGAGAAAACAACGAGATGGGTTGTTTTTTAACACTCGTGCCAATGAGAAAAGCCTCTCACAAGTGGTCGAAGAAACGAAGAGCAAGCAAACACGCTTATTGATGATGGGGCTACTCAATGCCTACCTTCAAGCGAAAGGGCCAAATGACCTTCGCCGCTGTGCGCGTCCTCTGCTTATTTTAGAAGACCCAGAAGGAAGACTGCACCCTACTCATCTCGCCAGAGCTTGGAGTTTGCTTCAACTTCTCCCTATGCAAAAAATACTCACCACCAACAGCGGTGAGTTGCTTTCTCAAGTCCCTCTTTACACGATTAGACGCTTGGTTCGTCAATCAGACAAAACTATTGCCACCTCACTGCCTGAAAAAGGGTTCACTAAAGATGAGCTTCGCCGTATTGGCTTCCATATACGATTTCACCGCTCCGGTGCTCTATTTGCCCGTTGCTGGTTACTCGTTGAAGGGGAAACTGAGGTATGGCTTTTTAACGAACTGGCCAATCAATGTGGCTATAACCTTGCGGCTGAAGGTGTGCAGATTATTGAGTTTGCGCAGTCGGGTCTTAAGTCACTGATCAAGGTTGCCAAGGCATTTGGCATTGACTGGCACGTAGTGACTGATGGCGATCCTGCGGGGAAAAAATATTCGGCAACCGCCCGCGGACAGTTGGGTAGAGACCAAGAACGTCATCGGTTAACAGAATTGCCAGATCGAGATATTGAGCATTATTTGTACGCAAATGGATTTGAGCATTTCTTCAGAGACATGATTAGAATCCCCTATGACCATCCGATCCCAGCGAAAAAAGTGGTGGCACGCGTTCTAAAAAAACACGCGAAGCCCGATTTAGCACTAGCCATTGTTTCGTACTGTGAAGAACAAGGGGTTGATTTTATTCCTGTTCTTATAAGGTGGACTCTAAAAAGGGTTATTACGATGGCAAATGGTAATACCTAGGTGGGGAGAGGAACGCATTAGAAAAATGAGCGCCCACCTCGGAAATCAATGCCATCGTATCTTCAAGCCAATTAGCAATTAGACTCTAATCAGACTGATCAGATTAAGCGAGCGGCTTTGTCATCAAATCACTTTGATCTATCTTTTGGTGTAACCATAAACCGCTGGTTTTCATTAGATAACCAAAGATACCGCCCAAAACTAATGACGGGACCACGAGTTTCCAGTTTCCATCCGCAGCAAACGTCGCGCATGAACCAATAAAGGTTCCTGGAATATAGGAAAGCCAGCTCTGTTTCGCTTGAATACACATCAAGAACGCAACGATTGCAGTAATCACATACCCGAGAATCTCTAGACTCAGCATTGACGACGCATGGATGATAACGAGAGCCCAAAACACACCCGTTAAGTTAGTAATCAAGCTTTGGCCTAGCCCTTTAATACCGTCTTTAGGAGAGGCAAAGTAACTTGTACAGCCAAGAAAACCAGCCCAGGACAGCAAACCTAACGAAATGGCAATCCAGCCCCAAAGACCAGAAAGTATGCCTGTTGTTAATGAAATGGCAACCAATACACTCATTACTTATCTCCATCCTCGATAGTTGCATCAAGGAACAATCGTTAATCAAGAGGAGATACTAAAGCAAAGCAACGAGCCACAGTAAGATATTCATCACATTAATGTAACTTTTATTACTAATGATTTCATAAAAATGTGAATGAAATCGATTTAATGAGTCTGAGTCGATGATTTTAAGACGAGTTGTTGGTGGATTCATCTTGTCTGCTCTTTAAATATCATCATTTAATTTGATTGACAGCAAATATATCATCAATTTTTCTGTTACAGTTGGTTGCATAAAATAGGTTGTGCAGAAGAATTTGTTTCATTTGGGCAAAGCAAACACTGCAATTTGAGCAAGGGTGTCATTGTGACTTTAGAAAAAAACGACAACCATCAACTTTACTCACCCAGTGAAATGATGGCTGAAGCTGAAAAGTTTGCTTTAAGTAAAGCAAAAAAAACGGACGGTATGATCCTCGGGCTTTCCATGATGGCTGGTGCGTTTATTGGTCTTGCCTTTGTTTTCTACATCACCGTCACAACAGGAAGCGCTGCCGCAGGTTGGGGATTAAGCCGTTTTGCTGGCGGAGTTGCATTCAGTATGGGACTGATTCTTATCGTCCTTTGCGGTGGCGAACTGTTCACAAGCTCGGTACTGTCATCGATTTCGTGGGCGAATAAGCAAATCACTTTTACAAAGATGCTATCGATTTGGGGTAAAGTGTATATCGGCAACCTATTGGGTGCCATGCTGGTGCTGCTTCTCGTTACGGCAGCAGGCTTATATCAGCTCGATGGAGGCCAATGGGGGTTGAACGCCCTGAGTATCGCGCAACATAAACTACACCACACTCCTGTTCAAGCCTTTGCATTAGGGGTTCTTTGTAACCTATTAGTCTGTATGGCGATTTGGTTAACATTTTGCTCAGCCAATGCAATGACAAAATCCATATTGATCGTACTTCCGGTGTCGATGTTCGTCTCCAGTGGTTTTGAACACAGTGTCGCCAATATGTTTATGGTGCCACTGGGTATTGTTTTACAAAATTTCGCTCCTGACAGCTTTTGGTTACAGATTGGCGCCACTTCAAGTCAGTACACTGACCTCAATATCTATCAGTTCATTACGGCTAACTTGATCCCAGTTACACTGGGTAACATTGTTGGCGGCGCTGTTCTTGTTGGCCTGGCTAACTGGACAATTTACAGACGTCCACAACTTAAAGCCGCCAATTTGTCGACCATCACCACCGCGGCGACCTTAGATCCAGTTAAAAAAATCTCGTTTAACAACCAACTATCGGTCAAAGAAATTATGATGCCTTTGCCGATGACTCTAAGTGCCAACATGCAAACATCAGTTGCGATAGATTTGCTGTTGGAGAACAATCTCGATGGTGCCCCTGTTTGCGATATTGAGGGCCGTCTGGTCGGATTTTTTTCCGCACACGATGTCATGGTTGACTTATGGTGCAAGGATTATGTCGCCGCCAGCAATCAAAAAGTCGTCGATTTGATGTCACGGGATGTGATTGCTATACAGGCACATGAACGTTTGATTGATGTTGCCGAGTTCCTATGCATCGATAAAGATAAACTCTACCCCACGAGCAGTGCCGGTATCGGTACAGCAACCCATTTTAGTACCTTATCGCTAGAGCAACGAGCAAAGTCGATGAAAGTTGCTAGACCGCAGATTATTCCTGTACTAGAAGGTGAACAATTCATTGGAGTCATTAGTCGCCATGAAATCTTAAGAGCACTTCGTCCAGTGTATGGAGAGAGTTTTATTTTGATTAAAAACGATGAGCGCGGGAATGCGTAGAATTTTTGTTATTCAGTGCGTATGACATCGTGTCCTGTTCCACTGTGTAAAAAATAAAAACCCGTGAGGTTAAACTCAACGGGTTTTTTAATAGCTGTATCTTTTCAGTCACTGTGTATTTCTATAGATTCAGGCTTTTAGCCTTACTTCTTAATACCTTCAACATGCAATTCCATGTCAACATAGCTAGAATCGCCCATCACTTTAATGGCAAAGTCTGCTAACTCTAATCTTGTTGTGCCAACAAAACCAACACGTTCACCACCCCAAGGGTCTGTTCCTTCACCGATCAATTCTGCGTTGATGATGATTGGTTTCGTTTGCCCGTGAAGCGATAAATCGCCCATAATATCAAACTGTCCATCACCGTTATCGACAACTTTGTTACTCACAAACGTTGCTGTCGAATATTTCGATGCATTAATGAAATCATCACTGCGTAGGTGTTTATCACGCTCTGCATGATTAGAGTCCAGACTACGCGTGTCAACATTCACCGTCACACTTGAATTCGATAGATCTTTTCCATCGTAAGAGAACACACCATCAAATTGGTTGAAACGACCTTTGATGAAGCTGTAGCCAAGGTGACTGACTTTAAAGTTAACCGAAGCATGTGCGCCTTTAGTATCAATCACGTAATCTGCTGCATGAGCACCGACTGATGAAAGCAATGCCATAGCGAGGCCTGTAGCCATTAGTGTTTTTTTCATTTTTTTATCCCTATCATCTTGTTGAGCGTATTATCTTTATCGATAAAGTGATGTTTCAATGCAGCTAACGCATGGCAGCCACTCATGACAATGAGCGTCCATGCCGCATAACTGTGTATTTGACCCGCCAGATCGGCTTGCCCGTCAAAAAATGCACCCATCCCAGGCACAGTAAACCAACCAAATACGTCTATTCCTCGGCCATCTTCAGTAGAAATCAGATACCCCGAAGTAAAAATAACCAACAACAAACCGTACATTGCTCGATGAGCGAACTTAGCAGCAAGCTTCTCGAGCTTTGCCCCTTCAATCTCTGGCGATGTCGATAGTATCTTCCATATAAGACGTAAAGCGGTAAGCAGTACTAACAAAATTCCTGTCGATTTGTGCCAATGCGGTGCCAACCGATACCATTCGCTGTAATAGCTTAGATCAACCATCCAAATTCCAGCGGCAAACATGCCAATTACCGTAAATGCTGACACCCAGTGAAAAAATCGGGCTGGTAGGTTGTATCCGTTTACATTACTACTCATTAATTGTTCCAGTCGTTTCGATAGTGAGAATGAGAATCTAATTTAATAACAATACGTACAATATTAGTTTGTTAATAGATTATTTACGAAATTTTACATACATAAAACCACACGTTACTGATTAACTTGTTCAAATATTTTGACCAAGATGCGTTGCCTAGCGTAATACTTATCATCAATGTCTAAAAATCGGACATTTTTTCCGACTCAAAGATATCATCGGCAATATCCATGACCTTTCGTTCAATTATGGCTTGAGCATCCTGTAGACCTTTGTTGTAAAAGGCTGGGCCAAAGCGCTTACAGATATGATCAAACAGAAATTCAGCGTCAAATTGACCGAGTTCCAAATCACACTCGTTTTCTAAGTATCGTCGGAGATCTTCACTCATGGCGCTCTTTTGTTGATTGCTAAACTCTATTTCTGACATACATTGTCCTCTCACCTTTAAACAGACGCGATAACGGTAAAAACAGCACTTAAATACATAATAAAAAGCGCGGGGGATCATGAAGTTAAACAATTCTACACAGAACTAAATCATAGCTATGGTAACCTTTAGATACAATTAATTCTGGCCACCAATGTCTTGGGAGAACTTCAGGTGCTTTTAGATGTACTCATTCAGAGTGTTAATGAATTTCAAGCTGACTGCCTGAAATTATGTGAAAAACACTATCCAACAATCCACAATCAAGGGATGAGCCAACACCACCTTGGGTTAGCATTTTCACGTAGGCTGGCACGAACACTCAATGAATTTGGGCACCATTGTGACTACGGTTCGCTCGAATCGACTAAGAGTACTGACGCACCACACCACTATAGAGTGAGCTCAGATGTAGGGACAGTTTGGATTCTTACTCATCATATGGTCAGTGCGGGCAAGACATGCCGCCAAAGGCTCATGAAAGACATCGGTGAATGGCAGCAAGAATACGGATTCGCAATTCAACCCAACGATCTTTTGTTGTTGCTATCTGATCATTGGATCAGTCGTAGTAAACAAAGTCGAGAGTTGCTTCACTGGTGGACAGGTCAGCTTCCGGATGAAATCGACCAGTATAATGCTCAAGGAATCACGCTCTATGAAAGTGATTCCCAGCTAACATACCTTCTTGAGAGTCAATATAAGTTGAGCCCCTACTATATTAAGTTTTCTCACCCTCTCAAACATTCTAAAAACCAACAAATGGTCAGAAAGTACATTCAACTTTACGCAGTCATTCAATGGAACTGATCAAACCATCACGTTAGCCTGCGTCATTATTCTTTCATTTACTCCGACTACACTGAACGTTACATTCCTCTAATCAAACATCCAGTGAAAACACTGAAACGATATCAATATGAAAGATACGCTGTTCTTTGTAACCTTTCCTATCGAAGAGTACTCAAACAGAGTAACTACGGATTTTCACCCAAAGGCCAGCGGATCATCAATAATCGATTGGGCCAAACCTTTATACGAGTGCTTTGGCACCAAGACAATGAAGAAGTCATTATCGTCATTAAAGGCTCTCACAACTTGTGGGATTGGCTACTCACAAGTTCAATATGGTTTAAATCCTGTCACTGCTTTGGCTTGCCGTATTCTATTCACGCAGGGTTTCATTACCTTTTGTCTCAAGAAAGCCGCCCAAAATACAACCACGACTCCTTGGGACTCTCTGTTTTTGACCGACTATTTCTGATCATTAAACCGTTAATCCAACAAGGAAAGCGGATATCAATAACCGGGCATTCTTCGGGGGGCGCGATTGGTTGTGTCATTGGAGACGCAATCGAAAAGAGGTTTCCTAAGTCCATTAAGCGTATTGTTACTTTTGGCCAGCCAGCGATTGGAGGTCATGATTTTTCGCATAATTATGCACTTCAACACAAAACTTATCGAGTCTGTTGCGATCTCGATATTGTGACCTTTCTGCCTCCAGTACCTTACTTTTATCAACACGTTGGTAAACAACTTTGGTTATATAATGGCAAGATATATGAGAACACGCCGACCCTATTACGCTTGGGACGGTCTATTACTTCCTGGGTACTGAGGCCTTTTACTTATCACCTAATGAGTAAATACATTCGTAATAAAGATTATTTTGACGAACGTTGAAAAATTTGAGTTCTGTCTGAATTTTTATATATTAAACGATAGAATTTGAGTCACGCTCTCATTTGTTCACTAAACCAGTGTATCTATCGCGTTCAATAATTATTATGCGATTACTCAATGAGTACATTTTCAGTAACTTTATAAAGGCTCTATGATCTTAACGACGAAAGCACAGTTTCTTCCTTTAATCTCCACGAATGAGAATGGTGAGTATGTGGCTCAATATTCTTGCTGGAGCTTAACCAGTGTTTTCCAACCGATCTTCGGTCGTAACAATCGCTTGGTCGGTGTCGAAGCTTTGATTCGCATCAATGACGACAAAGGGCAAGCGGTTCGGCCCGATCTGTTTTTCGGCTCAGATACTATTTCGACTAAAGATAAGATTAATGTCGATAAATTGAGTCGAGTCATTCATATACGCAATTTTTCCATTTCTAAATATAAAGACTCATCGTTATTTTTAAATATTCTACCTAATGTCAGTGAGTACTTTGCTCTTGCCGACATTGAACATTGTCTCTTATCCAAACGGTTGAAAGAGCTGGGCATTGATCGCTCTCAGATAGTGATGGAAATTATTGAGATTAATGCAAACAATGAGCTTTTATTCGTTGAAGCGATCAAAAAGCTCTCTTCTGCAGGATACCGTATTGCGATTGATGACTTTGGTGCATGTGCTTCCACTTCAGAAAGGGTGACTGATGTACATCCTGATATCGTTAAAATCGATAGAGAGTTATTGTTAGCGTATATGGATGGTGACGCCAAGCGCCTTGATGAAGGGATTGCTCTAGCGCGCTCTATTGGCGCTGAGGTTATCATTGAAGGCATTGAAACCTACGAGCAGTTAGAAGCGATGACAAAACTTGATTTGGATATGTTTCAAGGCTTTTACCTAGCAACCCCCAAGCCGATTCGTACCAGCGTAAAGCATGTCATTTAATATACGCTTTTAGACCAAACAATTTCTATTGCTCGGCCTACTTTTTTCGATATCCATTCAAACTGCATTACTAACAAGATACACCGTATTACATCTTATCAATTACCCTGCCTATATCCTGAAATATCACCCGATCGTTCAAGATACAACACAGTCGCCGCGGTTCTAGAGGGTACTTTTAATTTTTTCAGTAAACTTTTCATGTGCACTTTAACTGTGGACTCTGAAATGAATAAACGATCCGCAATTTGTTTGTTTCTAAAACCTTTTGCTACTTCTTGCAGGATTTGTTTCTCTCTCGCGGTAAGTTGAGAGAAGATGTCTTCTTCGGAATTGCGGCTAGAAAGATACCTTAGCACTTCATCACTGTAGGCTTTCTGGCCTGTCGAAGCTTGCTTTAACAAAGCGATCAACTCGTCAGGCTCTGTGTCTTTTAATAGATACCCATCGGCCCCTGCATTGATTATTGCTTCAATGTCAGAGCCATTATCCGAAACGGTTAAAATCACGATGACCGCTGTCGAACCGTCGGCTCTCAACGCTTTCAACGTATCTAATCCAGACATCCCTTTCATATTTAAATCAAGTAAAATAAGATCGGGGTCAATTTCATGAGCTTTAGCGATAGCATCAGCGCCATTACTTGCTTCTGCGATGACATCGAACTCATCGTCAAAGCTCAGTAATTGACTGATTCCCCTACGCATTAACGGGTGATCATCCACCAGCATGACTTTACAATTTGTCAAAATTTATACCCTTAAGATCGTTGATAGGTAAGAACAACGGCACACCCTTTCGGGCGAATAGATCTGACTTCTAAATGACCATTAAGGCGAGAAGCCCGCTCATGCATAATGGCCATTCCATAATGATTTAATTTTTCGATATCTTTGTCGTAGCCAATCCCATCATCAGTAATAGATACCGTCACTGTGTTGTCTTGTTCTATACACTCCACGTCAATTTTGGTCGCGTGCGCATGCTTAATAGAATTTAGCGTCGCTTCACGTATCAATTGGATCAGATGCACTTGCTTATTAGCTTCTAGCTCAATCGTTGATAATTGGTTATCAAGATGAATCTTTGCGTCTGTTTGCTCACCAAGTTGAACCAACATTTCTTGTAAAGCAAGACCGAAGCTGCCTTCGTTGAGCGTCAACCGAAATGTCGTTAAAAGCTCTCTAAGCTGAGTATACGCCTCAGAAACCCCTGAGTGTAACTCACTGATCACTGCGTTTATTTTGTCAGTATGTGGGTTAGGATCTTGCTTAGCGAGTACTTTCTTCAATAGTGTGACCTGAATTTTGAGGTAAGACAGGGATTGAGCTAAAGAATCATGGAGTTCTCGAGCAATTGTCGCTCGCTCTTCCATAATAAGCAGCTGCTCAGATTGCTGCTGAGCCTGATTATAATAAATGGCTCGAGACAAGATATGAACGAAATTATCAATTAAAGCTTGATCGGGACAAGGTAACTCACTTTGCCAATAAAAAGTGCCTAAATGAACACCATCTAACTGCAATGATTTTTGTTTACTGTCAGAACAGCTGATGTGTCCTACTTCCAACACATCATTTCTTTCACCGGGTTGGCGGATTTCTAATCTAACGCCCTTTATGCCCTCAACATTTGAGATTTGAAACAGTATCGCCTCAAAATTGTCATGGGTAATTCTTGAAGCGGTCAATTCTTGCGAAGATTTATACAATACTTCGAGCGACAAGTTGGCATGCTGCAATTTATGCGTTTTCTCGTTAACCGCCTTTTCTAACCCCTTATAAAGACTATCTAGATCAATCGCCATCTGGTTAAACGCGCGATTCAAAATACCCATTTCATTTGTTCTAGAACCATCAAGTAACACGTTAAAAGTGCGATTTTTTATCTGTTCACTTGCGCTGACTAATGAATGCAGTGGTCGAACAATTTCCTTGCGTACATATCGAACCACAAACACACTCACGAGAAAGATCGAGCTTAAGCCAAGCCCACCAACCCAAGCCAAAATAATCAGTTTACGCTCTGAGAATGTTTGTAATTTAAAGACAAAGTCATCAATTTGCGACACAAACTGTTCAAGCGCAATTGCATATTCTTTTTGATCATCACTGTTAAGAATGGTTTTTAGCTGGTGCCAACGGGAAATTAACCGATAGTAATCTTGGGTGATGTCGTCGGGCACATAAAATTTCTGCAACTGCTTCATCGACGAAGAATAAATAGAGCGCTCAAACTGATCGATGTGCGCTGAAAATTCATCAGAATCCGTTTCTATATCGTAACCTAATCGATAACTTTGCATTCTCATCGAACCCGCTACGTTGATCGCTTCAGCATCATTGATACTCGACGCTAAAGTAACAATCGCTAAATTGGTTGTCACTAACGATAAAAGAACAATCAACAACATGGACTTTGCGATTGTTTTTGTGACTGAATGCTTAACCCTTTTCGGCAAACCGGCTTCCTTTTGTCGTTAAAATGCTCAACCCTACTCTACCTGATTTGCTCACTGGTATAAATATGTGACCTAACGCCATGGGTTATATTGATCTAAAACATAAAAGCCCTCCAATTAACCCCTTATAGGTATTTATTCAACAGCCTCAAAAACTACAATTTATGTATAGATAAATACTGTTTGTTAACAGCAATAATGAACTACCTTTTCATAGGTGTTTGTAAATTTTAAGGCGTCAAGTGGTTAACCTTTCAAGAAGACGATTATTTTCCAGAGCATCAAGTGATGATGATTCACTTCGACTCCCCTGGTTAACCAGTGTCGATAGTTTTGTTCAAGACTGTACACGCTGCGGCAAATGCGTTGAGGCATGTGAAAACAAGATCATTGAAAAAGGCGATGGTGGCTTCCCTACTGTCAATTTTTCTATCGATGAATGTACGTTTTGCTATCAATGTGCTGAAACCTGTCCTGAGCCCCTATTTGAACGTCAAGAGAGCACACCGTGGTTGGCCGAAATAACCATTAATAACCAATGTTTAGCGTACAACAACGTTGAATGCAGAAGTTGCAGTGATGTGTGTGACGCTATGGTCATAAAATTCAAACCAGAATTAGGAAAAGTAGCACAGCCCCAATTAAACCTTGATGAGTGTACCGGGTGTGGTGCCTGTGTGTCAGTTTGCCCAACCTCGGCCATCAAAGTAAGCAATGTCAAAAATAATGAGAGATAACTATGACATTAATTAAGGCACTAAATGAAGTGCACATTTCAAGTTTAGTGGTTCACGTTGCCCCTGTGCATATAGAAACCATTAAAACTCAGATCGCAGAGTTCGAGAACGCTGAAATTTATGGAGACAGCGCGGAAGGAAAAATTATCGTGGTTTTAGAAACTGAAAACCAAGGATTTGTAACAGATACCATCGACGCAATTAACAACTTACCAAACGTTCTGGGCACAGCATTGGTATATCACCAAATAGAACAAGACCTAGACGATATGGATATGGACACCGGAACTAACCATTCCCACACTGAGGGTGAAGTATGAAAATGACAAGACGCGCGTTTGTGAAGGCAAACGCAGCAGCATCAGCCGCTGCCGTAGCGGGCGTAACATTGCCAGCGACCGCAACGAACCTGATTGCTAGCTCCGATCAAACTAAAATCACATGGGATAAAGCACCTTGTCGTTTTTGTGGTACTGGCTGCTCAGTCCTTGTTGGGACTCAAAACGGAAAAGTTGTCGCCACGCAAGGTGACCCAGAATCTCCAGTAAACAAAGGGTTGAACTGCATTAAAGGGTACTTCCTTTCCAAAATCATGTACGGAAAAGACCGTTTAGAGCAACCATTGCTCCGTATGAAAGACGGAAAGTACGATAAAAATGGTGATTTTACGCCTGTTTCATGGGATCAAGCGTTTGATACTATGGCAGAGAAATGGAAACAAGCACTGAAGGACAAAGGCCCAACTAGTGTCGGCATGTTTGGTTCTGGCCAATGGACGGTAATGGAAGGCTATGCCGCTGCTAAAATGATGAAAGCGGGCCTGCGTTCTAACAACATTGACCCGAATGCACGTCACTGCATGGCATCAGCCGTCGTCGGTTTTATGCGTACGTTTGGTATTGATGAGCCAATGGGTTGTTATGACGATTTTGAACATGCGGACTCGTTTGTTCTTTGGGGCTCTAACATGGCAGAAATGCACCCCGTACTTTGGACACGTATTACAGACCGCCGTTTAAGCCACCCTCACGTTAAAGTCAATGTCTTGTCTACCTACTATCACCGCTCTTTTGAACTGGCTGATCAAGGTTACATTTTCGAGCCACAGAGCGATTTGGCGATTGCCAACTTCATCGCCAACTACATCATCGAAAACGACGCGGTTAACTGGGATTTCGTCAACAAACATACCAACTTTAAACAAGCCAAAACCGATATCGGCTATGGGCTACGTGACGATGATCCAATTCAAATGAAGGCTGAAAACCCTAACTCTGGCGAGATGCTACCGCTTGATTTTGAAGGCTATAAAGCGTCGGTTGCTCCCTATACGGCTGAAAAAGCATCCGAGATTTCAGGTGTATCGGTAGAGAGCCTCATTACATTAGCGAAACAGTACGCAGATCCAAACACCAAGGTAATGTCACTCTGGACAATGGGCATGAACCAACATACTCGCGGCGTATGGATGAACAGCTTGGTTTATAACATCCACCTTCTCACCGGTAAAATCGCCACACCGGGTAACAGTCCTTTCTCATTAACAGGTCAACCATCCGCTTGTGGTACAGCTCGTGAGGTCGGTACATTTGCTCACCGTTTACCAGCAGATATGGTTGTTGCGAATCCGAAACACCGTAAAATTGCAGAAGGCATTTGGAATATCCCGGATGGTGTTATCCCACCCAAGCCTGGTTTCCATGCTGTTCTTCAAGATCGCATGTTAAATGATGGAAAACTGAACGCGTATTGGGTGATGTGTAATAACAACCTACAAGCAGGGCCTAATATTAATGGCGAACGTCTTCCTGGTTACCGTAATCCTGAAAACTTTATCGTCTGCTCAGACCCATACCCAACCGCCACCGCACAAGCGGCAGACTTGATTCTTCCTACCGCTATGTGGATTGAAAAAGAGGGTGCTTATGGAAATGCCGAAAGACGCACTCAAGCCTGGTACCAACAGGTGGACACGGTAGGCGAAGCTAAGTCTGATTTGTGGCAAATCATGGAGTTTTCAAAACGCTTCAAGATGGAAGAAGTCTGGACAGAAGAGATGCTCGCCGCTGCACCTCAGTACCGCGGTAAAACCATGTACGACATGCTATTTGCTAATGGGCAAGTTGATAAATTCCCAATTGAAGAAGCGCGTGAGTTAAACGATGATGCGCACCACTTTGGCTACTACGTTCAAAAAGGCTTATTTGAAGAATACGCACAATTTGGTCGCGATCACGGTCACGACTTGGCCCCATACGATGCCTATCATGAATCACGCGGTCTTCGCTGGCCTGTTGTTAACGGTAAAGAGACACTTTGGCGCTACAAAGAAGGCTCAGATCCTTATGCGAAAAAAGGCTCTGGCTGGGATTTCTACGGTAAGCCCGATGGAAAAGCGCTGATCATCTCCGCACCGTTTGAACCTGCACCTGAGCACCCTGATTCCGAGTTTGATCTTTGGTTGTGTACAGGGCGTGTTCTTGAACACTGGCACACCGGTACCATGACTCGCCGAGTTCCTGAACTTTATAAAGCAGTGCCTGATGCTCTGTGTTACATCCACCCTGATGACGCAAAAGAGCGAGGATTGCGCAGAGGTGATGAAGTGCTCCTGGAAAACAAACGCGGCGAAGTACGCGTGCGTGTTGAAACTCGCGGTCGAAACCGTCCTCCAAAAGGTTTGGTCTTCGTGCCTTTCTTTGACGCACGAATTCTCATTAACAAACTGATCTTAGATGCGACAGATCCACTGTCAAAACAGACTGACTTTAAAAAATGCCCAGTCAAGATCACCAAAATTTAGTCGTTGGTAATCGGTTTCTTAATTGGTAGTGGGTATCCGAGTTATTCACGGACCCATAACTCGAGAATTTAGAATGAATGGCAGTTGTTTACTTTTAATCATCAATAACTGCCTATCAAAGAATTAGCCATTAGGCGGAGAAATTAACATGAAAAAACTGATTATAGCTCTACTGTCAGTTGGTGTGGTATTAACTGGTATCGCTCAAGCAGAAACGGATAACCCGGGTGGGATTGGCGGCGTTGAATCACTGCGTGGTGCAAGTGAATTAGAAGCAACACGACCGGCAGATGATTTTAAAAAATATCCAAAAGAGCAGGTTTTAGATAGCGAATACGTGTATCAACCCCCTCTTGTACCTCACTCGATCAGAGGTTACGAAGTGTCTCTTAATGCTAACAAATGTTTAGCATGCCACAGCTGGAAAAACGCAAAAGAGATGGGCGCAACAAAAATCAGTGTGACTCACTATGTCAATCGTGAAGATGCCGTATTAGCCGACGTATCACCTCGTCGCTATTTCTGTCTTCAGTGCCACGTTCCTCAAGCTGCAGCTAAACCGTTGGTTGAAAATGAATTTAAACCTGTTGATTCGTTGCGTTAATCGTAGCCGAAGTAATAGAGAGGCTATTATATGAAATTACTTAAAGCGTTTTGGAAACGCCTATTGAGCCCTAGTAAAGCCGCCGTTGGGGTTGTTTTATTCATGGGTTTTGCAGGTGGTTTACTTTTCTGGGGGGCGTTTAACACGGGGATGGAAGCCACCAACTCTGAGGAATTCTGCTCAGGTTGCCACGCACCTATTGTTAAAGAGATTCAAGAAACGATTCACTACTCAAACCGTTCTGGTGTGCGCGCAATCTGTTCTGACTGTCACGTGCCCCATGAGTGGACCGATAAAATCGTTCGTAAAGTTCAAGCATCGAAAGAGCTTTTTGCTCACTATGTCCTCGACACTATCGGGACACAAGAAAAGTTTGAAGCAAGACGGGGTCACCTGGCTGAACGAGAATGGGCCAGACTAAAAGGCAACGATTCTTTGGAATGTCGTAATTGTCACGAATTTGAGTTTATGGATTTTTCAGAACAAACTTCTCGCAGTGCTAAACAGCACTCCACCGCACTCGCCTCTGGCGATAAAACGTGTGTTGATTGCCACAAGGGTATCGCACACAAACTGCCAGACATGCATGGTGTCGAAGGCTGGCAATAAGGAGCAGAATATGAGTACATTTGAATCTGTGATTTGGCACATTCTAGGCTATAGTGCGATGCCAGTAATCATACTAGGTGGTTTCGTTGGTGTTGCCGCTGTGAGTCTTTGGCTACTGTCGTTGGGTAAAGATAAAGAAGTATAGCCTCGGTTCGACAGACAACAAAAAGCCACCAGACGGTGGCTTTTTGCTTGATAGCCTAGATCTCTCGGCGACTTTACTTTTAGCCACTTTACTTCCGAGTCACTTTTTATTGCTAACCCACTTTACTGCTGAGTCACTTTCTTACTTGGAAAACTTGTCACCTGGAAAGCTAGTCACCTGGAAAACTAGTGTTACCTGGGAAACTTTAGCTATTTGGGTAACCGTTTGGGTTTGAAGACTGCCAACGCCATGTATCTTGAGTCATTTCCTCTAGTGAACGTTTCGCACTCCAACCTAGATCGTTAATGGCTTTACTTGGATCTGCCCAACACTCAGCGATGTCACCCGCACGTCGTTCAACCACTTTATACGGCACAGGTTTGCCTGATGCTGCTTCAAAAGCAGAAACCATCTCAAGTACACTGTAACCATTACCAGTACCAAGGTTATAAATATGCAGCCCTTGCTTTTCGCCCACTTTATTCAACGCAGCAACATGGCCGTCGGATAAATCCATAACGTGAATATAATCTCGCACCCCAGTACCATCGCTAGTTGGGTAATCATTACCAAACACCGACAAATACTCTCGACGACCTACCGCAACCTGAGAAACAAAAGGCATCAGGTTATTCGGAATACCTTGTGGGTCTTCCCCCAAAAGCCCGGTTGGATGAGAGCCCACAGGGTTAAAATAACGCAGTAAAGTGATACTCCAATCTTCGTTCGCTTTTTGAAAATCGGCCAAACACTCTTCAACCATCAATTTACTTCGACCATAAGGGTTCGTCGCACTGGTTGGGAAATCTTCGGTAATAGGCACTGAAGCCGGATCACCGTAAACCGTTGCAGAGGAGCTGAAGACTAAGCTTTTTACATTCGCTTGGCGCATAGCATCGACTAAGACCAGGGTGCCATTCACATTATTGTCGTAATACTCTAATGGCTTCTCGACAGATTCTCCAACGGCTTTTAATCCCGCGAAATGAATCACGCTCTCGATGTTGTGTTCGTTTAAAACCTGAATGAGCAGATCTTTATCACGCACATCGCCTTCCACAAACTTAGGTCGAGTACCCGATACTTTTTCAATACGCTCTAATACGCTGCTCTTACTGTTGTAAAGATTATCAAAAATAATCGGTGTCATGCCTGATTCAATCATTTGAATACACGTATGGCTGCCTATGTAGCCCATACCACCAGTTACTAAAACGTTCATGTCACCTACCCTTATGATTTTTCTTGATTATATACAAAGATAACTACGCCTAACAGGAAAAGGACCCTAGCATCTAATCTGTATTACCGATGAGAATATATTTTCCTTTCCCTGAGGATTTCGCTTGATACATCGCCCTATCCGCCACCTTTAAAATAGTATCGAGGCTTTGTGTCGAATCGTTGATGTGGCAAGCGCCCACACTGGCACCAATTGTCATCACCTGCCCATTGTAAACAATATCTTCAGACAGAAGATGAATCAGTCGTTGCGAAAACTGTCCGATGCGTGACTCAAGGCAAGGGTTGATCACCACCACAAACTCATCGCCGGATAAGCGAGCGACAAGATCTTGAGAACGAACTTGAGACAGCAATCTCTGTGACACTTGCCTTAGCACTTCGTCCCCCGCATCGTGTCCGTATGTGTCGTTGACCTGCTTGAAGCCATCAAGATCAAGATAAAGTAACGCAAAGCCTTGTTGGTTATTTCTTACATTGGTAATAACTTCGTCCAGGACACGGTACAGATGGGCTCGGTTAGCAAGGCCAGTTAAAGAGTCATGGTGAGCTAAGTATTCTAACCGCTCAAGTTCTTTAATATTGGATAAATCAGACAGCATGAACACCCAATCATAAATTGAATCTTTATCACTGCTGACTATCCGGTTGACTTTGACAAACATGGGGACCAGATTGCCGTTGCGATGCTTCTCTGATATTTCTCCTTGCCATTGCCCAAAATTGACGACCGATTCAGTAATGATCGGCATTAATGAGGCGGCTTGGTGCCAATCCATCACGTCTTCTGGACGACGCTCGACTAACTGATCTTGGGTATAGCCCAACAGTTGTGTGACCGCCGGATTGACCATCGTGATATAACCATCTTGATTGATCACCATCAATCCATCTTGACTATTCTCGACCACACCCGCCGCTAAACGTTGACGACTCAGAACTGACTGGATTTTTGTGACGTCTTGAATTGCGAATAGAAATTGCCCTTCTTTAGACAGTTTACGACAAGTAATTTCTAACCTTTGTTCATGGTTAAATATGTCTTTCCTAATCAGCAATACATCATCAAACTCGTTACCACTTAAGATCTTTTTGTACAACTGGCTCTGCTTATCTACGTTGATCACATCAAGAAGGTTAGCCCCTGTGAGATAAGCTGGGGTGCATTTGAACACATCATTACAAGCTGCATTGAAATGGAGAATATTTCCTTTGTCATCAACAACGATTAGACCATGCTGCACTGTTTCAACAACTTCATTCACAAAGGATTTTTCCTGCTCCAACTTATCCAGTGTATCAACGACCTGTCGCTCTCTCATACTGATTCTGTCGAGCATGGTGTTAAACGCACTCACCAGATCGCCAATTTCATCGTTAGACGAAACTTCAATCCGCTCATTTTTACCGTCATGATTAATATAGGTGCTTATGGCTTGGTTTAGAGCAAATACAGGGGTTAATATGAATTTTTCAATTAAGCGATAAAGACCAAAACCAGCAACAACCAGCAGCAATAGAGAGAAGTATCCATTCAATAACACGCGATTGTACAACTGCTTGAACGTTGCCTTACTGATCGTCACTCTTAATCGAGCAATGGTTTCTCCGTTTAACTTGACTGGTGTTAACACATAAATGAAATCCCCGGATGACGAGAAGCCAGATGATAGAATTTCTTTTTGCTGTTCAACGTTAGGAGTGGGAGTCGATGCTCCTTGCTGTTGATACATACCCAATAAATCGTCGTTGATACTGTACAACTTAACTTTCAGTACATTCTCATCGGCAGAAAATACAGACAAGGTTTCGCCAACCACAGCGGGATCATCGAGTAAAAGAGTGGTTTGAAGATTAAGTGCGATACTGCTAGCGACGACATCAATACGCTCTAAAAGCGCATTCTTTTGCATTGTATAGGTCGCAATAAAGCCATAGCCTTGGGCGACTATATAAGTGATGAAGACAAACAATATAATCGGAATCGTCAGCTTATTTCGCAGTGAAAGATACCGCACCATATCGTCCTCCTTTCATCAATGACATATAAATAGTTTACTTGACCCATATACCAGGCGACTTATATCTCTTTCTTATGCAAACTTGTTCTGCACTCTTCCTATGTATCTCAATACAAAGTGTGACCCGATCTCCGCAACAGGAAGACCTATACCTGCAAAGGCAACAAACAAAAAATAACCTGATTGGTACTTATATCACCGTATTTTATGCCGTTTTACTTATTATTAGTAATGACTAATAGGTAACATACATGACTCAAGATTAAACAACTAGGGCAACAAATGACACAAGCAACGATTACTCTAAATTGTGACATGGGCGAAAGTTTCGGCGAATGGAAGATGGGCGCCGATGAACAAGTGATGCCTCACATTAATATGGCAAACATCGCTTGTGGCTTTCATGCCTCAGATCCCAGTATTATGAGCCAGACTATCGAATTTGCGATACAACATCAGGTGTCTATTGGTGCCCACCCTAGCTATCCTGATCTACAAGGATTTGGGCGTCGCTCTATCCCATTCGAGCCACAGCAACTGACCGATTTACTGATCTATCAAATTGGTGCTTTAAAAGCCTTATGCGAGAGTAAGAACACGACCTTGGATTATGTTAAACCACACGGGGCTCTTTATAACGACATGCAAGCGAACATAACGATCTTTGAGGCCGTTGTTGATGCTGTTTCATGCTTTCATATTCCTCTCATGACGTTAGCCTCGCCACATAATCAACCTAAACTTGATATCGCAGATCGCTACGATGTGCCTCTGTTATTCGAAGCATTTATTGATAGAGCGTATCTCGCCAATGGACTGCTCGCCCCGAGAAGTCTAAGTGGTGCGGTTTTATCACACAAAGAAGACATATTGAACCAACTTAAACAGATCTTGAATTACCAGAAAGTGACCACTCTTGATGGTTTTGTTATCCCTATTGACGCTGACACCCTATGTGTTCATGGCGATAATTCAGATTCGATAGAGCTTATTAAAGAAATAGCTCAATTAATTCACTCTCATTCAAAGTGAAACGTGATGACTCAAACCATACAGGGAGTATAATTTGACGTATTCTTTTACCATTAACCCCGTTGCAGAATGCTCCATCTTAGTCACGTTTGATGCGGATCCTTCATCCCATTTGTCTCTTTTTATCGGAGCCATTACTCACTCGTTAGCGAAGTCCTATTCCGATTGGATAATGAATATTACTCCATCATACAACACGATACTCATCGATTACCTCCCTCACCGCATTGGGCTTACTGAATTTTTAGCCAAGATTAATTACCATATCAGTCAAGAGAATCAACCTACCCATTTTAGTCATAACACGGTGATTCTTCCTGCCTATTACGACCTATCTGTTGGGGCAGACCTGACTGAATATTTAAGCGATGGCCTCTCTTTAGAGAAGATCATTGAGCTGCATACCGAGGTTGAATACACGGTCTCTGCGATTGGTTTTGCACCCGGCTTCGCATTTTTATCTGACGTTCATCCGCTATTACGAAAGCCCAGAAAAGCCTCCCCTAGACTGAGTGTCCCTAAAGGCAGTATTGCCATTGCTAATAAGCAAACTGCGGTTTACCCCAACGCTTCTCCTGGTGGATGGAACATCATAGGCAATTGCCCCATCAGCCTCTATGAGCCATCTAAAGAGCCGATGACACCTTTCTTGATAGGTCAAACCGTTAAATTTAGACCCATTTCCAAACAAGAGTTTATATCGCTAGGTGGCGTGATCCCCGAAAAGGACATTCAATGAAACAGCACAGCAATGCTTTGAAAGTGGTTAAACCCGGTCCGCTTACTCTTATTCAAGATTTCGGGCGCTTTGGGGGCAGTCATCTCGGGCTGACTCAGGGTGGGCCTGTGGATGATTATGCCTATAGTTGGGCTAACCATTTATTAGGTAATACGGTGAACAGCCCTACATTAGAAATAACGCTCGGTCAGGCGGAATTTGAAATTCTTACTGATTGTACACTCGCCATCACTGGCGCAAACCAGCAAGTCACGCTTGATGGTGAAACCATTACAAATTGGTCAACGTTTAATGCCAACAAAGGGCAACGACTAAAATTCGGGCTCACGAAGAATGGCTTACGAACGTATCTAGCCATTGTCAGTGGTTTTAAGGCTGTAGATCATTTTGGCAGCTGCGCGACTGTCGTGCGAGACGGCGTTGGTGGTCTGAATCAAGATGGTCAGCCCATTAACACCGGTGATGTTTTTCAATGCTCACCACACACTCAACATAAAAAGCCCATCCAACTGACTTTTCGATATACCCCAAACTATGATTTGCCGCTGAAATTACGAGTGATAGAAAGCTATCAAAGTGCCCTGTTCCCTACCGAATCATTGCAAAAATTTTATCAGCAACGTTTTACCGTGAGCCAGCATAGTGATCGGATGGGGTATCGACTTTCAGGTGAAGAGATTACGCCACCAAAAACAGAACTGCTGAGCGAAGGCATTGCTTTAGGCTCGATTCAAGTCCCACCAGATGGGCAACCGATAGTTTTGCTCAATGACCGTCAAACGATTGGAGGTTACCCAAAAATTGGGTGCGTTGCACGAATAGACTTACCAAGACTTGCCCAAGCTAAACCTGGGCAAGATATTCAATTTGTTAAAGGCGATTTGTTAGGGTTACAAGACGCATGGTGCCAATGGGCTCGGTTCTTTGGTTACTAGCTCTGATGTTATGGTACCGATAGCGCCAGCGAGTAATGCCAACTCTTTAGGGTAAGAACGCTCAATAGCCAGCTCTAATGCTTTAGTTTCAACGTCTTGATAACTCAAAGAGAGCGCCGTCGGATGTGTATTCTCAATAGAGCTTTCTTTCGCCAAACAAAGCGACCAATGAGCCACCAATTTTTTGGCAGCATCTAGCGCCGACGACCCTTTGACCACTTCTACACGCGCGTAGTTTTGTTCTTCAAACGTCACGTCTGTTGAGCGTAAAGTCGCATCGCTTCCAGGGATTTGTTGCGCACCATAAAGTGGTTTCGATAACTTGGTAGCAGAGCCAAACGTTGGAATAAATTGTTCCATATGGCCGATAGCACGTAAGGTTCTTTCCATCATCGCTTCATCAGACCACCCGTTAGATAGCTTTCCTTTCAATCTTTCAGGCAAATTAGGCTGAGCAGATTCTGAGGTGGAGGAGACCAAGCCATCTTTGAATAGAGTGATATTTTCTGTCATGCCGTGCAGCTGAAAAACACCATTGGCATAAGGCGTAAGTTGAGCCATTCCCTTTGCTGTGCCGCGGGGACCATGAAAAATAACCTCTGGCCACTGTTGATTGCAAGCTTCCCAATGAGTCATATAGGCCGCTTTGAACTCGACCATGCGATTTCGCTTATAACTGGCTTGATCGTCGACGGTACCTGTTTGGTAGCCACACGCATTGACCAGGTGCTCAGCATACATTTGGTGCTCTTGACCGTTAGAATCTTGATAAGTCAGAAGCCACATACCATCAATGAACTGTGTTCGAATTAACGTTGTGTTGGTTTTAACATCACACTTATCCATCTGTTCCAAAATCAAGCTAGCACTCGCCGCCAGCCTAAACACACTCCAACCGTATTCTTGTACTGAGATGACGGGGTATTTCAGTCGATCTAATTCGGCATTTTGTGCAAACGGTATCATCCAGTCATCAAGGCTTAGAGGGTGTTTGGGCTGCTTACTAAGGGCCAACGTTTGAAGCTCGGCCTTACTGTAGGATTTGAAATATTGTTCAGGGTTGCCAAGAACCTGATTACGGCCATCTTTATCTACAAGCGTTTGGTAGCAACTTTTCACCAACTTTAACCGCTCAATAATATCATGAGGGTTCCCATCATCGCTAATAGGAGTCGCGATGACAGTAGGCCTACGATTGATGGTATGAGGAAAAAGTCTCACGGTATTAATCGACTGCTCCAAGAGCTCTAAGCACTGCTTAGAGGAAATCTCTCTATAAAGGTTACCACCGGCATGGAGATGACAAATAGGAGGGCCATTGACAAGACTCTCGCTTTTCTCAAGCAATGCTAAAGAAACGCCAAGTTCAGCCAAATGAATAGCAACAGTTGACCCCGCTACGCCGCCTCCAATGATCGCGACTTGAACGTAATTAGAGCGTTCAACCTCATTTTTCATAGTAAACACCAACTATTTAATTCACGCCGTATTTTAGTGGCTTTTAACCACTATTCAACCGCTATTTAACAGACACCAGTAAACAAACAGACTCATAATAAAAATGAATTATTTGCAAAAAAACACTTGACGCAATAAATGGCTAGCCCTTTTTTTTCGATTATGTGAATAACAATAATCCTTCACATTCCGTCCTAAAAGGGCTGTAACCAAACCACAGTTATCTACAGGCTAAGTTATCCAAAACTTTATCCACCGTTTTTGTGGATAACTGCCAAATACAGAGAATGAATGGTTAATTAATCTCTTTGCTCATAGGGGTTAACAGAGTTTTAACCAAACTTCTGACAACCACAAAAAGTGTGCAAAAAGCGACCAGCGGCAAGGCTATCCAAAGCATAAAATGCCAAGTTGCCGATAGATCAAAGCCAAACTTTAATATACTCGCCACCAACAACTCTGCACCTAAACTCGCTACAATACCCGCAACCAATGCCATGAGGCCATATTCTGCCCAGATGGTACGTTTTATAAACTTCTGAGTCGCACCTAAAGTTCGGTACAAACGAAGCTCTTGCTGTCTTTGAGAAAGACTCAGTTGCAGTAGCGTGAATATAAGCAATAAGCCCGCCAAACCACCCAACCCAGCAAGTAAAGTAATCGCCCATACAAACTGTCTGAGTAACTGCTCAATCTTACTGCCCACTTCCCTAATATCCATGAAGCTGACCGTTGGGTATTCTCGAGACAGGCGTTGCATCAGCGAGTCATGCTCTGGGTCAATTCTAAAACTGATCAAGTAGCTCGCCATGTGATCGGCCATAAGATCAGAGGTAAAAATGAAATAGAAATTAGGCTTCATTTCCCGCCATTCTACTTTTCTGATTGAATTGACTTTGGCTTCGATGGTCTGTGCACTGATCGTGAACGTTAACGTGTCACCGATGTTAATGCCTAAGTCCTGTGCGACTTCAGATTCCACAGAAACACCACCGACCTCGCTCCACTCCCCTTCGAGCACTGGGTTGTATTCTGGAATGGTATCTCCCCAGGTGAAATTCAGCTCTCTTCGAAGTGCATCACTCTTTTCTTCTGCTCCCTCAATTTCTTTGGCATCAACACCGTTAATATGGGTCAACCTGCCACGAATGATCGGAAACGCCTGTGAACGCTCAACCTTATTCTGGTCCAGTTGCTCCAAATAGCTTTCCCGGTCTTGCTCAGATATATTCAATGAAAAGGCATTCGCCGCGTTCGCTGGTAGTGTCTTTTGCCAATCTTGCAGCAGATCCGTTCTCACTAACCACAGTGTCGCCATTAGCATCAACGACAGACCGAGAGCGCTGTATTGAAGCCCAGTCATGACAGGTGTTCTGTGTATCCGGTTCAAAGCAAGTTTAAACGTTGCGCCCAAGGGCAATTTCGTCATCAGCTTGGTGATAGCGAGGCTGATAATAGCAAGGGTGACAATAATCCCAACCAGCCCGCCGAACAGCATCCATACCAAGGCATTACTCGCGTAATAACTAAGTAAAGGTAAAACTGGAATCGCGATTAACCAATAATAGCGACGTTTGAAAATGTGTTTACTCGCCGGTTGCATTGCTTGCGAAGCACTAATGTTAAACAAATTCAGCAGTGGAATGCCTAATGCAGGTACAGCGATAAGCACACACGTCGCGACCGATAACAGATAAGGCGATAAACCGTAGAAAGGAAGTTGCTCTGGCAAGATATCTACCAAAGGCAATCTCAGCAGGTATTCTAGGAGCATCCCAGCACTGAAACCGAGTGCAATGGAAACCAGTAGCAAAATACCGATTTGAAGGAGTATCCATCGAGTAAGCCAACGCTTGGTGGCCCCCAGGCTTTTCAGCATAGCAATGGTGGTTCTTCTCGACGCCACATAACTTTGACAGGTTAAGACTAACGTTGCTGCCGCCATTAAAATCACAATAGCGACGCTGAGCGAGAGATATTGCGTTGTGTTAATGAAGATATCGTTAGTTCGACTGGCTGTATTAGTGTCTTTCCAGCGTTCGCTCGCCGTCAGCGTTACCTGGTTTTTTAACTGCTCAAGTTCGGGTTCATTGCCGTTAATGTAGAGCTGATAACGTACCCTGCTACCGATTTGAATCGCACCGGTTTGAGCGATATCAGAATAGTGGATAAGCACTGTTGGCATTTGCTGAAAGGGATTAAACGACAGCCCAGGCTCTTCTTCTATCGTCCCGCTCACGATAAAATCAGCGTCACCGATAGCCAGTGAGTCTCCTATAACAACATCAAGCTGGGTAAGAAGTCGCTTATCAAGCCAAAGTTCGTTTTTCTTGACTTGCTGCGACTCCTGAACATCTGAAGCGAGCCTCATTGTTCCGCGAAGCGGGTAATTCGACTCTAATGCCTTTACCGTAACAAGCTGCATTTGGGTAGCGCTAAACGCCATGGTAGCAAAACGGGTAACACGGCTTACCTCAATTGGCGCTTTTAATATCGCATCCTCTAATGATTGTGGAAGAGGATTAGAAGATTGAAACACTAAATCAGACGTGAGCGCATCTTTACCCTGTTTAACGACAACCTGTTCAATACGTTCTGCAAGCGCAGACAGGGCAAAGACACACGCAATGATCAAAGAGAGTGAAAGAGCGATGGGCCAAAGCTGTCCATGACGTATTTCTTTGAGGCTCCAGTTAACAAGCCAAGTGGCTTTAGAAATGCCACGATCGTCTGTAGACATTTTAATCATACTGAATGACCTTGTGAATCGATGTCGTTTCCGTTAGGCACGCTCTGTTTTGTGGAAGCTTCCGTTTGTAACAGATCATGCGCACTCTGTTGCAAACTATTAGGCATTGGCTGGATAGAGCCAGACTGAACGTAAATGGTTCGATCGCACTGTTCAGCCAAAGAAAGATCGTGTGTCACAAGAATAAGCGTCGTGCCATGTTGCTTATTCATATCAAAAAGCAAATCAATCACTGTTGCCGCCGTTTTCTGATCCAGGTTGCCCGTCGGTTCATCTGCAAATAAAATTTTAGGATTAATCATGAATGCCCGTGCCAGTGCGACGCGTTGCTGCTCGCCACCTGATAGCTGAGAAGGTAAATGCTCCATGCGATTGGTCAGCCCTACTTGGCCAAGCAACATTTTAGCCCTTTCTTTGTCTACTGAGCTTCCATTTAAAAGACAAGGCAAAGTGACGTTGTCTATCGCTGACAGCGTAGGCACCAACAAAAAGCTTTGAAATACAAAACCGATGTCATTGGCTCTCAATGATGCTCGTTCGTCATCACTCATTTGACTGATCGATTTCCCAAGCAGTTCAATCGAGCCGCTTGTAGGAGTGTCGAGTCCGGCTAAGAGCGTCATCAAAGTTGATTTACCCGCACCGGATGTGCCTACGATCGCAATGCTTTCCCCTTCTTTGACATCCATATCAATATCGTTAAGGATGGTAAGAGACTCACGGTTATTTGAGATAACCTTTGATACTGACTTTGTACTAATAATGGATGTTTGCATGATTCGGCTATTTTCCTTAATTCTTCTTGTTCTCTGTTCTAGCATTGCACACAGTAAAACGCTACTCGTTCTCGGCGACAGCTTAAGCGCTGGATATAACATGCCAATTGAGCAGGCTTGGCCTTCACTACTGGGTAATGCGTTGGCTAACCATAATAAAACCATTGAAATCGTTAATGGAAGCGTATCAGGTGATACTACGGGTAATGGCCTATCACGCCTACCTTTATTGCTTGAAGAGCATCAACCTAACTATGTTCTCATCGAACTTGGTGCTAATGATGGCTTGCGCGGGTTTCCACCCAATTTGATCTCTAATACGTTGACTGAACTCATAAAGATCACAAAAGATGCAGGGGCTCAGCCAATATTAATGCAAATCCGCATTCCACCCAATTATGGGAAGCGCTATAGCGATGCATTTTTTCAAATTTACCCAAACCTAGCCGAGCAAGAAAACATACCATTACTCCCTTTCTTTTTAGAGCAAGTCGTTATCAAACCAGAGTGGATGATGGAAGACGGCCTACACCCTAAACCGGTTGCTCAGCCATGGATTGCAGAGTTTGTCGCTGAAAAAATATCGGTACATCTTTAATTTTAATGGTTTAGCTCAATTAAAACCTCTTTCAGCTGCGCTATTTTAGTGACTTGCTGCTAGTGAGAGTCAATTTGTTTTAAAAGGCGCTAAAAATGATTATTAAACCCATTATTCAAGGCATGGTCGCTCGTTCTGCTCATCCGCTTGGTTGTGAACAAGCCGTGCTCGATCAAATTGAATTTGTAAAAACGGCGAAGCCCATTCAACAAGGACCGAAACGTGTGCTCATTATCGGCTCATCTTCGGGGTTTGGGCTTGCATCCAGGATTGCTCTTTCATTTGGCGCATCTGAATCCGATACCATTGGTGTCTCGTTAGAGCGCGGTCCAACGGCAAAAGGTGGCGCAACAGCAGGCTGGTATAATAACTACTATTTCAAACACCACGCTGAACGGGCCGGAAGAGTCGCCATCAACATTGAAGGCGATGCTTTTTCTGCTGAAACTCGCACCCGAGTCATTGAAGCCATTGAAACTTACTTTGAAGGCGAAGTCGATCTTGTCATATACAGTCTAGCAACAGGAGCCAGGCCAAATCCTGACACCGGAGAGTTGTGGCGCTCTGCGATTAAGCCCATTGGTAAAAGTATTAACAGCTCTCTCATTAGCCTTGAGACAGACGAATGGTCTGATGTGACCTTGCCACCGGCGACGGAGCAAGAAGCCGAAGACACCATAAAAGTCATGGGCGGCGAAGATTGGGAAAGCTGGATTGATACCCTAATTAATGCCGAGTCGATTGCCCAAGGGTGCAAAACCATCGCCTTTTCCTACATTGGCCCAGAGGTTACGCACCCATTGTATCTTGATGGTACTTTAGGGCGAGCCAAAATCGACTTACATCAGACCAGTCATTCACTCAATTTGAAACTTGCCAACTTCTCCGGCGGTGCTTATGCGACGGTATGCAAGGCGCTGGTGACTAAAGCCAGTGTATTTATCCCAGGCTTAACACCGTACATGATAGCCTTGTACAAAGTAATGAAAGAGCGCGATCTTCATGAAGGGTGCATTGAACAAATGCAGCGTCTCTTTTGCGACAAACTATACGGCGAACAGCGCATTCCTCTTGATGGCGAACGACTATTGAGAATGGATGATTGGGAGCTGAATGCCCAAGTTCAGCACGATGTTTCCCGCATACTAGAAAAAATGACACGCGATAACTTTAGGCAGATTGGCGATTATCAAGGCTTTAAGTCTGATTTTCTAAAATTAAACGGTTTTAATTTTGAGAAAATTGATTACACTGCTCCGATTGATATTGAGTCATTTGTAACTACAAGTGACTAAAAAATAAAGGGTCTCAGATCTGAGATAGGCGATAATAAGCAAAGCCCCGCTAATTTTCTGGGGCTTTTTTTTTGTTACATTAACAAAAGGCTCTTATAATTAAGAAGTTGGATTGCATTGGGTAAACAACTATTCGGTCTCGACGCATTGGATGCAACAGAAGACTTTGATAAAAATGGAGCAATAGAGATGTCAAAGATCGATGCTCAGCAACTGATAATTCCGGACGCAATGTTTGCAGGTTGGCAGAGCACTCTTAACCTACTTTCAGAAATTGTTGTGGTTCCTGCTGCGTTGATCATGCGAGTCAAAAAAGCAACCATTGAAGTATGCTGCAAAAATAACAATGTGGCTAACCCCTATAATGTCGGAGACCAAGAATTTCTAGGGCAAGGGCTGTATTGTGAAACTGTCATGAACCGAGATGCTGAATTATTGGTTCCGAATGCGAATACAAATCCAGAGTGGAAAGATAACCCAGACATTGAACTTGGCATGATTTCCTATTGTGGTTTGCCTCTCCATTGGCCAACTGGTGAACAATTTGGCACCATTTGTATCCTCGATGAAAAAGAAAACCCATTTACACCAACCTATCGTCGCCTACTCGATAGCTTTCGTATCTCCGTTGAAGCGCAGCTAAAAACGCTCTACCAACACGAAAAACTTCAACGACTCAACAATGAATTACAGAACCGGGTAAACAGCCGGACTCAAGACCTCGCAAGCTTGAACTATTCGCTCAACCAAGAAATCGATAAAAGACGCGCAGCGGAAGAACAAGTTCAATATCAAAAACTACACGATATTGGTACGGGATTCCTCAATCGTAAAGCGTTGGAAAAAGAGTTGCCAAACCAACTGACTACCGCAGCGGAAAAGAAAAAAGAACTGGCGGTAGTGCACATTGGTTTTACTAATGGCCGACGCTTACAGTCGAAGTATGGCTATAAAGAGTGGGATAGGATTTTAACGCACTATCGCTACCGTTTGAGTGCCAATATTCAAACGCTCAAACTTATCACCGCTCGACCGACCTCGACCGACTTAGTTCTTATTGTAAAATCAAAAGAATTGGCGGTTACGCTGGAAAGACTTTGCCAAACTTTGGTCGATGTTGGGCATTCAGAATTTGTGATTGAACAAGAAAGTGTCCACCTTCATGCCTATATTGGTATTGCGACGTCAAGTGATACCAATCAAAGTGCTGATCTACTCAAATATGCCGCCGAGGCCATGTTATCGTGCAAGGACTCAGGGCATCAATTCAGTTTTTATTCGCAGGCTTTCTCTGACAATCACAGTCATATGAATCAGCTAGAAAGCTATCTTTTACAAGCCGTAAGAAGCGATGATTTACTACTCTATTTCCAACCAAAGGTCTGCCCAACGACTCACCGTTGGACAGGTGCGGAAGCTTTGCTGCGGTGGCGTCACCCAATATTGGGCGACATATCCAATGAACGACTCATCCACATCGCAGAACAAAATGGGCTTATTTTTGAGGTCGGAAACTTTGTGCTTCGTTCAGCGATAGAAAAAGCGGCGCAATGGGCGAATCATGTGAGTGACTTTACAGTTGCGATCAATATTTCGGCCATTCAACTTCAAAGCGTTAACTTTTCACAACAAGTAAAAGACCTGCTTGATGCCTATCAACTACCCGCTCGCTACTTAGAGCTTGAAGTGACAGAAAGTGGACTCATCGGTGATGAGGTCAAAGCGAGCAACACCCTAATGGCTCTTCATGAACTTGGAGTGACCCTGTCGCTTGATGATTTTGGCACGGGGTACGCCTCATTCCAATACCTCAAGAAATATCCTTTTGATTGTATAAAAATAGACAAAAGCTTTATACAGCAACTCGAAAATAGTGAGGAAGATCGTGCCATTGTTCGTTCCATTATTAGCGTCGCGAAAAAGCTCAAGTTACGCGTGACAACTGAAGGGATAGAAACTCTCGCGCAAGAAGCGTTCATTATTAGTGAAGGGTGTGAATTTGGGCAAGGTTACCTATACGCAAGGCCAATGCCCTGTGATGAATTTGAACTTGGTTTACTGAGCCAGAATCAACAAGATAATGGGCAAATAGCGGTACCGCATTAATGTACTGAATTGTCTTTACTCTCTAGGCGGTGGTTTCTATAATCGCCGCCTTTATCTTTATATGTGAGCAAATTGGATATGGACCAACTTACCGCTGTCCTTAAAAAACTAGAAAAGCAAAATTATCGAGCGTATCAGCAGATTAAAGGCCAATACGACTTCGGTGACTTTGTGTTACACATTGACCATGTCCAAGCTGATCCGTACGCCTCTGCCTCTCGATTCCGTGCCACACGCGCATGGTCATTAACCGGCTTAGAATGGTTAAAAGAACAATCGACTGATTACCAAATTGCCGCTCGAGATTTCATTGCGCGCAGTTTTGCTGAGTTCGCGAAACAAGACAACAACGTCAGCATCGCCCACTCTGGCCAAACCGTGCTCGATAATACCGCCGTGGTTTTTACCGATGAAGGTATCGAAATTCGCTTTCGCATCAATTTACCTGCCGACGGTCGAAGCATATTAGCCAAGAAAGCACTTAACATCATCACGTTTTATCTGCCTAAATTCATTCGTAAATGCACACTCGATCGAGAGCTGGCTAAAGACAAAATGGTCCAACATTGTCAGGTCGTTGAAGATCAAGCCGCGATGCGCGCTCAACTTGCGAAAAATAATTTAACCGCATTTATTGCCAATGGCAGTATTCTTCCACGTATTGCAGGTAACTGCGATTTGCCAATGAAAGATGCGGTGAAATTTATTGCGCCCGACGCGTTAACGGTAACGCTGACAACGCCAAACCAAGGCGATATCGTTGGCATGGGTATTCCAAGAGGTATTACGCTTATTGTTGGTGGCGGTTTCCATGGTAAATCAACACTGCTTAACGCCATAGAACGTTCAATTTACAACCATATTCCAGGGGATGGCCGTGAAGGCATTGTGACCGATCCTGAAGCTATGAAGATCCGTGCAGAAGATGGACGTTGTGTTCATAACCTCAACCTTTCTAACTACATCAATCACTTGCCAATGGGTAAAGATACCGCAGAGTTTACAACTCAAGATGCGTCGGGCTCAACGTCTCAAGCGGCTTGGTTACAAGAATCGATTGAAGCGGGTGCTAGAGCATTATTGATCGATGAAGACACCTCTGCGACTAACTTTATGATACGTGATGAACGCATGCAGGCATTAGTATCAAAAGGGCAAGAGCCGATTACACCTCTCGTTGATCGCATTGGTCAATTGCGTGATTCTCTTGATATTTCGACCATTGTTGTTATGGGTGGTTCTGGCGATTATTTGGATGTTGCTGACACTGTGATTCAAATGCATGACTACCAACCGGTTGATGTCACAGAGAAAGCAAAGCAAGTCATTTTGCAGCACCCAACAGAAAGAACGAATGAGTGTGAAACGCCACTTGAAAACTATAAGCCTCGTTCGCTCCATTGCGCTGCCCTTCAAACTTTGCTCGTTGATGGAAAGTTCCGTGTTTCCGCAAAAGGGACAGACACTCTTCGCTTTGGTAAGGAGATCACCGATATTTCGGCTCTAGAGCAACTTGAGTCGAATTCTGAGCTTAACGCTATCGGTTGGACATGGTTTCAGTTTGCTCAAACACCAGGGTGGTGCGCAACGCCAGCTAACTCAATCCGTGCGTTATTGAACGATGATTGGCACGTTAATATGCCCAATCATGGGGATCTTGCAAAGCCTCGTGTTCTTGATGTAATGGCGGCCCTTAACCGCATGAGAAAATCGCAATTCAAGCCAAACCATTAAACCGGCTCTGATCTCGATGTCTAAGCTCAGTTTCCAAGAACCGTATCTAAGCTTAACATTCAACGCTTAGGTCAAAATGCAAAAAGATGGGGATTGCTCTCCATCTTTTTTACTTTAAAACCGCTTTACTGACATTTAGTGCCGAAGGATATTCCAAGCTTCACACAACACTCTAAACCGCTCCGCGTTTCCATTGTCTCTATCCGGGTGCCACTTGAGAGCAAGCTTTCGCCAAGTTTTACGAATTTGAGCTGAACTGGCATCGGGGTGCAATTCAAACAGAGTTAACGCTCTTGCTCTGTCCATATCCTGACTGTTTTTACTGCCTACAAATTGACGATAGCGCGACCAAAATTCATTCAGTAGCCGCTTAACTTCGCCCTCTTCTGCTTCGTAGTTTATCCACTGTGTGTAATAGTCTCGTAACGGGTCGCTCGTATCTATGGCGTGTTGGGCCGCATTGGAATTCGACAACAGTGCAATGTCCATGGCTTGAACCTGCAACCAACTATCAGGGTACAAGGTTTCCTGAAGTTGATAGAGCGCATTCATAATCAAAAAATTACGCTTGAATAGGTCTTTTTCTGGCTGTGCATCAAGAATAGGGACAAACCCTAGCTCGGTAATATGGGCCGCTAAAGTATGGACTTTCCAACCCGAGGGCTGTTTTTTCAACACCTCCAATATTGGCCAAACCAGTGGGTTTTCCATGTAAGTTTGAAAGCAGGCTGTCAGTTCATTTTGTTCTGTCATAGAGTAACTACTTGGGAAGTCTTCTCTTAATTGAAAAGCACTGCAGCATATTTGTCGAGTTATTCATAAATTTTGCCAACAACGACATGAGCCCTGCGGCAAAAATACACATTGTCAACCACACCAAATCGGCACCCTCTGTTAAAAGGTTTGCTGAAAAGTAACAAATATATGAATTGCTTCTCAAAGTTTGTATGCAAAACGACGCCGATATTTAACAAAGTGAGATGTAGGCTAAGATAGATTCATGCACCTAAATCAAGGTGTATAACGCTGCCGAGATACTATATGAAAAATAATAATAAGATAAAAAATGTACCTACATGCTGCCCACTATGTGCAAGCGACGACTTTCTAATATCAGAGGACAACGAAACATTACTTTGCGCCCATTGCGGCTCTCACCTTGAGCATCTATCTACAATACAAGCGACACTCATACTGCCAACCGCTTCATTAAACAGTAAAATCATACACCCGGTCGGTTATGCTGTTAATTAAGCCAAGTTTTAATCGATGGTAATTCTGAAAATGTTTCTACTTGGGGGTTCTGATTATGAGCATTGCCGAGTAGAAACGTTTTAACGCCTGCACTCACGCCCGCTTCTATTCCTTTTGGCGTATCATCGACGTAGATACATTCTGAAAGAGAATACCCCATGTTCATTGCTGCGTAACAAATTAAATCTGGATCTGGTTTCCAGCTATTCGCATCAAATGCCGAAAACATTTTCCCCTTGAAATACGGAAGAAGGCGAGTTAAATCGAGGGAGTATTGGATCTTTTCTAAAGGCCCATTCGAAACCACGCAGTACTCAATCCCTGTATTACTTAAATAATCAAGCAAGTCTTTGGCCCCTTTCATCGGCCTAAGGTCTTTTTCAAAAAGAATTTTCAATTCGGTTCGATAGAGTGGCTCCAATGTATCAAGAGAGATGGTGACACCTAGATGTTCACAGGCCGTTGACAATACATCGGCCAACTTGCCTCCTTCATGCTGACTAAGCGCTTCCTCAAGCGAAAGCGCAATGTTAAACCGTGCAAAAACGTTGACTAACGCTTGGCAACACAATCGTTCGCTATCAATTAAAGTCCCATCACAATCAAAAATAACGCATTTAATACTTTGAGCCATCGGTTAACCTCTCGAGTTAGATTCACTCCATCATATTAAAAGTGGTCTACTAAAAAAGGAGCTAGGTAACACAAAGCTCATATCGTGTCGTTGAATAATAGAAAGTTAAGGCTTAGTCACTCTTTTGAAAGCTCACATTTCACTTTTTCTCGATGTAAATCGTTTTAGTGTCAATCTCCGCGTAATACATATGGTTAACAAGCTGTGAAGCGAACGACAGGGCAAGATTGTGATTAACTTGCTCACCAGCAACCACAATATCAGAGATCAAAATAGTATCGTCTGTTTGGGTCACTATTGCCGCTGCTGCGGGTATCCCATCGTTGAAAGCAACGTAGAGATCACAAGGGGGAGATAGGATAATTTGGGTTAAGAATTCCAATACTTCGGCCTGTTCTTTTTTATCTGACCATTGTTGTGATTGCAAAATCGAAAACATGACCGTTAAGCGATGAAAATCCACAAGATATATCTCTTGTGACTCAAAAGCATTGTCATCATTGCTTGGGGCCGACTGCCAAATCTGGTAAGTTCGCCCCTCTAGAGAACGCTGATATAACGCACAGCCCGATACGCTTTCTTTGGTCGGAAATTTCACATCAATGTGCTGAGATAACCACTGGTTTTTAGTGTCAGCAATAGGTAACGATCTGATAGTCATGTTTTTTTCCGAGCGAGAACAGTCCATCGAGAATAGCGACACTCGCTAAACCCTACAAGCGTTATTATCATCTCACGTTCGGGAATGGTTTATTGGGCCTAAAATTCACGCTACGAAAATGCGTGACAGACGCTCTCTCTTCCAATTAGATAGCTAAACAGGTTTACCTAAACTGTCTAACTCTTATACACTGATCGCTGTCTTCTTTTTTACAAGAGCTTACTTTAATGATCAAAAAAATAGCACTGATTTCAGCGCTTGCACTCATGCTTACAGGCTGTGACCGCAACGAAGTTGGCGACGTCAGTTTAGGAATCTTCACCCTAAAAGACATTAAGATCTCCAACTTAGATGACGATAAAATCCCTGGCGTCACCTGCCACATCGCCTCTGTGGAAGCGAACTTAAGTCTCTCTGATCCGAGTGACAGTTCCATATCTTGTCGTCAAACCGGTGATATCACCCCAGAAATGCTGGCGACGATTGATAAGAGTAAATCCGGTGAAGTTGTGTTTAAACAGTCTAAAAGCATTTTCTTTAAAACAATGAAAGTGAGACGCATCTTCGACGTTGAAAACCAAACTCTGCTTTATTTGTCGTATACGACCAAAGAAACCGAGGGCAGCTTCAAACACAGTTTATCGACAGTGCCTTTATGGGGAACAAAAGCCTATAACAGCTATGTAGGTGATGCGAAAACTAACTAAGTAGCATTAGCTTTATATGTAACTTCAAGCTTGTCTGACTAATTAGAGTTTGCTCAGGCTCATGGGATGGTTATCCAATGAGCCTCTCTTAATTCGTGTAATTCTATGTAACGATAGTTTTATTATGTGATATAATTCAACAAAATCCTCAACCGTTCTTTTCCCATGAAATTTCCCGGACAACGCAAGTCAAAGCACTACTTCCCCACTCATGCTAGAGATCCTTTGGTCAATCAAATTCAACAGACGCCAAAGCTGCACCGACCAATCATTGTTGGTGTTGGTCAAACGATCGTTGATATCGAAGCAAGAGTCGATACTGAATTCTTAGAAAAGTATGAACTCAGTAAAGGGCATTCATTGGTTTTGGAAGAAAGTAAAGCCGATGAGCTGTATCAAGAACTGGTTGAGAAAGAACTCATCACGCACCAATACCCTGGTGATACCATCGGTAATACGCTTCACAACTACTCGGTTCTTGCCGACAGTAAATCAGTATTGCTTGGTGTTATGTCGAAAAACATTGAAGTCGGTTCTTATGCGTACCGCTACCTTTGCCGCACCTCTTCACGCATGAACTTGAATCATCTGCAAATGGTCGACGGTCCTATTGGTCGTTGTTATACGCTGATTACCGAAGATGGTGAACGTACCTTTGCGATTAACGAAGGGCACATGAACAAACTGCGCCCTGACAGTATTCCTGAGGATGTTTTCGACAAAGCGTCTGCGCTTGTTGTTTCTTCTTACCTAATGCGTGGCAAACCCGAAGATCCTATGCCTCAAGCGGTGGCTCGATCCATTGAAATAGCGAAAAAGAAAAACATACCGGTTGTTCTTACCCTAGGGACTAAGTATGTGATTGAAGGTGCAGAAAAATGGTGGCAAGAGTACATTAAAGAAAATGTCACGATTATTGCGATGAACGAAGAAGAAGGCGAAGCTCTAACCGGTGAAAAGGATCCTCTACTCGCTGCTGATAAGGCGCTTCAATGGGTTGATCTCGTGCTTTGTACGGCAGGACCTATCGGCTTGTATATGGCGGGATACGTTGATGATTCCGCTAAACGTGTAACAGAGCTTGCGTTATTGCCAGGAAACATCCCCGAATTTAATGAATTCGAATTTAGCCGAGCGATGCGAAAATCAGATTGCACGAACCCTGTGAAAATTTACTCTCATATTGGGCCGTATCTTGGTGGGCCGCTAGAGATTAAAAATACCAATGGTGCTGGAGATGGTGCCTTGTCAGCTTTGCTACATGACATGGCTGCCAACAGTTACCACGAGTCGAATGTCCCGAATTCAGCAAAACACGACCACCCGTATTTAACTTACTCTTCACTATCACAAATTTGTAAATACGCGAACCGTGTCAGTTATGAGGTGTTAACACAACACTCGCCTCGTCTATCACGATCGCTTCCAGAGCGAGAAGATAGCTTAGAAGAAACCTACTGGGATCGTTAATTCCTTCCTTCAAATTACTTACTCATTCAGCGTTTGAACTCTGTGTTCTCCTAAGCGCTTGTCTGAGTAAGTAAGTCTTCAAGCGCCTGTTTCGATTGATGAATCACCCGTTCAAGTTCAGCTTCAGTACTTGAGTAAGTCGCCAACGGATCCACGCTCTTTTCAATATCAACGCACAGTTGGTACAAGGCATCTAACCCTAAACTAGAGGCTGAACCCTTCAACTTATGAACAATGGATTTCACTTCACTCTGGCTGCGTGCATTCATCGCGTTTTCTAAACTACTGAGTGCTTCTGCACTCCCCTGGTCAAATAATGCCACTATCTTAGTCACACTCTCAATGCCCAGAACCTCAATATCGCTAGCCACTATTTGTGTATTTATCATTTCTTTTTTTCCAATCGTTTGAACAGGGTCTTCTTGAACTGACACAACTGGATCAAGGACCCTTTGATCAAGGACCGATTCATCAAGGTCTGATCCATAAAGAACGGTTTCATTAACAACGGCTTCATCGAGAAAAAGGGCCCCAAGCAGCGCTCTAAGGGAATCTCGTTCCAGTGGTTTGGGTAGATACCCATCAAAGCCAGCGTCTAAATAGCGCTCAACTTCTTCTTTGAAAACATGCGCGGAAACCGCAATCATTGGGGTGTCACTACCGATCGCTTTGAATTCCGCTAAAAGATCAACCCCAGAGCAATCCGGGAGGTTAATATCAATCAACAAGACATCAAAAGAACGGGGAATAGCGTTTTTTTCTTTGGTTTTCTGATCACTCAAGCACGGTTCTAAATATGGCGCTCTTGTTTTTGAATATAACGTTCTTGCTTTTGAACCGGTTTCTGCGACAACAACTTGATGCCCCATACTGTTTAGAAAACCTTCCGCTATCATGCTATTGACCGGGTTATCTTCAATCAATAACACTCGTAATGGGCGCAGAGCGTTATTTTGTTCATTCCCTTGGTTGCCGCTATACAAGGTCGGTTCCGTATGGCGGCTAATTTGTTGTTCATCACTTTTCGACAAAGGCAGTTCAAACTGAAAACAACTGCCTTTCCCCTGCTCTGAGGTTACGCTTAACGTGCCGTTCATTGCCTCAATTAATCGGTGGCTGATCGCTAAACCCAACCCTGTACCACCTAGTGAGGCGTCGTGTTTTTTCGCCTGAGTAAATGCATCAAACAGCCCTTGCATATCACCACTGGCTATCCCTACTCCCGAATCACTCACTTCAAAGACGATATGCCCGCTACGATCATCTTCCTGCGTCATATGAATATAGATATCCACATACCCACTGTCGGTAAACTTAATAGCGTTACCAATCAAATTGTTAAGAACTTGGCTAATACGAGTGGCATCGCCTTGCCATAAAGGCTGAATATCACTTTCAATACACTGGTTTAAATCCAACGATTTCTCATTCGCTTTGCCCATAAATAATTGGTAACTGTCGCGAACAACATCGTGCAAATTAAATGTGACTGGGCGAATGTCCAAATGGCCCGCTTCAATTTTTGAGTAATCTAAAATGTCATTCAAAATGGCTAACAAGGTTTTACCACTTCGATTGATCACTTCGACGTAGTGATTCTGTCGATCATTTAACCGTGTGTCCTGAAGCAACTGGACGGTACCCAGAACCCCATTCATCGGCGTTCTGATTTCATGGCTCATGGTAGCCAAGAACGCTGATTTAGCCCGATTGGCTTGCTCTGCCGATTCTCTAGCTTTTGCATGGTCCGCAACCGCTACATTGAGTTTGTTATTAGATTCTTGTAGTTGCTCGGTTCTTTCTGACACCAACTCTTCCAAATGCTCTTTATGATCTTGCAGCGCTTGTTTGGCAACAGACTCTCTGACCGCCGCTTTTTGTAATGCCTGAGCGGTATCTCTTGCGGTGACGATTGCTCGCCCCATATCGGCAAGTTCATCATGACCAGACACTTCTACCTGAACATGCAATTGGCCATTGGCAATCGAAAGCAAGGCTGAGGAATATTCATCTAGGCGTTTAACCACCTGAATATAGACAACTCGCCACACAATCAAGACAGCGATAATGAAACCGATAAGTGCCAGTAGAGTCAGCGTCCACTGTGCGGTGTTCAATGTTGATTTTACGTTCGCGACTGCTGCGGTAGTCGAGGCGTTTGAATCATCGACAAGCTGGTTCACCGTGTTATTGAGCGTCGCCATTTCAAGCATATTTTCTTGCATCAATTGCTGGAGTAATTGCTGTGTTTGGTGACGTGATTTCAGCAGTTCAAAAACCTGACTTTTCTCTTTCAGCCCTTCTAATAAATGTGCCATCTGCCGAGATCGGGTTGGATCCTCAACCACTCTTGCTCGTCTTTGCATAATAGACACGTTATGGGCAAATTCTTGGTTGATGAGCTCTATTCGAGCAATATCGGTAATAGACTGGATCTCTTCTATCTGATTAAGCGCCTTAAACGCCAATAAATGAAATTCGTGTAAACGTTCTGATAAATCCAAATCAATTTCGACTAAATCATCGAGGGCTTGATACACCAGACTGGGTTCGTTCTTATCCAAAAGATCGTAAATATGCGTCACATTGGCAACAGCCACGGTACTGGTATTAAATACTTGAGTACGCGCAAGTTGTTCAAGTTCAGAAGCCAACTTGCGCATGGCAACCACTTGTTCGTTAATCTGGTTAGAGTATTGAAGCTTTTGTTCAACGGCTAAACCGAGGTTTGCCAACGAATCAATAATTACTTGAACATCATGAGCAAGCGTATCCAGTAGTGCAGAGTCGAAAGCGTCGGAACCCAGTTGAGTAATATGAAAGAGCAGCGTTTCCAATTGACCAAACAAGACTTGTCCCGCTTGTTTGTGCTGTTGTTCCGATTGAGCGTTCGATAGCGTTTGGACAGAAGTGATGATTCGAGCACTGAGTTCAGACACTTTCCGCGCCTCAATCATAGACGGGATGGTTCTGTTAACGACGTTGCGTTCCGTGTTAGCCACATACGAAAAACCCAATACCCCGACAAGCGCCGAGAGTAGCAGTATCATTGCCATTGCAGAAAAGGCAAAAAGTAACTTACGTCCGATACTCGCTTTAGCCAACAACATGATAAACTTCACTTCTTTTTTTTTGATGAACCACCATATTTTGCAGTGTTTATGATGAAGATGCCAACGAATAACACTATGTACAGACGTTCTATGTCTACAAGATCTATTTCTACCCGGTCTGTGTCGAAAACGACTGGGGCTGTACCTTCGGTGTCTGTAACTTTTCTATTTCTACAGCGTCTTTCATATGCCCTGTTATCCGTGGTCAGTGTTGCCTTAACTCTCTTTCCAACACAGCTATTAGCCCAAATAACCCAAACTGAAGAGAACAAACCCTACAAGATTTGTGCGGTATATCCTCACCTTAAAGACTCGTACTGGCTTTCCATCAATTATGGCATGGTAGAAGAGGCTGCGAATCTTCCCATCAACCTGAAGGTTCTTGAATCCGGTGGCTACCCAAATAAAGACAAACAAAAGCAACAATTAAAAGACTGCGTTGATTGGAGCGCCGATGCGATTATTCTAGGCACAGTCGCGCCGAATTTATACCGTGATGATTTGTTTCAACTGACGGGCACAACCCCCATTTTTGCTGCCGTTAATCACCTTGAACTCAATGATGCGAATCTCCCTTTGTTAAAAGGTACGGTTGGTGTCGACTGGTATTGGATGGGGCATTCAACTGGACATTACCTTTTAGGGAAACACCCTACTGGATCAGGCAAGGTGAATATTGCGCTTCTTCCTGGGCCCGTATCCAGTGGGGGCACTAAGCCCGTCATTCAAGGGTTTATCGATGCTATCGAAGGCAGTGATATCCATATTGTTGAAACGCAATGGGCGGACAACGACAAAGAGCTTCAGAGGAACTTGGTGCAGGAGCTGATTGAAAATAACGATCTTGATTATCTTGTTGGTAGCGCTGTCGCCATTGAAGCCGCCATTTCAGAAATAAGAATTATGGGCAAGACCGATCAAATCAAATTGGTATCGACCTATTTAAGTCACGGCGTGTATCGTGGCATTGTACGTGGAAGAGTCGAGTTTGCTCCAACGGACCAAATGGTTATGCAAGGTCGATTATCTGTCCAACAGGCATACCGTTTCTTGAGCCACAAACCTTATGCGCGTAATGAAGCCCCTGCCATCCAATCCATTACCCGTTCGGACTTTCAGGCTGACTCGATCTTAAATTCTCTCTCTCCTTCTGGTTATAGACCTACTTTTTCGGTACGCCCTATTGATTAACCACTAGGTTTTCATAATGATAGAGATAATAATTACTAAGGAACCCTACATGGAAAAAACAACTCGCACTATGCCAGCACATAAAAATGTCGCTTTAGTCGCTCATGACCACTACAAGCCAGAACTCCTTCGCTGGGTAATTGAGAATAAGGAAAAACTTCAGGGTCATTTTCTTTATGCCACTGGCACCACAGGGCATATGCTCAGTAAGCAAACTGGGCTCGCAATAAAGAGTTTGATAAGCGGCCCAATGGGTGGCGATCAGCAACTCGGGGCGCTTATTTCAGAAGGGAAAATTGATGTGTTGATCTTCTTCTGGGATCCACTCAATGCCGTGCCGCATGATCCAGATGTGAAAGCGCTTCTGCGTATTGCCAGTGTGTGGAACATTCCTGTGGCAACCAACAGAGCAACGGCTAATTTCCTGATCGAGTCACCTCTATTAGAGCAAGAAGTTGAGATTGAAATTCCCGATTACGAGGCTTACTTAGCAAGCCGTACTTAACACATAGCATGGCCGCTTTAGAAAAATGCAGTCAAAAGGTCGTAGACGACAATCTACAGGCGGTTATCTACAGGCTAGTGTCAATAAACAAGGAAATTAAGCTCGCTCTTGGTTAACAGCGCCTCTATAAATAGGCGCTGTTTCTTATCGCAGGTTTTTCCCATGCAGAGGTCACGCGGAGATCACCCGTGCTATTTTTGCTTTACTATGGGGTAATCGGAATCGGAAAGCTCTTGAACAAAACCCGAGCCATTTCCGGTGTGGAAGATCCAAACCTTTTCTTTGGCTCTGGTCATTGCGACATAAAATAACCGCCTTTCTTCCGCATAAGCAAAAGAATCTCTAGATTCGGTCAATGCGCCATTCAAATGGAGGGATTTCACTTTGGTAGGAAACTGTCCTTCATCGACGGCTAATATCAACACAAAGTCAGCTTCCTTACCTTTACTTGCATGGCAGGTCATAAATTCAAGTTCGAGTGACCGATATTGTTTTTTCCACTCTTCTAATAATTCAGGTCTGTGGTAGTGATTTCGCCCGAGCAACAAAACAGTTTTCTTGCTCTTGGCTTGCCTATTCAACTGATCGAGTGTTTTTTCAATACGATTCATAGACGCCAAATACACCGACTTTTGCTTGATCTCTTTATGGCTGGATAACGTTTTATCCATCTGAGCCGGGTTCTGTAGAATAAATCGGTTTGCTACCGCGCCAATTTGGCTATTAAATCGATACGTTGTATCCAGATAATGCACTGTTGAGTGCGGAAAACGCGCCTCAAACCCTGTGGTCAGATCTACGTCTGAGCCCGCAAATTGATAGATAGATTGCCAATCGTCGCCTACGGCAAAAAGAACACATTCACGTTCTTGAACACTTCGAGGCTGATGACAGAGTGCTTCAATGAGTGCCAAGCGATCCGGCGAAATATCTTGATACTCATCAATCATGATGTAACGCCACTGACTCTTGAACTTGTTCGTCACTACGTATTGGGTAGCACGGCGTATCATCATATTGAAATCAATCTGATTTTGTTCTTTAAGCATCTGTTGCCACGCCTGATAACATGGCCAAACCAACCCTATCTCGCTATTTAAACGCGTATAGTCACGATGAGAAATGAGCTTTTCTTGGATCTGATTTTTGGTTAAGCCACTGGCAGAAAGTTGAGTAAGTTGCTTTTCAAGCCAAGCAATCAATTTCGGGTTTTCTACGTGACTACCTAGCTCATCGTCGCCAGCCAAATAGGCGATCGGCCATGTGGAAAGGTGCTTTTGCCAGCGTTTGAAATTGGTAGGGGTCATCCAATGTTTTTTTAGCCAGTCAATACACCAGGCTTCTCGCTGTTTGGTATCAACGGCAATCGGCGACACCTCCACTCTCTGATTTTCCACCTCATTGATGATGTGTAGTCCAAGCTTGTGGAAGGTGCTGACTTTAACGTGATCACCGGCTAAGCCAATTTTATCCGCGATTCGTTGGCTCATTTCACTGGCGGCCTCTCGGCCAAAAGCCAGCAACAGTAACTCTTCGGGCTGTGCGGTATGACTTTGCAGCAAATACGCGACTCGTGCTGTTAAGACGCTGGTTTTACCTGAACCTGCTCCAGCCAATATTAAGTTATGATCATCGTTCAGCAATACCGCTTTTTGCTGAGATACATTCAAAGGAGACGATTCTAACTGACTAAACAGCACGCCCCAGTTTAAGCGTTCGGTTTCTAGCCACTGATCATTGCGCGACAGCAACGTCGATTCTGGCTCTAACAACCAAGGTTCTAGAGCCTTCATTCGATTAGGCATTCGTTGTGTGGCTTCTTCCAGTGTCATATCTATATCTGAAAAACCCTTAAATACGTTTTCAGACCAAGCGGCGACTTGGGAATGGGACAAGAAAGAAGGAAGATGGGTTAGCCTTTTCAATTCCTTTTCCCAATTTGGCAAAATTTGATTCAGTTGCTCGCATTGATCGTGATGCCACCTTTGATAACTTGCTATAGCATGACGTACAAATTCTCTGCATTCTTCCCACGGTAAACCTTGTACCAACCAAGAGTGTCGCTCACCGGACTCTTCATGCGCAAAAAACTGAATACTTCCCCATAACAAACCGCGCTTTAAGGTGACTTCGCCATTCCACACATGGAATGGAATGTGCTCTTCTTCTAACTGAGAGGAGAGGATCAACAGAGTTGATTGAAGTTCGACCTGATGGTATTCGGTTTGAATCAAATACTGGGCGGTTCTACTGGCGGCTAATTGCATTAAAAAGTGGTCCAAAATTGCTGTAGAATGAGTATATTACAGCCGTCTGTCTAAGTGATAAATTAATGTCAAAATTTGACGTTTTACCCATCCCATTGGTTTGATTTCATTCCAAACGCTTTATTGTTTTTCTATTTACCTCATAAGGTTAGCGCCTTTTTATAAAAATCTGCTACACTGCTGTTTTACACTTTAAAGCTTGTGCTCGTGTCATTGACCAATCAGATTCGCCTTTATTGGGCAAATAAAACCATCAACTATAGCCTGCTCATTTTGGTGACCTTACTCGGTGTTGTTATTCCCACTTGGTATTACCAACTCAATTCTCTTATTATCCCTCTGATTCTTGGTATTATCGCAGCCGCTATTTCGGAAAACGACAGCTCATTCACAGGCCGACTCAAATTCTCAATGTTAACCCTGTGTTGTTTTGCCTTTGCGGCGATTTCAATTGAGGTGTTATTTCAAAACCCAATACTGTTTGCAGTAGGCCTAACCTTCTCTACTTTTGGCTTCATTATGCTTGGAGCCATTGGCCCTAGATACGCAAGTATTGCCTTTGGTTCCCTGCTTATCGCAATTTATGCGATGCTAGGCGCACACACCAGTACCAATATCTGGTTTCAGCCCTTATTGCTATTAACTGGCGCGGCTTGGTATTTTTTCATGTCTATGGTTTGGCACTCTTTCTGGCCGATGCAGCCCGTTCAGCAAAGTTTAGCCAACGTTTTCTTACAGCTAGCCAACTACCTTGAATCTAAGAGTAATCTATTTCACCCCGTCTCAAATTTGATTCCTCAACCGCATCGTATTGCGGAAGCAAAACTCAACGCAACCACGGTAACCGCGCTCAATCACAGTAAATCGACACTATTAACACGCTCAAAACGTGGAAGAATGGACAATCGAAATAGCCGCTTCTTTAGTATCTACTTTTTGGCGCAAGATATTCATGAACGCGCCAGCTCTAGTCACTATCGTTACCAAGAATTAGCGCAAGATTTCCAACGTTCAGATGTTATGTTTCGTTTCAAACATGTGCTTCAAGCTCAAGCGAATGCATGTCGAGACATCGCTCAATCGATCCGCTTAGGGACACCTTATCAACATTCGAGTGAATCGATCATTGCGTTAGACGAACTGAAAGAGTCCCTGACTTATCTTGAGCAAGACGAAAAAGGGAAGTCTCGCGTATCCCTTGCCCAGCTTGGTTATCTATTTAATAACCTGGCTACCGTTGAAAAGCAGCTGAACCATGTGAGTTCTCCAGATGTGAACCAACTTGAAGAAGACAGCCTTTTTGATACGGACGCCCATACGTTGAAAAGTATGTGGCTGCGAATAAAAAGCAACTTTAGTACTGACTCTCTCTTATTCAAGCATGCGGTTAGGCTCTCGCTCGCGTTAACGGTGGGTTACGCGATACTGCAAGCCTTTGATCTTGATCGAGGGTACTGGATCTTACTGACCACTTTGTTTGTGTGCCAGCCCAACTACAGCGCCACCAAACAAAAATTGACCTCTCGCGTTGTTGGTACGATTGCAGGTCTGTTAATTGGAGCGCCCTTATTAGCACTATTCCCCTCTCAAGCGAGCCAATTGGTACTGATTATTATATCGGGTGTGATGTTCTTTGCGTTTCGCATCAACAACTACAGCTTTGCGACAGGGTTCATCACTCTGCTGGTGCTGTTTTGTTTTAATCAATTGGGCGAAGGGTATGCTGTCCTTTTACCGCGACTGACCGATACACTTATAGGCTGTACGCTCGCGGTCGCTGCCGTGATGTTTATTTTTCCAGAGTGGCAGTCAAGACGATTACATAAAGTCATGGCCAGTGCCGTCGATTCTAATAATGCGTACTTAGGTCAAGTCATCGCACAATATCGAATCGGTAAGAAAGACACACTTAATTATCGAATGGCGCGCAGGCAAGCCCACGACGCCGATGCGAACTTAACCTACGCAATAAGCGCCATGCTTTCAGAGCCTGGAAAGTATCAAACATTAGTGGATGAAAGCTTCCGTTTTTTAACCTTGAACCATGCCCTGTTAAGCTACATTTCAGCGTTAGGCGCACATAGAACCAGAATCGACGATATGACGATTCACCAATTAATATTAGACACGCACAGTGTTGTCCATAAACATCTTAATTTGATTCATCAACAGTTGTTTGACCAATGTGAGCGTTGCGATCTCACATTGATTGACGATTTGGACTTAACCCGACGACTCAATGAATGGCGAGAAGATGATGATAAATCTGCTAGAATGGTGTTGCAGCAATTGCATTTGGTTTATCGAATGATTCCTGAGCTGCATTCTCTGGCGAGCAAACTGGCGGTTCGAGTTAAAAGTAAGGAAAGTAACAGCACTGAGAGTACTGTGTGAACCTGGTTAAAAGATAAAAAACACTGCAACAGATTGCTCAATAAACAACCATATAACAGAATACTTACGTTATTCGGACATTACTACGGCCCCGTTATTTACTATCTCATTACGTTCAAATAGAAGCCGAAATAAAAGTCCACTGGGGGGGGTTGTTTATGACACCATCGAACTTTGAGCAATTGAAAACTCAGTTGCATTTATTGACACCGCAGCAACTGAAAAGCCTGTTAAGTGAAATTCAACATAGCCTTGGGAATAATGTGGCTAAATTGGTCACTGAAGAAGAGCTCAACCTCATCTCTAGCCTTTTTTCGTAATTAGCTCAATCTGGTTAGCACAACTTGCAGAAATTGCAAATAGGACTTAAGCTTTTATTAGTAGAGGGGGCCCTATGTCAATTTCGAGTATACAGTCTGGATACCCAATTATTGAACAGTCATCTAAGATGGCTGAAGAAGCCGCGCAAGAAATACAAGCCCTCCCGATTCAATCTTCTTTAGCTACCCCGACTGAACCAACGTCTCCAATCGATAAAGACGGATTAAAGTTTAATGAAGTCAACTTTGACGCACCAAAACATGAATACGTCGCATCCTATACGGAACCTTTAATCAAACTGAACCAAGCAACCCAGTACAGCAAAATTGGGACTAATATGTTGCAAAGAGATCAAGAGATGATCGGAACCTTGCTTGATATTCATATTTAGTGATGACTTTTTAACGTGAAGTGTCTAACAGCCTTGAGTTTATTTGCTTTCACAGTAGAATCTCTGAAAATTATAAGATTCGACTTTCTATGCCTAAATTACATTTACACCGACGTGATTACGTTTCCATTCTGCATGGCGACGAAAGCTCCTTTAACTTAGAGCACATTTTTAAGCCTAATCTCGATAAGCCTTCACTTCGGCTAACGCCTAGCCCATTTCTTACGGACAAAAATCTCGATAAGCGGTGGCAAAAGCTAAGCTCTATGACAGATCAAGCGCAACTTCTTGATGCATCAACGTTAGAGCAAAAAGACGCTTATGCGAAAAATATTGAGCATTTTATTGGCACAGTCAAAGTCCCTGTGGGTATTGCAGGCCCATTACGAGTTAACGGCCTGTTCGCACGCGATGATTTTCTGGTGCCTCTTGCCACCACCGAAGCCGCATTAGTCGCATCTTATAATCGCGGTTCGCAGCTCATTACCGCAGCAGGCGGAGCCAGCGCCATGTTATTAAATGAAGGCGTCACGCGCACACCGGGGTTTGCGTTCTACAATTTGCAACAGGCGGGCGAATTTGTTGCTTGGATCACCACACAATACGACCACTTTAAACAACTCGCTCAGGCAACCACATCTTACGGAAAACTGACCGATATTAGTGTGAACATTGAAGGCAACCACGTTTACTTAGTCTTTGAGTTTTTAACCGGCGACGCTTCTGGTCAAAATATGGTGACCATCGCCACCAACGCCGTCTTCGAGCATATTCTAGCGGCAACACCCGTTGAGCCAGAGTACGCTTTCTTAGACGGCAATTTATCTGGCGACAAAAAACCGAATGCGCATTCTCTTCGTAGCGTAAGAGGTAAAAAAGTAACGGCAGAGGTACACCTATCAAAAGCGCTGATTCAAAAATATTTGCACACCACCCCTGAAAAAATGATGCAATTTGGGCAAATGACAACCGTCGGTGGAGCGCTGAGTGGTACGATAGGCATTAACGCTCATTATGCCAATGCACTGGCAGCGCTCTATATCGCTTGCGGCCAAGATGCCGCCTGTGTCGGAGAATCTGCGGTAGGTATGACACGAATGGAGCTCAACAAACACGGTGGGCTTTATGCCAGTGTCACTCTACCTAATATCATGGTTGGGACGGTAGGCGGAGGAACCAACTTACCCAGTCAAAAAGCCTGCCTCGATATATTGGGGTTACATGGTACCGGTAAATCTCAAGCACTCGCTGAAGTCGCAGCCGTATTGTGTTTAGCCGGAGAGCTTTCTATCGTGGGCGCTTTTTGTGCGGGTCATTTTTCCAGGGCTCATCATAAGTTGGCTCGGTAGCTTTCGGTTTTTAACATTCAAGTATTAAGTTAATGAGCTTTATACTTCTATAACATTGAGCGAGCCGGTCGAACACTGGCTCGAACTGTTACCGTCTTCTCGATTCTTAATCTTAGGGCGATATTTCACAGCGAGCTCAAAATACGATGTGTATAATTTAAATTATCACTTTTCGTTTATTTTTACTTATGAAGCCTCGTTCAAACTCCATCACTGACCTGTACCCTTTACTAATCCCCGGGCTAAAGCTTTCGGCAGTTATCGAGTTTGGCCCTAACGATACCTTATCGTTTGCGACGCATATCATTGGGCACAAGAGTGAACACTATATCGTGATCGATATGCCCACAAAGGCTAAAGAAGCGTTATTGATGAGGAAAATTGACAATACTTCGATCATTATTCGAGGTATCTGCCATACCAAACTGGGCCATGTGATCGCATTTAAAACGCGGATACTGAGTAAAATATCTCGCCCTGTGCATGCTATATTTTTACGTCAGCCTAAGCATTTTATTTCAAAACCGACTCGCACCCATGAGCGCTTTTCTTTCGACATACCCGCGGTTATCACCGAGGAAACCAAAACCTATCAGGGTCATTTAGTGGATATTTCGGTATCAGGCTGTGCCCTGTTTCTTGCTGGCGAAAACGAGCTCACATTAAGCAGCGTGATCGAGGTGCAATCTGAAGTCACTGAGTTGCTTGATAAAAATATTAAATACACTATTGCGAATATTCAAAAGCAAAAAGAGGGACATAAAATCGGGATACGATTCAGCGCTCCCATCGAAATGAACGACAGCATTAAAAACAAAATATTAGAACTTGCCGTACTATCAAACGCTTTATAAACCGGATGCTCCTAACACACTGTTGCCTATGTTACTCGCTCAAGCACTCTTCTTTTAAGTAAACGAAAGCTTGGTAGAGTTCATTTTGCTTGATCGGTTTTACAATGATGTAATCCGCGCCCTTATCCAAAAATTCTTGTTTAGTGTCGAGCATGCCATCCGCTGTACAAGCGAAAATTGCCACTTTGCTCTGCAATTCTTCCCTGATGATTCGAGTCGCTTCTATTCCACTAAACTTAGGCAATTGATTATCCATCAGTACCAAATCGTATTGTCGATTTTTTACCTCTTCTATGGCCGCTTGACCATCTTTCACCCACGTAATATTCATGCCATAGTTTTCACAAAACGCTCGGGCGATAAATGCGTTGGTATGGTTATCTTCTACAAGTAATACGTCTAGTGATCGGTCAAACAGCTCTGCAGGCGCGGTTTCGGTTTCTCCAAGATTGTCTGTTGTGGTCGACACCTCACGGTTCACTCTTTCAACCGGAATATCAATTGAGAACGTGGTACCTCGTCCTAGATCACTATCAATCTCATATCGCCCATCAAGCAATTCAATCAGACTTTTGGTAATCGTCAGGCCTAGGCCACTCCCACCATATTCGCGAGATATGGATGAACTGGCCTGAACGAAGGGTTCAAAGATACGTTCCAAAAGAGACGCATCAATGCCTATCCCCGTGTCTGAGACTCTGATATGTAACAGGGAGCCTACACTATTTTCAGTGTGGGAATTGTCAGTGTGAGTAATGCTTACTTTGACGGAACCTTCGTGAGTAAACTTGATGGCATTACCGACTAGATTAAATAAAATTTGATTCAATCTAACTTGGTCAGTAGCAATGATGTCACTTTCCTCAAAGTCTGTTTCTACGACGAACTCCACACCTTTCTCTTGGCACAAGGGATAAAATATTTTCTCTATGGTTTTGGATATTTCAATCGATGCGAAATAAGAACGCTTGATCTTATATTTACCTTGCTCTATTTTTGAAAAATCAAGGATGTCATTAAGAACAGCTAATAAATGCTCACCGCTGTTGCACAGTACATTGATGTTTTCTAGCATCACCGGATCGAGGGTAGAACCTCTGAGTAACTGCGATACACCCAATATGCCATTCAGTGGTGTTCTTAGTTCATGACTCATTTTTGCAAGAAAATCAGCTCGTAATCGGGCTAATTCTTCCGCTTGAACTCGCGCCGCTTCACTCTGTTTTTCCGCATTAATTAGACTCGTAATATCTTGTCCCTGAGTGATAATCCATCGGACATGTTCATTCACTTTTATCGGCGATAAATTCCAACGGAACGTCTTTTCAGCAATGGGGATATTAACGCCTGTCAGCGTCGCGCCTTGTGCCGCCATTTTTATTTTAGGCCACAATTGGTCAACCAGGATTTGATGGGTACCATCGCCGGCTTTATGGGCATTAAAGTACTTTTCTCCGGCTGGGTTTATTTTTACTATTTCCCCTTGTGTATTCCAAAACAGTATCGGCGAAAGAGAGAAGTTAAACAGATCCTCAAATTGCTTTTCTTGTTCAGTCAAACGTTTAAAAGAGTGCTCTAACGCATTTCCTATGAGATCAAACTCTTTCACTTTACTGCCCACAAAGTGTGTGATCTCCCTTTTATCGACAGAGCTTTCTGCATAGTCCATCAAAGAATCCAACTCCGCTGACACTCGTTTATTTAACCAGTACCAGGTAACGATACCGAGTAGGAGCATAAACACCATGAGGACACCACCCCACCAGTTATAGTGATAATTAAATTCAACGGGGGATATGCGACTTTGTACGGTATAGATGGTAATAGAGGTCGATGTGCCACTGATGCTCAAAGGTGTTGCAACCACGATATAGCGGCCTGAAGTGGCTAAGCCTGCGAAATTGCTAAGGACATCATGATCCTCATAGTCGGTATTCACATTTCCAATGGTTGACGCGATCACTTCCTTGTCCATCACCATTAATGCATTGTCTGAATTACTTCCCTGCTTTATGGCATCCATTAAAGAGTAATTACTATTGAGAACGATACCTATGTGATACATCGCCAATACTTCACCCGTACTTAGATCGACAATTGGGATTCGTCTTAATAGCAATATCTTCGAACCTAACAAGGACGACGCCCTAACGAGGTACCAGTTGCCGCTTCGGTTCATGCTTTGGCTCATCTCTGTCAATGAATCATCTTCTATCCCAAAAAAAGTGTAGCTTTCATCCCCCCAAAAGATCTTATCTTGGATGGTAAGGTAACGAAAATCGGGGGGGAGTTGGGGATTCAACTCATCAATATCGGTAAAGAATTGTTCCAGTAAATCCGTATTCTCTCTGTGCAATGCCTTAATTAATGTTTCATTTCTGCTGTAGCTGTCTTGCTGCGTTCGTAACGATGTCAGTTCTAAGTTAAATAGAGTTTGGACTAAACTGTTCGTTTGGCGTCGTGTTCTTTCTACTTCTGAGTCTACTGCACGCGAGGTGGCCTGCGAATTTTGGAATAAAACAAACAACGTCACAGCAGCCATCACCGAGAATACAGTTCTAGTAATAAGTGTCGCTAGATTTGTCGATTTATTGCTCAAAGACAGTCTAAATATCATTCTAAATCCGAATACCTAAATGCGTAACGCTTAAGCTCGTCTAATCGCTGACCAACATCGTCTGAGGTGACGACCTCAAAATCTCCAGAATACAGAACGGGAACTTTCGCGCCTTCAAGATCAAGTTTAATCGCCTCTGCCATGGCGATGCCCGTATCGTCGTTCATTCGCATCACAGTGACGTCTAACTCACCCATCTCAATCGCTTTAAGTTCTGCGCTGCCCCCTCCCCAACCGTTTAGAATAACGTCATCACGGCCAAGCTCTTTCAATGCGTCAGCCGCCCCTAATGCAACATCAGTTGAACAGGCATAAATAAATGAAATATCACTTTGATTGTCCAGTGCTCGTAATGCCGATTGGTAGCCTGACTCTCTCGTCGCCTGAGTATAAAATGAGGACGAAAGCGTGTAATTGCCTTGGTGACTCATCCCTTGAATAAAGGTATCGCCTCGCGCATCACTGATGTATCCCTTTGAGTAGTAGAGCATTGAATACGCGCTCTTTTCAGGTATGTTTTGTTTAAAATATTGTTCTAAAAGCTTGGTCCCTCTCGCATGGTCAAAACCTACGTACATAAAAGGCTGCCTATCATCCCAAGACCGAACGGGTGTGGTGATATTTTGTAGAATCAATTTAGTGTCCGTCGAACCCAGTACATGCTCCATAAACTTGCGGTGTCTAACGGTATACAAAGTAAAAACTAAGTAATCCGATTTATCTTTAAGCGCTTGCATTAGCGATTCATTTTGTTGTCGAACATCGCTGTTTATACGCGTCACCACCTTTTTTAATTGGTAATTAATGCCTAGCTCTTTCATTCTCAATTCAAAGGCTTTGATATTTCGCACCCAATAATCGGAAATCTGATCACCGGGGTAAATAATCGAAATAGTCACCGGACGATCCTGAGTGACAGACAGCTTTTTCGGCGATTCACTGACTAGCGTCGCTAATGAATTCGTTAGCGCGTATTCGGAGGGGTGCGCCTCTAAAAATTCATAATAACCCCAGTAATCCGACAGCTCTTGTGTGGAATGCGCGTAAACAGTGGTCGAGGGTAGTAGTAAAATAACCAGTGTGATTAAACGCGATATATTTGGCATCATTGAGATCATTTTCTTATTTGAATTCTTATTCTATGCGCTCTTTCCCCGGAAGGTAAGAGCGCTAAAGCCATTATAGACCGGCCATCCAACGAGTTAGTTTTTACCGTCTCGTTCTCGAAAGCAAAAGCAAAAGCCATTCAGCGCAGACAAGAGCAAAAAAGCGCAAACTAATACACGAATAAAAGCGACGACTAGAACGTAAACGCTAGATTTGCTGATAGCCCATATTGGTTGTCACCTGCATAATTCCCTGCAAAATCTAAACTGACTAAGTCTCCTGGGCTTATTCCTATGCCTGCAGTGACAGAATCATCAAGCGTGTCTTCCAGATCGACTTGGTAGCCAGCTCGAAGTTGCGCCCACCCAAATGCATTTCCTTCCACGCCAAAGCGAAGAAATTGCGTATCGTCGTTGTAACCGCTAAATCGCGATTGATCAGTTAAATCCCAGTCCATTGTCGCGACGAAGTACTCCATTGCATACGCACCAGAGACGGTTACCTGGGTATCTAATTTATACTGAGTAGAGCCATTAACAGCAACGACGGTATCAATCTCTTGAGAGATAAGATCTTTCACAGCGATAGCCGCTCTAAAGTGGTTGTACAACCACACGGCTCCGAGATCAAGATTGAACGCACTTTTCGATGTTTCACTTTGGTCGTAATCACCGATATCAAAATCTTCAACACTGATCACTTGCTTATACGTCGTCATATCTTGAAATTTGGGCGTAATGCCCAGCGCAAAGTCCTGCCCGTTGAACGAAAAGCGTTTTGCTAATGCCACCCCAATCTCACTGTATCCAAAGGCGACCATGTCCACCGTTGAAGTTTCATATCGAGTAGGGATACCCGCCGATTCTGGCGCTATCTCTGGAAGCGCCAGTATTTCTGCATAACCTCGTACAAAAATATTCATCGATAGAGCATTCAAAGGAATTGCAACCGCCGCACCGACGCCACCACTGGCGACAATCGGCTTATTTCCTGACAATGTATTCAGATGTGTATTGAGCTCATCAATTGTCGAAGTGTCAGAAGAGTTCGCTTCATATTTTGTAATCGTGTCTTGCAAGTCATCGATGGTATCTATGGTCTTATCGGTATCTCGAACATTACCCGCGACCGCTGGAAGTAGGATTCCAAAGGAATCATTATCTCGGTATACCGCAGCCAATGCTGGATTATGAAATGGCGCTAAAAGGTAGTCTGCGGTGCTCACACCGGTGTTCCCCATACCATTACTTCGAGCATCAGCCACAGAGGTTGCAGCATAAGAATTTGTTGCCAATATGACTAAGCCTATCGCCACTGATAATTTTGTTAGTTGTTTCATTTCCTTACCAACCTTTTTTATGTTCCCATAAATAAGGTTAATACATGTTCACAACTTGCACCGAATTTTTGCATTTATTGGGTTTTCAACAATAAATCCAATGACAAATCGCCAGTAACCAAGGACTCTTTTTGCGCTTTTGGGATACGTTTTAAACGATGTTCTATTTTAGAAGCATCGCTGCGATTCATGCCTGCGACATCACTCCAAACTAAGCTCAAAGGTGACTTCCCCTTGAGCGCTTTCGCCCCTTTACCTGAGCAGTGCTGCTGGAAGCGACGATCAACATCAGTAGTGATACCACAATACAATGCGTTACTAGGAGTCCTAACTAAGTATACATACCAGTTAGCACTCACTTTAGAATCGGTCATTAACTGGTTAAGCTCTCTAGAAGTGCTTTGACTTCATCAAGGTCTTTTTTCATATCGCTAAGTTCAAGCTTCAACTCAGAAACTTCCGCTTCCAACTGTTCAACTCTTGAATTACCGGCAGCGGGTGTTGGAATCGCAGCGGCTAAAGCTTCTATATCAACTTCGCCACTAAATAGGTGCTGGTAACGTGATTCACGCTTTCCCGGTTCTCTTGGCAGTTTCACCACCAAAGCTCCCGCATCACGATGACTCATGGCGTCTAGAATCGACTCCACTTCTTTTACATCTGAAAACTGACACAATCGGTTGGTGCGGGTTCTCAGCTCACCAGGTGTTTGTGCGCCACGAAGAAGCAAACAACACACGATGCCTCGTTCTTGTTCGGTAAACTTCAAATCACCAAATTCGGTATTACAGAAACGATGAATGTACTTTTTTGTACGGCTATTGAAGGCACTTTCATCACTTACTAAACGTTTTGCAATCAACGCTTCCAGGGTGTCTTGAACCTCCGCATCGGTGATGGCCATAACAGGCTCACGATTACTCTTTTGATTGCAGGCGGTGGTGAGACTATTGAGCGTGAGAGGATAATAATCAGGCGTGGTTACTTCTTTCTCAATCAGGCAGCCGATAATTCTAGCTTCTAGTGGCGTTAATTCGATCGTCATATATTCATCATCCTTCTCGGTTTCGCTTATTCTGGACTCTAATTTACACCACTAATGTTCTGACATTAGCGGTACGATTCTCATATTGCCATTTTTATCAACCATAAAAATGCGAGAACGGTTTAATTCTACTTCCGTCACTTCAAGCCTTTCTCGTTCAGATCGGTAAGCATCTCGAAGTTTATACGATAACGCTTGCAAGCCTTCAACACTGTCATCGAGTTGAGGTTCGTCAATGCGATGGGCTTCTTCTATAGATTGAACTTGAAGCTCTATAGGTACAATGATGTCTGAAGGGTTCATGGGGTTCGGTTCTCTTCTCTGTGGACGACATAATATAGTGATTCAAACTAAGAAAACAATGCGTACATCAGTGGTTGGTTAATTATTCGGCAAGATCTGAATGGTATTGATCTAAAGACTGTTATGTCTTGGGCTCTTGTGCTTTAATCGTTGGTAGTTAACATTAATTATTGGGAAAAGGAACCTATGAGTAGTGTATTTGAAATCGTAAACCAAGCTCGTCGTAAAAATAAACTAAAACGTGAGCTTTTAGATAACGAAAAGAAAGTTCGCGATAACCGTAAGCGTGTCGATCTCCTAGAAAACTTAATGGATTACATTAAGTCAGACATGAGCCACGACGAAATCGTTGCTATCATCAAAAACATGAAAGCGGACTATGAAGATCGCGTGGATGACCACATTATTAAGAGTGCTGAAATCTCTAAAGCACGTCGTGATATCAGCCGCCGTATTCGTGAACTGACTGAAGAAGATAAGCAATCGACACAAGGCAAAAAATAGACGCCTTGATTAGCCGATTCTGACTAAACCGTCGCTGACGCTAATTGATTCAACACCTTGTGGTGAATGTTTTTAAAATCCGAGCCGATAACGCTCGGATTTCTTGTTTTTAGATGTCGGTATTTGTATGTCAGTGTTCGTGTTTGGCTAAATCATCTCTTTGGCAATTAAATGAAGCAAGAAGGTTTCTCGCTCTATACTCATGCCTTTTTTATCACTTTCCGCGATGGTCTTTTCATTATGGGCAATCGCATCGTGAATATTGACCCACATCGCTTTCATGCCATTCTTAATTTCATAATCTTCGTAGTTGGTGTCGCCCAACTGCCTATCGATTTTGCAGGTGTAGCAGTAAGAGATCATGTGCATTACATCGGCGTTATCTTTGTACCACGGTCGAAACTCTTCAACTAGGCCAAATGGTTTGATGGCATGGATGTTTTGAGCACCCGTTTCTTCTTCTAATTCACGGACCATACCCGCAATCACATCCTCACCATCGTCTAATCCGCCACCCGGAATCGTGTAATCGTGGTATCTCTCGGTATAGAGGAGCAAGATGTTTTCACCATCAACAACGATAGCTCTGGCAGCATTGCGCTTAAAGATAATTTTATCATCAAGGTGCTCGACACTCGGATGCACCATAGTCGTAAGATGTCTCATATTGTTTTTCTCTAAGGTAATTTGGGCGAATACTGCTTACTGGGCCAGCTTAATAGCGGCCTAGCTCATTATTGGGATAACTCAATCGAGCGAACGGTGCTGTCTAGTTCGAATAAACACGCTGCCGCTTCCATATACTGCGGGTAATCCGTAAAGTGCTCTCGGTGAGTGAGTGTCATTTGCAACAGCTCTTCAGCCCGCATTAACTTCCAATAAAGTGGGCTAGTATGAAGCATAGCGGCTAACGGTTTGAACACGATTTTTTCGTAGGCATAGAATAGGTTTTCTAGAATCACTTCGCGTTCATCTTCTGTGCTGATGGGCATCAACATGGCGGCTTTTGCACTTTGATAATGGGTATCTTTTGCTAGCAGTTCCATCACCGATGTATTGTGTTGGGCTAAGTCATGTAAGGCGGCGTGGATTAACTCAAGCCAATGTTCTTTCGTTAGTTCACGATGGCTGACGGCCTCAAATTCGTTACGGATTTTTTTCTCAATAGATCGTTGGCTTTTCAATAAAACCGTTCGCACCTTTTGAAAAGGCAAATGGTACTCTTTGCTCAAATCAATAATTAACGTATGGAATCCATTGTTGGGTAAGTGCAGGTTATTCTTAAAAGTAGCGAGTGCATTTTCTTGTTGTAGCGTAAGATCGCTCATCTGATTGTATTCCTTGGTTTGGCAACGTTCGCCAGCATTAGCCTCATTTTAAAGGATGCCCATTTCAGAATCCATCCCGCAAGCTGTTTATTATTGGCACGCAATGAACGACCAACGAATAGCGACTGAATAGCGGCTAATGAAAGGTTCAATAGCCGCAGGCCAAGATTTAATGGTTTGAGTACCTGGTTATCGTCAATTCGGGATCATGAACATGCCTTATTCAGCCTTATTCAGCGATGCTGTCTACGCCACATTGAGGTGGTTTTTTCTGAACTTGCTGCCTGACAGATGCAATAACCGCAATACTCATGGTGACCAGCAATGCAATCAATGAAATGTAGGTCGGAATTTCATAATCGGTGCCCACCAGCAGCATTTTGATACCAATAAAGACCATCACAAATGACAATGCAGGTTTTAAGTACACAAATTTGTCCATCATGCCTTGCAGCACAAAATACAAGGAACGCAACCCGATCAAGGCAAAGACATTCGCTGCAAGCACCAAAAACGGCTCTCGCGTTACAGCAAAGATCGCGGGGATTGAATCCAGAGCAAACATCACATCCATAAACGCAATCACACCAATCACAATCAGCATTGGTGTTGCCATCCATGCCCCTTTAATTTTCACCAACAGTGCATTACCGTTGAACTCATCAGTGACAGGAATCAAACGACGTATTATTTTCTCTGGCAGTGGATTGAGCTCTTCATGGCCGTTATCTCTTGCTAAATTAATCCCTGTCCATATTAGAAACAACGCGAACAAATACAGTAGCCAATGATATTGCTCTAGTAACTGAGCGCCCACGCTAATCATTATGGCTCTTAAGACTAATGCGCCAACCACACCCCAAAGTAAGGCTCTGGGTCTTAAGTGTTCAGGAACCGCATATTGATGAAATATGATGGCGAAGATGAACAGATTATCGACACTCAACGACTTTTCTAGCAGATACCCCGTAATAAAAGACATTGAGGCTTTTTTAGCTGAATAGTCACTGTCTGGCGCGTAGATATCCCAAAAAAAGAAAAGGGTTAGCGCGAACACAAAAGCGAAAGCAAACCAGACGACACTCCAAATAGATGCTTTTTTGATCGAGATATTCCCGCCTCGGGTCTGCCAAATGTCGAGCAAAACCAAGATAAGCGTGAGTAAACCAAAAACGAAGTAAATTTCTAGGGACATAATTCCTCCAGGGTGGAGGGATCGTACATCGATCACTTTAGGTCAGTAAGCTTGAAATCAGTAAACTCAAGTCAGTAACCTCAGCAACGAAGCCCTCCACAAACAAAATGTACGATACAGAGCACATGAACGTTCTCTATATCGCTTTGATTGTGTTGGTCTTGTCGAAGTCAGATTCAATAGTAATGAATCCACTTATACTTACCGGAAAAGCGAACGCTTAACGAGATGACGATAAGTAAACTAAAGGCGACTACTCCCCAAACAAGCGAATAGTAAGGCCAAATCAGATTCTCGTCTACTAGAAAACGGTCATGATTTAGCAATAAATCACGACATAGCAAATAGGGATTTGTTTGGGAATCGAAGAGAAACTTATAAGTGAGACAGCCATAGCCGCGCATAAAGCCCCGGTGGGGTTGTTATGCCCGTGGTAATAGACGTCACTTGTTCGTTATTGATGATCACTATGGTGGGAGTGACGGTGACTCCCCACGCTCTTGAGATGGTATTTCGGCTATCATTGATATTTGAAAACTGGTAGCCATGCGTCCGCAAAAATCCTGCCAATTTTCGGTCTTCTCCTGATGCGCCAGAAACCCCCACAACATGATAAGAATCACCAATTCGATTGATGGTGGGAGTAACAAATTGACAAGCCGAACACCAAGTGGCCCAAAAGTAGACGACAACGGGCTTCTCTTTACTCATCTCCATCACATCAATGTATTTTCCTTCCATCGATAGTGCCTGTATGGGCGTGACTGTGGCACTGGGCATATCTTGCGATCGCCACAGATCGACCCCGATGGAAATGAGGCTAACGAAGACGATATAGAACAGACACTCCTTGATCCAATGGGCCATTGTTCTGCGCTTTTTTACTGGGTTATTAACTTCGCCCTTTTGCATTATTTTCTTTGTCATTTTTTGCCCCCACTGGCGGTATTTATCGCGTCCATAACCGCC
>NZ_AJYQ02000126.1 GCF_000287055.2 Vibrio genomosp. F10 str. ZF-129 | reverse complement strand
AAGAACAAGAACAAGAACAAGAACAAGAACCAGTAGAGTTTGATAGTGAAGACTTTATTGATGACATGCTGAGTTCTGCCCCACAGTCTGATCCATTACTGGACGCTTCCAGTCCTTTAGATTCTGATTTCAATGATGAATCGAGCATCTCTGAAGAGTTAGAACCGGCTCTCAGTGTTGAAGACGCAGCACCAGTACTCGATGATGCTCTGCAGGTTGATGACGAAGTAGATGCAGGTTTAGATGAAGAGCCTGTGGCAGATAATTTGTCATTAGATATTGACACAAATTTAACCGAACTAAACCATGCAGAGCCAGAGCCAGAGCCAGAGCCAGAGC
>NZ_AJYQ02000125.1 GCF_000287055.2 Vibrio genomosp. F10 str. ZF-129 | reverse complement strand
GGCTATTTTGCTAAAAACGCCTGGCACTCCGGCGTCAGCCGCTACCGTGTTAGACGGCCATACTCTTGCAGCCAAAGGACAAGCAGCGCGTGCTTTGAGTATTTCTGCCATTGCGTCTTTTGTCGGTGGCCTCATCAGTACCATTATTTTGATCGCAATAGCCCCAATGCTGGCTAACTTTGCATTGCGTTTTAATGCCCCTGAGTACTTCGCTTTGGCGCTCTTTGGGCTCCCCATTATTGCTAGCGTCTCTTCTCAAAACATATTAAAAGGTCTGTTGGCAGGCACCATTGGCTTACTTGTTTCTACCGTGGGCTTAGACCCAATCAGTAGCGTTCCTAGATTTACCTTTGGAGTGATGGATCTGTACAGCGGTATCAATGTCATTCCAGTTCTGATTGGTTTATTCGCCCTCTCTGAAGCGATCAATCAGATTGAAAAAATCATCAAAGAAAAGCGAGCCAAAGTACCAAAATTTAGCCATAAGCTACTAAGTAAAAAAGACCTAAAAGAGATGATGCCAACCGCGGTTAAAAGTGGCCTACTGGGTACTTCTATTGGTTCGGTTCCTGGAGCCGGTGCTGATATCTCAGCTTTCATTTGCTACAACGAAGCAAAACGAGTGTCAAAAAAACCGGAAGAGTTTGGTAACGGTTCGGTGCAAGGATTAGCCGCAGCAGAGGCCGGTAACAATGGGGTAACGGGTGGCTCATTAGTACCGTTATTAACCTTGGGTGTCCCAGGTGACGCCGTCACCGCTGTATTACTGGGTGCACTCATAGTTCAAGGTTTAACGCCAGGGCCTTTACTGTTCACACAAAACCCTGAAATTGTCTATGGCATATTCAGCTCTATGCTGGTTGCCAACGCTGTTATGTTGATCATTGGCCTACTGGGTATTCGATTTTTCTGCCGTATCATTGAAGTACCGAAAATAATGATGATTCCTATTATTATCTTCTTATCGGTAATTGGTGCTTATGCCATCAATAATTCGATGTTTGATGTAGGCATAGCGATTGCGTTTGGATTACTGGCATTTGTGCTAGGCAAGCTAGAGATACCTTCATCTCCAATTCTATTAGCGATAATCTTAGGCCCAATGGCTGAAACCAACCTACGCAAATCTCTATTGATGTACGATAACAGTTGGTCATTCCTATACGAAAGACCAATTGCACTCGCATTCATCCTCCTTGCTATTTTTTCAGTGTATTCAACATTGAAAATGAAGAAGAAACAGCAAGACAAAACGATGACCTAGTCTTAGTAAAAACACCCAACTGATGAGGAACCTCAGTAAGGGCGGCTATAGAAAGGAAAATTCAGCCAGTGACGAAAATATAAAATAAAAAGGGGGGACAGTTAAAAACACTGTCTCCCCCCTTTTTAGCCGAAATGAGATGAACACTCTTTAACATCAATTGAAATCAGAAAAACAAAAAGCCGTGGTTATTTCTCAGTGACACCACAAGGCAAGTTTAAGATCCATCCTGCAATCTCTTCTAACTTAGTCTGATTTCCATTCAACAAGCGGGTCATTAACCCCCCTAATATCAGCGCATAAGCTTGAGTGGCATTCGCCTCCCCGACAAGTTTGCTCAGTTCTGCGAGAAATTTGGTATCCGCCATTTTTAACAAATGATCATTGGCGATATCTTGACTGTCTCGATTTTTTACGTAATCCAACAGCACCGTCATTTCACCTTTAAAGCGGCTATCAAGCGCAGTAATCAGCTGAATAATGGCTTGTTGTTTGTTTTCAGGTAAAGGGCTACCCTCTTCGATACCATAAAGTGTATGCGGCTCTAGCACTAACTCAGTACACGCTGCAAACAACGCTTTTTTACTTGAAAAGTAGTGATAAAGCGCACTCTTAGAGACGCCTAGAGCATCAGCGATACCTCGCATACCCAGACCATTAAATCCATGTTCAGAAAAAATCTCAACCGCTTTAGATGCAAGCTCCTTGCGGTAAGCATCACGATCCACCACTTTTGGCATTCAATTATTACCCTTTTAAAATGTTCAATTGGACTCTATTCACTTCACCTTTAAAAGTCCACTGGTCGATAAAAATAAATGGTAGACCGAGTGGACGATAAATCATTGACAATACCTTAATGCGTTCGCTATTATTTTTTAGACCAACTGGACCAAAAAATATCTTATTCACATACTTCAGCGATTTTTCAATGGCTGTATTAAGGGAATCACAATGTCAGAACGTGCGCCGATAAATGAGTCAAAAACAACATCAAAAAATCAAACTACGCGACAAAACGCCCCGATCAACTGGGAATGTACCGGACAATTCAATTTCACGACAGGTTATGGGGCAACGAAAGCAGAAACCGCCATTGCGCACTATGCCACTTTCATTGCCCCTATCGTTTTGTATTTTTTCTCTTGGAAAGCACTCGATTGGAGCGTATTGCAGCTGGTTGTCGCCAGTTTCTTAACCTTGGATATGATTGGAGGTGTCCTCACCAATTCGTTAGGATCAATGAAGCGATTTCTTCACACGGATCAAAAGATCGAGGTCAATTGGGTTGGTCAGCTCGTCGGCAGCAAGTTTCTATTTCCAGCGACTCACTTACAATTATTTGCGATACCTTTGTGTTTCGACATCGCGTGGTCGTATGCGTTTATTTGGTATGCCGTTATGATGATCTCTATTGTGATCATTCACTGTCTGCCTATGTACCTGCACCGCCCTATCGCTTTGTTTGTTGTGATGCATTCCATCATCCTTAGTCAATTGATGCCAGCCCCTGAAGGACTTGAGTGGATCGCCCCTATTTTTATCATGAAGTTGGTGCTGTCTCATGGGGTAAGAGAAGAGCCCTACCGCCCAACACTGACGAGCTAAAGGCCAACGACAACCATAAAGGAAGATACCATGACGCATAGTTATGACAGATAGTTATGACAGATAGTTATGACAGATAGTTATGGCGAATAGTTATGGCGAACAGCTGAACAACTAAAAAACGCCTCGGGGTTGTGCTTCCTTTCAACGTCTCTTTACCTCACTTCCCGCACGCTAACCCGGCTTCTCCTTCACAAAACATCATCCCAAAACGCCATCAGACCGCGTGAGCAATATTGCCGTCTGCTAAAACTCAATTTGGCGTAAATATTCAATAGATCACGATGTCTTCTGGTTATCTTAGGAACTAGACAAGCTAACGAGGACATGATTTTGAGTAGAGTAAATAGCCAACTAAGCGTTGCGTCAAAAGCAAAGGTATTTGACCAAAAACATCAAAGCGAACGAGCCATGTTCGAATACAAACTCTCTGTAGAGGCAAAAGAAAATGGCACATTTGAAGCGAATCGGATCTGGCTAGGGTTAACCTCTCCCTACATTGCGAAAGAAACCGTTGTTTGGTGCCCAAAACAAGGTCTGAAAAAAGTTGAAATGCACCAGCCTCACCTGAATGAATCGGGGTCATTGGCCATATCCGCAAAGCAAGGTCGAGCAGATTTAAGTAGTCAAAACACTGAATATAAACAGAAAAGTAAAACATTAAACTTTACAAAACGCCCGTGTACTTTGTTAAGTATTCCGTTTGAAATTGTTCATCATTGGGATGAATTATCAGCAGGGAACGTTCTTTATTTCGACTATACCGTCCTTAAAGTTCAGGCCCACACTGGGGTGAAGTTAACTATGCGCGATGAAGGTGAGTTTAAGGTCGTGAGTGTTACACCAGAAAAATGGTTTTGGCGCTTATTGTTTGGTTCGACTGAATATTACTTTGAAGGTGATGCACCCAAGCTCACAAAAATAGTCGGGTTGCTAGAGCCTAGAGATAGAAACCTTCGTGGCAAATACGTGGAATATTTAGGTCGTGCAATTTTCGATCGTACGGTGGATTTTTCAATGATCAAGGAATCAAATCATGTATAAAACGGTGTTAATTACTGGCGGAACGCGAGGCATCGGTCAAGCTTTAGTCAAACAATATTTGAATCACGGCTACACAGTGATCGCAACAGGGAGTTCGGAAAAAAGCGTTGTCAGCTGTAAAAAGGCATACCCAGAAGTACGTTGGTACAAATGTAATTTAAAATCGGCCCAAAGCATTGAACAATTTGCTCAGGCTTTAAATGGTGAGCCGCTGTCCTTGGTGATTCACAATGCAGGCGTACAACAGGCTAGAGATCTATTTGTAGACACTGATGAAGCCATTAGCATTGAAGATGAGACGATGATTAACTTTACCGCGCCAATCTTGCTTACGCGCCTCCTGTTTGACAATGTTCAGCGTGCAACTGGCACCTGGGTTTTTGCAACGTCGGGGTTAGCGATTGCGCCTAAACAAAGCTCACCGATTTACTGCGCGAACAAAGCCGGACTGAGGACATTTTGTAAGTCTTTTAATGGTCAAATTAAGCGGCACAACAGCGATATTAAAGTGTGTGAAGCCATCTTACCCTTGGTGGATACCGAGATGACACAGGGGCGTGGCAAAGGGAAAATTTCACCAGCTCAAGCGGCGCTGGAAGTTTTTGAGGGCGCGGAAAAAGGGAAAAAAGAAATTCACATCGGTAAGATTAAACTCGTAATGAAGTTACGCGCGTTGTTTCCAAATCTTATCGAAAACATCATGTTAAAAGAATAAGGAAGATACGATGAAAAGAAAATCTTCCATTGCTCAGCGAGTGTTAACCTGGATCAGTAACAATGGCGCGAAAGAGAAAGCGATTCCAATCTTGGCTGGCGTTTCAATAGGTGACTTTTTTGTTCCAGCGTTACCCACACAAACGTCGGTCATGCTGCTAGCCTGGTTGCAGCCCAAACGAGCAATATGGATTGTGTTCGCATTTGCTACCGCCGCGGCGGCGGGTGCGGGAATATTAACGTTGCTGGCCACATTGCTTGACCACTACTTACAAATGGCCACGCCAACGGCAGAATCGAAGGTATACCAACAGTGGTTAACACTACAAGGATACATTCAAGAGTACGGATTTCTAGCCTTAGCGGTAATGTCACTACTTCCAACACCACCAAGGACAATGGTGGTACTGAGCTTACTCTCAGGGCTGGCCTGGTTTGGGATTTTATTAACGGTTTTTGTCGGTAAATTTGTCTGGTTTTCCGTCGTCGTTACTTTAATTACGTTTGCCCCGAAATGGTTAATAAAATTGCCACTGATTGGCACTAAGGTACAGAGACTATTAGAGCAAAAATCAACGTATGAACGGGAAAGGTTATATGGTCGAAGTCGCCAACAAAAATACTGAATCAAAGGCATTTGCAAGTAAAACCATGTTGAATATTCTCAATGCAGGGCTAAATACCTTGCTTGATGATTCTTTGCTTTCGCCAGCGCAGCCGTTTATAGCAAGGCTATTGAAAACCAATCAGTCGCAGGCCCATATTCCTCTAGAAACCAAGCGCGACTTTATTAATGAGGTAAGCCAACGATACGGGGCCAGTGCATTATTGTGCATTGGCATCGGCGTGAAGCAATTTATAGATTCGCCTGTAGGCCGTGCTCTTTTAAACGGAAGTGATCCATTCTTGCTGCTTAAAAAATGGCAAAGGCTGGAACGCTACGTACATAGTCAGCACTTTGTTGATTTTGAATATCACGATGATTGCGTCAAGGTGACACACAAATCCAATACCACAGAGATGCCAAGTATTGAAGAAGATTTAGCCGTTCTTGGGGTGTTGTGTGCCCTTCTCTATGAATCATCCGCTAGAAAGATTGCCATTGGCCATAGTTTAGACGCTTCTGAAAGTTTTTTTTCTTACCCCAGTTTGCAGTGTGATCCGTCACAGCTTCACCGCGATGCACCTTGGTATATTCACTTTCAAGTCCGTGATAAAAAGAATCCAAAAATAAAAACCGTTGAACAATCGGTAACAAATAACACGCTGAGTATGGTGAACAGGGCTAAACAAACCATCATGGATTTAGGGTTACTTGAAGTCGATTTGCAACAAGTATCTAGATGTTTAGCGCTATCTCCCCGCTCCTTACAACGTAAGCTAAGCGATGAAGGCCATAGTTTTGCCAAATTATTACAAGATGTACGCGTACACTTTGCCAGCCAATCATTACTCGACGAAGCATCATGCATTGCTGAGGTAGGCTTTGTGAGTGGGTTTGCCGATCAAGCCCATTTTACTCGTGTCTTTAAGCAATGGACTGGCATGTCACCGAAGCAATATACGCAGTTTAAAAGCTAAGAAGCTGTAATAGAAAGGAGAGCCAAAAGAAGAAATACAAACAAGCTTAGTACCTGTTTAAAAGATTTAATAGTGAGCATATAAACCGACCTTGATACGCCAAGTGCGATAAACCATTCGTGACAAAAACGGTTAAATTCATATGCCCATTTACCTTACCAGAGAATAGACGCTTTCAGTTCGGCAACATCAAGTGGTTCGGTTAGTGGCGTCACAATATTCAAGTAAGCCATTTTGCCTTCGAGGGTTTTGGGCGCTGGTGAAACACCACGATACGACAATATTTGTGTGGCATCGGTATTCATACTGATAGAAACTTCATCCATAAAAAACCACATTCCAATGGACCCAGGGCCAACTTTGAACAGCAATGCGTTGTTGGTTTGTTTTTCAAGATAGATTTTAAATGGCGCTAATTTTTTTGCCTTGATGATGGGGCCGACACATGAGATCGATTGACCTTGTTTTAGCTCCTCTAAGTGGGCGCGAATAAATTCGCCAAACAGTTCGGGCAAACAGACCTTTTGATCAACTCGACTGTCTTCCCATAATAACTGATTTTGCAGATTAAACGCCTGCACTGACGCGCCATCAATCACAATTTCGCCTCGCTGCTTTTCATGACCTGTCTTGACCACGAGTGAAAATTGTTCACGGTTCCACTGCGATTTTGCCGCATATAACGTCGTGCCAGCTTGGGCTATTTCTAAAGACTGACTGTTTATCGTAGACGAAGCGCTCATAGTAATTGACTCATTCGCCAATCCACTAGAACTAACACCTGAACTTAAAGCCAATAAAATAGCTAGGTTAATGACCTGTAAATACGATTTTTTTGTTGGTTGCATAACATCTCCTTTTTACTTGAGCTTACGCAAAATCATTGAGCAGTAATTGAACATTTACGCCAATAAAAGAGGCTTAGTCATCTATACTGCATCTGATCGGGATTGAACCCTCAACGATTAAAACCACTACAATTAAACTCAAATAATTCTCTCATTCTCTACAGCCACCCAATAAATAGAGAATTCTATCAAGACGACGTCCGCTTTTTACGAATGGGCTTCAAACTCTAGAGTAACGACAAAATAACATTTGATATTAATTCTCATTTGGGTTAATTTTCGCGCTATCGTTATGTTATAACATATCATTATTTATTTTAATCAATTGTAGAGAAAAACGATGAAAGGATTGAGCAAATTACTCTTATCCATGGCAATGGCGTGTGGCGTTATCGCGACACCTGTTCAAGCGGATATTGAATTCAAAGACGTAATGGGTAGAGACATCATTTTAGAAAAACCGGCTGAACGGGTGTTTCTTGGTTTTTATTTTGAGGACTTTCTTGCCATAGCTGGGCCGGATGCCTACACCAAGGTGGCGATTTTCCCTAAGGCTTCTTGGAAAGATTATCGTCAATCCCAGTGGACAACGTACACAAAAATCATACCTGAGTTAAATACAATCGAAGATTCTGGTTCCATTTATACCGGAACGTTTAATCTTGAAAAATTGCTCACCGTTAAACCAGATGTCGCAATATTGGCGGCTTGGCAATATAAATCCCTAGGGGAAAAAGTCGATTTATTAGAAAGCACGGGGATCAAAGTGGTCGTGATTGATTTCAATGCTCAAACCGTCGAGAAGCATTTAGCCAGCACTCGCGTGATCGGCAAAGTCATGGGCACAAACGGCAGAGCAGAGAAAATAGCCAGTGAATATGAATCGACGGTTATCGATGTTCAACACCGCGTTACTGACTATTTGACAAAAAATCCAGCTCGCCGAGTGTATGTGGAAATTGGTACCGGTGGTGCCGATGAATATGGTAAAAGCTACTCCACCTCGATGTGGGGAAAATTGCTCGATCTTGCTGGGGCAAAAAATATTGCAACGGGTAAGTTTGAAGGCTCTGCCCATCTAACGCCTGAATACGTCCTAAGCCAAAATCCAGAAGTGATCTTTGTCTCTGGTGCTCACTGGTCTAAATATGATGACAGCGCATTACTTGGATTCGGCACAACTGAAGAGCAAGCCCAAGCCCGTTATGCGCCTTACTTGAAGCGTCAAGGTTGGGATCAACTCAGTGCGATAAAGAACAACGATTTTTATGGGATGTATCACTCTGGTACGCGTACTATTTATGACCATGTGTTCTTACAGTATCTCGCTAAATCTATTTACCCTGAAGCTTTTAAAGACATTGATCCAAAGAAAACTCACCAAGCCTTTTTTGAGCAATTCATGCCTCAAAAACTCGACGGTACTTTCATGATTAAGGTTGATGGCTAATGAAAACGGTAGTTGACACCTCTATTTCAGAGATCTCTCCATCTAGCGGCATTTATGCAGCACTAAATCGATCGCGATTGCGCTTTATTTGGTTGACGACAGTTGCATTGTGCTTGGTGGTCATTGCTGACCTTGGTATTGGATCTTCATGGATGGGTGTCAGCGATATAATGAATACCATATGGCTTGGGCCTAATGGAGACTCTCTTCACTCCACCATTATTTGGCAGTTAAGGCTGCCATTAACGCTGACATGTTTGGTGGTTGGCGCTTCCTTAGGCCTTGCTGGAGGGTTAATGCAAACCTTGTTGGCAAATCCGTTAGCAAGCCCATACACCTTAGGCGTTTCGGCGGCAGCGGGGTTTGGAGCGGCGGTAGCGATGTTGTCTGGTCTCACTATTTTTGGGCACGCGTGGCTAGGCGTTCCAGTGTCTGCCTTTATTGCTTCTGCACTCTCTAGTTTCACCATTTTCTCAATCGGCAAAGGGCGGAACATGGACGCAAAAGTGCTGATCCTTGCGGGTATCGTCGTGCTGTTTTTCTTTCAAGCATTGCAATCTCTGGTTCAGTACATGGCCTCACCAGAAGTCTTGCAGCAGATTGTTTTTTGGCTGTTTGGCAGTTTGTTAAAAGCCAGTTGGACGTCCGCCTGGGTAGCCGGTGTCATTTTAGTCTTTTCACTTGTGTATGTTGCGCCACAAATATGGGCATTGACGGCTTTGTCGACGGGAGATGAACGCGCTCAAAGCCTAGGAGTTAGAACCGATAAACTCAGGCTACGCATGTTTCTTCTTTGTTCAATGTTAACGGCTGGTGCGGTGTCTTTTGTCGGAACAATCGGGTTTGTTGGATTGGTGGCTCCGCATCTGTCACGCATGTTGGTGGGGGAAGATCAGCGATTTTACTTACCCATGGCCACCATGATGGGCGCACTTGTCTTAACCCTTGCCTCACTCGTATCAAAATTAGTCGTACCTGGAACGATCATTCCTATTGGCATTGTCACATCGCTAGTGGGCGTACCGTTTCTTCTCTATTTGCTGGTCAGTAAAAGGTTTACATAATGAATTATCTTTGTGTTGAACAACTTTGCGTTTCGTTAGGTGGAAAACCTATTCTTAGTGACCTATCTGCCAAGTTTCAAGGTGGGCAATTCACCGCTGTTTTAGGCCCCAATGGCACCGGAAAAACGACTTTGTTGAAGGCCATATTGGGCACCATTCCTTATCACGGTGCTGTGTTGAGTCGAAGTGGCTCAGAGCCGATCCCTATCCGTCGTTTTTCTTATTTATGTCAATTGAACAAATCTCCTAGCCAACTCTCGGTGATTGAAATGGTGCTGCTGGGATTGGTGAACCAACTGACATGGAAGATTAGTGAACAGCAACAATTACTTGCCGAAAACATGCTGAAATCCTTAGGTATTTTACCCATTGCGACACGGCGATTCAGTGCACTTAGCGGGGGTCAGCAACAAATGGTGGCGATGGCACAAGCACTGATATCGAAACCCAAAATACTGTTGCTCGATGAACCCACCAGCGCGTTGGATTTACGCCACCAGGTTCAAGTGTTAGACCTGGCTAAGCAATACACCCGTGACAGTGGCGCTGTGACTGTAGCGGTATTGCATGATTTATCGTTGGCAGCACGCTACAGCGACCAACTTCTATTGCTTAATGAAGGCAACGTGGTCGCATCCGGTGAGCCTAAAGACGTACTCAAACCGGATTTACTTGAACACGTTTACCAGGTTGAAGTGGATGTAGGGTGTTGCAACCAAGGCCATTGGCATGTCACGCCGACTCGCCCCACTCGCTCCTATAGTCAATACCTAGCGGCTGTTTAGACTGATGTTTTTATAAATCTAGATTAAGTGATCGCTTATTTAATCTGTTGATCAATTAGATAATCGATTAAATACAAAATCGAGAAATGAGAAACACAACTTATGCCGACAGAGAAATATCAACTTCTGAGTGAGATGGCCGTTTTTGAAGCACGGCTTGCAGCCTTGTCTCGATATAGCTTGGAAAATTGCCATTGTTTCGTACTCGTTCAGGACGGTTTAGATCAACTGTGTGATTTTATCCGCGACCCTAATCATCAAGCTATATGGCAACGTCATTTACTCTGTGGTGAAGTAGATAGACAGCTAAAAAGATTAAGAGAAACAGCGATTCATGCTTTATGTCTGTTGGAAAGGCATCAATCAGCGTGTGCAAAGCAACATACTTTGGATGTAACTCAATACCTAAACAGGCTGAGTGTCAGCGCATCAACAGAGTTGCAAGAAGCGAGAATTTCTCTAGATTCCAAGGTGCTGTTCATCGGTTCAGGCTCTTATCCACTCTCTGCTTTTACTATTGCGCAATTGACGGGGGCAGATGTGCTGGGGGTCGATATTGATGAAAAAGCAGTAAAACTTGCCTCGGATCTTGGCTACACAAGCCAAAAGGTTTCGTTTACTCACGACACACTCAAGGATGTGTTACAGCGTTATACACCCACTCATGTGATCATAGCGTCGCTGGTTGAACATAAATGGGAAGTCTTAGCACAGCTTCGCCCACTCATTTCCGACAGCACCTGTATTTTGGTGCGCTTCGGTAATGGCATAAAATCGGCATTCAATTACCCATTTAACCCCAATTTATCGATGGGTTGGCGTAGCACTTCACTGGACAATAAGCAGGCGGTGTACGATGTGATCATGATGGAGAAATGCTGACATGCCTCATATCAATTCGACAACTCAAGGTACTCTCCCTAAAACTCGAAGTCATCCAGAAAAGCAACCAATGAACGATGTACTCGGTAATACGCTACTGATCGGTGCTGGCCCAGCAGCAATTCAAGTGGCTGTGATACTTTCACGAGGTTGGACACGGCAACTCGGTATTGCGAGTCGATGCTCTGATCATTGGTTCGAATTCCTACAGCAATACAAAAAATGTGGTCAAGTCTCTGTAAGCCCAGCCAAAACAGCATTAGCATCGCTGGCTGGTGTCGCGCATTTTGATCGATGTTATGAGCAATTAACACAGATTAACAATCAGTGGGATACCATAGTGCTTTGTGTTCCAGCTGATGCGTACCAGGAGGTATTGAAGCGCGTTCCATTGCAACAACTCGATAACGTTAGACGCGTGATACTTCTGTCTTCCTCATTTGGCTCGCACTTAGTTGTGAAACATCAATTTGAATATGCCAATCGTGATGTTGAGATATTGAGCCTCTCGACTTACTTTGCGGCGACCAAAAACATGGCTTGGGATAATAAGAGTTCAGCACTCGAAGATGCCAGTAAAAAACAGGCAATCAGTCGCGTGAGTGTCACAACCAAAGCGCGTAAGAAACGCATCTATTTATCGACCTATAATTCGCCCGTATACAATATGTCCACTAGCAATTCGGTTACATATGACTGCACTGCATTATCGAATAAATCGCGCGCAGTAAGCTCCTTAGTGGATATGCTAAATTCAGTCGATATTGAAGTGGTGACTTTAGCTGATTGTTTTAGTGTCGAGGCAAGAAGCATTACGGCTTATGTCCACCCTCCACTGTTTGTTAACGCATTTTCTTTAGCGCAAATATTGGAAAAAGACGGATCGCCAAAGTACATGTATAAGCTTTTTCCTGAAGGCCCCATTACCCCAACCGTCATGAAGGAAATGGTGCAATTGTGGAAAGACATTTCAAGCATCGTTAAAAAACTCAATGCCGAGCCCATCAACTTACTCAAGTTTCTAAACGATGATAACTACCCTGTTTTAGCGCAAAGCATTCCACGCTGTGACATTGAAAATTTCAGCCATTATACAACCACTAAGCAAGAATATTTGCTCTACGTGCGTTATGCCTCTATTTTGATCGATCCTTTTTCTGATCCTGACGAAGCTGGGCACTATTTTGATTTTTCAGCCGTGCCGTTTACCAAGGCATCTTATCAAAACCATCGTCTTACCTTGCCCCGAGTGCCCGTCGAAGACATGAGGGCTATGTATGTTTTCTATTTCCTGAGCAAGGCGTTACAGCTTCCTGTTGTTGCGGTTTCACAGTTTATCGTTCGGTTTGAACAATGGTATGAACTGCACTGCCAGCAACCAATACATTCCCAAAATAACGATCTGATCGGCAATTTAAGGCAATCCTCTCAGCAGGTTGTCGACATTATTTTACGGTCACTCGATCACAAACTTTACCCAATAAAAATAAGAAATCATAATGAATAAAGGTGTTTTGTTGGCGATTGCATCCGCACTCGTTTTTAGTGCGATGAACGCACTGGTTAAAGCGGCAAGCTTAACGATTCCAAGTGCAGAAATTGTTTTCTTTCGCAGTATTATTGGTACCTGTTTGGTGCTTTTTTTGATGTTCCAGGCACGAGTTACATTTTCAAACCAAGGAGTGCCACTGTTAGTGCTTCGGGGTGTATTTGGCGCGTTATATCTGCTTGCCTTTGTGTATACCATTGCGCATATTCCGTTGGCTGATGCGGCTATTCTGGCTTATTTATCCCCCTTTTTTGTGATTGTGCTTTCTAACCTTGTGCTCGGCGAACGCTTACCGACCAAAGCCAAGTTATTATTACCCATGATTTTAGTGGGCGTTGCGCTGGTGATTGACCCGTTTGGATTCAGTGCATTTAATATTTATGCTCTCGCTGGTATTGCGAGCGCGATATTTGCAGCAGGAGCCTCAATAACCATTAAACAGCTCAGCAAAAACCACCATACGTATGAAATTATATTCTACTTTTTGGCGACCGCGACCGTAATATCAGCCGTGTTAATGAAAGATACGTTTGTCATGCCACAAGGCATCACATGGTTGTACTTGGTTGCGATTGGTGTGGTTTCGTTACTTGGGCAAATATTTTTAACCAAGGCCTTTACGCATGAAAATGCTGGGGTTGTTGCTGTGACGCGCTACATCGGACTCGCATTTAATATTTTATGGGGTGTCATTTTTTGGAACGAAATCCCTGATTGGTTAACCGCCTTAGGGGGAACGGTTATTGTTATTTCTTGCGTTCTACTGTCGTGGCCCAGCAAGGATCGGAAGCAAACGAACAAGGTCGCACAACCAGAGAATGCCGCATAACGCAAGAATGTATTGATCACCTCATTCAGCCGCTTCATCAATCAAATTTATACATTGCGCGTGATCTATATATGAATGCATGTTAAAACGTGACAGCTTTAATAAAATATATTTAGTTACCGAGAACGTGATGAAAAAGAGTGGTTTTACATTAATTGAATTAGTGGCTGTTATTGTCATTCTTGGTGTGCTCGCTGTCGTTGCTGCGCCTCGATTTTTAAACTTGCAAGAGTCTGCCAGAGTATCGGTACTTGAAGGTGTGGCTGGTGCTATGGAAGGAGTGATCACTCAGGTTAATGCCAAAGCGGCGATTGCTGGATTAACGCCTAGTAACTCAAACCCCACGGCGGGCTCTAGTAGTAATGCACAAGGTGATTATGTTATTGATTTTGGTATCGGTACAGTCGAAGTTGACTGGGCCACACTGTGTCCGGAGAGTGTCGGTGAGTCAGGGGGTAAGCTTACCATGCTCGACTTTCTAACATTAGGAACCACTGATGATTTTACTACCGCAATTGGTAATCGCCACACTGTCGTTGGTTTTGAGCACAATTTCTCTGACCAAGACCTAGGCAGCAACAATATTGAGGTTCTTCCCGAAGGTTGCTACGTCATTTATGACTCATTTGGGGGGAGATCAGGCGGGACCTGTCCGGCTGAAGGTTGTGAGTGTACCGTGAGAATTGAAAATACTGGCTGTTAGAATCTCTCTCGAAACACATAAAGAGCAAACTAATGTAAAGCGTTATTGCTTCTTTGACTGTGCGCTCTCTTTAATTTGACAAACCGTTCCATCTATATAGAAAGGCGAGCCATTGTGGCTCGTCTTTCTGTTGTTTACAGTCGTTGAGACTACAGAAGTTCTACCGACTGTTGAGCGATCACAATTTCTTCATTGGTAGACAATCCATTTGTATTGCTTGTGTGAGGGCGTGTTAGAACTATCCAACTAAAAACAGATTCAGCGTCTTTAATTATCGTACCGCCCAACCAATTCCCTCTAAATGAACTAAAATATTAGCGTTAGTGGATGTATCTAAAGAATAACGAAACTATTTAGGCTAGGTAGGATAATAATATGGGAAGACGAAACCAAGATACTATCGACGACGAGGTCGACTTTGCATCTTCAGAAGAGCTTGTTTCAACAACAGACCCCAGAGGGGTGATTACCTACGCTAATGACGCGTTTTGCTCAATTTCGGGATACTCACGTGACGAGTTAATCGGCAAAAACCATAATATGGTTCGACACCCAGATATGCCCAAAGAGGCTTTTTTTGATCTTTGGCAACACCTTAAACAAGGGCAGCCCTGGCGAGGCGCAGTAAAAAACCGATGTAAAGATGGCCGCTACTATTGGGTAGATGCTTTTGTTACTCCTATCTACAGCAACGGAGAAATCACGGGTTATCAGTCCGTGAGAAGAACCTTAGACACTAAGTATAAAAGTGCTGCGACTAAGATGTACAAAAGAGTTAAGCAAGGAAAGCCTATTCGTTCGAAGTCGGTTGACCTATTTGAAAAATACAAATTGTTGTTATTTTTGGTGTGCGGTATACCCATTATATATTTAACGTCTTATTCTTACCTATTCGCTATCTTATTGCTTCTTATGCCACTTCTTCTGTTCAGAGACGAAATATTCAGAATGGCTCGTTATACTAAAGAACAACAAGATAAATACGATAGTGTCTCAAGATACGTCTACTCTGGCGATAAACCTAACAGTGTATGCGACTTCCATGTAAAACTACTGGAAGGTCAAATCCGAACAATTATCGGGCGTGTTATCGACTCTAGCCACATACTTGCGGATGGCTCAACATCGCTTAACAATACCGTCACTCAATTAAAAAACTCGACAGAACAAGGTGTCGGGGAGCTATTGCAAATTTCAACCGCATCGGAAGAGATGACTCAAACAATCGATGAAGTTGCACAGAATACCGTGAGTTCAAGTCACAAAATGGAACAAGCTCATCGTGACTGTGAAGCGGCTACAAAGGCAATGCGACACACGATGGACGAAGTCAATGCGTTAGCAAAAGAAGTCGAAGAATCAGCGACGTCAGCCATTGGACTCTCCACCGAAGTAGAAAAGATCAGCGATATTATGCACGAAATCAAGGGAATATCGGAGCAGACCAACTTACTCGCTCTCAACGCAGCCATTGAAGCCGCAAGGGCAGGAGAACATGGCAGAGGTTTCGCTGTTGTCGCCGATGAAGTGCGGGCTTTATCAACTCGAACACAATCTGCAACCGAGCAGATACACACATCGGTATCTGAAATTCATACCACTCTCATTTCATGGTCAAAAAAAATGGAATCAGGGAAAGAAGCCGCTGAAACTTGTGCGGCCGAGGCCCAAGAAACAGAACTTCTCGTGGCAAAAGTTTACGATACTATTTCCGATATTTCAGACTTAACTATGCAAATATCCACGGCGACCGAACAGCAAAGTATGGTGTCACAAGAAGTGACCCGAAATATTTCGAATCTCCGAGATGCATCAACAAGTAACTTGGAGCAAACTGAGGGGGTCAATGATCAAGCCAGTGTGATCAACCGCCTGTCACATTCATTAGCATCACTTGCTTTATCGTTTCGAGTCAATTGAATTCGGCTCGTTTCTAATATTCAGTAGAGAGCTCAATGAATGACTGAGTTAGCCTCTCGTTGGTTCTCTATTTGTACGTTGTCAAAAATCTGGTTATGTACTTGAGCGTGTAAATGAACTTATGTCCCTTACTACCCGTATAGGTAACCTAAGGAGATCATAAATGAAACTTAATAGTACAACCCTCTATCAACGGCTCTCAAACGAAGAAGATGCTCGGGCATGCACTGGTATCTCTGACTTAGCTTGTAGTGAGGTGCCCGGTAATTTTTTTAAAATATTAATTGCTCAGCTAAGCACCAAGCTAGCAGATTCATTCACCAGCAGTAAAGTCGTGCTGCCTTGGCTCCTGACCTCCGCCGGAGCACCCGCTTTTTTCACCGCACTGTTAGTTCCCATTCGCGAGTCTGGCTCTCTGATTCCGCAACTAATATTGGGTGGAATCGTTCGTCAATTCCAGCACCGAAAACAATTTTATGTTATCGGATCGTTGTTACAGGGAGCGGCTGTTGCTTTAATGGCTATCTCGGCTCTTCAGCTCAACGGCGCTAGGCTTGGCTGGACGATTATCGTGTTACTGGTTATTTTCTCGCTTAGCCGCGGACTCTGCTCTATTGCCAACAAAGATGTACTAGGAAAAACGATTCCTAAAGCTCGACGCGGTCGATTGGGCGGTCTAAGCGCTAGCCTATCGGGCATCATTACCCTACTGGTCACTGGTAGCATGCTGGCTTTTCAGTATGGTTCAATTAATTTTGTGGTCACAATGCTGGTGATTGCCAGCCTATTCTGGGTGTTTGCCGCCATCAGTTTTGGGTTGATTGTTGAATATGAGGGCGCAACTGAAGGTGCAGGCAACGGATTTAAAGTAGCAATAAAGAACCTTAACCTTTTACGTAGCGATACTCAATTTCAACGCTTTGTAATGGTACGAGCACTGTTAATGAGTTCTGGTCTAGCGGCTCCATTTATTGTTTTACTGGCAACCCCACACACTGACCTTGGTGGCGTTCTGCTGTTTGTGATCTTAACAGGAATGGCCAACTTGATCAGTGGTTGGTTTTGGGGGTTGTTGGCGGATCGCAGCAGTCGCCATGTGATCTTGTTAACGGCGGCGCTCTCCATAAGTATTTTTCTGTGTACGGCTCTATTCCAGGTGACAATCGAATCGGCTTTGTCTTCGATGACTGTCTTAATTGTTTACCTTCTTATTTATTTTTTGCTCGCAATTACACACCAAGGAGTCCGTTTAGGGCGGAAGACTTATCTGATCGACATGGCAGACGGCAACCAAAGAACCGACTATGTGTCAGTGAGTAATACGGTCATTGGTATTCTTTTACTGGTATACGGAGCAATCAGCGCGGTCATTGCACAGTGGAATATAACGGCGGTACTCATCTTATTTTCAGTAAGTAGCTGCGCAGCCTTGCTCATTGCATTGAAACTCAAGGAGATTTAATCAAGCTTTGGTTAACAAAGAATAGGGCATTTTCGTGTACCCGCATGCCCTTCCAGCACACTTCTGGACATATCCTTTTAGTGATAATTCCAATTTAGCAAAATTTGAATTATCAAAAGTATGGAAAAGTCGCTTACGTGAATGTCCAGTATCACTGGTTCAGATCACTTCGTTAGTTGGCAAGGTATTAGTACAGCACACATATTACAGCTTCCTCGAACAAACTTTTGAACATTTATGAGTCAGTGATTCTGCTAAATTAGCATTTAAAGGATTAACTCAGGTATTGCAAATCTCTAGCTACGTGGCCAAGTTCACTTAGCCACTACAGGAGCCGTTCAAGTCTTAAAAAACATCATCCCAATACGGTAAATCACCATAATAGTTACTGAGAAACTCGATAAAAACACTCAACTTAGTCGCAATCAGCTTACGGTGCGGATACACCGCATATAGCGCCATGGGTTCTGGCTCAAACTCTTTTAGAATAACGTTAAGTTGGCCCTTCTTTACTGCGTCAGACACGATAAAGGTGGGTTGAAAAACATAGCCCTCTCCCGCTATAGCGGACTCAACGAGGATATCGCCGTTGTTGCAGGAAATACCGGAACTCTCCTCTTTTGACGAGCGCTTCAGCGCATTCATAAGTGGGGACTCGGATTGACTGTAATCCATGTAGCTGTAGCTTAGCAGATGCTCTGGAATAAGCTGTTCCGGATGCTCTGGCGTTCCATGCCGTTCAAGATAGTCTGGGGAAGCACACAGAACCAACCGAACCGGAGCAACACGCTTTGCAATTAAGGATGAGCTTTTTAATTGCCCGATCCGTAACGCTAAATCAAAGCCCTCCTCAACCACATCGACTTTCCGATCGTTGAGTTGCAAATCGATACCCACAGCCGGATTGAGCTGCTTAAAATCCCGAATAAGTGAAGCGAGATGCTTGGTAGCAAAAGTCACCGGAGCACTGATACGCAGTAAACCTTGCGCCTCATTCTTTAACTGCCCCATGCTCCCTTCCATGTCTTGAATACTTTCCAAAATGTGCTGAACGTGTTGCACACATCGCTCGCCCGCTTCTGTAAGGTGTACTTTTCTCGTCGTGCGGTTAAGCAGGCGTACCCCGAGTTGTTCCTCCAAATGAGATACGTACTTACTGACCAACTGATTTGACGTTCCCAGTTTCTCTGCTGCCTTGGTAAAACTGCCTTCTCTAGAGACAGTGAGAAACGCCTTCATGGTGTCAATCCTATCCATTAAACAAATCCTTTTAATAAGTCAATTACCAACAATACATTGGAAATCATTCAATGATAATGCCATTTATCATCTAAAGGAGAAGGATTAATCTTATTCCCAAGTTAAGACTTACTTGAATAAATCAACTCTGAGGGAAATACCATGAACAAGCACATTTTTAACAAAGTAATTCAATCCAATGCTGGCTTTGCGGCACTAGTACTGAGAGTTCCGGTAGGAATCATTTTGGCTGCACATGGTGCGCAAAAGCTGTTTGGCTGGTTTGGTGGCTATGGACTTGAAGGCACTGGCCAATGGATGGCAAGCATTGGGCTAGCACCCGGTTACCTAATGGCATTGATGGCTGGCAGTGCAGAATTCTTCGGAGGTTTAGCCTTGATATTTGGCCTTTTGACTCGCCCAGCAGCACTGGTCAATGCACTTGCCATGTTAGTGGCAATCTTCAGCGTTCACATCAGCCATGGCTTATTTATCAGCAATAACGGTTACGAGTTTGCTTTGGCGTTATTCGCTGCCACTTTAGCGCTAGCCATTCAAGGTGGCGGAAAGTTTGCCATTGATAACCGCTTACTTGGTGCAACCAAAACCGCTTAATAAAAGCTATTGGACTCGAAACAAATTAGACAAACAACAGACGCCCATGGCGTACGCTCGCAGGGGGCTCTTCGAAAAAAGGAAAGATTATGTTGGTAAATGGTAAGTGGGAACGCAAGTGGGATCCCGTTCAAGAGAAAGACAGTGAAGGCCGCTTCATCCGCCAAAGCAGCGCATTTACAAATCGCATTGACGATGCACAGTCAGCAGTCGATAAAGGTTTGCGACTCTATGCTGCTTACATTTGTCCTTGGGCAACACGCACATTAATTGCTCGCTCGTTGTTTAACTTAGAAGATGTAATTGACGTAAAAATCTTAGACCCAGTACTAACAGATTTCGGTTGGCAATTTGGGGGTGAATCTGATTCAACGGTAGGCTCTACAGAGAGTGGCATTGAGGGAGTGCAATACGCTCTCCATCTCTATACGATGACTGATGACCAATACACTGGTCGAGCGACTGTGCCTGTACTTTGGGATTGTGGTGATAACAAAATCATCAACAACGAGTCTGCTGATATTCTTCATATTTTGAACGAAGACTTACGACCGATTCATAATTCAAACATCAATTTGTACCCGACTGAGTTGCAGTCACAAATTGAAGAGTTTAATGGCAGTATCTACGACAGCTTAAACAATGGCGTGTATCGCGCAGGATTCGCTTCCAGCCAGAAAGCTTACGACGAAGCCATGGTTGATATTTTCGCTCGCTTAGAAGAACTGGAAACACATTTTGCGAATAACGATTTTGCCGTTGGCAACCAACTAACCGAAAGCGACATTCGGTTATTCGTTACCTTGATCCGATTTGATGTGGCCTACCATGGCCTATTTAAAACTAACATCAAAGCCATCTCTGACTACCCTGCGTTGTCAGCGTATTTGGACCGCTTATTACAAATCGAAGCCTTTGCGAAAAACACTCGTGTCGATCATATTAAAGCGGGCTATTACTCGGTAACTGCGCTAAATCCATCTGGCATAATTCCTCAGGGGCCGTACTTGGATTGGTTTAAATATTTACCGGAGGGAGTATGAAACTAGCACCTCTGATGTTCGTTGGTCACGGTTCTCCGATGTTTGCGTTAGGCGCAAGCATCGAGGCTCAACAACAGGCGACCGATAATTTAACCCATCAAGTAGCTAAATTTGATGATGTGGAAGCTATATTAGTGATATCACCACATTGGGTTGCCCGCGGTAATGTCGTTATCACCAACGACCAACCAGAAACCATTCACGACTTTGGTGGCTTTCCACCTGAATTGTACGAGTTGAACTATCCTGCTGTGGGCTCACACATTGTTGGTAATAAAGTCATCGACTTATTAACCAACAATGGTTTCGAAACCAAGGCGGACAATTACCGAGGCTGGGATCACGGTGTTTGGGTACCGCTGTGTCACTTGCGCCCAAATGCAGACAAGCCAATAGTGCAATTGTCGCTGAATGTTGATCTGTCACCAGATGAACTAGAAAAGCTCGGTAATACCTTGAAACAATTGCGTAAGCAGAATATTGCGGTTATCTGCTCAGGTAGCCTGACGCACAATTTATATGACATTCGAATGAGTCACGAGCCCGTCGCAGATTATGCAAACAAATTCCAAAATTGGGCACGGAAAATCGCTCTTGAAGGCAATTTAGCGGAGGCAAAACAGCCTCACGTTAAGTCTGTTCACTATACGAAGTCACACCCTACCTCTGAGCATTATTTGCCGTTAGTTATTGCTATGGGAGCAAAAGATGACGCTGATAATCTTACGGTGTTGGAAAGTCCAATCTTGCATCACTCCATTTCAATGGAGAGTTATGTTTGGTCTCAGTGAGCAATAACATTACTTTAGTTTAGAAAAACAGCATCAACCAAGATAAGTATAAACTGCAAGGCTAAGAATGGGGCAGGAATGAGTTGAACCAGGAAGAATTCCTTCCTAGTTGCCAGTAGGCAAAGTGCAATCCGTCAGTTTAGTACCAAATGTCTAGCTCCGTGATCACACGAGTCAAACCTCAGGTCTATGAAGCCTCTGGACAATTCCGTGTTACGACGAGATAGAAAGCCTTCTATTTCAGATAACTTTTTCTATTCCAAATCACGCGAGTCGCCTACAAATAGCTGACAAATCTCATTAACCCACTACAGAACAATCACTACTACGACTGAAATACTTTGCGTGCGAGAATAGCAAGAGAATCCCCATCTTCGAATTCGCTAAAAACCTTTGATTCAACAACGTTAAACTCCTGCCCCATTGCTTCTTTCATCTTGGCTAAACTTCTCGGATGAAACAATAGACCATGAGTTGTTTCAGGTGCTTGAATTTTTTGCCAGACTAGATGGAAAACGAAACCTCCAGGTAAAAGCAGCTCAGCTTGACGGCGGAAAGATTGGCGCAATTCGGTATCACTTAAATGATGCATTACTTTATTGGAATATACTGCATTATACCTAGCTTCTGTTTCAATTTTTACAGCATCAAGTATTAAGCTAAGTACATCTGGTAGCCGTTTATTGAGAATATTCACGAAAGCTGGTGAATAATCAGAGCCTGTAACTCGAAATTTCTGAGCGAGAATTTCAAGATCATTACCAGGCCCCGAGCCTAACTCTAAAACAGAATCCTCAGGAGAAAGAACCTTTGAGAGCATATGCAATTGCTCAGCAGCATTATATCCATCACACATTTCAGTATATGCCTTCGCATTGTTAACATCGTGATAATAATTCATGCAGACCCCGTCGTTTAAATCATTGTAACTCATATAATTTCCTACAATTTTCTGTATTACTAACTTACTCTTTTAAACAAATATGCAAATGGTGATTTTGTGTATGGGATCGCACGACCAGATGCTAATATATTTTCTCGTGTCATGATTTCAGGCCTCTTGGGCTTCATATAATCCTTAAGATTTTCGTCGTTGACCTCATACATTCCATTGTCTCGAAGAACGACAGCAATCAACTTAAATCTTGGGTCTAAAGCCGCTAAAGCTGCATCTCCGTGGCTAGCGTTAACAAGTAAGATTCCACCTATTCTTAAAAGCTCTCCGCACGGTTCTGAAATAAAGCCTGCATAAAGAGATATTAGTAAGTCGAATTCAACTTCGTTTAACTCCAGTGAGCGATAGTCACCATGGATAAACTGTATATTTGGGTCTGAGTTCCCTTTATGCTCGAAAACTATCTGTTTAACAGTGCATTCATCAGCAAAAAAATTTGAAGCACGTTTATCAAGATCCACATATGTGACATCGTTAAAAACGAATGATGGTGAAATGTCCACATAACTACCAGGATAGAGTACTTTTCGAGGAGTCATAAAAGCACCGATCGCCTTAAACAGCTCCCAGCGATCACCTTTGTGCTTATCCTGCTCCTCCCACAAAGCTAAAGTCTTAGTCATTATTTCTTTCCTCTAGTTCTGTAAGCCAAAAATATTACGACCTGAATCTCTTTTTATTGTTTAAGCTACTAGGATTGTGTGTGGTTAATATATACAAAGACCCTGCGTTGTTTGAGTGCACAGATTGAGATAGTATCGGCTGATATTAAGATCTTGTAAAAGAACTGTAGGTTGTTATCCATGCTTCCAAAAACACCATTGCCACCCTGCTATGTAATCCACGAGCAAGGCGTAAACAGTGAAAGCTCAACCGTGTCAGTAAATCCAGACTATGGTTTGCTCTTTACTACAAAAGGCTCATTTAAAATGGAGCAAAGCTACACTACTCAATCTGTTACTGGCAGCATTACGATTGTCCCCTACGGAGTACCATATCGTTCTGTCGCGGGTTGTAATTTAGACTATTGGCTACTTGGTTTCTCTGCTGAAAGCTATAGTTTGAACGAAATGCAAGAGATAATGCGCCCCTTCGCAGAGGTTCGTTCAGGAGGTGCTCCTGTGGCTCATTTAGATGTTCCAGCTCAACAACGTATAACTTCTTGGTTTGAAGCCTTAAAACAAGAAACCAATATTGAAACAACGATGAGTAATGATGTTCAACGGAGCCTGATTGTATTGATATTAGCAGAAGTCGTTCGTGCGACGACTGTAATAGACAATAAGATCACAAAGTCGCCATTAGTCGGAAAGGCATTACACTATATTCAAAAATACAGTCTTACTCCTATATCCTTAAGTGACGTTGCGTCTGCTGTGGGTCGCACATCTCCCCATGTCGCATCAGTTGTAAAGTCAGAAACAGGTTTTACGGTCGGTATGTGGATCACTTCAGCGCGCCTAGCCAAAGCAGCGCAGCTTCTACAGTACTCAAATATGTCGGTTGAACAGATTACTACGAAAATTGGGTGGCAAGACACAACTCATTTCATCAGGCAGTTCAAAACGTTCTATGGCACAACACCTTCAAAATGGCGTAATAAGCTAAGAGACAAAAGTGAGCATTGAACATGAGTTGTATACTTCATTTAAATAACAAGGAGGTTCGTCTTCAATGACCTTGATTCTTTGTAGCATAAGAAAAGTAGGTCAAACGTCAGGTTAGCGAAGAGTTCCCTGAATGCTTCGTAACTTGTTTCGGGGCACTTTTGAGCTAGAAAGTGCCACGGGTAAAAATTCGACCTATGAAGGTTCTGGACTTAGATGAACCAGCAATGATGCTGGCTTTTAAGAAAAACAAGGTAATGTTAAGCAAATACTCGCAATCGATGCCCATCAAGGTCTAACGCAACAAAATTGATACCATATACAGACTCTTCGCGCTCTTGAGCAAAATTCACTCCTTGCTCTTTCCACTTTTCAAATAAGCTATCTAACTCGGTGCTGTTAATTGCAGGGACAGAAAGTTCAGTCCCGCCACCTCTAACTAAACTACTTGGCGTAAGTGTATCAGTTTGTTTTAGAGTGATTTTTACGTTTTCAGCAAACTCGACTACCGCAAAGGTTGGCGATAAAAGCTTAGGTTCACACTCAAAGACTTTCTTATAAAAGGTCATACTGAGTTGGATGTTTTCAACATAAAGAACAATAGAATCAATAGTTAACATAGTTGTAAATCTTCATTTTAAAAATGGATGAACTAAGTGTAACCACAAGTACTGACAGTTTTTGTCAGTAACGAAAGCGCTTGTGTTCGATGCCCTCCAGAGCTTCCCATTCAGTTAGTAAAGCATGACGAGAACGCTCGTATTTAGACTCAAGTTGTAAAAATGATTGAATTCTATCAAGTCTAAAATTACGGTAATCGTTCCGTGTTTCGCACCATGCAACCAAGATATTGTGTTGCTCAAACATACCTATAAGTATTGGCCACACAACCCTCTTGCTGATAGCACCTTTAGCGTCTTCGTAAAGCATTTCTGCTTTATGCTCTTTTTTTATCGTTGCTTTTAACTCAGCCAGCTTAACCATCACCTTTGGTGCTTTGAGAATTGAAGCAACTCTGATGACGCTCTCAGTATGCTTAGCTTCATGATCAGAAGGCAACACAGCTGAAATCTTAGCAAGTGCATCAATGGCAGCTTCGTTAAATTCTCCGTTTGCTTGCTTTACCACCCATTCAACTCCTAACTTAAGGGCTTCAAGCTCTTCTAAGCTAAACATCATCGGTGGCAAATCGAAGCTCGGTTTTAAAATGTAACCAAGCCCAGCTTCCCCCTCGACCTCTGCGCCTTGCGATTGCAAAGTTGCTATATCTCGATAGATTGTTCTTACACTAACGTCTAGCTTATTTGCTAGATCCTCAGCTGAGACTGGATATTTATAGCGTCGAAGAAGTTGGAGTAAATCTAGAAGGCGTTGACTTCGTGACATAGCAAGAATCCATAAAATAAAGAACAGGTATAATGCACTAAAAGCGAATCAACTGATCGTTCAAGAAAAATATGAGTGGACGACGTAAATGATTTAATTGAGTTAAATAGTTCACTTCCTTGACTCTTGAAGCACGGAATGGGGCAAAAGTGTTTTAGCTTACCTGCCCCCGTCTGACTAGATACAGCCAAAAATCGATCAGACTTTATTGGAACTGATCAGACTTTATTGGAACTGATCAAACTTTATTGTCCTCCGACATGAATCCCTTGGGCAGTTTGTTTGGTAAGTTGCGTGAGAAAGGATTTGTTCTGCTTTAATCAAACAGGAAACTGCAAGGTGTAGGAGTGATCGGAACGGCGAGTTGCGAAACCTATTGTCTTTTTAGGGGCTACAACGATTACCTACAAACCGATGGCTAAACAGTAGAATCAGGAGTTATCAGTCCTTCTGGCAATTTATCCAACGCACGCTTCAATGCATCAAAGCATTCAGGATCAATCGCAGTATTTAAATTTTCAGACATTATATCCAATGTTTTTGGTACTGGTACTGCTCCGCGGTAAGGTCGTTCTGCTGTAATCGCATCAAAAATATCAGCGGTAGTGATAATTCGGGTCGACAGTCCAATGCATTCTGCACTTAGTTTGTTGGGATATCCAGTGCCATCAAGCTTTTCATGATGGCTGCCTGCCATATTGGATAGGTTTTTAAAGGGGGTTATCTGCGATAATATATCTTTAGTAAATTGAGCATGCTGTTGAACTGATAACCATTCATCGTCATCTAATTTTCCAGGTTTATCGAGTATCGTATTGCTCACACCTAACTTCCCAACATCGTGCAATAAAGCTGCACGCCTAAGCCATTTCCGTTCTTCTTCTGATATCCCCATTTCGATAGCAATAAGGTCAGTAAATAAGGCCACTCTCTCGCTATGGCCAGATGTGAAAGGGCTTTTACTGTCGATAATTTTTCCAAACGCAAAAACGATACTATCAAGGTAGTCATCATCAATGAGTATGCTGGCTTTTGCTGGCGCTAATTCCATAACTTTATCAATGATATTTGATGAAGTTAAGACCGTGCAGAATTCGTTATCCTTTCCTATTTCGTTTATCGCAGAAACTAAAGTTGGATCAAACCAGCTTCCACTTCTTTCGTTTGCCTCGTTTAGCGCGGTTTCGAAATTATGTTCAAATTGAAAAACGTCAATAACTTGTGCGAGTAACGCAATACGAGAGTTTAATGGAATATTTTGTTGGGCGAGGTTTTCTGGCCGACCATTACCATCCCAATGTTCATCTAAAGAATGAACCCCTAATGCGACGTTTTCATTAAACCTTAATTCTCTCGCAATATCGGCACCTCTAGAACAGCGAGTTTCTATCAACTCTTGAGCGTAAGAATCTCCATTTTTTAAGATATCTATCGTCTTAGTGATGCGAGTTAACCAGTTTTCATTTTTCCCGGTATTGCGAATAACAAAGTTAATGACACTTGATAGACTTGTTCCTACCGTCTTAAAATTACGTTTAAACTCCTGATCGTCAGTGAGATAGAGTTCGCAAATACGGGCTGCATTGCTACTACAGCCCGTATCTTTTAATAACAGGGTAAAATACAGATCATGAAGTTCGCTTTCTGATAAACCGATTTTCTCACCTATGTGCATACCTATCCAGCAGCAACGAATGCAATGTTCCGGTGGTTGTCCTTCCGTCATATCCAAAGCTGTTGTCAATGATAGCATTAGCTCAGACAACAGAATGTAATTAGACTCAGGTATTAATGGCGGTATTTCGTTCATTTAACTTCCTATGATCAGTGTAGGTATTTGGACTGTAATACCATAACTTTGTTTTAATGTACCAATTTCACGCAATAGAATAATAAACATTAAATGCCGTTTAATAATCTCCGAAATCAACTGCAAAGTGCGACACTCGTTAATATCAAACCACCAATACTAGTTCTTTAAATAAAACCGTTAGTCGATTGAAGTATAAACATTTTTTTCGGTCGATAATTTATCCGCGATAAAGCGAATTCAACATCGTTGTCTGTTACCGCTGTAAGGTCGGTTCTGATCTGCTCCAGTCAGACTGGACAACGTATTAAGCGACATATTGTTTTTCAAAGTTAACTGGGCTTAGATACCCAAGAGCACTGTGCCTTCTTGTTCGATTATAATCAACTTCGATGTACTCAAAGAGTGCTTGACGCATCTCTTCTCGCGTCATTATCGACTCGTATTGGATAGCTTCTACTTTCATTTTAACATTTTCCTGAAGTCATCAAGATCCGAAGGAGTCTTAATTGACTTAGCGGCTTCGCGAGCGAAGGCTTCTAAAGCTTTCTTATCCATATTGCTTATCCTTAGCCATGATTGGCTTAATTATAAGCAGATACACAATTTAAATTACAGGCTCAATAGACTCTCACTAATTAGAATCGCTTGGTGATCACACACCTAGTAGGTCATCCCCTCTAAATCACTCCTGGACAGAAATCATTTAGACTATTTACTTAAATCGGAAGTCACCGGATTAGTTCAGGTATCTAAAACTCCAAG
>NZ_AJYQ02000124.1 GCF_000287055.2 Vibrio genomosp. F10 str. ZF-129 | reverse complement strand
TCGTCGGTTCAAATCCGGCTCCCGCAACCAATCCTTTATGGATTTTGTGGACAAGTTTGCGCAGTAATTCATTACTGTGAGTTAAAGATGCTTAATCTTTAACGAATCAAGGGTCCAGCAATAAAAAACCCCGACTATCGGGGTTTTTTGTTATCTAGCTTTTTAATTATAGCTAGGTTGTTGCTTGGGATTTAAATTGGGCTCTATGCCCTTTTTTTGTTTCTGGAGTGGTTTAAATGACTGGTTTAGAGAGACAACTTACTGACATGCTTGATGCTCCGGTATCTGCATCAGGCTATGAGTTAGTTGGATTAGAGTTTATTCGTGCAGGCGAGCATTCAACGTTACGTATCTATATCGATCATGCAAACGGCATTAACGTAGATGACTGTTCAGAAGTGAGTCGTCAAGTGAGTGCCGTTTTGGATGTAGAAGATCCAATTTCAGTGGCTTATAACCTAGAAGTGTCTTCTCCAGGTCTTGAAAGACCACTTTTCACTGCAGCACACTACGAACAGTTTATTGGTCACGAGGTCAACATCGTTTTGAAAATGGCTGTCGAAAACCGTCGTAAATGGAAGGGTGATATTCACTCTGTTGATGGTGAGACAATTTCAGTCGTTGTTGAAGGTAAGCAAGAGAGCTTTGCATTGAGCAATATCTCGAAAGCAAACCTAATTCCTAAATTTTAGTTCTCCTAGAAAAATTTGAGCTTAAGAGGCTAGATAGAATGAGTAAAGAAATTTTAGCGGTAGTTGAGGCGGTTTCTAATGAGAAAGCCGTACCTCGTGAGCGTATTTTTGAGGCACTTGAAACAGCACTTGCTACGTCTACTAAGAAAAAGCATGCACTTGAAATTGAAGTTCGTGTAGAAATTGATCGCAAAACGGGTGAGTTTGACACTTTCCGTCGTTGGGAAGTCGTTGAAGAAGTAGAAAACCCAACCAAAGAAATTTCATTAGAAGCAGCACAATACGAAGATGAAACTTTGACTATTGGCGACTTCGTTGAAGACGATATCCCTTCAGTAACGTTTGACCGTATTACAACACAGACAGCGAAGCAAGTTATCGTACAAAAAGTACGTGAAGCTGAACGTGCACAAATCGTCGAGCAGTTTATTGACAACGAAGGTGAACTTGTTACCGGTGTTGTTAAAAAAGTGAATCGCGAAACTGTGATTATGGATCTTGGTAACAATGCTGAAGCGGTTATTTTACGTGATGATCAACTTCCTCGCGAAAACTTCCGTCCAGGCGATCGCGTTCGTGGATTACTTTACGCAGTGAAACCAGAAGCGCGTGGCTTCCAGCTGTTTGTCACTCGTTCTAAGCCTGAAATGCTTGCCGAGCTTTTCCGTGTTGAAGTTCCTGAAATTGGTGAAGAGCTTATCGAACTAAAAGCCGGTGCTCGCGATCCAGGTTCACGTGCTAAAATTGCCGTGAAAACCAATGACCGTCGTATTGACCCTGTTGGCGCGTGTGTGGGTATGCGTGGTGCTCGTGTTCAAGCGGTTTCCGGTGAACTTGGTGGCGAGCGTATTGATATCGTTCTTTGGGATGATAATCCAGCTCAATTTGCTATCAATGCCATGGCACCAGCCGATGTTGCGTCAATCATCGTTGATGAAGATGCACACTCAATGGACATCGCGGTAGAACCTGACAACCTAGCTCAAGCTATCGGTCGTAACGGTCAGAACGTTCGCCTAGCTTCTCAACTTACCGGTTGGGAATTGAACGTGATGACAGTTGAAGATCTACAGAAGAAGCACCAAGAAGAATCTCAAGCGGCTGTTGAGAGCTTCATGAAGCACCTAGATATAGAGCAAGACTTTGCTGAAATGTTGTCTGAAGAAGGTTTCTCAACGCTAGAAGAAATTGCTTATGTCCCTGTTCATGAGCTGCTAGAAATTGACGGCCTAGACGAAGACATGGTTGAAGAGCTACGCAGCCGTGCTAAAGACGCACTGACCACTTTAGCACTGGCTCAAGAAGAAACATTTGACGGTGTTGAACCAGCAGAAGATCTGTTGGCTCTAGAAGGTTTGGAGCGTGAACTCGCGTTCAAACTGGCTGCTAAAGGTGTAGCAACACTAGAAGACCTAGCGGATCAAGGTGTTGATGAGCTAGAAGATATTGAAGGACTAACAGAAGAGCGTGCGGGCGAGCTGATTATGGCAGCGCGTAACATTTGTTGGTTCGGTGACGAAGAATAATTTCAGCAAGGAGGTAGCGGAATGACGCAACTAACAGTAAAAGCGCTAAGTGAAGAGATTGGTACGCCAGTTGAACGCTTAGTTGAGCAACTTGCTGACGCAGGCATGAAGAAAGCAAGCGGCGATCAAGTATCAGATGAAGAGAAGCAAAAGCTCCTCGTTCATTTAAAGAAAGAACACGGTGATACATCAGGCGAAACAGAGCCGACTCGTTTAACACTACAGAGAAAAACTCGCAGTACACTCAGTGTTTCAGCAAGTGGTGGTAAGAGTAAAGATGTTCAAGTAGAAGTACGTAAGAAGCGTACTTATGTGAAGCGCAGCACAGTCGATGATGAAGCTAAACGTGAGGCTGAGGAAGCAGCACAGCGTGAAGCGGAAGAGCTAGCGAAACGCGAAGCGGAAGAGTTAGCGAAACGTGATGCTGCAGAGAAAGCAAAACGCGAAGCCGAAGAGAAAGCAAAACGTGAAGCGGATGCAAAACGTAATGCGGAAGAAAAGGCTCAGCGTGCACAAGCTGAAAAGGCTAAAAAAGACATGAATGCAAAAAATGCTGACGTTAATACGCAAGCTAAGAAAGAAGCTGACGAACTAAAACGTCGTCAGGAAGAAGAAGCTCAACGTAAAGCAGAACAAGAAGCGGCAAAGCTTGTTGAAGAAGCTCGTAAACTCGCGGAAGAAAACCAAGAGCGTTGGAGCGAAGAAGAGAAAAAGAAAAAAGAGCAAGAGAAAACAGCTGATTACCACATCACGACTTCTACTTATGCTCGTGAAGCTGAAGATGCAGCGGATCGCAAAGAAGAAGGTGGTGGTAACCGTCGTAAGAAGAAGAAAAAAGCACCAGCAGCAACACCTGAGCGTAACGGTCGTAACCAGCGCGGTGGTAGAGGCGGTCGTAATAAAGGCAAATTGGCTAAACCAACGTCAATGCAGCATGGCTTTGATAAAACAGCAACGGTAGCAAAATCTGATGTTGCTATTGGTGAGACTATCGTTGTCTCTGAACTGGCAAGCAAAATGTCAGTTAAAGGCACTGAAGTTATCAAAGTGATGATGAAAATGGGCGCAATGGCAACCATTAACCAAGTTATCGACCAAGAAACAGCGGCCTTAGTTGCTGAAGAAATGGGTCACAAGGTTATTCTTCGTAAAGAGAATGAACTTGAAGAAGCCGTACTGGCTGATCGTGATAACGATGCGCTTGTTGAAGCTCGTGCTCCAGTTGTTACTATCATGGGTCACGTTGACCACGGTAAAACATCGACACTGGATTACATCCGTAAAGCACACGTTGCTTCTGGTGAAGCGGGCGGTATTACTCAACATATCGGTGCATACCACGTAGAAACTGATAACGGCATGATCACCTTCCTTGATACTCCTGGACACGCAGCGTTTACTGCTATGCGTGCTCGTGGTGCTCAAGCGACAGATATCGTTGTGCTTGTAGTTGCCGCTGACGATGGTGTTATGCCACAAACGGTTGAAGCGATTCAACACGCGAAAGCGGCGGGCGTACCTCTTATTATCGCTGTAAACAAAATCGATAAAGAAGATGCGAACCCAGACAACGTTAAGAATGAGCTATCTCAATACGACGTTATTCCTGAAGAGTGGGGCGGTGAGAACATGTTCGTTCACATCTCTGCGAAACAGGGTACAAACATCGATGGTCTTCTAGAAACTATCCTTCTACAGTCTGAAGTTCTTGAACTTACTGCTGTTAAAGAAGGCATGGCGTCAGGTGTTGTTGTTGAATCTCGCCTAGATAAAGGTCGTGGTCCAGTGGCGACTGTTCTTGTACAGTCTGGTACCTTGAATAAGGGTGATATCCTTCTTTGTGGTCAAGAATATGGTCGTGTACGTGCAATGCGCGATGAGAATGGTCAAGAGATCTTAGAAGCTGGCCCATCTATCCCTGTGGAAATTATCGGCCTATCTGGTGTTCCATCATCAGGTGATGAAGCAACAGTAGTACGAGATGAGCGTAAAGCTCGTGAAGTAGCGAACTACCGTCAAGGTAAATTCCGTGATGTGAAACTGGCTCGCCAACAGAAATCTAAGCTAGAGAACATGTTCTCTAACATGGAAGCGGGTGAAGTTGCAGAACTGAATGTGGTACTGAAAGGTGATGTTCAAGGTTCGGTTGAAGCGATTTCTGATTCACTGCTGAAACTATCGACTGACGAAGTTAAAGTGAACATCGTAGGTTCGGGTGTGGGCGGTATTACTGAAACGGATGCTACTCTTGCAGCCGCTTCAAACGCTATCATCTTAGGTTTCAACGTTCGTGCTGATGCAACGGCTCGTCGTACTGTTGATACTGAAAACCTAGATCTACGTTACTACTCAATCATTTACCAATTGATTGATGAAGTTAAACAAGCAATGGGCGGTATGCTTGCTCCAGAATTCAAGCAAGAAATCATTGGTCTTGCTGAAGTACGTGACGTATTTAAGTCACCTAAGCTGGGCGCAATCGCTGGTTGTATGGTTACTGAAGGCATCATTAAGCGTAGCAACCCAATCCGCGTACTACGCGAAAACGTGGTTATTTACGAAGGTGAACTAGAATCACTTCGTCGCTTTAAAGATGACGTTCAAGAAGTTAAGAATGGCTACGAATGTGGTATCGGCGTTAAGAACTACAATGATGTTCGCGCTGGTGACCAAATCGAAGTATTCGAAATCGTTGAAATTAAACGTACACTCGACTAATTGATAAAGTTACCCGCCTATCAAGGCAAGGTAATCGGTTGTTGAATGCACCATGGGGGGCTGGCTTTGGCCATCCCCCCATTCTTTCTATTTGTGAGAAATGATTATGTCAAAAGAATTTAGCCGTACACAACGTGTGTCACAGCAGCTACAAAAGGAACTCGCGATTATTCTTCAACGCGAAGTTCGCGACTCTCGTTTAGGGATGGTGACCATCTCTGACGTAGAAGTATCAAGAGATTTAGCTTACGCAAAAGTATTCGTTACTTTTTTATGTGTTGGCGACCAAACGCCAGAAAGCTGCCTAGCTGCTCTAAAAGAGCACGAAGTGCCAGTACGTATGGCACTGGGTAAGCGTATTCGCCACCGCCTCACGCCTGAAGTTCGTTTTACTTACGATGATACTTTAGTTGAAGGTATGCGTATGTCTAACTTAGTGAGCGAAGTATTAAACGAAGATAAGCGAAAGCAAACTGAAGCAGGACGTGACGAAGACGTAAATGGTTCTGAAGAGGAAGGCAAGTAATGGCTCGCCGTCGTAAGGGTCGTCCAGTCAACGGGGTTATCTTGCTCGATAAACCGACCGGCATTTCTTCTAACGATGCTTTGCAAAAAGTTAAGCGAATCTACTTTGCTCAAAAAGCGGGCCATACAGGCGCGCTTGATCCTTTAGCAACAGGAATGCTTCCAATTTGTTTGGGGGAAGCGACCAAATTTTCTCAATTCCTATTGGATTCGGATAAGCGTTACGTTGTTAAAGCTAAACTTGGTGAACGTACCAACACCTCTGACTCAGATGGTGAAGTCGTAGAGACTCGTGAAGTTAACGTCACACGTGAGCAGCTTGAACGCTGTGTCGCGAGTTTCAAAGGTGAAACAGACCAAGTTCCTTCCATGTTCTCTGCACTGAAACACCAAGGTCGTCCACTTTATGAGTACGCTCGTGAAGGGATCGAGGTGCCACGTGAATCACGTAAAATCACCGTTTACTCTATTGTTCTGCTTCGTTTTGAAGGCGATGAGATCGAGATGGAAGTCCATTGCTCAAAAGGCACTTACATTCGAACCATCACGGATGACCTCGGTGAAATGTTGGGCTGTGGTGCTCACGTTACTTATCTGCGTCGCACAGGCGTTGCCAAGTATCCGTATGAGAAGATGGTAACATTAGAGCAGCTTAATGAGTTGTTAGAGCAGGCTGAGCGTGATGAAGTTGCCCCTAGAGAGTTGCTTGATCCACTGTTAATGCCAATGGATACAGCGGTAGAAGATCTACCCGAAGTAAACATGAATGCTGAGCTGACGGATCTTGTTCAACATGGCATGCCTGTTCAGATCTTTGGTGCGCCAGCGGAAGGAACCGTGCGGATGACCAGCGGAGATGAAAAGTTATTCATCGGTGTTGCTGTGATTGATGATAACGGTAAAGTCGCTCCGAAGCGTCTGGTTGTGTTTACAGAAGAAGAGTCAGCCTAGCCACTCTCATAGATTGTAAATAGTTGCTAGTCGTCGCTGTGCGGTGATATTAAAATTAAAAAAGTCGAAGCTTAGCTTCGACTTTTCTATTTCTTGAAATCTATCTCTATGGAGATCATCGCGCTACATGATCAATTGAGCTGAGAATAACATCGCTCTTAACTCCTCGGCTCGATCTCTATTGACGCCGAAGTCCGAATAACCGATTCGAGATTCAGAACGAACCATGAGTGTTGTACCGCTGAGTTTGAGTTCGAGATCATCAGTGAAGCGAAGGATGCTTGAAGTGCATTCGATTCTGAGATAATTCCCTTCTTTTTCCGCTGTTTTAGCGCCAGAAAGCTGTAAAGCAACCTCTTCAATGTCATCGATACTGGCTGTGCTTTTGAGCTGAAAGGCGATAAGGTGGTGCTGCTCTCTATCATCTTCAGTTGAAACACAATTAGGGCTATCACCGCAGGGTAAAGCAGTACGATCAATCATATTCCTTGCCCCTTGGCTACACGCTGTCAGTAAGGTGAGGATTGATAAAGCGAAGATACAGGCTCGTAACATAGTGTTATTCCAATAAGTTATTGGTCAATAAGAAAAATAAAGGACCCGACTAACGGATCCTATAGAGTATGGCCTAAAAAATCTACAGGTCAATCTACACTTCAAGATAGTCTAGAATGCCACCTGCTGCTTTTCGGCCTTCATCAATGGCAGTGACCACAAGATCGGATCCTCTTACTGCATCGCCCCCAGCAAATATTTTTTTGTTACTCGTTTGATATTGAAACGCTTGATCGGAAGGTGCTTGTATTCTTCCCCACTGATCGAGGTCTACACCAAAGGGTTGTAGCCAAGGCATTGAGTGAGGTTGGAAACCAAACGCCATAATGACAACGTCAGCCTCTAAAGTATGTTCACTGCCTTGAACAGGTTCTGGTCGTTGGCGTCCGGCATCGTCAGGTTTTCCGAGTGCCGTTTTAACCACCTTGATACCCGTTACGTGCCCAGTATCGTTCACTTCAATACCAAGAGGTTGAAGGTTAAACATAAAATTGACACCTTCTTCTTGTGCATTTTTCACTTCTCTACGAGAGCCGGGCATGTTTTCTTCATCACGTCGGTAGGCACAGATAACGTTATTAGCACCCTGTCTAATGGACGTTCTGACACAGTCCATCGCGGTGTCACCGCCTCCAAGAACGACTACGTTTTTACCAGACATATCGATGTATGGTTCAGGAGTGGTTAGGTTCATTATCTTATAGGTATTCGAAATAAGAAATGGTAGCGCATCATAAACACCTTGAGCATCTTCGTTAGCCAACCCCGCGCGCATATTTTTGTAGGTCCCAACACCGATAAAGACGGCATCATAGTCGTCAATGAGCGATTGCATTTCGATGTCTTTACCTACTTCAATATTGAGCTTGAATTCAATTCCCATGTCACTGAATATTCGACGGCGATTTTCCATTACCCCTTTTTCGAGCTTGAAAGAGGGAATACCAAACGTCAAAAGCCCCCCGATTTCTGGGTAACGATCATAAACAACTGGCTTAACACCATTGCGGACTAACACATCAGCAGCAGCAAGACCCGCTGGGCCCGCTCCAACGATGGCGACTTTTTTATCTGTCCATTCCACGTTAGACATATCGGGCGTCCAGCCCATTTCAAATGCTTTATCGTTAATGTACTTCTCGATATTACCGATGGTGACAGCACCAAAGTCTTCATTGATGGTACAAGATCCCTCACAGAGTCGATCTTGGGGGCAAACCCGACCACAAACCTCAGGCAAGCTGTTAGTTTGATGAGAGAGCTCTGCCGCTTCGATAATGCGGCCTTCATTCGCCAATTTTAGCCACTGAGGAATGTAGTTGTGAACTGGGCACTTCCATTCGCAATATGGATTGCCGCAGTCTAGGCAGCGGTCGGCTTGTGCCTTAGCTTGCTGTTTTGTAAAGGGTTCGTAGATTTCAACGAACTCTATCTTACGGATTTTGACGGGTTTTTTCGCTGGATCTACGCGATTCACGTCAATAAATTGGTATATGTTCTGGCTCATTATTGGGCTCCTTCCAATTATTGTGCTTGAACACGTAGTTCTGCAGCGCTTCGACTTTGATGGCCTAACAGCGTTCGCAGATCCGCGTTTTGGGGTTTAATTAAGTAGAACTTCGGAATCCATTCATCAAAGTTACTTAAAATATTCTCGGCATGGCTAGAGCCAGTTTCCGCAAGGTGCTCATCAATTAAACCACGAAGATGCTCTTGGTGTATGACCAGTTCAGAAAGCGAAATCGCCTCTACCGATTCATTATTCACTCTGCCTTGGAAATCATCGTTTTGGTCCAGAACATAAGCAAATCCACCGGTCATACCTGCGCCAAAATTGACACCTGTCGCGCCTAAAATAGCAACAATGCCTCCTGTCATATATTCACAAGCATTGTCGCCGGCACCTTCAATGACAGCGATCGTACCAGAGTTGCGCACGCCAAAACGTTCACCGGCCGTTCCAGCAGCAAACAGCTTTCCTCCGGTAGCACCGTATAAACATGTATTACCGATGATGGTGGCTTCATTACAAATGAAAGTTGTTCCGGTATGAGGTTTTATGACAATTTTTCCGCCAGCCATTCCCTTGCCGACATAATCGTTAGCATCACCGGTTAAGTAAAGCTCAACACCTCCTGCATTCCACACCCCTAAAGATTGCCCTGCGGTACCATTCAGGTGCAGTTTTATTGGGGTAGCAGCTATGCCTTGATTGCCATACTTCTTGGCGATTTCACCAGAGAGCCTTGCCCCTATTGAGCGGTCAGTGTTGATTACATCGTAGTAAAGGTTAATGGATTGCTGCGATTCGAAGGCATCTTTAGCTTGCTCGAGAATCTTTTGGTTGAGCTCTGCGGTATCAAAGGGGGCATTAGGCTCTGTCCAGTAAAGTGGATGGTTTTGTGGTGACACTGGCATCTCTAAAATATGAGAAAGATCCAGTTTGCTTTGTTTGGCAGTTAACCCTGAAGCGGCCTCAAGTAAGTCGGTTCTACCAATCAAATCAGTGAGTTTTTCTACGCCGAGTTCAGCAAGGTGCTCACGGACTTCTTCGGCAAGACCGATAAAGTAATTAACCACCATTTCAGGTAGCCCTTTGAAGTACTCTTTTCTAAGCGTCTCATCTTGGGTAGCAACCCCTGTCGCACAGTTGTTTAGGTGACAAATTCGTAAGAACTTACAACCTAGCGCGACCATTGGAGCCGTACCAAAGCCAAAGCTCTCAGCGCCTAAAATAGCGCCTTTAATGACATCTAGCCCCGTTTTTAATCCACCGTCGACTTGGAGGCGGATTTTATGACGAAGGCCATTGGCAACAAGCGCCTGTTGAGTTTCAGCAAGACCTAATTCCCACGGGCTACCTGCGTATTTTACTGACGTTAATGGGCTTGCTGCTGTGCCACCGTCGTACCCAGAAATCGTGATTAAATCGGCGTAGGCTTTTGCGACGCCGGTTGCGATTGTCCCAACACCAGGCTCTGAAACCAGCTTTACAGATACTAAGGCATTCGGGTTCACTTGTTTCAAATCAAAAATAAGCTGAGCCAAATCTTCGATGGAATAGATGTCATGATGCGGAGGAGGGGAGATTAAGGTCACCCCTTGAACCGAATAACGAAGCTTGGCGATTTCCGCGGTTACTTTATGACCTGGAAGCTGGCCACCCTCGCCGGGTTTTGCGCCTTGCGCTACTTTTATTTGTAGAACATCAGCATTCACTAGGTAATGTGGCGTGACACCAAATCGGCCTGAGGCGATCTGTTTGATTCGTGAGTTACGGTTTGTTCCGAATCGACGAGGGTCTTCGCCGCCTTCTCCAGAATTCGAGTAGCCCCCCAGTTTATTCATTGCAATAGCGAGTGCTTCATGCGCTTCAGGACTTAACGCACCAATAGACATGGCCGCCGAGTCAAAGCGCTTAAAGAGTTCAGTGTCTGGTTCAACGCTGTCTAGCGGTAGTGGAACATCAGCTCCCTTTAGTTTCATCAAGTCACGTAACATCGCATTAGGGCGCGTATTGACCTGTTTAGAATAGTGTTGATAGTCGGCTATTTCACCGGTTTTGACCGCTTTTTGCAGGGTACTGACAACATCAGGGTTGTAGGCGTGAAATTCACCGTCATGCACATACTTTAACAGGCCCCCATGATCGATAGGCTTACGTTTCGCCCACGCTTTTTGAGATAGATTGAATAGATCTTGTTGGAAGTCGTCAAAGTTTGCCCCTTGAATGCGTGAGGCAACACCACTGAAGCAAAGTTGTACAATATCTTGATGTAATCCGACGGCTTCGAACAGTTGAGAGCATCGATATGAGGCAATGGTCGAGATTCCCATTTTCGACATGATTTTGTACAGGCCTTTATTGATCCCGTATTGATAATTTTGCATGACGTCGCGGTAGCTTTTATTAATCGCACCATCATCGACAATTTTGCCTAAGGTTTCATAAGCAAGATAAGGATAAATAGCGGTGGCGCCAAAACCGATCAAAACGGCAAATTGATGGGGGTCGCGAATTGCCCCTGACTCAACGATGATATTAGTATCGCAACGCAAATTTTCGTTTGCCAATCGAGTTTGTACTGCCCCAACGGCCATTGCAGCAGGGATCGGTAGTTTGCCTTTCGTCAACACTCGATCAGATAGAACAATCAATACATTGCCGTTTTTTACTGCTTCAACACTGGCATCGCAAAGTTGGGTAATCGCTTGTTTTAAATCGATTTCTGTCGGTTCGTAGTTAATGTCTAACAGGCAATGTGCATAGTATTTTTGGTCTAGGTTGAGCAGTTGCTGCATATCGGAGTAGAGCAGCACTGGAGAGTCAAAACTGACTCTATGGGCATGACCGTCCGTTTCACAAAACACATTCATCTCTTGGCCGATGCTTGTCGCCAGTGACATGACATGCTTTTCACGCAAAGGATCAATGGGTGGGTTGGTCACTTGAGCAAATTTCTGACGGAAGTAATCGGTGACTAGGCGAGCTTTAGAAGATAACACAGCCATTGGTGTGTCGTCGCCCATGGATCCTGTCGCTTCTTGGCCCATATCACCGAGTACACGGAGTACTTGGTCAACTTCTTCATTGCTCATAGCAAACTGTTTCTGATAGGTTTTTAGCTGATCTTCATTCAGCGTGCGTTGCCCTACTTGTGTATCTAAAAGCTCTGAAAAAGGCGTGAGTTTGTGGACATTTTTTTCCATCCAGCTTTTATATGGGTGGCGACTTTTGAGATCGTTATCAATTTCACTGGACTGCCACAGTTTGCCTTTTCGGGTGTCAATCACCAGAAGCTCACCGGGGCCAACACGCCCTTTTTCAGCCACTTCATCTGGTGCGTAATCCCATATTCCGACTTCTGACGCTAATGTAATGAGTTTATCTTTGGTAATGACATAGCGAGCTGGGCGTAGGCCGTTTCGGTCAAGGTTACAGGCAGCGTATCGCCCATCGGATAAAACAATGCCTGCAGGTCCATCCCAAGGTTCCATGTGTTTGGAGTTGAAATCATAGAAAGCTCGAAGATCAGGATCCATATCGGGGTGATTTTGCCAAGCGGGCGGCACAAGCATTCTCATTGCTCTGAATACATCCATGCCTCCTGCTAAAAAGAGATCAAGCATGTTATCTAGGCTAGATGAGTCGGATCCTGTTTCATTAACAAAAGGAGCGGCGGTTTGAAGGTCAGGCAGCAATGGTGATGAAAACTTATAAGCACGTGCTTTCGCCCATTGGCGATTTCCCTCAATGGTATTGATCTCGCCATTATGAGCAAGGTAGCGAAAAGGCTGCGCTAATGGCCAGCGAGGCTGAGTATTGGTAGAGAAACGTTGGTGGAATAAGCAAATAGCCGATTCCATTCTAAGATCGGCAAGATCGAGATAAAACCGAGGAAGATCCGCCGGCATACATAGCCCTTTATACACCATAACTTGTGTCGATAAGCTACAGATATAAAACTCGTTATCGTCTGTGATCTGTTTTTCTATGCGTCGACGAGCGATGTACAAGCGTCTTTCTATGTCTCTTTCACGCCAACCCGCGGGAGCCGAAACAAAGACTTGTTGGATGTTGGGCAAGGATTCATTCGCGATAGGGCCGAGAACGTCTGAGTTAGTTGGCACCACTCGCCAACCTGATACGGTCAGTGTTTCTTTTGCCAGTTCGCTGTTGATAATTGCTTTGGCACGTTCATATTTGGTGCTGTCTTGACTAAAAAAGATCATACCAATCGCGTATTGACGGCTGAGGTTAAAGCCTTGTTCTTCAGCGATGAGGCGCAAGTAACTGTCGGGTTTTTGTAGCAGGAGTCCACATCCATCTCCTGTCTTTCCATCGGCGGCAATACCACCTCGGTGGGTCATGCGGTCTAATGCGGAAATAGCGGTGCGAACGAGTTTGTGGCTTGGCTCGCCTTCCATATGCGCGATCAAACCAAACCCACAGTTATCTTTCTCAAGACTTGGATCATATAAAGCCATTGCAATTCTCCCTTTGCTTCTCTGTCATCCAGACAGTAAATGACTAACTACTCATGATTATTGCTATAAGTGTATTTAGATATGCAATCAAATGCCTTCTAGAGTTAACAAGTTTTATCAATTCTGATATCGATTGATTCACAAAATATAGGTTATTGTAAAAAAGGTCAAGTTATTGGATAAATATCATGTTGTAGTGAGATTTACCACGTAATACTCTGAAAATATACTTTCAATTCATGAGGATAAGAATGGTTTATTTACATTTTACCAACATGTTTTGTGTGTTTTTGGGAGAGGAAAACAAAAAAAGCCAGCATCGGGTGCTGGCTTAATATCATAAGTGATGTGATAGGTCTGATAGAGGTAAACAGACAGAAATCGCGTGATTACCTCCTCATTCGGCTTGCCTAGTTAGCAAGCATTAATGAATCTGCTTTCGCTTCTAAGTTGGAGTTACCCATTAAGAAGTTATCAATAGCAATGGCACATTCACGACCTTCGTTAATACAACGAACTACGAGAGACTGGCCTGTACGCATATCACCAGCAGCGAAAACGCCTTTCTGGTTGGTTGCGTAGCCTTCAGAAGCCACGTTACCACGATCATCCAGTTTAATGTCGAGCTGAGCTAGGACACCGGTTGGCTCAGGGTGCAAGAAGCCCATCGCTAGGAATGCCATATCACAAGGAATCACACGTTCAGAGTTAGCCACTTCATCAAATCCAGGGCGCTCGCCTGGTTTCGCGTCTTGCCAAACGATGTCTGCAATACGTAGACCCGTGACTTCACCTTTGTCGTTGCCAATAAACTCTTTGGTCAGAATATTCCAATGACGTTCACAACCTTCTTCATGTGAAGTGGTGGTTTTCATGATCATTGGATATTGAGGCCAAGGCATATTAGCAGGGCGTTTTTCTGGCGGGACCGGCATGATCTCTACTTGAGTAATGCTGGCTGCTTTATGGCGGTTTGATGTACCCACACAGTCTGAACCAGTATCACCACCACCGATAACCACAACGTGCTTATCTTTAGCGTGAATCTCTTCCGTTTTTAGGTCGAGATCATTGGCACGACGGTTATTTTGGCCAAGGAACTCCATGGCAAAGTGAACGCCTTTCAGTTCACGACCTGGAATTGGTAAGTCGCGTGGAACCGTAGAACCACCGGTTAGCAATACCACATCAAACTCTTGACGCAGTTGTTGAGCGTTAACATCAACACCGATGTGCTGGTTAACTTTAAACTCAACGCCAGCTTCTGCCATTAGATTGATCTTACGATCAATCACGTCCATACCCAGTTTAAAATCTGGAATACCGAAACGCAGTAGACCGCCAACTTTTTCGTCACGTTCAAATACCGTCACAGAGTGACCTGCACTGTTTAGCTGCTCAGCAGCGGCTAAACCCGCAGGACCTGACCCGATAATTGCAATGGTTTTTCCTGTACGAGCACGTGGTGTTTTCGGTTTTGCGTACCCTTCACGGTACGCAGTTTCTACAATGGTTTTCTCGATGTTACAGATGGTGATTGGGTCTTGGTTGATGCCAAGAACACAAGCACTTTCACAAGGAGCAGGACACACTCGACCTGTAAATTCAGGGAAATTATTGGTTGAGCTTAAGATGTTCCAAGCTTCTTCCCAGCTGTCACGGTAAACCGCATCGTTAAATTCTGGAATAATGTTGCCGATTGGGCATCCGTTATGACAAAACGGAACACCACAATCCATACAACGAGAGGCCTGCGTACCAATTTTCTCACCAAATTCTTCGTTTAGAACGAACTCTTTGTTGTCTTCAATCCGCACTGATGGGTCTAACTTCTTTGGAAGCTCGCGACCATGTTCTAAAAATCCAGTAGGCTTACCCATTATACTGCCTCCACTTGTTCCGTTTGTGCCTGTTGTGCTTCAGCTTTACGTCTTTGAAGAACCGCTTTGTAATCACGTGGCATGACTTTAACCAGTGACGCAATATTAGCTTCAAAGTTGTTTAGGAAAGACTGAGCAACTTCACTTCCTGTGAATTCAACATGCTTAGTTAGCATTTCTTTAAGCAGCGTTTTGTCTTCTGCTTCGATTGGATCTAGGTCGACAAGTTCAGCGTTTAACTTAGTATTGAAGTCTCCTGCCTTGTCCCAAACATAAGCGACACCGCCACTCATGCCGGCAGCAAAGTTACGACCTGTTGAACCAAGAATAACAGCGACACCGCCAGTCATGTATTCACAACCGTGGTCACCGACACCTTCAACAACGACTTTTGCGCCCGAGTTACGAACACAGAAACGTTCACCAGCCATACCGCGGATGTAAGATTCACCAGACGTCGCACCGTAGAAACATACGTTACCCACCACAATGTTATCTTCAGCGATAATCGTCGATTTGGCATCTGGGTACAGTACTAACGTACCGCCAGAAAGACCTTTACCCCAGTAATCATTAGCGTCACCTTCGACTTCGAACTTAACGCCTTTCGCGAGGAATGCACCGAAAGATTGGCCCGCACTACCGTGGAACTTAACGTTCATTGGTTGTGGTAAACCTTGGTCTTTGTAAACCTTCGAGATTTCGTTCGACAGCATGGTACCCGCAGAGCGATCCGTGTTGATGATAGGGAAGGTCGCGTTCACGGCTTCGCCTTTCTCAAGTGCTGGAATGGCAGCTTGAATCAACTTACGGTCTAGTACGTCTTCTAGGTTGTGATTCTGTTTTGTCTGGTTGTAGATACCGTCTTCAGCACGAGCCTGCTCAATGTGCAGTACTGGTGTTAGATCTAGGTTCTTGTACTTCCAGTGACCGATGTCATCACGAACTTTCAGTTTGTGAGATTGTCCTACCATTTCGTCGATAGAACGGAAGCCAAGTTCAGCCATCACTTCACGTAAACCTTCAGCCATGTATTGGAAGAAAGTCACGACGTCTTCTACGCGGCCGTCGAAACGCTCACGAAGAGTTTTGTTCTGTGTTGCGATACCAACAGGACATGTATTTTTGTGACACTTACGCATCATGATGCAGCCTTCAACAACAAGTGCTGCTGTTGCTACGCCCCATTCTTCTGCGCCAAGTAGCGTTGCTACGGCAAGGTCACGTGGTGTTTTCATCTGACCATCAGACTGAACAACGATACGGTTACGTAGGCCGTTTTTCAGTAGTGTTTGGTGCGTTTCCGCTAGACCCAGTTCCCAAGGCAGACCTGTGTGACGGATAGAAGACATCGGAGATGCACCCGTACCGCCATCAAAACCTGCGATAAGTACAACGTCAGCTTTCGCTTTCGCTACGCCTGATGCAATCGTACCTACGCCTGCTTCCGATACCAGTTTTACGTTTACACGGCCATTACGGTTCGCGTTTTTCAGATCGTAGATCAGCTGAGCCAAATCTTCGATTGAGTAGATATCGTGGTGTGGCGGTGGAGAGATAAGACCTACGCCCGGAGTCGAGTGACGCGTTGCGCCAATCCAGTCATCAACCTTATCACCAGGTAGTTGACCACCTTCGCCCGGTTTCGCACCTTGAGCCATCTTGATCTGAAGTTCATCAGCGTTCGATAGGTAGTAAGATGTTACACCAAAGCGACCAGAAGCCACTTGTTTGATAGCTGAACGTTCCCAGTCACCGTTTTCTTTACGCTCGAAACGCGCTGGATCTTCACCACCTTCACCTGAGTTTGATTTCGCGCCAATGCGGTTCATTGCAACAGCCAGTGTTGAGTGAGCCTCATGCGAGATTGAACCGAAGCTCATAGCACCGGTTGCAAAACGAGTCAGAATTTTTTCAATCGGTTCTACTTCTGCTAGAGGAATAGAGCCTGCTGGGTTCTTAATGAACGCTAATTGGCTACGCAATGTTGCCGCGTTATCGCCTTGGTCATCAACGGCTTTTGCGTACTTCTTGAACTGTTCGTAATCTTTGTTACGCGTCGACTCTTGAAGTAGAGAAATCGTTTCTGGATTGAATAAGTGCTTCTCGCCGCGTTGTTTCCACTGATAAACACCGCCCACATCAAGGATCTGAGCTGGGATTTCACGAGCTGGGTAACCAACACGGTGACGAACCAGTACTTCTTTCGCGATATCATCGATCGTTAAACCTTGGATACGAGAAACAGTACCCGTGAAGTATTTTTCAACCACGGATTTGCTGATACCAAGGGCTTCAAAGATTTGTGCACCGTGGTAAGACTGCAGCGTAGAGATCCCCATCTTAGAGAAAATCTTCAGTAGACCGCCGTTCACGCCTTTACGGTAGTTATCGAATAACTCACGTGGGTGTACGGTTGGATCGAGCTTCTTAATGCGTTGCAATTCAACAATCGTTTCAATAACGAGGTATGGGTTGACTGCGTTCGCACCGTAACCGATTAAGGTTGCAAAGTGGTGCGTTTCACGAGCGTCGCCCGTTTCAACAACGATGTCACACTTAGCACGTAAACCTTTACGGATTAGGTGGTGGTGAACTGCGCCAACCGCCAGCATTGCTGGGATGGCAGCGTGGTTAGAGTTAACCGCACGGTCAGTCAGTAGAATAATAGAATAGCCATCAATCACGGCATCTTCAGCATATTGGCAGATACGCTTAAGCGCACGCTCTAACTTACCTTCGTCCCCATTTGCTTGGAATACGATATCCAGTGTCTTCGCTTGAAGATGCTCGTTGTCGATTGCACGCAGTTTTTCTAACTCTGAGTTAGAAAGAACTGGAGATTCAAGCTCTACTTTTTGGCAGTGTTCAGGTGTTTCAGCAAGTAGGTTCTGATCTTTACCTAGGTAAGTGTTCAGAGACATAACCATACGCTCACGAATCGGGTCGATCGGCGGGTTAGTGACTTGTGCAAACAGTTGCTTGAAGTAGTTTGATAGGTGCTGAGATTGGTGAGAAAGAATCGCTAACGGCCAGTCTGCCCCCATTGCTGAAAGAGGCTCGTAGCCTGTTTTTGCAAGAGGAAGAATGATCTCGTTGACTTCTTCAGAACTCACACCAAACGATTGTTGTTTGTGTAGAAGCTTTTCTGGAGAAGGCTGGCTGAATTCGTTACTTGCATCTGGTAGCTTTTTCAAGCTCAGAAGATTCTCTTCAACCCACTTTTCATAAGGCTGTGCACTTGCGATGCCGTCTTTCACTTCTTCATCAGAAATGATGCGACCTTGCTCAAGGTCAGCAACGAAGATACGACCAGGCTGCAGACGACCACGGTATTCAACGTTCTCTGGTGCGATTTCAACTACGCCAGATTCAGACGCCATCACTAGGAAGTCGTCTTTAGTTACTGTGTAGCGAGAAGGACGCAGACCGTTTCGGTCAAGTGTTGCACCAACTTGAACACCATCGGTGAAACATACTGACGCAGGGCCATCCCATGGTTCCATCACGTTCGCGTGGTACTGGTAGAACGCACGACGAGTTGGATCCATGTTTTTGTTTTCTTGCCATGCTTCAGGAATCATCATCATCAATGCATGTGGCAGGCTACGACCAGATAAAACTAGGAGCTCAAGTGCCATATCAAAGTTTGATGAATCTGAACTGCCTTCCTGACAAATAGGAAGAAGCATGTCGATTTCAGCTTTGGTGAAAAGATCAGATTCAATGATCGCTTCACGAGCTTTCATCCAGTTCAAGTTACCACGGACCGTATTGATTTCGCCGTTATGAGCGATGTAACGGAAAGGTTGAGCTAGACGCCAGCGAGGGAATGTATTGGTAGAGAATCGAGAGTGAACCAAAGCTAAAGCGGTCACCATCGTTGGGTTTTGAAGGTCTAGGAAGTACTGAGGAACCTGTTCCGTCGTTAACTGGCCTTTATAAACCAGAGTCTTGTATGACATTGAGTTGATGTAGAAATCATCCCCAATGTTAGACACACTTTCTAGGCAAACTCGAACAGTATAATTACGCAGCACGTAAAGCTTACGCTCTAGCTCTTCAGGTGTCGTACTCGGGCCACCTGTAATGAAGACATGTTCAAATTGAGGCTCAGTGCTTAATGGATCAGCACCAATCATAGAGTTGTCTGTCGGCAGCTCGCGGTAGCCTAATACTTCCAGTTCCAAGCGTTGAGCATTACGCTCAAGGATGTCACGACACTGAGCACGTTTATGTTCATCTTTAGGGAAAAGTACAACACCAACACCGTATTTTTCGAAAGAAGGTAGCTTGATACCCAGCGATACTGATTCTTCGAGTAAAAATTCATGAGGCTTTTGCAGCAAAATACCCGCACCGTCACCTGAGCAAGGATCGCAACCTTGACCACCACGGTGTTCCATACGCGCTAGCATATCGAGTGCTTGAGTTACTACATCATGAGATTTACGGTTTTTTAAGTGAGCAACAAAACCGATACCACACGCATCATGCTCCAATTCCGGAGTATACATGCCCTGTGCACTCTGCTCTCTATCTACCATAGATACATCCTTCCAGTTTAATATCGACGCAACATCGCTAAGTCCAACTTAGTGTTGAGTCTGTTCCTTTATTTTTATGAATCTAAACCAACCAGTGTGATTGGTCTGAGTCCTTTCCGTCTCTCGCTGAAATATATGGCGAGAAAAACATTCCTTAGTGATATCCAGTTGTTTCAAATCACAATCCAGTGACTTATATAGGTGGGAGGTTGGATTCACCGATTAATCCGCAACTAATCGTGTAATTAAGAATACAAATTAGGCGCTATTGTGTAAGTATCCTACAATTTTGTCGAGGCTCATTGCAATGAAAACTGACGCTTGTAGACCATTTTTTTAGTTAAAAAATGCATATTATAGTTAACATTTGTGCAACAGGAGGTTTTTTTACCAACATTTATGCATGTTTATTGATTTTTGATAGTTAATCTCAATATGCAGGCCATTAATATGCGTGACTTTATCTTGCAGGGATGTAATTAATTTTCAGTAATCGAATTGATAATAGTTTCGATTGCTAGCGTTTTAGCAAACACAGATATGGTCGGTTTATGCAGTTACATGAGTTGGTTAATACCATTGGTCAAGATTTACAACGCAGATATGGTGAAAAAGTTCACAAGCTAACATTGCATGGTGGCTTTAGTTGCCCCAATAGAGATGGAACGATTGGACGAGGCGGCTGTACATTTTGCAATGTGTCTTCATTTGTTGATGAGGAGACACAGGTCAAAGGCATTGTGGAACAACTTACGGATCGTGCAGGAGAAGTGAAGCGAGCGCGTAAATATCTGGCTTATTTTCAAGCCTACACCAGCACATACGCCGAAGTACAAGTCCTTAGAAATATGTATGAAGAAGCGCTCAAGGCGGCTGATATAGTGGGTTTGTGTGTTGGAACTCGACCTGATTGTGTCCCTGATTCGGTGTTAGACCTACTGTCTGAGTACGTGAATAAAGGTTATGAAATTTGGCTTGAACTTGGGTTGCAAACCGCCAGTAACAAGACGTTAAAACACATCAATCGAGGCCATGATTTTGAATGCTATTCTGAAATTACCCAGCGAGCTCGTTCGTTGGGTATCAAGGTATGCACACACCTGATTGTCGGTTTACCTAAAGAAACCCGAGATGACAATTTAGAAACGTTGGAAAAAGTACTTCAGGTGGGAACCGACGGAATAAAGTTGCACGGCTTACATATTGTTGAAGGCAGTACTATGGCGAAAGCTTGGAAAGCTGGAAAATTGACCGCGCCAGAGCTGGAGGATTACGTGTCTATCGCTAGCGAACTTATCCGTATGACACCACCAGAGATCATTTTTCACCGTGTTGCCTCCGCCGCCCGGCGACCAACATTGCTGGCCCCTCTATGGTGTGAAAATCGTTGGCTTGCGATGACCGAAATAGGTCGAGCCCTGGATCGTGATGGTGCTCAGGGCTCATTACTTAATCGGCCTTTTAGCTATTCTGCTCCTGTACTGACAAACTCATAGATCCGCGTTATGAAACAGAACCTAACTGCATAAACTAAGATTTATTTTATGCAGTTAGGTTCTTTTTGCTGTGATGAGGTTAGCTTACCTATCTAGGCTAAAAAGAGTAAACTGAATGCCTATTTAATGTGGAAGCCTATGATGAAACCCATAAAAAACCTCGCCCAGTATTATGTCGATCTTCTCGTTAAGCTTGGTATCCTCCGTTTCTCTATCTTACTCGCCATGGCTCTTGTTGCTCTTGCCGTTGTAGTTCAAGTCGGAATCACTTTGGCCTTAAGTGGTCATGTTGACGATATCGATATCGTTCGTTCGGTATTTTTCGGGTTGATCATCACACCATGGGCTGTTTACTTTCTTTCTGTTGTGGTTGATCAGTTGGAAGAGTCTCGCCAGCGGTTGTCAAAATTGGTGTCAAAATTGAAAGATATGCGCTCTCGAGATCAAGAGTTAAACCTTCGCCTTCAACAAAATATAGCAAAATTAAATTTACAAATAGAAGAGCGTATAAAAGCGGAAGAAGCGAGAAAAGAAGCGATCAATGATCTTGAAAATGAAGTGTATCAGCGAGAAAAAACCCAAGTAGAACTGGCTGAGCGAACGGCGTTATTGCGATCGTTTATCGATGCTTCCCCTGACTTGATTTATTATCGTAATGCTGATGGCATATTCTCGGGTTGTAATCGTGCGATGGAAGAGCTCACCGGTAAAAGAGAAAGTGAGTTGGTTGGATTATCACCAAGAGACGTATATAGCAAAGAGATAGCAGAACAGATCATTGATACCGACCAGAAAGTATTTCTTGATAATCAAGCGATCACTTATGAACAATGGCTGGAATACCCCGATGGCAGAAAAAATTACTTTGAATTGAGAAAAGTGCCTTTTTATAGCAAAGAGGGCGCGCATTTAGGTTTGGTGGGATTTGGCCGTGATATTACCGAACGTAAACAGCATGAAGAGTCATTAGAGAAAGCGAGCCGAGATAAAACCACGTTCATTTCAACCATTAGCCATGAACTCCGCACACCACTCAACGGTATTGTGGGGTTAAGTCGCATGTTGCTAGACAGTCAATTAGACAAAGAGCAACGCAATTACATGCAAACAATCAATGTGAGTGCGATAACACTGGGCCATATTTTCAGCGATATTATCGATATGGATAAGTTTGACCGCCGAAAATTAGAGTTACTGCCAACGCCACTTCATTTTGAAGAGTTCATCGCTGAAATAGAAAGCATCTCTGCGCTTATGGCTGAACAAAAGGGCCTTCGGTTTGATCTGGAAAGATTAAGTGCCCTCCCTTCGACGATTCAAGTCGATGGCACACGATTACGGCAAGTACTTTGGAATCTCATTAGCAATGCGATGAAGTTTACCAAAGAAGGTGGCGTCGTGATGACGGTCAGCGCGGAAAGCTATGATGAGCACGCTGACATTGTTATTGAGATTGAAGATACGGGAATCGGCATTGCAGAGAGCGAACTGGATAAAATATTCGCTATGTATTATCAGGTGAAGTCGGGCAAGGATAATCTTCATGCAGTAGGGACAGGGATTGGTTTATCGGTTTCAAAACAGCTGATTAAAATGATGAATGGCGATATATCGGTATCGAGTGAGGAAGGGTTTGGTACCACATTTACTGTGACGATGACGGTGCCTCTTGCTGAGGGTTCAACGACAGATAAAGCCATACCTGTTGTGCAGCCTGGCCTGAATATCTTTATGGTTGAAGACATTGAGTTAAATGTCACCGTTGCCCGCTCATTGCTAGAAAGCCTTGGGCATCAAGTGACGGTAGCCATGACAGGGGAAGAAGCCATTGATACTTTCAATCCGGAGTATTTTGATTTGGTTTTACTGGATATTCAATTGCCCGATATGACGGGGTTTGATGTGGCTCAGTCATACCGACAAACTTACGATGATTTACCGCCTTTAGTCGCCCTAACAGCAAATGTATTGAAGAATAAGAAGGAATACTTAGACAAAGGCATGGATGAGGCATTGAGTAAGCCACTTTCCGTGTTAGCGATTCAAGATGTCATTGCTCGGTTGTGTCAGGCAGAATGTTCATTGAGTGATGCAGCGGCTTCTGAGCCGATTAAAGAAAGCGTCGTATCAGACGATACTTACAGCACTTTACTCGATCTCACGATGTTAGAATCCTATGTCGATATCGTGGGGATCAAGCCAGTTATTGATAGCATTGAAATGTTTGAAGAGATGATGCCTGGCTATATTGAAATTCTCGATTCAAACATGATTGCAAAAGACCAAGACCGAATTGTCTCTGAGGCCCATAAAATAAAAGGCGCCGCTGGCTCCATTGGTTTGAAACGCATTCAAAGTATCGCGCAAAAAGCGCAATCACCAGAAAGGGTGACTTGGTGGGAGAACATTTCTGACTGGGTAGAAGAGATTAAAAATGAATATCAGCATGATATTAAGATATTAAAAGAATGGTTAGCTCAAAGGTAATAATTATGATGAAAAAAATCGCATTGATATCTCTGGCACTGACAGTGCTAGGCGGGTGTCAAAATACGGAAGTGAATTGGCAAGAAAGCAGCACCACGGTCGTTGCGCAAACACAGATTGAGTTAAAAAGCTCACTTTGGGTAGATAGAATGCCAACAATCGGTGAATCATCTCAGTCAGAGGAGAATTTGCATGCTGCCATTTATATTGAATCTCAAGGCGAGTTACCCGCTGAGTTAGATATTAATCGTGTTTCGATTAAACAGGGCGGCGAAGAGTGGCTGATCAGCAGTGAAGAGTTTGATATTCGTACTCATAACTCGAATCAGTGGGAGATCGCATTTGTCTGGCAGTTGCCTGTTAATCCAGGGCTTCCTGTTGATGTGGCATTGCAACTCAGTAGCGACGGTCAAGAGCAGTGGTTGGTTGAACGTGATGTGAACATTGATATGGTTCATTAAGTTGAGTGTCGAATGTTGTAATCTGAACGTGACAAATTGGTAATAAAAAGGCTTGCTATCGATAGCAAGCCTTTCTTGTCATTGATGTACTTAAATGACGATTATTCGTCTAAGTCACCACAGAAACGGTAACCTTCACCGTGAATCGTGGCAATGATCTCTGGCGTACCAGAAACAGATTCGAAGTGTTTACGAATACGTCTGATCGTTACGTCAACTGTACGATCGTGCGGCTTTAATTCGCGTCCAGTCATTTTCTTTAGCAAATCTGCACGAGTTTGAATCTTACCCGGATTTTCACAGAAGTGAAGAAGCGCACGGAACTCAGAGCGTGGAAGCTTGTAGCCGTCGCCACTTGGGCTCACTAGAGAGCGACTGTTAATGTCGAGTACCCAACCGTTAAACTCATATTTTTCTACACTGCGCTTTTCTTCGTGCACATCGCTAGCGTTCATTGAGCGGCTTAAAAGGTTACGAGCACGTATTGTTAGCTCTCTAGGGTTAAAAGGTTTTGTAATGTAATCATCAGCACCAATTTCAAGACCTAAAATCTTATCAACTTCATTGTCTCGTCCGGTTAGAAACATCAACGCTACGTTTGCTTGTTCACGCAGTTCTCTAGCAAGTAAAAGTCCATTTTTGCCTGGAAGGTTAATGTCCATAATAACCAAGTTAACTTGATTATCAGACAGAACTTGGTGCATCTCTTCACCGTCACTGGCTTCAAAAACAGCGTATCCCTCTGCTTCAAAAATACTCTTAAGAGTGTTACGAGTTACTTGTTCATCTTCAACGATAAGGATCTGCGGGGTTTGCATTGTCGGTACCTAAACTTGTGATAAAATTGTGCTAATAGGTTAAATACTAGGCAAAAAAATTACATTTGGTTAATTAATTTTTAATAATAAACTAAAGTTATTAAAAATAATACTACCGTTGCCGACTATCCTTAGTGCCACAATTTGTGGGTAGAATTTCCTTATCCCTTCTGTTAACTCTATTAGTCTATGCCGCAGATTTTATATTTTTAACAGCATGCTAACAATGACTGAATGTTAATTCCTTGAGTTTTGTTGATTTACATCAAGAGTTCAAATGTAACAAATAATAATAGTAATGGGGTTTAGTTGTTAAGCTTATTATGCATCTAAGTGTGCATTTGATACTGTCTTTTTGTCTTTCTGCCAAGATGCACATCGGAATTAAACAAGGTTACCCTTACTTCAGGAGGAAGACTTGACCAAGCCATCGTCCTAGTAAGCAGCAAAGGATTAACATTAATCATGGAGGAACTATGAACGATATAACACCGGATATTTGTGACCAGTATGAAGATAAGGTGACTCTCATTGAGCAGCCCTTACAAAACTTTGGTTTAAGAGATGCTTTTTTTGGCCAAATTGAAACGGTACGTTGTTATCACGACAATTCGAAAGTTCGAGATGTTTTGGCGACAAACGGCAAAGGGAAAGTACTGGTTGTTGATGGCAGCCATTCTTGTCGAAAAGCACTGATGGGTGATCAGGTCGCCATTCTCGCCATTGAAAATGGTTGGGAAGGGGTGATCATTTTTGGTGCGGTAAGGGATGTTGCTCAACTATCTCAAATGGATCTCGGCATCAAAGCGTTAGGTGCATGTCCGTTTAAAACAGAGAAAAGAGGGGCGGGCGATGTCAACGTAACGTTATCGATACAGAACCAGATGATTCAACCTGGTGATTACATCTACTCGGATTGGAATGGTGTTATTACATCAAAAGAGAAGCTGATCGAATCATCATAATATCGGCTTTGGGATGAAGCTGACCGCCACGACTACTCCCTATTAATCGGGTACTAGTAAGTCGTTGGTATCTCTGAGGGTTGATTCTTTAACTGAAGGGAGGCGGGATTATTCGTATATTGAGGTTTAAAAGCGAAATCCAAACCCTAACTCAATACCTTGTTGCCACTCTTGATAATCGAGAGTGGCGTGTAAATCGATATTCTCAGTTAACTTCATTCGGCTAGAGACCTCTGCCGAAAGCGCACCAGATTTCGTGTCATTGACGACTTCGGAATAAGAATGAAGAGAGCTTTTTACAGAAACTCGATTGGTCAATTGATAACTAACACCACTTAACAACCCATTGCCATCACTGTCTGCATTGTTTATACGAGTACCGACGTACAAATCAATGTTATCGAAAAGGCTGTACGAGTAACCGGTGTCAACTTTCCATGAATCGAATTGGTTTGAGCCTTGCTCACTGGTCACAAAAAGTCGATGGGGAGAAGAGGTCGCATTAGAAAGTGGGGGCAGTGGAGACGCGACGACATAAGAACTGAACGTCAGCATGATAAGACTGAATAGTATCTTCATGGGCCACTCCTTTGCCGTACTTTGTTATTTTTGTTTAAGCCTAAGTAAAGCACAAAATCTAACCAACTGTCAGCCCTTCTATATAGTAATTAGTTATTAAAACCTTCATTTTTGATATTTAGCCGTAAACGATTGCATTACAGCAAAATAAACAAGGTAATTAGCGTGAAAAGTTAAAAAAACCAACTTTTCGTTGACTATATGAGCCTAAATAAGGTAAACGTATAGTTAATGAGACACGAGGTTAGAGAAATTTCTATGCTATATGCCCGCACACTAGTAATGACCACCATTATTATTACCGACATGACCAATGTTGGGGCAGGCTGCTAACCGAAAAGAAATTCAAAAAAGGCCTGTATCCAACGAGATACAGGCCTTTTTTTATATCAGTTTAAAAACTTTGGAGAGAAGGGATGCGAGTATTAAAGTTTGGAGGTTCATCATTAGCGGATGCTGATCGTTTTTTAAGAGCGGCGGATATCATCGCTAATAATGCACAGCAAGAAGAAGTGGCCGTCGTACTGTCGGCACCAGGTAAAACAACCAATAAGTTAGTCGCAGTCATAGAAGCGGCTCTTCAAAACGGTGAAGCTGATTTACAGATCTCAGAACTTGAGTCGTCTTTTAAAGAGCTGTTTGAGAAAATTAAGTCTGAACTGCCTAATGTTTGCGGTAAAGGCTTTAACGAGCAAATGAAAACCTCTTTATCTCAATTACGCCAGTTCGTTCATGGCATCAATTTATTGGGCATGTGCCCTAACCATGTGAATGCTCGCATTATCAGTAAAGGCGAACGAATTTCAATTCAATTGATGAAGTCGGTTCTTGAAGCGAAAAATCAACCAGCGAGTCTGATTGATCCTGTCCAGTATCTTTTTGCGAAAGGCGACCACCTTGAAGCCATGGTCGATGTGGAAGTTTCAACCCAGAACTTTAAACAAACCCCTCTTCCAGAAGGCCATGTGAATATCATGCCTGGTTTTACAGCGGGTAATGAAAAAGGTGAATTGGTTACTCTAGGGCGTAATGGTTCGGACTATTCGGCTGCGGTATTAGCGGCTTGTTTACGTGCTGATTGTTGTGAGATTTGGACAGATGTAGATGGCGTTTACAACTGTGACCCGCGCTTAGTTGACGATGCGCGCCTGTTAAAATCATTGAGCTATCAAGAAGCGATGGAGCTGTCGTATTTTGGAGCGTCAGTACTTCATCCTAAAACCATCGCACCGATTGCCCAATTTCACATACCATGTTTGATCAAAAACAGCTTTAACCCACAAGGTGCGGGTACGTTAATTGGCCAAGATACTGGCGAAGATAACCTGGCAATCAAAGGGATCACCACGCTGAATGACCTGACGATGGTTAACGTTTCAGGGCCTGGTATGAAAGGCATGGTTGGAATGGCAAGCCGTGTCTTTGGCGCCATGTCATCAGCAGGTGTGTCTATTGTGCTTATTACACAATCCTCGTCGGAATACAGTATCAGCTTTTGTATTGAATCTGTGGATAAGCTACGCGCGAAACAAGTGTTGAGCGATGCTTTTGAACTTGAGTTAAAAGATGGCTTACTTGAGCCTGTTGAATTCATGGATAATGTCGCTATCGTGACACTGGTCGGTGATGGCATGCGTACTTCTCGCGGTGTTGCATCACAGTTCTTCGCTTCACTGGCTGAAGTTAATGTCAACATTGTGGCTATCGCACAAGGTTCTTCTGAGCGAGCCATTTCTGCGGTTATCCCTGAAGACAAAATTGCGGAAGCGATTAAAGCGTGTCATGAGAACCTGTTTAATTCAAAGCACTTCTTGGATGTTTTCGTTGTCGGTATCGGTGGCGTTGGTGGCGAATTAGTGGATCAGATTCAGCGTCAGCAAGCGAAACTGGCTGATAAAGGTATTGTGATTCGCGTGTGTGGCTTAGCCAATAGCAAGGGCTTGTTGCTCGATAGTGCGGGCTTACCTTTGGAGCATTGGCGAGACCTAATGCAAAACACCACGGAAGAGTTTAGCTTAGCGCGCCTTATTTCTTTGGTGCAACGTAACCACATTATCAACCCTGTGTTAGTGGATTGTACGTCCAGCGAAGTGATTGCTAACCAGTATGCGGATTTCCTAGGAGCGGGTTTCCACGTCGTTACACCCAATAAGAAAGCCAATACATCCAGCATGGCGTATTATCACCAATTGCGTGAGGTTGCCCGTAGCTCCCGTCGTAAATTAATGTATGAAACAACGGTTGGTGCCGGCCTTCCAGTTATCGAGAACTTGCAGAACTTAATCTCTGCGGGTGATGAACTGGAAAAATTCAACGGTATCTTATCTGGATCGCTTTCTTACATTTTCGGCAAGCTAGATGAAGGAATGACCCTCAGCCAAGCGACCAATATCGCCAAAGATAATGGTTTTACTGAACCGGACCCTCGTGACGATCTTTCCGGTATGGATGTGGCTCGTAAACTGCTCATTCTTGCTCGTGAAGCGGGTATGGCATTAGAGCTAGAAGATGTGATTGTTGATCAAGCGCTGCCACCGGGCTTTGATGATTCAGGCAGTGTTGAAGAGTTTATGGCGCGCTTACCAGAAGCTGATGCTTATTTCCAACAGCTTTGTGCTGATTCCGCTAAAGAAGGCAAGGTATTGCGATATGTGGGTGAAATTCAAGATGGGAAATGCAAGGTTCGCATTGCTGCCGTTGATGAAAATGACCCAATGTACAAAATTAAAGACGGTGAAAATGCGTTGGCATTTTACAGTCGCTATTATCAACCTATTCCATTGGTCCTTCGCGGCTATGGTGCAGGCACAGAAGTAACCGCAGCAGGGGTTTTCTCTGATGTTATGCGTACCCTTGGTTGGAAGTTAGGAGTATAACCATGAGTAACTCGATGGATGTAGTGGTTTATGCTCCTGCCTCGATAGGCAACGTGAGCGTTGGTTTTGATGTTCTGGGCGCAGCGGTCTCACCAATTGATGGCACTCTGTTGGGTGATAGAGTGCTGGTAAAAAGTGGCAGCCAACCTTTTAGTTTAAAAACAGCCGGAAGCTTTGTTGCTAAGTTGCCGAGTAACATGGAAGACAACATAGTTTATGATTGCTGGGTCGTGTTTGCTCGTGAATTAGCCAAAAAGAATGTTGAGCTTAAGCCGTTAGAAATGACGCTTGAAAAAAACATGCCTATCGGCTCAGGGCTGGGTTCTAGCGCGTGTTCAATCGTTGCTGCTCTGGATGCTCTTAACCGATTTCATGGGCAACCATTAAATGAAACCGAACTGTTAGCATTAATGGGTGAGATGGAAGGTAAGATCTCTGGTGGTATCCACTACGATAACGTGGCTCCATGTTATCTAGGTGGCTTACAACTGATGTTGGAAGAGCTAGGTATCATTAGCCAGGAAGTCCCATGTTTTGATGAGTGGTACTGGGTGATGGCGTATCCAGGTATTACCGTTTCTACCGCTGAAGCGCGTGAAATACTGCCTTCTCAATATCGTCGTCAAGATATCATTGCTCATGGCCGACACTTAGCGGGTTTTATTCACGCTTGCCATTCTGGTCAGCCTGAATTAGCGGCAAAAATGATCAAAGACGTGATCGCAGAACCATATCGTGAGAAACTGCTCCCCGGTTTTGCTGACGCGAGAAAGTACGCAATGTCAGCAGGGGCGCTAGCCACCGGAATTTCTGGTAGTGGCCCAACGCTATTTAGTGTTTGTAAAGATAAAGAAGTCGCTGAGCGAGTTGCTCGTTGGCTTGAACAAAATTATGTACAAAATCAAGAAGGATTCGTCCATGTTTGTCGTTTAGACAAGCAAGGCTCGACCGTTACAGGAAGTTCACTATGAAGCTCTACAACATCAAAGAAAATGATGAACAAGTCTCTTTTAGCCAAGCCGTTCGCCAAGGTCTAGGCCGTAATCAAGGGCTATTTTTCCCATCAGAATTACCTAAGTTTGACGACATTGATGCGCTACTAGCAGAAGATTTTACGTCTCGCAGTGCAAAAATCTTGTCAGCACTCATTGGTGATGAATTGTCAAAAGAAACGGTGACTGGCTTAGTGGCAGAAGCGTTTCAATTTCCTGCACCGATTAAGCAAGTGAAAGAGGGTGTTTATGCACTAGAGCTATTTCACGGACCAACACTCGCCTTTAAAGATTTTGGTGGCCGTTTTATGGCTCAATCTCTTGCGGCAGTCTCTAATGGCGGGAAAATCACGATTTTAACAGCCACATCTGGTGATACTGGCGCTGCGGTAGCCCATGCCTTTTATGGTATGGAAGACATTAACGTTGTGATTCTTTATCCGAAAGGAAAGATCAGCCCACTGCAAGAAAAGCTATTTTGTACCCTGGGTGGAAATATTCACACTGTGGCGATTGATGGTGATTTTGATGCTTGTCAGGCTCTTGTAAAACAGTCTTTCGATGATGCTCAGTTACGTGAAGATATTGGTTTAAACTCGGCGAACTCTATTAATATTAGCCGTTTAATGGCTCAGATTTGTTATTACTTTGAGGCAGCCTCTCAACTGAGTAAGCAAGAACGTGAAAACTTGGTGGTTTCTGTTCCTAGTGGCAATTTTGGTAATTTAACAGCAGGTCTACTTGCCAAAGCACTAGGCCTGCCAATTAAGCGCTTTATCGCTGCAACCAACGCGAATGATACGGTTCCACGTTACTTAGAAACGGGTAAGTGGGATCCAAAACCAACCGTTGCAACAACGTCAAATGCGATGGATGTGAGTCAACCCAACAACTGGCCACGTATCGAAGAGCTGTGCCAATTAAAAGGTTGGGGTCTTGATACGCTAGGTAAAGGCATGGTAACTGATGAGCAAAGTGCAGAGTCTGTCCGTGATTTGCATAACGAAGGCTATTTATGTGAACCGCATGGTGCAATCGCTTACCGTGTTTTAAGTGAACAGCTGCAAGACGGTGAAACAGGCTTATTCTTGTGTACCGCTCACCCTGCTAAGTTTAAAGAAGTGGTCGATGAGATCTTATCTACCGATATTGATGTCCCAGGGCCTTTAGCTAAGCACGGAGCGATGGAATTGTTGTCAGAAGATCTGGCCGATGACTTTGATGCGCTTAAAGCGGTATTACGCCGAGTACAGAGTTAACAGAATGATACGAATAAGCCTCGAAATTAACTGATGGGGCTTACAACTAGAAAAGCGGCGCTATCTGATAGCGCCGCTTTTTTATATCACTTGAAACTTATGTCACTTTAAACTTTCGTTTAATTATAGAGACTCAGTGAAAGTACGTGCGATAACGTCTTTCTGCTGTTCAGTGGTGAGTGAGTTAAAACGCACCGCGTAACCAGAAACACGAATAGTAAGCTGTGGGTAGTTTTCTGGATGTGCAATAGCATCTTCCAGAGTTTCACGCTTAAGAACGTTAACATTCAGGTGTTGACCACCTTCAATTTTAGCGGGAGTTTCGATGGCAACTTCACGGCTTTCGTACTCGCCAAGATCGCTAATAGCAACAACTTGGTCTGCTTCGTAACCGCTTGCAGCAGCAACACAACGAGCTTCGTTTGTCTCGCTGTCTAGCAGCCAAATTGAGTTAAGTAGATCGTCGTTTGCAGCCGTTGTAATTTGAATACCTTGGATCATAACTTTCTCCTAGTCCACGTACGTGGTACTTGTTGTTAAATTTTAAGTTGAGCAAAAAATTCTTATCTGATGCCGTCTATTTTAATATTGATTTGGGTCAAAAGACAACCAAAAACATTATCTTTATTAAGGTTATTTTATTGATCTAGATCAATAAGTGACTGTTAAATAATGAATTATAAAATATTTTATAGATTAAAATAAATTTTAACGTGATCTTTGTTGTAATTTTACAACATTGAAGAAAGATGATTTTTGGATAAAAACACGCTATAAAACGACGAAATAATGAATAAAATCAAGTTTGTGAATGATCGATTAGACGGTGAGTTTGTGGCAATGAATATAAAAAACTATGGTAACAAGTTGATAGGGGCTCATGTATCGGCAGCGGGTGGTGTTGATCTCGCACCATTGAGAGCGAGAGAAATTGGAGCGAATGCTTTTGCATTATTCACTAAAAATCAAAGGCAATGGAAAGCCAAGCCGCTTGAGGCCAACACCATTAGCGCATTTAAAGCGAACTGTAAAATGCTGGGCTTTACCACAGAACATATTCTTCCTCATGATTCGTATCTTATAAACCTTGGTGCCCCAGAAGAAGAAAAGCTTCTTAAATCGAGAGCCGCGTTTATTGATGAAATGGAACGATGTGAACAATTGGGTCTGACTCTGCTGAATTTTCATCCTGGGAGCCATTTAAAGAAGATCTCTGAGGATGAGTGTCTAGCTTTGATTGCAGAATCGATAAACTTAGCGCACCAAGCCGTTCCCAATGTGATTGCCGTCATTGAGAATACTGCAGGGCAGGGGACTAATCTGGGATGGCGTTTTGAACACCTAGCGGCAATTATTGAGCAAGTTGAAGATAAAACGCGCGTCGGAGTCTGCCTCGATACTTGCCACACCTTCAGTGCAGGGTATGACTTACGTAGTAAAGAAGCGTGCGACAAAACGTTCGATGAATTCGATCGTGTCGTTGGTATGCACTATCTTCGTGCGATGCATATTAATGATTCTAAAGTAGAATTGGCTAGTCGTGTGGATCGTCACCATTCACTAGGGAAAGGGGAAATAGGTTGGAGCTGCTTTGAATACATCGCTAAAGATCCACGTTTTGATTCTATCCCATTGATTTTAGAAACAATTGATCCAGATATTTGGCCTGATGAAATAAATACATTGAGAAACATTCATTTAAACTCAATCAGTTAATTGTGGGTTTGTAAAAGTTGGCACTGATCTTTCATTACTCCTCATGAGAGTCAACATTTGATAGCGAGACGGCGTAATAAGCCAAATTCATGTTGAGCTAGAAAAGCGTTGATGGCTGCATATTTAATGGTTGTACAAAAGAGGAGTGCCATTATGTCAACGAGAACCCATACACCGAGTGCTTTTACGTCAAGAGCGTCACGCATGCCAACCCCTAATCGTCATATTACGGGGCCTGGCCATTTTCGAACCCCCCAAAAAACATCGTGAGTAAGATCGGATCCCTGTAAATTGCATACATTCTGTATAAAATGGATAAAACTGCAATTTATAGGGATACTTGATGACGCGTTCTCTTCAATGGTGTGATTTTATCGATGCCGAAAAACAATTAGACTACTTTACCGAGATGATGGCGTTTATATCAAACGAACGTTTGTCTGGAAAATCCATTTACCCAACGCCAGACCATGTGTTTAGTGCGTTTGAGCTTACGCCTTTTGATAAGGTTAAAGTCGTTATTATTGGTCAAGACCCTTATCACGGCCCAGATCAGGCTCACGGGTTAAGCTTTTCTGTTCTCCCTAATGTGAAAACTCCCCCTTCACTGTCCAACATGTACAAAGAGTTAGCACAAGATATTGAAGGCTTTGAGATCCCCGAGCATGGATACCTTCAGAAGTGGGCCGAGCAAGGTGTGTTGTTACTAAATACAGTGCTCACTGTCGAGCAAGGTAAAGCGCACTCTCATTCCAAAATTGGTTGGGAACGGTTTACCGACAAAGTGATTGATACATTAGCTCAGCAAGGTGAAGGCATTGTGTTTTTACTCTGGGGAGCGCATGCCCAGAAGAAGGGAAGATTTATTGATCAAAATAGCCATTACGTTTTAAGCGCACCTCATCCATCGCCTCTTTCTGCCCATCGCGGTTTTTTCGGCTGTCGGCATTTCTCTCAAGCGAATGAACTTTTAATGAAGCAAAAAAAATCTCCGATTGATTGGATGCTTTAACATAAGGCTATGTGACTGTGTATTGCCGGATAAAAAACATAAACATAAAGAAATGCATGCCAGAAGAAGCTATGAGCCAACTTATGAATCAAAGACAACAAATCACTATTTGATGGTTATTTGAACAAGCTCAATATGCGTTAAGGTTGTCTCATATACACTGACTAGAAGTAGGTGTTATGGAGAGACTATTATGATGATAGAAAGGATTCGGCGTGAGCATGGGTATATGGTCCGCTTACTGGCAATATTGAACAAAAAGTTACTGTTGTTGAAAGATGAACAAGCTATTAGTTACTCGCTCGTGCGAGATATCGTTGATTACCTGACCAACCATTCAGAGAAAGTGCATCACCCAAAAGAAGATATTCTTTATCACTACTTTCTGACGCATTATGGGCATCAATTTGAGATCAGCAATCTTGAGCATGAGCATCAACAGCTGTCTGAGAAAACACATGAATTTCTGAATGTGGTCGATATGATTCTCAAGGATGCAGTGATCCCACAAGAGTTATTTATTAGCCTTCTCGACGAGTTTTTATTGGCGCAAAGGCGTCACTTAGAAGTGGAAGAAGGAGCGGTTTTACCTCTGATTGAGCGAACGTTCAAGGCGAGTGATTGGCAAAAGGTAGAGGAGTTGTGGGATGTCAGTGAGGATGATCCCTTATTCGGTGATACCATTGCTGACAAGTATCAGCAGTTGTCTCGAAGAATTACTTTGCTGGAATCTGAGTCTCTGTGATGATGAATCGCTGCAAGAGGCATTGACGATTGTGGCGAATGACTAAAACCAAAGGCGCTAATTTGAGTGTTAGCGCCTTTACTTTTTTTATTCAAACAATGAACTCAGGCTAAATATCTAAGTCTTCTACTTTAAAGTTCATATCCATATCAAGCAGTTCTTTTTGTAAACGCTGGCGGTCTTTGATTGCTTCTATTTCTCTCCACTTGCGTTTGACCGGTTTAGAGCGAGTTGCTTTACCTCGTGGGAATGATATATCCATAACGTCATCGAACTGCATGCCTTCCATAAGCCACCTCAATTTATTCTATTAAGCCTGAAACAGAGTCTTTTTAATACCACGGTTTGCATAAGCCTATCCTTGATTTGTTTCTCATTTGTTTCTTTTTTATGAAGGTTTTATGTGTGTTTCTTACTAAGTATCACAAAAATAAAAGCCGAAATGATGAATAACTGAGCAAGTAGATGACGAAGATGAATAAAGTTTTCCGCTGATTTGGACAGAGAGGTGATGGGCTTCTAGGTTGGATAATCGTTAACATTTACCTTTTTGGTTCGCTTAATGTCAGTCAAACATCCATTAGGTGTCGTTAAATCCCTGAAAACGCGCCGCTCCTTTCTCTCACTGCCCTAAACCGCTTTTTACTATCAAATGATGCCTGATGGACGTAATAAATTATTAATGTTGAAACTTAACAATGTCTATGTGTGGCACTTGTGATTTATTTTGGTTTTTTGTGTTAAATTCACAATGAAAATTAGCGGATAATTACATGAGTATGAAACATTGTGATTATTGATTTTTGTGAATCCAAGCGTCATCATCCTGCGGTCAAAAAAGATATGGATGATGAGTTAGACAACGATAGCGGTTTAACACAACAAGCATCATTACAAAAATAATAGATATTTATTGCTCTGCCGTTGATGAGCAATATGAGTTTTTAGCACTAAGCTCTGTAAGCCCCTGGCTTGTTTAGCTAAAAGTAGTGCAAATACCGAAAGAGGTTCTTGTGACAGACTTAATTAATTTGATGAACGATCTCCTCTGGGGTTCGATTCTAGTTTATTTACTTGTTGGCGTTGGTATCTACTTTACTGTGCGTCTTGGTTTCATTCAGTTTCGCCATTTCGGCCACATGTTTAGTGTTCTTAAAAATAGCCGTAAAGCAGATAAAGCGGGTATCTCATCTTTTCAGGCCCTTTGTACTAGCTTAGCTGCTCGTGTCGGTACCGGTAATATGGCGGGGGTTGCGGTAGCTCTAACCGCTGGTGGCCCTGGCGCCATTTTCTGGATGTGGTTGATTGCCATGCTCGGTATGGCGACATCATTTGCGGAAAGCACGCTGGCCCAACTGTATAAAACACGTGATAACGATGGTAACTACCGTGGTGGCCCGGCTTACTACATGGAAAAAGGCCTGGGTATGCGTTGGATGGGGGTACTGTTTTCTATATTCCTCATCATAGCCTTCGGATTGGTATTCAATGCCGTACAAGCCAATGCAATAGCAGGTGCCATGAACAATGCGTTTGGTTTTGAAGAGCTGTACGTTGGTATCGCTATTGTTATTATCTCAGCGTTCGTCATCTTTGGTGGAATCCGTAAGATTGCTCGCACAGCAGAGCTGATTGTTCCTGTTATGGCATTGGCTTACTTGTTGATCGCGATTTACGTTATGTTGATGAACATTGAAAAGGTGCCGGATGTATTGGCCTTAATCTTCAAAAGCGCATTTGGTTTTCAAGAAGCGGCTGCGGGCGGGCTTGGTTATGCCATTGCTCAAGCGATGATTCAAGGGATTAAGCGCGGTCTATTTTCAAACGAAGCAGGTATGGGTTCTGCACCTAATGCGGCAGCGTCTGCGACACCGTATCCACCGCACCCTGCTTCACAGGGTTATGTTCAGATGCTGGGTGTATTCACAGATACGATCGTGATCTGTTCATGTACGGTGGCTATTATCTTAATGTCTGGTGAATACGTTCCTCACGGTGAAATTACCGGTATTGAGTTAACGCAGCGTGCATTAACGGCTCAAGTCGGTGATTGGGGTGGAATCTTTGTTGCGGTGGCGATTTTCTTCTTTGCCTTTACATCTATCATTGCGAACTACTCCTACGCAGAAACGAATCTGATATTCTTAGAGCACAACAATAAGAAAGGATTGGCGCTGTTTAGGGTTGTGGTGCTTGGTATGGTGATGTTCGGTTCGCTAGCTTCTCTACCAACCGTGTGGGCACTGGCTGATGTCTCTATGGGGTTAATGGCCATAGTGAACTTGGTGGCGATCATCTTGTTGTCTGGTATCGTGATCAAACTGGCCAAAGATTACAATCGCCAATTGGATGCGGGTAAGCTTCCTACATTTGATGCGAATGACTTTCCAGAGCTTCAATCTCAGTTAGAAGATGGTATTTGGGATAACAGCAAAAAAAGCTAATCGGTTTGACTTATTAGAGTAATTGAAAAGCCATGCAGACAATGCGTGGCTTTTTTTGTAGTCTAGAGACGTCTCATGAATATGGAATTTACACTATGCTAGTCGTTATCTCACCTGCAAAAACGTTGGACTACGAGTCTCCGTTACCTACAGAGCAATTTACTCAGCCAGATTTTATCCCCCATTCTAAAGAGCTTATCGATGAATGCCGTAAGCTGACCCCAGCGGATATTACCGCCTTGATGAAGGTCAGTGACAAAATTGCAGGACTCAATGTGGCTCGGTTTGAGCAGTGGAGCGAAACCTTCTCGTTCGAAAACGCCCGCCAAGCACTCTTTGCATTTAAAGGGGATGTGTACACAGGGTTAGATGCGGCCACTCTTTCTCAAGGAGATTTGGACTTTGCTCAACAGCACTTACGAATGTTGTCGGGTTTATATGGCCTACTCAAACCTTTAGACCTCATGCAGCCATACCGCCTTGAAATGGGAACGAAACTGGCTAATACGCGTGGCACCAATCTGTATCAGTTTTGGGGTAACCTGATTACCGATAAATTGAATCACGATATCAATGTCCAAGGCGATAATGTATTGATCAATTTAGCCTCCAATGAATACTTTAAAGCGGTCAAGCCAAAGAGCTTAGATGCAACGGTGATAACGCCAGTGTTCAAAGATTGCAAAAATGGGCAGTATAAAGTCATCAGCTTTCACGCAAAGAAAGCACGCGGCATGATGGCTCGATATATTATCGAAAATAGGGTTGATTCGATTGAAGCATTGACTCAGTTCGATAGCGCAGGTTATTACTTTGTTGAAGCTGAATCTTCACACAAAGAGCTCGTGTTTAAACGTGAAGAACGCTAACCCGTTTTAGGCGGGCGTATTTAGAAGGTAAGCGCGGCAATGGTGAAGTGGCTAACGTTTTGGTTAAATAAATACGATGCATGGTGCGTGTCTATGGGGCTGACACCAGAAAATAAGCGCAGCTGTGTGCCTTACAAAAAAGATCCATCGACCGAAAACGAATCAATCGCGGAGAGTCATTCAATGGTTGATAATGACAAGAAAAAGCCATGACAATGCCCCCTTTGTTTGATACGCATTGTCACTTTGACTTTGAGCACTTTCAAGGTGACTTCAATGCAGAACTATCGTCAGCTGAGCGAGAAGGGGTAAAGAAGTTTCTTATTCCTGCAATAAATGAGAGCAACTGGCAAGCGGTGCAATTGCTCTCTTCGCAGCACCCTCAAATTTACCATGCTTTGGGTTTCCACCCTTATTTTCTTAATGATTCAGTAGAGCAAGACGTCAAAGCCCTTTCGCAGGCTCTTGAACTCCGTTCCCCTCAGTGTGTTGCCATTGGCGAATGTGGGCTCGACTTTTCAATTGATGCCTCCCAAGCATTGCAAGAACGGTATTTGTTAATACAACTAGAACTGGCTCAGCAGTATCAATTACCCGTTATTCTTCATTGTCATAAAGCGAACCATCGCCTCATCCCATTATTAAAAAAGTACCCGCTTGCTAAAGGAGGTATATTGCACGGTTTTTCCGGCAGCTTGCAGCAAGCGATGGATTTTATTGAATTGGGTTTTTATATCGGTGTGGGTGGAACCATCACCTACCCAAGGGCGAACAAAACGAGAAAGACAATGTCTGATTTACCATTGGACTATTTGGTTATTGAAACCGATGCGCCTGATATGCCTATGTGCGGTTTTCAAGGGAAGAAAAATCACCCTAAAATGTTGCCAAAAGTCTTATCAGAACTGGCGTTGCTTAAAGAGCAATCAGAGCAAACGGTTGCGCAATCGTTGTGGGAAAGTAGCCATAGATCGCTATTTATTTGTGAATGAATTCTAAATAAGTTGTAGGTTCTATGATTTTTGTATGAGTTTGATGTGATTTGAATCACAATTGTGAATGAATAAAGTGTGTGTCTTAACAGAAAGTGTGAGTGCAGCATTACTTTATCTCATTCATGCTGCGTATAATCACCGTGCTTTTTAGCTCCACTTTTGTCACACGCCAATAAATAACTAATAAGGAAATCATAAACTATGAGCCTGTTTATGAGTATCATCGGGATGTTCGTTCTGCTTGGAATAGCAGTTCTTTTATCTGACAACCGCAAAGCGATTAACCTACGTACTGTAGGCGGCGCTTTCGCAATCCAATTTATAATCGGTGGTTTCGTACTTTACGTACCATGGGGTCGCGATCTTCTTGCTGGCTTCTCTGCTGGTGTACAGAACGTAATCGACTACGGTAAAGACGGTACAGGGTTCCTATTTGGAAACCTAGTTAACTTCTCAGTTGATGGTATCGGCTTCATTTTTGCTTTCCAAGTACTACCAACTCTTATCTTCTTCTCTGCATTAATCTCTGTACTTTACTACATTGGTGTTATGCAGTGGGTTATCAAGATTCTGGGTGGTGGTCTACAAAAAGCATTGGGCACATCTCGTGCAGAATCAATGTCTGCTGCTGCGAACATTTTCGTAGGTCAAACAGAAGCACCACTTGTGGTTCGTCCGTTTATTCCTAAGATGACTTCATCTGAGCTATTTGCAGTAATGTGTGGTGGCCTAGCATCTGTTGCCGGTGGTGTACTAGCGGGTTATGCATCAATGGGTGTTCCACTAGAGTACCTAGTTGCTGCGTCATTCATGGCGGCACCTGGTGGTCTATTATTCGCAAAAATCATCAAGCCAGAAACAGAACAGGCTGCTGATGAGCTAGGTGATGACATTGACGGCGGCGCTGATAAACCAGCTAACGTTATCGATGCAGCAGCAAGTGGCGCATCTGTTGGTCTTCAACTAGCACTAAACGTTGGCGCAATGCTACTTGCTTTCATTGGCCTTATCGCGCTAGTGAACGGCATCATCGGTGGTGTTGGCGGTTGGTTCGGTATGGGACACCTAACACTAGAAATGCTTCTAGGTTGGTTGTTTGCTCCTCTAGCATTCCTAATTGGTGTGCCTTGGGCTGAAGCAACAGTTGCTGGTTCTTTCATCGGCCAAAAACTGGTTGTGAACGAATTCGTAGCGTACCTAAACTTTGTACCTTACGTGGGTGAAAATGCTCAAGTTCTTGCATCAACTGGTGCTGTGATGTCTGAGAAGACGCAAGCTATCATTGCCTTTGCACTATGTGGCTTCGCTAACCTGTCTTCTATCGCGATTCTACTTGGTGGTCTAGGTGGTCTTGCTCCTAGCCGTCGTCAAGAGATTGCACGCATGGGTGTTAAAGCCGTTGCAGCAGGTACTCTATCTAACCTAATGGCGGCAACTATTGCTGGCCTATTCCTCTCTTTCTAAGAAAGAAGAGTCAGTTTATATAGACGCCTTGTAATCAAGCCCCGTAGCCACCTAGTGTGCTGCGGGGCTTTTTGTTTTCTGGCAATACATTTTTTGGGGTTAGCGGATAAATAGCTTTTATCGCTAAGAGGTGAACAAGGAGTAAGATAGAGTTAGATTTTTGAGATACAAACCGTTTGCGTTTTATTTGGTGCTACAGTTTTGCAATGAATATCTATACTGTATAGGTTAGATACACATTGTTGAGTGGGTGAATAACAACTCTTCACGGTAATACATCTCAAAATAGGCATATGATTTGCCTACGCAGACACCGCAATCATTGATTGTAGTGCCATGGACCATAATTGGTACTGTGCGGTGACAAGGATAGCAATTAGTACATGTTCGCTGTATGTACTGAGTCTTCAAGGAACCAAGTCCGTTCATTTAAGGCTATTGAGCCCGCTTTGCCCCAACGTTAAATTGCTAATATGGGTGCGAGTTCGATAGAAAATGAATTGAATATATTGATCGGAGATAGAAATGAGCGATTTAAAAGCAGCAGCACTACGAGCACTTAAATTAATGGATCTAACCACGCTAAATGATGATGACACCGATGCAAAGGTGATCTCACTGTGTCATGACGCGAAAACAGCCGTAGGTAACACTGCTGCAATTTGTATTTACCCTCGCTTTATTCCCATTGCGAAGAAGACATTGCGTGAACAAGGCACACCAGACGTGCGCATTGCAACCGTGACAAATTTCCCTCATGGTAATGACGATATTGACATCGCCGTTGCAGAAACAAAGGCAGCCGTTGCTTACGGTGCTGATGAAGTGGATGTTGTCTTCCCATACCGTGCGTTAATTGCTGGCAATGAAAAAGTCGGCTTTGAGTTGGTTAAGCAATGTAAAGAAGCGTGTGGCGATATTTTATTAAAAGTGATCATCGAAACGGGTGAGTTGAAAGAAGAAGCATTGATTAAGAAAGCATCGCAGATTTGTATTGAAGCGGGTGCCGATTTCATCAAAACTTCAACGGGTAAAGTACCAGTGAACGCTACGCCAGAATACGCACGCATGATGCTTGAAGTTATTCGCGATATGGGCGTTGCTAAAACGGTCGGCTTTAAGCCTGCTGGTGGTGTTCGCACTGCGGAAGATGCACAAGCTTACCTTGGTATGGCTGATGATCTTTTAGGTGCCGATTGGGCTGACAATATGCATTATCGTTTTGGAGCATCAAGCCTACTAACCAATCTACTTAACACATTAGAAGTGACAGACCAAACAGCGGATCCTGCCGCGTACTAAATCTATAACTGTCTGTTTTATGAAGTGGTGAAAGTTCACCACTTCATCTCTTTATTCTACAAACCAATGTTTACAGCAAACTTGGGAGATTCTAATGTCTAATATTAATCAAAACTACTTACCTCAAGAAATCATTCGTAAAAAGCGCGATAACGAAGTTCTGACAACGGATGAGATTAATTTTTTCATTCAAGGTGTGGCAAAAAATACCGTATCTGAAGGCCAAATTGCAGCATTTGCAATGGCGATATTCTTTAATGAAATGACGATGCCAGAGCGAATTGCTCTCACGTGTGCGATGCGTGATTCAGGCATGGTGATTGATTGGGCGCACATGAACTTCGATGGTCCAATTGTTGATAAACACTCAACCGGTGGTGTCGGCGATGTGACGTCATTAATGCTTGGCCCTATGGTGGCCGCATGTGGTGGGTTTGTTCCAATGATTTCTGGCCGCGGCCTTGGCCACACGGGAGGAACTTTAGACAAATTAGAGTCCATACCTGGTTATAACATTACTCCAACCAATGACGTGTTTGGTCAAGTGACTAAAGACGCTGGGGTGGCCATTATCGGTCAAACGGGGGATTTAGCTCCCGCAGATAAGCGTGTTTATGCCACGCGTGATATTACCGCAACCGTCGATAACATCTCGTTAATTACCGCTTCGATACTGTCGAAGAAACTAGCGGCAGGTTTAGATTCACTTGTGATGGATGTAAAAGTCGGCTCAGGTGCTTTTATGCCAACGTATGAAGCGTCGGAAGAACTGGCTAAATCTATCGTTGCCGTGGCTAATGGTGCCGGTACTAAAACAACCGCTATCCTTACCGATATGAACCAAGTTCTTGCCTCTTCAGCGGGCAATGCGCTTGAAGTGAGAGAAGCGGTGAGATTCCTAACGGGTGAATATCGTAATCCTCGCTTGCTCAATATTACATTGGCTTCTTGTGCTGAAATGTTGGTGTTGGGGAACCTTGCCGACAACAGTGAAGAGGCCCGAGAGAAATTGATGGCCGTTCTGGATAACGGCAAAGCCGCAGAATGCTTTGGTAAAATGGTTGCAGGCTTAGGCGGGCCAGAAGATTTTGTAGAAAATTATAATAACTACCTAGAAAGCGCAGAAATTATTAAACCTGTTTACGCACTTGAACGTGGTGTTGTATCAGCCATGGATACACGTGCAATCGGAATGGCCGTAGTTGGTATGGGCGGTGGACGTCGCGTAGCAACGGACAGCATCGATTACGCGGTGGGTTTTGATAATTTCATTCGCTTAGGTGACATTGCGGCAGATGATAAACCGTTAGCGGTTATCCATGCTCGTAATGAAGAGCAATGGCAAGAGGCCGCACAGGCACTTCAACGTGCAATTACGATTGGCGGAGACTATCAACCGACTCCAGATGTTTATCGTCAGATCCGTTCTGAAGACGTATGAAATCTGGTGAAGCGCATTTAATGGGTGAGAAAATGAAAAGAGCATTTATTTTAGTATTAGATTCATTTGGTATTGGTGAAACTGCCGATGCGGATAAGTTTGGTGATGTTGGTTCGGATACCATGGGCCATATTGCAGAGCAGTGCAGTAAAGGGCTAGCGGATAATGCCGATCGTAGTGGACCATTAAAACTGCCTAACCTGTCTAAGCTTGGTTTTGCGATGGCGCACAAAGAGTCGACCGGTAAGTTTGCTGCGGGTCTTGAAGGCAGTGTTGATGTGATTGGTGCTTACGGCCATGCCGCTGAGCTGTCATCAGGTAAAGATACGCCTTCAGGTCACTGGGAAATTGCTGGTGTTCCTGTGTTATTTGAATGGGGTTACTTTACAGATAAAGAAAACAGCTTTCCAACGGAGCTAACAGATCGCATTCTAAAACGTGCTGGTTTGTCTGGTTTCTTAGGCAATTGCCATGCATCAGGGACTCAGGTTCTTGATGACTTGGGCGAAGAGCACATGAAGACAGGTTTACCGATTTTCTATACATCAGGTGACTCGGTATTCCAAATCGCTTGTCATGAAGAGACGTTTGGTTTGGACAAGTTACTAGAGCTTTGCCAGATCGCTCGTGAAGAACTTGAAGAGTACAACATTGGCCGAGTGATTGCGCGACCATTTGTTGGTGCGAAAGCGGGCGAATTTGCTCGTACGGGTAACCGCCGAGACTTATCGGTAGAGCCACCGGCACCAACTGTGTTACAAAAACTGGTGGATGAAAAAGGCGGTCAAGTCCACTCTATTGGTAAAATCTCTGACATTTATGCGGGCTGCGGGATAACTCAGAAAACCAAAGCAACGGGAATTCCAGAGCTCTTCGAAGCAACAAAAGAAGCGATCAAAAAGGCTGGGGACAACACGATAGTCTTCACCAATTTTGTTGACTTTGATTCTGCATACGGGCACCGAAGAGATGTCGCAGGCTATGCGGCGGCTTTAGAGTACTTTGATGGGCGAATTAACGAAGTTATCGAGTTAATGCAAGAAGATGACATTCTTATTTTGACGGCAGATCATGGGTGTGATCCAACCTGGCCAGGCAGTGATCATACGCGTGAGCATATCCCCGTTATCGTTTATGGCCAAAAAGTACCAGCCGGTTCATTGGGCCTTAGAGATACGTTTGCTGACATAGGCCAAAGTTTGGCATCGTACTTTGAAACCTCTCCAATGGAATACGGTAAAAACTTTTTGTAATCATGGATTAGGGCTCTGTTGAAGAGCCCTTAACAATTGGATTAGCAATTCAAATAGAGATTGAAGAAGGAATAGATTATGGCAACGCCACATATTAATGCTGAAAAGGGTGACTTTGCAGATGTTGTTTTGATGCCGGGGGATCCACTGCGCGCTAAATACATTGCTGAGACTTTTTTAGATGATGCTGTTCAGGTCTGTGATGTTCGCAGTATGTATGGATACACCGGCACTTATAAAGGTCGTAAGATCTCGGTGATGGGGCATGGCATGGGAATTCCATCATGCTCTATATACGTAACAGAGCTGATTAAAGACTTCGGTGTTAAGAAGATAATACGCGTCGGAAGTTGTGGTGCGGTTAGCGAAGATATTAAAGTGCGTGATGTTGTGATTGGTATGGGCGCGTGCACAGACTCTAAAGTAAACCGTATTCGCTTTAAAGATCATGACTTCGCAGCCATCGCTGATTATAAAATGGTGAGAGCTGCTGAAGAGGCAGCAAAAGCACGTGGTATCGATGTCAAAGTCGGTAACCTGTTTTCAGCAGAACTCTTCTACACTCCTGACCCAGACATGTTCGACGTAATGGATAAATACGGAATTGTTGGCGTCGAAATGGAAGCGGCTGGAATTTATGGTGTGGCGGCAGAATATGGCGCCAAAGCGCTAGCAATCTGTACGGTATCGGATCACATCAAAACCGGTGAACAAACCACGTCAGATGAACGTGCAACCACATTTAATGAAATGATGGAAATTGCTTTGGATTCCGTTTTGCTAGGCGATGAAGACTAACCATTTTTTAGCATAAAATGAAAAAACCTCAGTTTGAACACTGAGGTTTTTTATTTGTATTTGTGCGGCTGTTTGTTTGGCAATGATTGATTCTACCCACGGCTTAGATCACGAACCTAAGTTCTGACCGTGGTTAAGTGCTTAAGGTAGTTAACTGTTATGTCAAAAGTATAATGATGATTATTGCCCACTGAGTAACAAGTTTTCACCCTTGTTCTTTCGTTTCTTTCTTATCAATATTGGCACTAATAGACCGCCAATAAAGCTCATCAATATCATCGTGTACATGTAACGATCACTTTTCCGGTAGTGGTGATCGGAAATGGCCGTGACTCGGCCTGTTTCAAAAGTAATACGAATAAACCCGATAATACTGGAATCATGCATAACAGGCTCGACGAGTTGCTGACGACCTATTCTTGCTGTAGATAATGGCGTATCAAGTCCGAGCACTTCTCTCGCCGTCAGTGCCTCATCGCTTGCAGCGAGTTTAATACCTTCGGTGCTGTAGAGTGTAGCGTCAAAGACCAGCGGGTTTTGCGCGAGTTGATTGGCGAGGGTTAATAGCTTCTCTTGATCTTCTTGCATCACCATTTCAGCGGCGGAAAGCGACGCTTGAGAGATTAATATCTTGGTGAGTGTTTCGAGTTGATTCTGTTGAATTCGTTCATTGCCTTGGCTTATTTTGACGCTATTGATGGCGATAACGGAAACCATGGCAAGCAGCATAAGCACAGCGATGGCCTTAACTGCTACTCGAAATGAAAATAATGATTGATTCATGGTATTCCTAAACAGAATTATTTTGCGTTCGTTAATATTGATACTTGCGTTTTCAAATTGCAATAGGGTAACGTTATGGAGTTATTTTAAGGATTAAAACATGGATACGTTAAAGACTCTACCAATCAGGCGACACACGACTCTTTTGAAGCGACTACCTGAAACTCGCTTTTCAAATCAGCAGGATAAAGCTAAAGCGAATTGGATTATCTTTGCTTCGCACCTTTCCCCTCAATATTTTGACGACATTGATACCTATACGGGTACATACACTCGAATTGTTGAAACTTGGAAAGTGGGTCATTACGAGGTGGCTTTGATGTCAGGAGCTCTGACTCAAGCACATCAAGATATCATTATTTCATTGGGGTTAGATTTTGCCCTTTTAGATGAACTCCCAGATATTTCTAGCCCTGGTTTGATCGTCATGGATATGGATTCAACCGCGATTCAAATCGAATGCATTGATGAGATTGCGATATTGGCAGGAGTGGGAGAAGAAGTGGCGGAAGTCACCGAACGAGCAATGCAAGGGGAACTCGATTTTGAGCAAAGTCTCCGTCAGCGAGTGGCTAAGCTAGCGGGGGCGAATGAATCTATTTTGGAATCTGTTCGTCAAAGCCTCCCGTTTATGCCAGATTTAAAAGAGCTAGTGACGACATTGAATGCATTAGGTTGGAAAACCGCCATTGCTTCAGGAGGATTTACCTATTTTTCTGATTATTTGCGCCAGGAGTTAAACCTTCATCATGCTCAATCTAACACCTTAGAGATTGTTGATGGCAAGCTAACAGGCCAGGTTATCGGTGATGTGGTTTCAGCTCAGACGAAAGCGGACATTTTATTTGAGCTGGCTGAAAAATATGACATCGAGATTCATAATACTGTTGCCGTGGGCGATGGGGCGAATGATCTGGTCATGATGAATGCGGCAGGGCTGGGTGTGGCTTACCATGCTAAACCTAAAGTAGAACAAGCTGCTCAGACTGCGGTTCGATTTGCCGGTCTTGGTGGTGTGCTGTGTATCCTATCTGCGGGTTTAGTCAAGCAACAAAAACTGAGCTGGCAGGCTAAGCCTTAATATTTCGTTGTTATTGGTGTGAACTAGGAATCGCGAGGGGAAATATCTTCGCGATTGCTTTTTCTAGTTGGCCTTGTTTTCTGTAGATTAAGGTTTTCTATAGATTAAAATGTCCTCTCTATATAAAGCTATTTATGCAGCCCCCACGTTGTCTCCACGAACCTACTTTGTTTTAGCGAACCGACCTTGTCTTCACGAAACTATTTAGTCAGCTCGAGTCTGACCAATACTTCCTCAGTAATATCAACGATTTCTCCGTAACCAACAGTAGCGCTAATTTCCTTTTCTAGTTTTCTTGCTTGATGCATGCTGATTTGGGTCAGTTCTTCAATATCCTGTTTAAGCAGGCTGGTTAAAGGTTCAAATATTGGAGCGCCGGATACTCTGAGCACGTAGAAATCTCCGACGGCCATTGCCTTCTTAATGAAAATTAATCTTTCTCTGATGTTCTCAAATTCACTGCTGAGTTTAGTCTGTAGTGATTGAATACGATGACCAAAAATGACGGCTGAGATGTAAATCTCATGGTATTGAGGGATAGCGCCTTCAATACGTTTCATTGGTACAGAAAGCAGTGTATTCATTCGGCCTTTGTAAATCGGTTCTAATGAAAATTGCTTCGCAATACCGAGGCGAGCCATCAACATCAAGTGAGGTGGAAGAGGATAATTAACACCAATCACCATTGGTACTAATGATCCTTTGATTTTCTCAACAAAAACAGGATTGCTCACCATTTTATCAAGCAGAATGTTATGCAGCCCTTCAAGCAATTCATTGCTGGGTAACAACTCTTTCTTTTTGGGTAGCTTAGCCTGATTATGTTTGATCAATCGATCAAAGAACGCGATCGTACTTAAATTACTCGTCGACTCATCAATGCTGAGTTGAATCTTTAAGTTGTCTGCACTAACTCGAATAATATGGTATTGAACGTCACTCAGTGGCAAGGACTTATCGTATAGTTGAAGCTCACGTAGATTGATGCTGCATGCTTCATTCGCTCGTAGTTCGCTAGGTTTATCTAATTGAATGCTCAAGCCATGTTTGGATAGATCGATGGTATGTCCAGTAATTGGGCTGTCTAGATCGATGGTTAGCTCAATGGGCGATTTAAAATGATAGCGAGGCTCTTTACGGCGAGATTTTGCATCAAAGTAGATAGAGGTCGGGTTTCCGGTGACACGACGAGTGTGCCTAAATCGATTGAGTGCTTTACTCGGTAGTTTCGGTTTCTCAGTAAAAAGATAATCAGCTGCGGAATCTGTATCGGATATTTCCTGGAGAATGCCGCAGTGAGACAGTGGCTCAGTGTCAATACCTAGCTCATTAGCGTGCTGTGATAGCTGTTGACATTCTGGATCTGAAAGCTCAAAAATAGAGAGCTTAAACGCCTTCCAGCTCTTTCTTTTCGCCCCAACATGCCAAAATAACTGGCGTTCTTCTCGGGTTGCTTCTGGCATCATCATTGAAAAAAACAGTGACTTTCCATCATGGTCATGAGTAAACGAATAAATGGTATTGCTACAACCACGGATTCCTTCTGTGGTTAACAAGGACATGCGCTGCTCGTGGAACAAAGATCCGAGGGCTTGCTGGTTTCGTTCGTCTTGCCAGTAGTTCCAAATGGGTAAGTTGTTCTCAGTCATCAAGACGAGCTTCAATTCATTGCCACTAAAAAACACCGGTAAATTACAGGTGTGTTTTAAATAGGTATGTTCGTAACCACGGGTGCGGGCGCGAATGATCTTATCTTGATTATCGTGACGCACTTTTTGTGCACTGTTCTGCAGCGATTCTTCAATGACTTTATCGACAACGTCGGAATCTGACAATTTGAGGGTTCGAATGAATTTAACGGCGTCATTTTCATAGCTATCGTCAATACCGACAATTCGGTAATCGAGCGGAAGATGGATATCTTCTACTTCAGAGGATTTTTGTAATTCAACAAATGAAACACGGATCAGTTCGCCCAGTTTATAATTAAATGCCGTTGGCACTTTGAACTTTGCACCGGAAGGCGACAGGTCGATACTTACGGCGTGAACAATCTGTTTGTTTTGTAGTTGAATCTCTACTTGAGAATACACCTTGAGACGGTTTTCTTGTCGCTTCAGGTCATACCCTAGAGTGATGGGTTCAACATGAAAAGGGGTGCTTTCAGCCGACAACTCTTTTTGAGTGGGAACCCCATTTTGTTTCATCACCCGAAAATTATTTTTGGTGTTGATCAGCGCTTCCCAAACGCCTTCAGTATAGCCTCTGAATTTTCTAACATTTTTGTGGTATGCGTTAAAGGCAACATCATCCAACCAGTGCTTCAGTCCGTCGAGTTCATATTCTCGGCATTCGCCCTGAACTCGTCCACGTAAGTCGATGGGTTTGGTGCAAGGGGCCATCACCCGGTTCAATTCCATCTTGACCAGCAACTTAGCCGACGGGGATTCATCTTCTGTCATTTGAGATAAAAGGTAGTCGAAATCCTCCGAATGATAAGCGGGGATGAGTCTCTCTGCGATAGATAGAATTTCAGATTGCTGCATAGTTTTCTGTTAAAGTACTCCGTTGCAATAACATCGACAGATTTACCAAAATCTTTAGCCTTTATGTTAATTTGGCTGACGATTATATAATGTTAAAAATCACTTAAGATGTCACATAGTTTAACAAAGGGTTCCATAGTTAGTTTAGTAAATTATGTGTTGTCAGTTTAGTAAATTGAGGAAACATGGCTAAGGCAAAGCGTGCATATGTTTGTAATGATTGTGGTGCGGATTTCCCTCGCTGGCAAGGCCAGTGCAATGCGTGTGGCGCTTGGAATACGATCACCGAGATTCGTATAGCGGCTTCACCAACGGTCGCTCGTAATGAGCGCTTGTCTGGTTATGCAGGAGCAGGTTCCGAATCAAAGGTGCAAGTTCTCTCTGAAATCGACTTGCAAGAAGTTCCACGATTTAGCAGCGGTTTCAAAGAATTTGATCGTGTACTCGGTGGTGGTGTGGTGCCTGGTGCCGCGATTTTGATTGGTGGTAATCCTGGGGCAGGTAAATCTACATTGTTACTTCAGACAATGTGTTTGCTTTCTGCTCAAATGCCGACGTTATACGTAACGGGCGAGGAGTCATTGCAACAAGTGGCTATGAGGGCTTCTCGTTTAGGATTGCCTAAAGAACATTTGAAGATGCTGTCAGAAACCAATGTCGATAAAATTTGTCAAATCGCCGAAAAAGAGCAGCCGAGAATTATGGTGATCGATTCCATTCAGGTGATGAATGTTGCCGATGTACAATCTTCGCCTGGCAGTATTGCTCAGGTGAGAGAGTCTGCGACCATGTTAACGCGTTACGCTAAGCAGAATAACGTTGCCGTGTTTATCGTGGGCCATGTGACCAAAGACGGTACGCTAGCGGGTCCTAAAGTACTTGAGCATATTATTGATTGTTCGGTGTTACTTGATGGTGGCGCTGATAGTCGCTTTAGAACCATGCGCAGCCATAAAAACCGTTTTGGCGCAGTTAATGAGTTAGGCGTATTTGCGATGACAGGGCAAGGCTTGAAAGAGGTGAGCAACCCGTCGGCTATCTTTTTGTCTCGCGGTGAAGAAGAAACGTCAGGCAGTTCAGTCATGGTGGTCTGGGAAGGCACTCGTCCACTTTTAGTGGAAATTCAGGCTCTTGTCGACTATTCACAGCTGGCTAACCCAAGAAGGGTGTCTGTTGGCTTGGATCAAAATCGACTGTCACTACTGCTAGCTGTATTGCATAAGCACGGCGGATTACAAATGGCCGATCAAGATGTGTTTGTCAACGTCGTTGGTGGCGTGAAAGTGGCAGAAACCAGTGCCGACTTGGCGTTGGTGGTGGCATTGCTATCTAGCTTTAAAGATAGACCGTTGCCAAAAGATGTCGTTGTCTTTGGTGAGGTGGGGCTTGCAGGAGAAATTCGCCCTGTACCCAGTGGGCAAGAACGCTTAATGGAAGCGTTTAAACACGGTTTTAAGCGAGCGATTATTCCCGCGGCGAATATGCCGAAAAACGGCATCCAAGGTATGCAACTCCACGGTGTTAAAAAATTGTCAGACGCCTTGGCTGCTTTTGATGAGTTATAAAACATATTCAACAATTAGGTTTGTAAATCAGAGCAAGTCAAAATAGACTATGCTCAATATCGCTTATCTAGAGTAGTAAATATAATAAAAATGTATCAATTGCATATTTATGATTGATTTTAGGTAAGCAGTAGCCTATAAAAGTTTTTTATCATCTCGTACACGCAAGGGTATCAGTCTTGACGGATTGTGGTATACTCTGCGCGCATTTTATATCCTATTAACAGAGTAAAACGATGACTGATTTATCAAAATACAGAAACATTGGTATTTTCGCGCACGTTGATGCGGGTAAAACCACTACAACTGAGCGTATCCTTAAACTTACTGGCCAGATCCACAAAACTGGTGAAGTTCATGATGGTGAATCGACTACCGATTTCATGGAACAGGAAGCTGAGCGCGGTATTACTATCCAGTCTGCAGCTGTAAGTTGTTTCTGGAATGACCACCGTCTAAACGTTATCGATACTCCTGGACACGTTGACTTCACCGTTGAAGTTTACCGTTCTCTAAAAGTACTAGACGGCGGTATCGGCGTATTCTGTGGTTCTGGTGGTGTTGAACCTCAATCAGAAACCAACTGGCGTTACGCTAACGAATCAGAAGTATCTCGTCTGATCTTCGTTAACAAACTAGACCGTATGGGTGCAGATTTCTTTAACGTTGTTGACCAAGTTAAAAACGTTCTAGGTGCAACTCCTCTAGTTATGGTTTTACCAATTGGCCGCGAAGATGACTTCGTTGGTGTTGTAGACCTATTAAGCCGTAAAGCTTACGTTTGGGATGACACTGGTCTTCCTGAAAACTACTCAGTTCAAGATGTTCCTGCGGACATGGTTGATGAAGTAGAGCAATACCGTGAAGAGCTAATCGAAACTGCTGTAGAGCAAGACGATGATCTAATGGAAGCTTACATGGAAGGTGAAGAGCCTTCTATCGAAGACATCAAACGTTGTATCCGTAAAGGTACTCGTGATATCGCATTCTTCCCAACGTTCTGTGGTTCTGCGTTCAAGAACAAAGGTATGCAACTTATCCTTGACGCTGTTGTAGATTACCTACCATCGCCAACTGAAGTTGACCCTCAACCTCTAATGGACGAAGAAGGCGAAGAAACGGGCGAGCACGCTATCGTTTCTACAGATGAAACATTCAAAGCGCTAGCATTCAAAATCATGGATGACCGCTTTGGTGCACTAACATTCGTCCGTATTTACTCTGGTAAACTAAACAAGGGTGACACTATCCTTAACTCGTTTACAGGTAAAACTGAGCGTGTTGGCCGTATGGTTGAGATGCAAGCTGATGACCGTAACGAACTGACTAGCGCACAAGCTGGTGACATCATTGCAATCGTTGGTATGAAAAACGTGCAAACTGGTCACACTCTATGTGATCCTAAGCACCCAGTAACACTTGAGCCAATGGTATTCCCAACGCCAGTAATCTCGATTGCTGTATCGCCAAAAGATAAAGGCGGTTCTGAGAAAATGGGTATCGCTATCGGTAAAATGGTTGCAGAAGATCCTTCTTTCCAAGTTGAGACTGACGAAGAGACAGGTGAAACTATCCTTAAAGGCATGGGTGAACTTCACCTAGACATTAAGGTCGATATCCTTAAGCGTACATACGGCGTTGACCTAACTGTAGGTGCTCCTCAAGTTGCTTACCGTGAAACTATTACTCAAGCAATTGAAGATAGCTACACGCACAAGAAGCAATCTGGTGGTTCTGGTCAATTCGGTAAAATCGATTACCGTATCAAGCCAGGTGAACCTGGTTCTGGTTTCTCATTCAAGTCTTCTGTAGTGGGCGGTAACGTTCCTAAAGAATTCTGGCCTGCAGTAGAAAAAGGCTTTGCTGGCATGATGGAGAACGGTGTTCTTGCTGGTTTCCCTACGCTAGACGTTGAAGTTGAACTATTCGATGGTGGCTTCCACGCAGTCGATTCATCTGCAATCGCATTTGAAATCGCAGCGAAAGGCGCATTCCGTCAATCTATGCCTAAAGCTGGCGCACAACTTCTTGAGCCAATCATGAACGTTGACGTGTTTACTCCAGACGATCACGTGGGTGATGTTATCGGTGACCTTAACCGTCGTCGTGGCATGATCAAAGATCAACAAGCTGGCGTAACTGGTGTACGTATTAAAGCTGATGTACCACTTTCAGAAATGTTTGGTTACATCGGTCACCTACGTACTATTACTTCAGGCCGTGGTCAATTCTCTATGGAATTCCTACAGTACTCTCCATGTCCAATGAACGTGGCAGAAGAAGTAATCGCTAAAGTTAAAGAAGAAAACGCTAAGAAATAATCGTTTCATTCTCTAACTAAAAAGCCCTACTAGTGAAAGCTAGTGGGGCTTTTTGTTTTCTACAGTTTGTCACTTTTTCACGGCTCGATACCTTTCACTGCTTGGTACTTTTCACAGATCGGTACTGGTATTTTTCATCTTCCACATATTGCGACTTTGTGCGAGCCGAAAGTGATCACATTTAGCGCTTTAGATCTACGTAGATCTGCTCTACTTTAGCGCGAGCCCATTCTGTTTTACGCAGAAATTTAAGGCTAGATTTAATGCTCGGATCACTCTTGAAACAGTTGATATTAACCATCTGGCTGAGTCTCTCCCAGCCATAGTGTTCCACGAGTTCTGTGAGCAGTTTTTGCAGTGTAATGCCATGAAGTGGATTATTGTCTTGTGTCATTCGATACCAATTTCTCAATATGTAGTAGTCATCATCCTCAGAAGTCGCTGAGATGACTAGGGTGTCGGCTTCTAATCAGACAGTATAGCAATTATTGTGAATTAGTTTTGTTTCCATTTTAAAGAGTAGTCGCTTTCTTTAATAATGAGTTTCTCGTTATCTAATTGAGAGAAAATCCGAATTTGTTGTTTGATCCACTGCTCAAACTGCAGGATTTTTTCACGGCGAAAGTAACCAGCGGGGGCACATAGGTAGTAGCTAAATCTAGGCTTGAGTGCGATGTTCCCAATTCTAACCAGTTTCCCTTCCTCGATGTAGCGTCTGGCTAGACTATGTTTTACCAAGGCAACCCCTTGGACAGAGAGAGCCCCCTCGAGTACAAAGTGAGATCCATCGTACTGCAACGTGGATTGGCCTGCTTTCACTTCTACAGTGTCTAACCAGAGCTTCCAATCCATATCTGGCCAGCGGTCTTCAATTAATTCCGCCTTATACAAATCTTCAATACCATAAATGGTCTTTTTTTCTTGATAAATAGGGTGGCAAACCGGATAGACGACTTCATCCATCAGCCAACGACTTTCAACATTTTTATAATTTCCTTCACCATAACGTATACAAATATCAACACTAGAATCCAGGAATGAAACCAATTGATTACTCGGTTCAATGAGCATTGATAGCTCTGGATGTGCTTCTTTAAATTGACCGATTCGGGGAACGAGCCAGTGCTGCGCAAACGAGGGGAGGGTAGAAATCGACAGCTGTGTTGGGTTGGGATCTTGATTAACTTGGCGTATACCATCTTGCAAATGGGCAAAGCCTTTTTTAGCTTGGAGGTAAAGAATTTCACCTTCGTGAGTTAATACGACTTGCCGGTGCTGACGAATAAATAGGTCTGTTTCTAACCACTCTTCTAGCAACCTAATTTGTTGGCTAATCGCAGCGGGGGTTACAAATAACTGAGTGGCTGCGGCTTTGAAACTGCCAAGTTCTGCAGCGGTATAAAAATAATAGATTCCTTGAAAAGGAGGCATTCGCTCATTCACATTAGTTTTCCTTAACTCATTGCTAATTTCAATCGTTTGTCTGGTTAACAATAATGGTTAATTATTCAGCTTGTCAATTAGGTTAATCAACGGAGATAAAGAGATATGGATACTTCAATTACTATTACATCAAGCCCCCGTCGTTATTCGTTGAGTCGCTTGGTTAAGTTCATCTTCATCAAAGTGACGGTTTGGAATGAGCTATCTTGTTCAAGAAAAAGATTGGCAGAGCTTCCTAAGCATTTACTTGAAGATGTTGGTTTAACCAAAGAGCAAGCCCAAATCGAATCCAGAAAGCCGTTTTGGCAATGAGTCAGTTTAATCGCATGTCTCTCTTTTTACTCGGTAAAACTCGGGTTAGAAAGAGTGACACTAACGGCTTAGTTTGAAGGTGGGTGCTTTATTTCTATTTTCATTGCAACAAGCATGGACAGCGTCGGTTAGGTTTTTAATAGGTCGGATACTTCTTCATGTAGCCACTCAGTAAACGCAGCAATGCGTTCCTTCCTCGGTGAGGCAGGATCAAAGCATAGGTTTACTTGAACACCTGGTGTCATCCCAATATTAAACGGCTTAACGAGTAGACCGCGTTCTATAAAATCACCAGCAAGACTGTCCGTTGCAAGGCAAACACCATGACCCGCCATGACTGTGGTTAATCCCATATCAAAGGTACCCACTTCCATCCACTGAATGGCATTAGCTTGAGTCGAGATGTTGGCTTGCCTAAACCATTCCTCCCAAGGGAAACAACCGCTATCAAACTGAATCAGCCAACATTTGAGGAGTTGTTCAGGTGATGTGAAGTTCAAAGAGTTTGCGAGTTCAGGTGAACAAAAAGGGTACACGGGTTCGTTGATGAGCATCTCCAGTGCCAAGCCGTCTTCAACACATAGATCTTCGCCTTGGCGAATGGCTACATCAATCTCACCGTGCTTTAAATTGGGAGTATCACACCCTGTGAGTACCTTAATTGGGATCTCTGGGTGTCTTACTGAGAACTTCCACAACCTTGGCAATAACCAGCGTGAAGCAAAAGAAGGGGGGCTTCTAACGACAAGCAATCCTTGGATTGGCTCTGACTTGATCTTGTTTAACCCTAATAAAATTTCGTTAAACCCACCCGAAACATGGCTAAAAAGCGTGCGACCTGCATGTGTGAGAGCCATTTCTCGGCCTTTACGAACGAAAAGTTTACAACCAACTTGTTCTTCTAATTGTCGTATTTTCTGGCTGACAGCGGCTTGGCTGACAAAGAGTTCATCTGCAGCTTTACTGTAACTGCTTAAACGAGCCGCAACTTCGAAGTAACGTAGACCTGAAAGGTGGCGTAGTCGATTGTCCATAACTTCTACTTATAATCAATGTAAATAATGGTTGTTCGCATATCGAACAGGTTGTTTTCATAATAACGACAGAACGGTGGCAAGTACAGGTGTGGAATGATGGAAGCGTTAATCGGTTGGACAAAGATATTTGGTACTAAGTTGTTTAAAAATAAGCGCATTAAGGGCGGTGAGGTTATTGGGGCGCGGAATGAAATATTGTGTACAGAGCAATTGAGCCGTCGAGTAAAAGAGGACCTAGGGCTAGAATCCGAGAACAATGATGCTTCAGACTATACTAAATATTTATAATTAGAGCTTATAAAAAAAGGAGCCGTAATGGCTCCCTGTCGATTTTAATTACTCTTCCCAAACCACGAATTTGTCTTTAGGCCAATTTGCTCCTACCTCATGGTATTTTTGCTCTAACACATGTCGTTTAATCTTGAGTGTTGGAGTCAGAATATTATTCTCAATACTCCACGGCTCTTTGATCATTAACACGCCTTTGATTTTTTCGTGTGAGGCCAGCTGAGCGTTCATTTTTTCAATCACTCTTTTGGTTGTGCGCTCATAACGTTCCTTGTCAAAATTAGGGAAGTCATGTGGCACGACGAGTAATATTGGCCCTGGAAGCCCCAGACCGATAAGGCACATCATCTCAACTCTGCTGTATTCGAAGAGTTTTTTCTCGATAGGAACTGGTGCGACAAACTTCCCTTTTGCGGTTTTGAAGGTGTCTTTTTTGCGCCCTTGAATAGAAAGATAACCTTCAGAGTCAATAGAGCCGATATCACCAGTGTGCAGCCATCCTTCATCATCAAACGACTCTTTGGTCGCAATATCATTTTTGTAGTAACCTGAAAATATGCCTTTACCGCGCACCATGATTTCACTGTCTTTGGCAATTTTCAGTTCAATCCCAGGACCTGCGTTACCCACAGTACCAATCTTGTCTTCTCTGAACGGGTGATTAATCGTGCTATAGGCGAAGGACTCCGTCATTCCCCATGCTTCGGTAATGTTTAATCCAATACTGTGGTACCAATCGAGTAAAGCCGCTGAAACAGGGGCCGATCCACACCCGAGTACTCTGGCTTGATCAAGCCCTAATCCATCGGCTAGCTTCTTCTTAATGAGCGTGCTGACGAACGGAATTTTGAGTAGAAGATTCATCTTGCGTGGTGGCAGCTTGTCTTGAATGCGTTGCTGGAACAGTGTCCACAGTCTAGGGACTGAAATAAACAGTGTTGGCCGCTGCATTTTTACATCTTCGATAAAGGTATCTAACGACTCTGGGAATGCGGTTTGTACACCACCTGCAATAGAGCACCCAAAGATATACACTCGTTCAGTAATGTGCGCGAGCGGAAGGTAAGAAAACAGTCGGTCACCGCCTTGAATGCCTATATGGTTGATCAGTTGTTCAACCGACCAACTAAACGCGCCATAGGTCAGCATCGCCCCTTTAGGTTGCCCGGATGTGCCAGAGGTGTAAACCAATGACATCAGTTTGTCGTCGCAATGTTCAGGGCGAAGTGTTGACGGCTCAGACGAGGCAATCAGTTCTTCAAATTGGTGTTGGCAGTCAGGTGCACTATCGTAAGGGAGAGCAATACTGATGAGGTGTGGTTGGCTAGCAAGAACCTGTTGCGTTGCTTTAGAGTCATCTAATTTCCCAGCAATGATGAATTTACTCTCACTGTGAGTTGCACAATACTCGATGGTATCGGCCCCTGCGGTTGGAAAAATAGGCACACTCACAAAGTCGCCAAGCATGATCGCCAAATCACAGATAAACCACTCTGCACAGTTCTTTGATATTAGCGCGATTTTATCACCAGGCTTAGCTCCTAATGTATTCAATGCACCGACAAGGCGTAGCGCTTTATCGGCGACTTCAGCGTAAGTGAACTCAACAAACTGGCGATTGATGATCTGCTTTAAGTACACTTCATTGGGGCGCTCTTGAGCCCATTTCAAAATGAGTTCGTTTGGTGGGGGAAGAGTGCAGGTTGGTTTGGATATTTGATCAGGCTGAATCATTCTCTAACTCCATGTAATAGCAAATGATGTAATTATTATTATGTTAATTTAATGTTAACCATTAGTTAACATTAGCATGTTAGTGAGTTGAGTTAAAAGTTAACCGCGCCTTTTTAGGTGATTAGAGTGATCTATCTAATAAAACTGCCTGAAAACATAGAGAGAAACTTTTATTGTATTCTTAGATATGGGTGGAATTAGCCGCCTTAGAGCTCATTATATTGGCACTGAGTAGCTATCATCATATTTTTTGTAAGCGTTAGTTTCCAGGCTACTGTGATTGGTTGCTAGATGTAACGTTGATGTTCTTAGCCTGGAAGTATTCTACTTTCTATTCATTGAATCAACTTAGTGGAATTAAACCTGCCCCACCAATACCCCCGGATAGAGCAAAGAAAACAACCATCCAAACAATAGGCAATTTGATTTGTTTTAAAAGAAATAGACCTATGACGATTAATGCCATATCCAACCCATTGAAAACAGCACTGGTAAATACAGGTTGGTATAGAGCCGCAATCAGCAAACCCACCACCGAAGCATTTACGCCACTGATTGCCCCTGATACGCTTGGTTTACTGGCCAACTGCTGCCAGTTTTTCAGTACCCCAAGTAGCAACAAGAATCCAGGTAAGAAAACAGCAACAGTGGCAACAATGGCACCGATAATAGGGCTTTCAGGCAGCATTTCGTAGCCAATATAAGTCGCAAAGGTAAACATTGGCCCAGGGACGGCTTGAGCGGCAGCATAGCCAGTGAGAAAAGAATCAGAGCTTAATTGGTCGCCGACAATATTTTGCAGCAGTGGAAGTACGACATGGCCGCCGCCAAATACCAAGCTCCCCGCTTGGAAAAAGTCACCAAATAGAGCAATACTCTGGATCGTACCGAACAAGTAAGGCGTAACAAAAGGCATTGCAAGGAATACAACAAACAGGGCCAACGGCCAGATTGATGGCTTGAATGGCGACGAAGCATCCAAGTTCGGTCTTGCTAAGTACTTCACCCCAATGAATGCCGATATTAATAACACTAGAATTTGGGTTGAAATATTGGGCATAACCAAGAGCGCGACGGCTGTTGCTATACAGAGTGCGACGGTTAACGTCTGCTGGCAAAAGTTTTTATACATTCCCCAAGCCGCGTCCGCGACAACCACAACGGCAAGCAGCTTCAGACCATGAATGACATGTTGAAATAAGGAATGTTCAGTCAATTGACTACTCAGAGTCGCGAGCGCAAGCATCATAAAGATAGAAGGCAAAGTGAACCCCAAAAAGGCCATGCATGCGCCGCCTATTCCTCCTCGTTTATAGCCGATAGCAAACCCAACTTGGCTAGAACCAGGGCCTGGTAAAAACTGGCTAAGCGCGACGATTTGTGCGTATTCTTGATCGTCTAACCATTTTCGTTTTTCCACAAATGCATTACGAAAATAGCCAATGTGAGCCGCGGGGCCACCAAAACTTATCCAACCTAGAGCAAAGAAGATTTTAAAAATAGATAACATCATTTATCTCGACATGATTTGTTGACTAAATAGATTCTGCAACACTGTATTGAATGTACTAAAATGATTCAAATTAATAGTTTTAATCATAATCATGAACAATATGGGATAGTGGGCTAGTGAGTGAAATAAACTGGAAAAACATCGATTTAAATTTATTGGTCACCTTTTCACAGTTGTATCAGTACCGCAGTGTCAGCCTAGCAGCCGAAAAGAGCTTTGTCAGTCAGTCTGCGATGAGCCATAGTCTGTCACGCTTGAGGGGCCTTTTTGACGACAGACTATTTGAACGAAAAGGGCACAAAATGGAACCCACGGAGTATGCTCATCATGTTGCTCCTGTTATTTCTCGACTGCTGGGCTCGATTTCATCGGAGCTTTTGGCCAAAGAGCGATTTGACCCTGAAAAATATGGCGGAGTGTGCAGCATAGGGTTAACCGACTACGCTGAGTTTATTTATGCGCCCGTCCTTTATGATGCGATTCGCCATAGTGCGCCTAAAGCACAGGTCAGTTTTATCAATGTAAATAGAAACAATTACATCAAAGTCGTAGAGCAAGAAAAACTGGATGCGGTGATTGGCAGTGTGATTCAAGTTGATGAGCAATTCGAATCGCAAAAGCTCTATACTGAAAAGCACGTGTGTTTGTATGATCCGCTTCAGGTTGATGTAGCAGGCAAACTATCGGTCGACGCGTTTTCACATATTGATCATGCACTTGTTAGCCCAGATGGTGTGCTTTCAACACAGGTGGATAAACGACTTGAAGCCCTGGGGTGCAATCGCCAAGTGACTGTTGCATCACGCAATTTCCTTACCATCCGCAGTTTACTTAAAGGTCGTCGTTTGGTCGCTATTGTGCCTGAGCTTATGGCAAAAACAGATGCGTTTAATGACCATTTAACGACGACACCACCGCCCATTGAGGTGCCAGATTTTGACATATCGTTACTGTGGAGGGTGAGCAAGCAGAAAGACGATAAAAACCTCTGGTTACGCACCCTTATTTGTCAGGTTGTAAAGGCACATAACATGATTTAGTCAGCGCGTACTGCATGGCTTAGTTTCAGTTAATCATTCGGTCGCCGAGGAAGTAAGCACTGATAACTAAGCCTAATACATAAAAGAAATTCTCTTGCGCACTCCAAACATAGACTCGTTGCCAATTTGCAATGGCCGCAAAGGTAAATAGGCTCATGACGAGCATCGTACACAGTGGGGTGACGATGCTGAAAGTAGACCAGAAAGAGAGTCGATGATTTTTAAATAAAGTCAGACCAAGACAAAAGACAATAATCACAGCACAAACAAAGAGTCGCTTCGAATCATACAGCCAAAGCGATGCCCCGCGAGTCATCACGGTATTAAAGCTAAAAAATAGACAACCGATAAAAATACCAGAAAGCAGTATACTATTGGGTAACTGTGCTTGTTTCATACACCCTTAATAAGCATTGCTTGTTATAAAAGTGTAGACCAAACTTAACGGACTTATTTTAGATAATGTGGGTCAGTAGTGCGTCGATGGTTTGGTGATGTTCAGGTTTAACACCCGCTAGATTGCCATATTTAGGGGCATGTCGATCATTTTCAATTGGGAAATGCCAACCAATGGTATGGTCAATAAAATTCTTAGCAAAAGTGTCGGAGATCTCTAAACATCCCGCTAATACCGTATCGACATAGGTCAGCATAATCGGGCTTAATGAGCAGGGTGGCTCTGGTTTGTCTTTCACGTAGACCCAAATAACGGAATCGTCTTCGAGTTGCACGTCGTTTGAAGAGAGAGTGATCACGTCTACTTGCTTTGGATTGATCTGAATGCGATGGTAACCTCGTTCTCGGCGATCAAAATCAGCCAATGCGATGTCATCAATTTTTAGCAAGACTCCGTTCACTTTCCCTTCACCTTCATTGACAACAAGGGGAGACAAAATATAACTGTCGTCAATTTTTCCCCAATACCTAACCAATCCATTCACATTAACAGGGATGGTTTTCCCTGTTTGTCCGGTTAACTTTCTTGAGGCTGAGTTCATTAAGCTACCATAGCCAAAAATGTACATTGATTCTCTCCTTCGTTATACATTGATATTGCTCATTCGACGCTATCACGTCTTATTCTAAATGACGAATTTCCACGAGGTCAAAAATGATTGATAGAGTCACAATGACATAAAATCAACGTGTCACTATGACTCTTTTTATTCTTGGTCTGTTACTTACCCTGTTGAATGATAAAGCATCTAAGATTGGCTCGATAAATGCTATCTATTTATCACTATCATTATTCACACCGTTTACTTTGTCAGTCGCAAAGTTGTTTAGGAGTTGATTTGCTCAATATTACCGATAAAAAAGTAGAAGAAGCGATACCTGCTTATTTGCGTTTAGGTTTTCGTCCGTTTTTTTTGCTGGGAAGTGTGTACGCTGTCATTGCAATCGCAGTTTGGGTTTGGATGCTTCAAACTGGCCAACCGCAAGCGCTGAGGGTTCCCTCTCTTTGGTGGCATGTGCATGAAATGTTGTTTGGTTTTGCTATGGCAATTGTGGTGGGTTTTGTACTGACTGCCGTGCAAAACTGGACGGGAATAAATGGCACTAAACACCATCGCTTAGCGATATTAGTGCTGCTCTGGTTATTACCAAGAGTGTTGTTTTGGACACCTGCTCCTCTTTGGTTGGTGTCTAGCATTGAAGCTCTGTTTCTAGCGTTTGCAGCCTTTGAAATTGCTACTCGGGTTGTTAAAGCGAAAGGGTGGCGCAACCTATTCTTCGTACCATTGTTTATTCTTGCTATTGCCGCCAATTTCGCGAGCTATGCGACGATCAAGGGATTACCACCGTTCCCATCGTCTGCGGTTTGGCAAGCGATGTTGTGGTGGTTTGCCATACTGTTGTCTGTGATGGGAGGACGGGTCATCCCATTTTTTACCGCGAGACGCTTCAATTTTGGAAAATCACAGCCACTTGCTTGGTTAGAGTGGGGGGCCAATGTGCCTTTGGCGGGGTTGTTTATTCTCAGTTTTTTCCCATTAACGTTTGCTCAACTAGGCCAACCGTTAATGATGATTGCAGGGGGAGCCCAGTTAGTGCGCGTTATGCGTTGGAAGCCTTGGTTAACCTTAAGTGAGCCTTTAGTCTGGTCGTTGCATGTCGCGTACTTGTGTCTGCCTGTCAGTTTGATATTACGCGGCCTGATGCAAAACCCGTTTGTTAGCCACAGCCTCATACACTTGTTTGCCATTGGCGCTTTGGCTGGCGTTATTTTGGCCATGATTGCGCGAGTCACTATGGGTCATACCGGACGTGACATTTACGAAGGACCCAATATGACGGTCGCGTTTGTTGCAGTAGTGATGGCGGCGTTAATTCGAAGCGTGGGCGTGTCATTCTTCCCTGAACAGTTCATGATGATGGTCAATATTAGCGGTGGGTTATGGATCTTGGCATTCTCGATGTACATCGTCCGATTTGGTCATATGTTACTGAAACCGAGAATTGATGGTCATCCAGGGTAACGACATGACTTTTATTTGTTGAAATAAAGATTTTGTGAAATAAAGGCTTAACAGGTTAAAGATGTTAAGCCTTTATCGTTTGTGCACTGACTTATCTATTCGTTCAGTACTTTTTAGACGCTAACTGACTTCTGATAACTGAACGACTTGTTGATGAACCGTCGCATCAACATAATGCTGAATCGCCTGTTGTTCTTCTTTATCTAGGTATAATCCCAGTTTAGTACGGCGCCATAGAATGTCGTCTGAGGTGCGAGCCAATTCATGTTCAATCACGTAATCCACTTCTCGTTGGTAGACCCCGTGTGCTTCTTTAGAGAATTGAGTGCCCATATCGGCTTGGCTTGTCGTGCCTTCTAGAAGCTTGCGAGTGTCGGTACCAAATTGGGTAACATAGCGAAGGACTAACGCTTCAGGTAACCATGAATACTGGGCATGAATGGTGTGAGCGAGTTGCTCTCTGGTACAGCTAAAGTTTCCCCCAGGTAGGCAGTGGTCTGCTGTCCATTCTTCGCCCATGCTGCTCAAGAAAGGCTTAAGTTTATTCATGGCTGCTTCACCCAACTTACGATAAGTAGTGAGTTTTCCGCCAAAAATAGAAAGCAGGGGTGTTTGATTTTTTTCGGATTCAAGCTCTAACGTATAGTCGCGGGTAATAGCTTGTGGAGAGTCGGACTCATCGTCACAAAGCGGTCGAACTCCACTGTAGGCCCAAACAACATCCTCAGAACTGACTTGAGTGACAAAGTGCTGATTCACCACATCAATGAGATAATCGACTTCATCGTCGGATATGACCACCTTGCGTGGATCGCCTTGATATTCCACATCCGTTGTTCCAATGATGGAAAACTTATCTAAGTAAGGGATCATGAAAACAATTCGGCTGTCTTTATTTTGTAGAATATAGGCTTTCGGTTCATCGTGAATTCTTGGGATGACAATATGAGATCCTTTGATCAGTCGAATATTACGAGGGGAGGTTTGCTCTAATCCATCATCAAAAAACTGCTTAACCCAAGGCCCGGCGGCATTGACCAGCGCCTTTGTCTTTCGCTCAAAACGCTGATCGGTTGTCACATCATGGATTGTCACGTGCCATAGACCCTCTTTTCTGTGCGCTTTTTCAACTCGACAGTAATTACGTACATCGGCACCGTTTTCTTTTGCGGCTAAGACATTCAGCAAAACCAAACGAGCATCGTCCACCCAACAGTCTGAGTATTCAAATCCTTTTTTTATCTCTGGTTTTAACAACCCAGATTTTGCTAAGTCGACAGATTGACTGGCGGGTAGTGTCGTGCGTTTGCCTAAGTGATCGTAAAGGAATAGCCCACAGCGAATCATCCACGCTGGGCGTAAAAAGGGACGGTGAGGCAAACGAAAACGCATGGGAAGGGCGATATGTGGCGCTTTCTTCAGAATCACTTCTCGCTCTGCTAGCGCTTCTGAGACTAAGCGAAATTCATAATGTTCAAGATAACGCAGACCACCATGAATCAGTTTCGAACTGGCTGAAGAGGTCGCTGATGCAAAATCGTTGGCTTCATAGAGGCCCACAGATAAACCTCGACCTGCTGCATCGGCGGCGATCCCTGCGCCATTAATCCCCCCGCCAATAATGATCATGTCTAGGGTTGTAGTGTTATTGTGTTGAGTACTCATGTGTTATGCCTCTTTGTGAGCGAACGAGCATTTTTGAACATGGATTAATCGTAACCTAGGTTTCGTTTGTGATCATCATTTATTTTCGTTAATGCGCGTTTTATCTAATTTAGGAACAAACAGAGTGATTGAATATGAAATAAAATGGTTTAGGCATAAAAAAACCTCTAGCATGTGCGTAGAGGTTTAAAGTGATAGCGGCTTAGTCGTGCTATCATCAAAAGTCATCGCGTATTCGATCTAGTTTGCGACCACTTCAAGTGGAATTGAATGCTCTTTCAATAGGTTAGAAATCGCTTTCGGCGGCTCTTTATCGGTGAAGAGCATGTGGAGTTGTGACACATTGCCAAGCTTAACCATTGCATTGCGACCAAACTTGCTGTGGTCAATAGCAAGGTAAACACTACGGCTATTCTCTATGATGGCTTGTTTTACTCGCACTTCATGATAATCAAAATCCAGTAGCGACCCATCATAGTCAATGCCGCTAACGCCAAGTATGCCGAAATCTAGCCGAAATTGTTTGACGAAGTCGAGCGTGGCTTCACCAACGATGCCGCCATCTCTATTGCGCACTTCACCGCCAGCCAGAATGACATTGAATTCTGGATTGGGTAGCAAAATGGTCGCGACATTCAGGTTATTGGTGACAATTCTTAATCGTTTATGGTTCTTATTGAGCGCTCGAGCGATTGCTTCGGGTGTCGTGCCTATATCGATAAAGAGCGTTGCACCATCTGGGATGTGCTTAACCAGTTCATCAGCAATAACATCCTTTTCATTGAAGTTCATGTTCTTACGCGTGTTATAAGCGGTGTTTTCTGAACTTAATGGAATGGTTGCTCCGCCATGGTAACGCCTAATCTTATTTTCATTGGCGAGCTCATTCAGATCACGTCTTATTGTTTGTGGGCTAACATCAAACTGCTCGACGAGTTCTTCAGTGCTGACATAGCCTTGTTTTTTTACCAGTTCAATGATCTGCTGGTGCCTTGGTATTTGTTTCATTGATGATCCCTAGTCTTGAGCGTGGACGGTTGAATATCGCTTCAAGATTATATTTTGGGTTATTGTGCGTGAGAGCGCGTGAACTTTGAAGAATAGATGGGTGATTATTTGTCTTAAAACGCAAAAAGAGCGCGTAACAGCGCTCTTTTTAATCATAAAGCGTGACTAGTCTTCGAGATCGCGCAATTCTGACCAAGCTTGTGTGCATTTTATGGCACGTTTCCAACCTTTGTATCGGCGATTTCGTTTCTCTTCGTCATGATGTGGAATGAAGCTTCTATCGAGTACCGCCTTTCCTTTTAATTCATCAACACTTCCCCAGTATCCCACCGCCAAGCCAGCCAGGTAAGCGGCACCAATTGCGGTGACTTCAGTGACTTCTGGCCGGTGGACTTCCGTATCGAGTACGTCCGATTGGAATTGCATCAAGAAGTTATTGGCAACAGCGCCGCCATCGACTCTAAGTGACGAAAGTTTAATTCCAGAGTCTGCTTGCATGGCATCCAAAACATCACGAGTTTGGTAAGCAATGCCTTCGAGTGTGGCGCGGATAATATGATTTGAGTTCACGCCACGTGTTAGGCCAACAATGGTGCCTCTTGCGTAAGCATCCCAATATGGGGCACCTAATCCAGTAAAAGCAGGGACGACATAAACACCGTTGGAAGAGTCGACTTTAGTGGCGAAATATTCTGAATCTTTAGCGTCAGACAGCAACTTCATTTCGTCTCTAAGCCACTGAATAGAAGCTCCGCCCATAAAGACAGCTCCTTCAAGCGCGTAGGCTGGCCCACCGTTGGGGCCGCAAGCGAGCGTGGTAAGCAGACCGTTTTTAGAGGAGACCTTGGTTTGCCCCGTGTTCATTAATAAGAAACAGCCTGTCCCGTAAGTGTTTTTCGCTTGCCCGGCTTCTACACACATTTGGCCATAAAGGGCAGCTTGCTGGTCCCCTGCGATGCCTGCAATAGGAATTCGTGTTCCGCCTTTTCCTCCAATGTTGGTTTCGCCATAGATCTCTGAAGAACGTCGTGCATCGGGCATCATTGAAGCCGGTATACCTAACTCGTTTAAAAGTGTCTCATCCCATGTTAAATCATTGATATTAAATAGCATGGTGCGAGATGCGTTGGTGTAGTCGGTCACATGTACGCGGCCCTGAGTCATTTTCCATACTAGCCAAGTATCCACTGTTCCAAACAAGAGTTTACCCGCTTCGGCATCTTCTCGTGCGCCTTCTACGTTATCGAGAATCCACTTTATTTTTGTGCCAGAAAAGTAAGGGTCAAGAATTAAGCCGGTCGTGTCTTGCACATATTGCTCCAAACCTCGCTCCTTGAGCTCTTCACAAATGCTAGCCGTGCGTCGACATTGCCAAACAATGGCGTTGTATACGGGCTTTCCGGTCTCTTTATTCCAGACAACCGTAGTTTCGCGCTGGTTAGTAATGCCAATGGCGGCGATTTGATCACTACGAATGCTCGATTTGCCCAGAACTTCAACGAGGGTCGCACTTTGTGTCGCCCATATTTCAAGTGGATCATGTTCAACCCAACCACCTTTTGGGTAAATTTGCGTGAATTCACGTTGAGAAACACTCACTATGTTAGCGTCATGATCGAGAATGACCGCGCGAGAACTGGTTGTTCCTTGGTCTAACGCAACAATATATTTCTGCTCAGCCATGATAAGTTTCCTGTTGTTCCATCATCGGTATCTTAGTTGATATGCTTATGATTAAAATTATCGTTAAAGACATATTGTGCACGTTTGGATGAAAACGAAAATAAACGAACCTTAAAAGTGAGCGTTAGCGCGTTATTTTTTGTTAACTTAAAGTGTTTTATTATAAAGGGTACGTGTCGATTTAAGTTTAGGCTGCAAAAGTAGAAAGTAGAAAGAAGAAAGAAGAAAGATAAAAGAAGAGAGATAGAAGAAGAAGCCGAGATAGAACTAGCCAGTCGAAATAACAAAGTAAAAAAAACAGCCTCACGAGGAGGCTGCTACAAAATTAAACCAGATGCAATCTCATTAGTTGTTGCTGTGTAGCTCAGAGTTCAACTCAACCGCTGATTTGTTTGCTAGGCACTCAATCTGACCAGTCACAGAGTTGCGACGGAACAGAAGATCAGAAACGCCTGCCAGGTCACGAGCTTTGATGATTTCTACTTCGTTGCCTTCTTTGTCTAGCATGCGAACTTTCGTCCCTGCTGTTACATAGAGGCCAGATTCAACCGTACAGCGATCACCCATTGGGAAACCCAGTCCAGCATTGGCACCAAGTAGGCAGTTTTCACCGATAGAGATAACCATAGTACCACCACCAGATAGCGTACCCATGATAGACGCACCACCACCGATATCAGAACCATTACCCACGACAACACCAGCAGAGATACGTCCTTCAACCATGCTTACGCCTTTCGTGCCAGCATTGAAGTTAATGAAACCTTCGTGCATAACTGTTGTGCCTTCACCCACGTGCGCACCAAGACGAACGCGTGAAGTATCAGCAATACGGATACCTGTTGGTACAACGTAATCGACCATTTTAGGGAACTTGTCTACACAATCGACACTCAATGCGCGACCCGCTAGACGAGCTTCAATTTGACGCTCAGCCAATTCTGGAAGGTCGATAGGGCCTTCGTTTGTCCATGCAATGTTGTGCAGCAGGCCAAAAATGCCATCCAGAACTGTACCGTGTGGCTGAACTAAACGGTTAGAGATAAGCTGTAGCTTTAAGAATCCTTCGGCTACTGACTGTGGTTTTTCGTCTGTCGCTAAGATAACTAATACCAGTGGTTGCTCAGAAGACGCTGCTTTTTCTGAAAAAGAAGCATTAGCTACATCACCATTGGCAGCGAAGGCCGTTGCTAGTTCGGCAACTTGTTTTGCTGAGATTTCGATTGCTTGGTTGCCTTGCTCGTAACCTGAAACCGCTGCAATAGCATTCACCAGAGAATCACTAGGATTCAATACTGGATGAGGGAAGAACGCTTCAATGATTTTTCCGTCTCGATTTTTAGTTGCTGTACCAAAGGCAAGTGCAAAGTTAGCCATAGTTATCTCCATGCGTATATTCGGTTAAGCGGTGATAAGTTTCACTGCTTTATATTTGATGCTGTCCATCATAGTGAGAGGCTTACAGACTTTAAAGCCCTAAAGTAGAGAAAGTCTGTAAACCGATATGTCTTGTCTTATTAGAGATATGTTTGTCCATTAAGAAAATAATGTGTATTAGACAGTGTGCGGCAGACAAAATAAAACCCGAAGCAATGCTTCGGGTTTTGATTAAGACTTTACTTATTACTGATTGGCGTGCGCTTTGCGCTATAGCTTTTCGCTTTATATGTTCTCTTTAAAGAGAGTCCAACCATATCACCCGTTTGAGCTCGGATGTTGTCTCTACTTAAGTAGAGAGACCGAATCAATTACTTGCTAAGGTCGTCAGCGTGCTCAGATAAGAACGCTGCAACACCTGTTGGTGATGCGTCCATACCTGCTTTGCCTTCTTCCCATTGTGCAGGACAAACTTCACCGTTCTTCTCGTGGAAGTTTAGTGCGTCTACCATGCGTAGCATTTCGTCGATGTTACGACCTAGTGGAAGATCGTTTACTACTTGGTGACGTACAAGACCGTCAGCATCGATTAGGAAAGAACCACGGAAAGCAACACCAGCTTCTGGGTGCTCAACGTCGTATGCTTTACAGATTTCGTGTTTAACATCAGCAACTAGAGGGTATTTAACTTGGCCGATACCGCCATCAGCGATAGCAGTGTTACGCCATGCGTTGTGAGAGAATTGAGAATCGATTGAAACACCGATTACTTCAACGCCTTTCGCTTGGAAATCAGCTAGACGGTTATCAAAAGCAATCAGCTCAGAAGGACAAACGAATGTGAAGTCTAGTGGGTAAAAGAAAACAACGGCTTTTTTACCTTTAGTGAACTCAGCAAAATTGAAGTTATCTACGATTTCACCGTTACCTAGAACTGCTGCTGCTGTAAAGTCAGGGGCTTGACGTCCTACTAGTACCATTTTGAATCTCCTAAAAAGTGGTTGTCCAAGCATGTTTGCTTGGGCTTTCGTTTCTACGCGACAAACTATAGTACAAAAGTTACTATAGAAAAAAGCGAATTAAATAGATTAAGTTAATCGATAAAAGCGATGAGCCTTTATCGATTGTTACTTTGACTGAAACTTCTAAAACTATTGATTATATTATGAATAAATGGCCTAGCCTTAAGCAACTGCATTATTTGATCACCTTGCATGAAACTCGTCATTTTAGTGATGCTGCCAATAAGTGTTTTGTAAGCCAATCCACTTTGAGTAAAGGGATTCAAAACCTAGAAGAACTGATCGGTTGTCCTTTGTACGAGAAAAAAGACAAAAAAAGTCCTCTTGTTTTTACTCAAGCTGGCGAGATGGTCGTGACTCAAGGGAGGGAGCTGTTAGCAAAAGGACAAGACTTAGTTGAGCTAGGGCAGTTATGCCAAGGGGATACCCTGCAAGGGCAGTTGAAAGTTGGTTGTATTCCGACTATTGCTCCGTTTCTTTTATGTGATTTGGTTCAGGAAGCAAATAGACGTTTTCCTCATCTCAATTTGCTATTACGAGAAGATACCACCACCAATCTGTTGGCCGCCCTGCGTCATGGTGAACTTGATGTTCTCATTCTAGCGTTACCTGTCGATATCGATGGTATGCACAGTAAAATTGTTGGGAAAGATCCATTTAGGATGGTGATCAGTCGTCATCAGGCAGACGCCATTCGAGTGCCAATTAAATATGACGACTTACCCGATGAGTCTGTTTTTCTATTAGAGAAAGAACACTGCTTAACGGAACACGCTGTGTCGGCATGCAAATTAACCGATAAAGAAAAGATCAATCCATTCAGTGCAACCAGCTTGCATACGTTAGTGCAAATGGTGGCGAATGGGCTGGGAACAACATTTATTCCTCAAATGGCTATTGACCATGGCTTACTTGAAAACCAAAATTTGGTCGTTGTTGACCCACCTGGTCAGCAAGCTTATCGAAACATAGGACTTGTTTGGAGACCGAGTACTTCTCGGACATCAACATTTAACCAATTAGCCGATGTTGTCTCTGAGCTATTATAGAGTTTGGTCGTGGCCCCTATTATCTTGTGAACCAGCTAGAAAGCACGGGGCATTCGGCCTGTTTTTTAGCGTTTTATTCTGCTTCTTCAGGATCGCTGTCTTCTTGCAACTCAAGTAAGGTGATAGCGATCGAAACGAAGTCACTGTCGGTAATAATCCCCACCAGCTCGTCACCATCCACAATGGGTAAGCACCCCACCTTATGTTTTTGCATGTACTTGGCGCTTTCCTTTAAACCAGCATGTGGTGATACCGTCATAATCTTAGTGTGCATGACATCATTGAGCGGTGTGGATAGGGTATAAGATTGATCACTGGGCAATTTCTGTAAGCTTGATTCTTGCGCGGCTAACACACCACGCTGCGTGATAATACCGAGTACTTTTCTTTCTGCATCGACAACTGGAATATGGCGAATATCAAGCGCCTCCATCATGTTTTTTGCATCAGACAGGGTATGAGAGCGCAACAGTGTATGGGGGTTGCGGGTCATCATGTCTTCGACTTTTATCATATTCGCCTCCTGCTATTGTCTTTAACCTAACTATAGAAACAAACCAGTAGAATATCTGAGATCTTCCCCCACTTTCCCATGTTATTCGTCATGTCCTTGATCTGTTTCAAATAACAAAGTACCAGTACCCACTTTGAAGTGGGTACTGACAAAAAGCGTGATTCAAATGACACTGTGTGGGATTACAGTTTGAAAAAGCGCAGTAGAGATTTTTGCTCTTCAACGAGGTCAGAAAGTGCCTCACTGGCTTGCTTACTGATTCCAACCTGTTCAACGTTTTGGTTTACGATATCAAAGGTTATGGAGACATTTTGTGAAATATCCTGAGTCACACCAGATTGCTCTTCTGATGCCGTTGCTACTTGCGTGTTCATATCTGAAATCAAGGTTACCGAATTGGCTATCTCAACAAATGACGACCGCAGCTGTTCACTGATAGACCGCGAGTCATCGACCAAAGACATATTCGATTCCATGTATTGATTCGCTTCCTCAGCCTGTTTTTGTAATCGTGAAATGATTTCCTGGATATCAACCGTAGACTGCTGAGTTTTCGCCGCCAGAGAACGCACTTCATCGGCAACGACAGCAAATCCGCGTCCTTGCTCACCCGCCCGTGCTGCTTCGATAGCTGCATTCAAGGCAAGCAGATTCGTTTGCTCAGATATGGTATTGATGACCTCTACAACCGTACCGATTTCAATAGAGTATTCTCGGAGCTGATTGACGATTTTGGTCGTTTCCTCAATGGAATGTTCAATATTTCGTGACACATTATCAGAAGAGTTTAGAGCTTCTTGGCCTGATGCAACGTTGGAAGTAGCACCGCTGGCTGCACTTTCAGCACCAGAGGCATTCTGACTTACTTCACTGGCGGTACTTGATAGTTCGGTAATGGCGGTAGCAATCTGTTCGACTTGGCTTAACTCTTTGTGCGCGTTATCTTGAGTTTGTGACATGACATCGCTCAGTTGTAGAGCGCTTGAAGAGATGTTGTCTGAAATAGAGTGGAAGCTTTCGATAATGCGGCGTAATTCTTTGCGCATTTGAACAATATTGTAATAAATACCGGTTTCACTGCCATCAGTCTGAAGCTCTTCGGAGAGCTCCCCTTCAGACACATCTCGAACCAGTTTTTCAATATCACTAGGCTCTCCACCGACGACCCGTAAGATACCGCGATAAATATAGAAAGCGATGAATAACGCAATCAATGTTGCAGCGGTCGACAGCATCAACAAGATGGTTTGAGCACTATTGAATTTCTCAACCATGCTAGGGCCCACTTTATCTTGCTGTTCCTTGGTTCTTAATTTGATCGTTTCAATCGTTGCTGCCGCAGATCCACCGATGACGTCTAATTTATCTCTAATAATGGCATTACGTTGTTGGATGGTTTTAACAATCGAAGAAAATGCCTCTTGGTAAGCAGAAAAGGCGGATTGGTAACTGTCTAATAACTTGCGTTCTGAGGATGTAGTGATGACTTGTTTCAATGTATCAGCACGAATTGCCATTTGTTTGAATTCAGTGCTCACACGGTCAGCGTCAACTTGCTCATTGCTGACCAGGTATTTCACCGCATAGAGACGCCCGAGTAAGATACTTTCTTGCAATTGCCCAGAATATAGCGCTACAGCAACGGATTTTGTGTCATAGGCTTCTTTCATTATGGCCGAGAGTGCTTTTCGCATGGCTAAACCAGCAGGGTCTAACTGAGAAGATACTAAGACATTGCGTTGGTCGATCAATTGCACCACTTGATTGAAGCTGCTTTCATACTCCTTCATTTGGGCGCTGATGTTATCAAATTCTGCTGCGTGATCTGAGTCGAGCTTAAGTTTTTTGGCCTCAACCAGCAATGATATGCTGGTATCCAATCGAGATTTGACCTGTTCTCGAGTTGCATTAGTTTGATATTTCAAATATTTATTGGCGGCTAAACGTGCTTCTAAAATATTAGCTTGAATGCGGCCAGTATAAACACTGCCTAATGCCAAGCCTCGGTATTGGTTGAACCCTGCATTTGTCGCACTAAAACGAAAATATGAGATTGCTGAAGTGATGAGCAGTAAGCAAATAATCAGCCCGAACCCGTAGGTAAGTTGTTTTTTTAAACGCATTCTGTATTACCCAAATATAATGTTAGTAGGCCCAGCGACGTTGTTTTTATTATGCTTTTTGTTTCATTTTAGAAGAGATAATTAGATTAGACGAATTGATTGCGGCGTTATTTTTTAAGTGATTGTTTTATCATTTAAAAAAGTAACAATTTATTTTGAACGTAGGAACAGCTCTTGCTATTGAAGTGTAGCGGCATATACTAGTCGGCTGCGTAAAAACCATCGCTGATGGTTCTCTTACGGCTAACGGCTCTATGGACTAGAGCAAGTTTCCACTAGACAAGACGATGACCATGCAAGTTTCTGATTTTCACTTTGAACTCCCTGATGAACTGATTGCTCGCTACCCAACAGCAGAGCGTACAGCAAGCCGCCTTCTGCACTTAGATGGCATGAATGGTGATCTGAATGATCGCGCGTTTACCGATGTTCTTGATTTGGTTGAACCCGGCGATTTGATGGTTTTCAATAACACGCGAGTTATTCCAGCCCGTCTTTTTGGCCGCAAGGAATCCGGTGGAAAACTGGAGGTACTTGTTGAACGAATGCTCGATGAAAAAAGCATTCTGGCTCATGTCCGTTGCTCTAAGTCGCCAAAGCCTGGCACGCGTTTGTTTTTAGGTGAAAAAGACGAATACAAAGCCACTATGGTAGAGAGGCACGATGCCTTATTCGAGATTCATTTTGATTCAGACCAGTCAGTGCTTGAGATATTAAACCGTGTTGGTCACATGCCATTGCCACCTTACATCGACAGACCCGATGAAGATGCAGATAAAGAGCGTTACCAAACGGTTTATAACGAAAAGCCGGGTGCGGTCGCCGCTCCGACAGCGGGTTTGCACTTTGATGAAGAGATTCTAGCTAAGATACAAGAAAAGGGGGTTGAATTTGCTTATGTTACCTTGCATGTCGGTGCAGGGACGTTTCAACCCGTAAAAGTCGACAATATTAACGATCATCATATGCACGCCGAATATGTCGAAGTCCCGCAAGAGGTTGTGGACGCGATTGCAGCGACGAAAGCTCGTGGCGGGCGTGTTATCGCTGTCGGTACGACTTCGGTTCGCTCACTAGAAAGTGCCGCTCAAGATGCGGTTAAGAATGGTACTGAGCTGGTTCCATTTTTTGGTGATACTGAAATATTTATCTTCCCTGGGTATGAATATCAACTGATTGATTGCTTGGTGACCAATTTCCACTTGCCAGAGTCAACGCTGATCATGCTTGTCAGTGCGTTTGCAGGTTATGACAATACCATGACGGCGTATAAACACGCGGTTGAGGGGGAGTATCGCTTCTTTAGTTATGGCGATGCGATGTTTATCAACAAAAAAAACAAGTAACGCGACGATAGACTGGCCGTGTCTGCAGTGCTCATTTATACTTTTTCAGTTATGAATAGTGCACTTTTTTATTGTCATGTGCTGAGTTTTTGTAAAACAGGTAATAACGAGTGCTAGCAGTAGGCTAGAGAAAGAGCTTATCTCTTACTTCGCATGGAATCCGCGACCGCTCTCGTAGGGTGAAAGCCCATTAATGAAAGTCAGATTGTTTCTCTGGCAAAGTGGAGTTCTCGTGAAATTAAAATACGAACTGAAAAAAACAAACGGTAACGCGCGTCGTGGCCAACTTCAATTTGAACGTGGCACGGTAGAAACGCCAGCGTTCATGCCAGTGGGTACTTACGGTACGGTTAAAGGCATGACACCGGAAGAAGTAAAAGGCACGGGTGCTGAAATTCTTCTCGGTAACACTTTCCATTTATGGTTACGTCCGGGTCAAGAGATTATGAAGCTGCACGGCGACTTGCACGACTTTATGAACTGGAAAGGCCCAATTTTAACTGATTCAGGTGGCTTCCAGGTATTTAGCTTGGGTAAAACACGTAAGATCACCGAAGAAGGGGTTCACTTTCGTAGCCCTGTGAACGGTGACAAAATCTTTATGGATGCCGAAAAGTCAATGCAGATCCAGTACGATCTGGGTTCTGATGTTGTGATGATTTTTGACGAGTGTACGCCATACCCAGCAACACACGATGAAGCTCGTATTTCAATGGAACGTTCAATTCGCTGGGCTGACCGTAGCCGTAACGAATTTGATCGCCAAGAGAACCAAAATTCACTGTTTGGTATCGTACAAGGCGGTGTTTACGAAGATCTGCGCGACGTATCAGTCAAAGCGCTGACAGATATTGGTTTTGATGGCTACGCGGTTGGTGGTTTGGCGGTTGGCGAACCTAAAGAAGACATGCACCGAGTTCTTGAACATACGTGCCCACAGCTTCCGGAAGATAAACCTCGTTACCTCATGGGTGTCGGCAAACCCGAAGACCTAGTTGAAGGGGTTCGTCGTGGAATTGACATGTTTGATTGCGTGATGCCGACTCGAAATGCACGTAACGGCCACCTATTTGTCACAGGAGGTGTGATCAAGATCCGTAATGCGAAACATAAAATCGATACAACACCACTGGATCCGCACTGTGACTGTTACACTTGCCAGAATTATTCAAAGTCATATTTACATCACCTAGATCGTTGTAATGAGATTTTAGGTGCGCGATTAAATACGATTCATAACCTGCGTTATTACCAACGCTTGATGGAAAGCATCCGCACTGCCATCGATGAAGATCGATTTGAGAGCTTTGTGGAAGAGTTTTACGCTCGTCGTGATCGCTCTGTGCCGCCGCTCGGTAAAGAATAATTGTAAAACCCTTTTGTTTTCGCGACCAATTCGCTCGGAGTTATGAGCGGGGTACTTGAAAATGAAAGGGAAATCCCCAACTTAATTGAATTATCAATAAAAAATACTATAGAGGACGTCTTTAATGTTTATTTCTCAAGCTCACGCAGCAGCAGAAGGTGCACCAGCAGGTGGTGGTTTCGAAATGATTATCATGCTTGGTATGTTCGCAGTAATCTTCTACTTCATGATTTACCGCCCTCAAGCTAAGCGTGTAAAAGAGCATAAAAATCTTATGGCAGCGATGGGCAAAGGTGATGAAGTGATCACTAGCGGTGGCCTTGTGGGTAAAATCACTAAAATCGCAGAAGACAACGATTACATTTCAATTGAACTAAACGTAAACAATGAAGTTGTAATCAAGAAAGATTTCGTTACTGCTGTGTTACCGAAGGGTACACTGAAGTCTCTATAAACGGCTAAAGGATTCTTGCTGTGCTAAACCGTTATCCGTTATGGAAGTACCTGTTGGTGATATTTGCTATCGCTACAGCCGCGTTATACGCACTTCCGAACCTATACGGTGAAGATCCAGCTATTCAAGTTACAGGGGCGCGCGGCGCCTCTGTTGATCTGTCAACGCTGGATTCCGTCACCAATGCCCTTGAAAAACAGGGTCTATCTCATAAATCTATTGCTCTAGAAAATGGACAAATTCTTGTTCGCTTTAACGATACTGATACACAGCTTACCGCTCGTGACATTGTCAATGAAGCCCTTGGCAAAGATAAAATCGTTGCTCTAAACTTAGCGCCTTCTACCCCTACCTGGCTTGAATCTATTGGCGCTGCGCCAATGAAATTGGGTCTTGATTTGCGTGGTGGTGTTCACTTCTTAATGGAAGTGGATATGGATGCGGCAATGAAGACACTGGTCGGTCAACAAGAAGAAGCCTTCCGTAGTGAACTACGTGAAGACCGTATTCGTTACCGCTCTATTCGCCCATCCGGCAGTGATTCTGTTGAAGTTTTATTGCGTGATGCTGAACAATTAGCAGAAGCGAAAAAACTACTGGCAGAAAAACACCGTGATATGACGTTTGTTGATTCAGACAGTAATGGCCGATTTTCTCTAGTTGCTACGTTTAATGAAGCTCGTTTGACTGAAATCCGTAACTACGCGGTTGAACAGAATATTACGATTTTACGTAACCGTGTTAATGAACTGGGTGTGGCAGAGCCGCTCGTTCAACGTCAAGGTGCAAACCGTATCGTTGTTGAACTTCCTGGTGTTCAAGATACGGCTCGTGCGAAGGAAATCCTTGGTGCGACAGCAACGCTAGAGTTCCGAGAAGTTGATGACCAAGCCGATCTTTCTGCTGCGGCAAGTGGCCGAGCACCAGCGGGTAGCGAAATAAAAACTAACCGTGATGGACGCCCTGTCGTGGTTAAAAAGCGTGTCATCTTAGGCGGTGCTCATATCACTGATGCCAGCTCAAGTGTTGACGAATATGGTCGCCCGCAAGTGAACATCTCACTCGATAGTGAAGGTGGTAGCAAGATGTCGACGTTCTCTCGTCAAAATGTCGGTAAGCTCATGGCGACCGTATTTGCAGAGTACAAAGACAGTGGCCGTAAAACACCTGAAGGTAGCGTGATTCTATCTAAGCATGAAGAAGTGATTAACCAAGCGACAATTCAAACTGCACTTGGCCGTAACTTCCGTATTACGGGTATTGATTCTGTTGCTGAAGCGCACAACCTTGCGTTATTGCTCCGTGCTGGTGCTTTGATTGCGCCAATTTCAATCGTTGAAGAACGTACTATCGGTCCATCGATGGGACAACAGAACATTGATATGGGTATTCAAGCGATGATCTGGGGTATGGTCGCGGTTATGCTATTTACGTTGGTTTACTACCGTAAATTTGGCTTCATCGCAAATATGGCTCTGATGGCTAACTTGGTGCTTATTATTGGCGTTATGTCGATGATTCCGGGGGCGACAATGACGCTGCCTGGCATTGCCGGTATTGTCTTGACCGTGGGTATGGCGGTGGATGCAAACGTACTGATCTTTGAGCGTATCCGTGAAGAACTTCGCGAAGGGAAAAACCCTCAACAAGCGATTCACCAAGGTTATTCAAATGCATTCAGTACTATTGCCGATGCGAACATCACCACCTTAATCACGGCGATCATTTTGTTTGCAGTGGGTACAGGTGCGATTAAAGGTTTCGCTGTCACGCTATCTATTGGTATTTTGACTTCTATGTTTACTGCGATTGTAGGAACCCGTTGTGTGGTTAACCTGCTATATGGTGGTAAGCGCATCGATAAACTGTCGATCTAAGGCTAGGAATTATTATGTTTCAAATTCTAAGAGCAGAGAAAACGATCGACTTCATGCGTTGGTCGAAAGTAGCGTTTGCTTTCTCTTTGGTGATGATCGCGGCTGCCATCTTTACCCTTTCAACCAAGTGGCTGAACTGGGGTTTAGACTTCACTGGCGGCACACTGATTGAAGTGGGTTTTGAGCAACCTGCCAATCTAGAAGATATCCGTGGGGCGCTTGAAGCTGAAGGCTTTGGTGATGCTACGGTACAGAACTTCGGTTCAGCACGTGAAGTGATGGTTCGTCTTCGTCCACGTGACGGTATTGCAAACGAAACGTTAGGTAACCAAATCCTCGATGCTATTAAAGATGGCACAGGGGAAAGCGTTGAAATGCGCAGAATCGAGTTTGTTGGCCCGAATGTGGGTGATGAACTAACAGAAGCGGGGGGGCTTGCGATTCTTGCTTCTCTAATCTGTATTTTGATCTATGTATCGATTCGATTCGAGTGGCGTTTGGCGGCGGGGGCTGTTATGGCTCTTGCACACGATGTTATCATTACTCTAGGCATCTTTTCGTTATTGCAAATTGAAGTGGACTTAACTATTGTCGCGGCTTTGCTGACGGTCGTCGGGTACTCACTCAATGATACTATCGTTGTATTTGACCGTATCCGTGAAAACTTCCGTAAGATGCGTAACGGTGAACCACCTGAGGTTATGAATAACTCTATTACTCAAACCTTGAGTCGTACCTTGATCACTTCAGGTACTACTTTATTTGTGGTTATTGCGCTGTTTACTCAAGGCGGAGCGATGATTCATGGTTTTGCGTTAGCGTTGCTATTAGGTATTACTGTCGGTACTTACTCTTCAATCTATGTGGCTTCAGCATTAGCATTGAAACTGGGTATTGAACGAGAGCACCTAATGCCAACTCAAGTTGAGAAAGAAGGTGAAGATCTGGATGAAATGCCATAAGGCGTTTTATTAATCAGCTTCAATATTGAGATATGGTATTTAAAAAGCCGCTAGGAAACTAGCGGCTTTTTTTGTGGTTTAAGAGCGATAATCTCAGCCATAAGGCGTTATGTTTTTGTAGGATAGTGTACTCTTTTAGTGCCCAGTTTTTAGGCTGATTTTATACCAATCACAGTAAGTCAGTGATCAGAA
>NZ_AJYQ02000123.1:416-19810 GCF_000287055.2 Vibrio genomosp. F10 str. ZF-129 | reverse complement strand
TGGCATCGCTGACTTCTGGTACAAGTACGTAGGCTTCGGTGGCAAGATCATCGGCATGACAACGTTCGGCGAATCTGCACCAGCAGGCGAACTATTCAAGATGTTTGGTTTCACTACTGAAAACGTAATAAACACAGCGAAAGAGATTCTAGCGTAATTTTTCTAGACTTCTCGTTATTTAAAGCCCCTGTATGCCTAATACAGGGGCTTTTCCTATTGAGTAATACTCAAAGGTTTACCGCTACCACCTTGGGTTTTGTCTCTGTTCTTATTGCTCTAATTGGATCTCAGTACTGAATTTCACCGTTCTTAGGGAAACTGAGGTGTGAAATTTTCGAATATTAAGATCAGTATGTAGTACCCGCTCAACGAACTGCTCATAAGCTTGAATGTCTTTGACAGTCACCACCAACATGAAATCGTAACTCCCTGAGATTTGGTAACACTGAGTCACTTCAGGCGCTTTCAAAATAGATTGTCTAAATATTTGGTAAATATCAGCTCTATCACGTTCCATTTCTACTGATACAAGCAGTGTCATTGTTCTGCCTGCTAGTTCTGGATTAATAATTGAAACGTCACCGACAATGATGCTCTCTTCCCTTAATCTCTTCACCCGCTTTAAACAAGCAGGAGGAGAGAGACCAACCAATTCGGCAAGCTCAATGTTTGAGATTCTATTTCCTTTTTGAAGGGTTGCTAGAATTTTTCTATCAATACGGTCTATTTGCATAATTTCTTACTTCGGACATTTCCTTTCTAATGTTTCTAAAATTAACCCAATAAATGAATTTTGAGAATAAAAATAGGATTAATACAAAATATTTATATCACTTCACTGTGTAAAATATTGGGATATTAAACGCATTAAGAGACGACTGTCATGCAGCCTATAGCCATATTTTTCAAAGAGCTTGTAAGAGATATCTTTGACGTCACTTTTACTCTATTCAAAATAATGATCCCAATTATCATAGCCATTAAAGTTATCGAAGAACTAGGCGGCATTGTGATACTCAGCGCATGGATCAGCCCGATTATGGAATTCGTAGGATTACCTAAAGAACTGGGCCTTGTTTGGGCTACGACTATGCTCACCAATATCTATGCTGGGCTGATTGTTTTCATCAATTTAGATATGCAGTTAACGGTTGCTCAAGTCTCCATTCTTGGAAGCATGATGCTTCTGGCTCACTCGCTACCCATTGAAGCGGCGATTGCAAAAAAAGCGGGCGTCAGTTTATTTGCAACACTTTTTATCCGAATTGGAGGCGGTCTATTCTTAGCATGGTTGCTTAATCTTACATATCAAGCGGGCGATTTTCATACTCAGGCCGCCGTCTCTCTGTGGCAGCCAGGTGCACCCTCTGACATTGGCCATTTATCATGGGCTCTCAGCCAGCTTGAGAACTTCGTGGTCATCTTCTTGGTTATTTCCGTACTGCTGTTCGTGCTTAAAGTGCTCAAACTGTTGGGTATCGAAAAATTGATGGCAATCATGCTAAGACCATTTTTGCGCATTCTGGGCATTAGTAAAGAAGCCACCAATTTGACCATTATTGGTGTCACACTTGGGCTTTCTTTTGGTGGCGGGCTACTTATTAATGAGGCAAAGCGAGGACATATCGCTGCACGTGATGTGTTCACCGCAATCATGCTACTCAACCTTCTTCATAGTTTAATCGAGGACACGTTATTAATAATGCTTATTGGCGCGGACTTCTACACCATATTTTGGGGGCGGCTGATATTTTCAGTGGTGGTTGTCGCGCTCATCTCACTGGGGCTTAGACGATTCAGCGATAAGACTTGTGAGAAGTATTTTTATCGCAGCGTCTCCTAACATAAACAATAGAACGGGCCAGGCATGGCATTTAAGTATGCTTTCTCTCGCCCTGATTCATGTGGCAAATGATTGAATAAGGTATCGGGCGATGTCCCGCCTTTCCTAATCAGTTGTTAGACACAACAAACAAAACTTCAACTCGTCGATTACACGCTTTTCCAGCGGTGGTTTTGTTGCTACAAGCAGGGACATATTCACCGTAACCTCGTGTAAAAATAGAGTCCATTGCCACATTGTTTTTAATCAGCGTCTGCTTAACTTGCTTGGCTCGTCTTAATGACAGGCCATCGTTGAACGTTGGAGCACCAGTGCTGTCTGCATGACCATCAATGACGATATCTATACCAGGGTCGTTAGCAAGATACTCGCCCATCATACCCAGCCAATAAGAAGAATCTGGTGACACTTTCGCCGATCCTGTTTCAAACTTGATTGTATCTTTCAGCTTCACCATCACATGATTTCCGGGTAAGACTTCGTAGTCGACACCGTGTTTCAGCAAAAAGCTTTGCAGCGAACTATAGCTAGTGGTGCGCTGTTGCCCCATGGGCCCTTGGACATCCGCTGTTGATGATCGCGGGGCTTTGTTCCACTGAGGGTAGCGTAAGTCAACGTCACTTTTCGGTGCGACATCAAGCATATCATCACCCATCATGGTCAATTCCGAGGGTAATGTGCCACATCCAGTGAGTATCAGTAATATCGGTAAGGCGAAATACTTCATAACGGTATCATCTCATCTTTGCTCAAACGCTTCATGCTCCTTAAAGTATATCGACCAATAATGGCAAACTTTAATAAATCTCTTAAGTTTATTCGCTTGTTATCGTTCTAAATAACCAGCAAAAATAGCTCTATAGATTTATATTTTCGTTTTCGTAGAGCGCTGTAAAGGTTAGAATCTTGTTACTTAAATAGATTGGGCTCCACCTTATGAAAAAATTATCTTCGCTGTTTGTGATCGCTACTATCGCAATACTCTCACTCGTTGGCTGCTCAGAAAACCCAACACCGACTGAAGGTAAACAGTTTGCCTATTTACCGGTTAACCTATCAGAATATGGACTTGCCCCCGTCACAGAAGTGTTTTCCCTAACCTGCGGGCACTGCCGGAAAATGGAAGCAGTCCTCCCAGAACTTGAAACGGCTATCGGTCAAAGCATTGGAAAAATACACGTCACCTTTAATGAAAGTGCACAAATTGCTGCCATGATTTATTACAGCGCACAACTTCAGCTAAACGCAACGCCTGATCACGCCATGATGGACGAGTTGTTTGCTGCCGTTCAGCTCGGTGAAGGTGCCACATTAGCCGATCGCAAGCTAGCGATTGATTCTGCGTTCGAATCTAGAAACCTGATAAGCCCTTATGATTTAGGTGAAGACATGCAAAAAGAGTTATTTAAGCTATTAGAGTTTTCTCAAGATATCTCGGTAAAAGGGCAAATCAACTCCGTGCCGACCTTCATTGTTAGTGGTAAGTACATCATCTTGACTCAAGGCCACAGCGATGTTCAAAGTATTGCAAACACAATCAATTATTTAGTAGAACAATAATAGGACTATCATGAGTAAATTAATCATTCCCATTGCCGTCGTTTTATTGGCGGTGTTTTTTATTTACCGCACATGGAATAACGGCAAACTGGCTGAAGTGAACCAAGTAAAAGGGGCAGAGTTTCTCTCTGAAAACAGCACCAAAGATGGCGTCGTCACCACTGAAACAGGCCTTCAGTACCAAGTGCTTCAAAAAGGAACAGGCGAAAAACACCCTACGGCGACAAGCCGAGTAAAGGTTCACTACCATGGAACCCTTATTGACGGCACCGTCTTTGACAGCTCTGTCGAACGTAATGAGCCTATCGCTTTTGGTCTTAATCAGGTGATTAAGGGCTGGACGGAAGGTGTTCAGTTAATGGTGGAAGGCGACAAGTTCCGTCTGTTCGTGCCTAGTGACCTAGGTTATGGAAAAGGAGGAACAGGTCCTATTCCTCCTGCATCGGTTTTGATTTTCGATGTCGAGTTACTGGAAATTCAATAAGCAATAAATGATAGAAGAGCCGAGTATCCTACTCGCCTCTTCTATCTGTATTCGTCACTACTACTCTGTTTGTTTCAGCGGTTACCTATTTCATCACAGGGTAAAAAGCCAACGTATCTTTTTCCACCATAATACAATCCATTCCAGCCGCATGCGCCGCCGCCTTACCTAATGCGGTATCTTCAAAAACCACACATTGTTCTGCCGCTAACCCTAAGTTTTCTGCTGCGAGTAAAAACGTGTCAGGATCCGGTTTGTGGTTAACGACATCGGTTGCCGATACGACACAATCCAGCTTAGGCAAAAGCCCGGCTTTATCTAACAACCTAAGGGCACTTTTGCGTTGACTTCCCGTACCCACAGCGAGCTTCTTTTTACCATGATATCGGAGCAATACCTCCACAGTACAAGAGATCACATCACCTTGTTCTGGAATATTAGCGAACGCGTCCATTTTGTACGCCGCGATTTTCAAAGCGTCGAGATTAAGCCCATGTTTTCGATTGATCTCAGCCACAATTTTATAGCTAGGCATGCCACCTAGGCTGTTTAACCACTCTCGGGTGAACGGGAAGTCAAAGTGGATAGATGTTTTTTCCCAAGCATCAAGGTGTGCTGGCATCGTATCAATCAGCGTTCCATCCATGTCAAAAATAAGACCTTGATACTTCTCTAAATCAATGTACATTCTCGTTAGCCCGTTTTTCGGTGTTATTCAGCCAAATCGTTAAGAAATCAGTATGCTCAAAATATCAAACAGTGTCACTCTCCAGGCTTGGGAAATTCAATTAACAGCAATTAGAGCTCAAGGTGCGGGTGGACAAAACGTCAACAAGGTTTCTTCTGCGATTCATTTGCACTTTGACATCAACCGCTCAACCCTATCTGATTTCTATAAAGAAAGACTGTTGGCACTCTCTGATAGCAGAATCACGAAAGACGGTGTAATTGTAATTAAAGCTCAATCCTACCGAACTCAAGAACAAAACAGAGAAGACGCGCTCAATCGGCTTGCACAACTCATACAAGCGGCCACCGTTGTCCAAAAAACAAGGCGTCAAACCAAACCCACGAGAGGATCGAAAGAACGCAGACTGAAACGGAAAAACATTCAGTCACAAACCAAATCGTTGAGACAAAAGCCTAATCATTAGTAGTACTTATTCCATTTTTATACACTAACCATTTTTATACACTAAGCTGCTGATTAACTAATATTTAATTGGATCCATGTCATATTAAAAATTGAACAATGAATAAATCCTGACTACATTCATTATTATATCGGCGTGAATAATTTACCCATAGGCATTGACATGAATATCAAGCAAAAGTTGTACTCACTCGGCGTTGTTGCCGTCGTAGGTGTTCTTGCTTTGGTTGGAACCACCACCCATTTTGGCAATACGACATTTGAGCTGAATCAAGCGAGCTTGCTCGTCTCACAACTTGAAACTCGTCTTTTACATCTAAGACGAAACGAGAAGGACTTCTTGCTCCGCAAAGACGCCAAGTACCTCGATAAATTTAATGACAACATGTCGATCTTTTTGGACAAAGAATCCAAACTTTCAACACTACTGGTCTCGAATTCTTTTGCTTCAACAGAAAAACTTCGTGCCGACATTCTTGCCTATCAAAAGGGCTTTCAAAACTTAGTTCAAGCCTACAGCAAATTAGGCTTGAAAGACTCTGAGCAGTTGAGAGGTCGCTACAATACCAGTCTCGACACACTCAAAAGCCAAGTCAATAGCGATACCTTAGTGCGTCTTTTGGAATTCGATAAAAAACTGCTGATTGGCGAATGGGACGATGCATTGATCTCATCCGTAAGCGATTCCGCTTTTTTAGCTGATGCCAAGGCTCTACTAGCTCAGGAAATAGTGATTGGCGTGGCATATAACGTCGGTTTACTTGGTGAGACTCGCGCTCTATCTCATACAGTAGAAGAACAATTTAAAGCGTTTTCTTCCACGCTCGCCACCGAAGTAACCGAGCTTCAAAATCGGTTAACTCTGGTACAACAAGGCGTAACAGTGGGTGTGGTTCTGTTTATTGTGATTTTTATCTACCAGATTTCGCGATCTATCAATCTTCAGGTCTCTAAACTGTTGAGTGTCATTCAGGAAATTGCACGTTCAAACAATGTATCGATGCGTGCTGATTTGAAAGGTAACAATGAGCTTGTCTCTATCAGTACTTATTTCAATCGCCTTCTTGATAAGCTCGAAGTGTTGATTTCGGGCACACAAGACAAAGCAGGCCAGCTATCGCAAACCACCAGTACAATGCATAATGAATTGGAAAATGTCATCACTCAATTCCACACGCAAGCTGATCACACAACCACGATGGCGACAGCAGTTCAAGAAATGGTTGCTACTATCAATGAAATATCAGAGAGCACGGCGGTTGCCGTTGAAGGGGTTCAGCAAGCGTCACTGAATGCGAAACATGGCCGAGAAGTGGTCAGTTCAACGGTGGATAATATCGGTTCACTTTCTAACATTTTGGGTGAAAGCCAGACTTCGATCTCTTCACTGAACGAACATGTAGAGAAAATTGGTGGTGCTGTCCATATCATTCAAGGTATTGCTGAGCAAACGAATCTATTGGCGTTGAATGCGGCGATAGAAGCCGCACGTGCTGGTGAGCAAGGTCGAGGCTTTGCTGTGGTTGCCGATGAGGTTCGCGCGCTGGCTAGCCGTACTCATCAATCCACTGAAGAGATAACCAAAGTCGTTGATGCCATTCAGAAGCAAATGTCCACGGTTGTCGTTAATATTGACCAATGTAACGATCAGGGGCAAGAAACCTTAACCGCATCGCAAACGCTGGATGAGAGCCTAGCTCAAATCATAACAGACATGGATAACATTCAATCAAACTCTGAACGTATTGCCTCTGCTATCGAAGAGCAAGGTATCGTAATGAACCAGGTCAGTGAATCCATCACCGAGCTTAATGCGATTTCAGACAGTAATATGCAGTCAGCACAGCAATGCCTCACTGAGGTTGATACAGTTTCAGAGCAGGCTCGAGATATGGACTTAGCCGTGGCTGAATTTAGGACAGAGTCAAAAGCCTAGTATCTAGGACCACCCGTTTTGATTACCTATAGGAGTCTCATTGAGGCTCCTTTTTTATAAACTCAGATAATGTGTCCGCTTTGGTTCATACTTAATGAATCACCTAAATCAATCATCGTGACGCATCGCTATGTAACTAATAGGCAATAAATCATTTGTTAAGAGACCAATACTTAAGGAATCAATACTTAAGAAATCAATACTTAAGAAATCAATAGCTAAAAAACCAAAATAGGGGTGGAACCGAATTTGAAATGGATTGTGTGGCTGCTCGTCGTTTTTCCGGTGTTTCTTCTCGCCGCCATTTGGACGAGTCTCATCCCAATAAAGATGAATTGGTGGTTAGAAAACCTGCTGGCCTATCCTTTTCTGTTCCTTGTCTATTACCTTCTATTGACCGTTTATGCCATCGTTTGCCGGCAAAAAATACTCGTCCTTGTCGCCATCATTCTATGTGCAGGGTTTTACTCACTAACACCAAAACACGTTAACCAAGGTGAAGTGTGCAGAACGGATAATCCAATCGAACTGTTGCAGTTTAACTTGTATTACAGCAACCCAGACGTTAACGCATTCATGAATTACCTTATTCAACACCCCGCCGATCTGGTTGTGTTGCAAGAGGTCTCTCCAGAGCAAGGAGAGCGATTTTACACCCTAGATGATATCTATCCTTATCGTTACGGCGGCCAACCAGCCGTTGGCTACCCATCAAGCCAGTTGATATTGAGTCAACATCCTTTAAAAGCGGTAACCGTCTTTCACACACCCGACGCGCAAAATATCATTCATGGGGAATGGCAACTCACTCCGACTCAATCGATTCAAATCGTTACGGCCCACCCAACATCACCACGCTCAAAAGAGCTGTGGTACCGTCGCAACGCCTTGATTCGAACCATTGAAACGGTTGTAGAGCAATCCCCTTCGCCAGACACTTTGGTTATCGGCGACTTCAATTTGTCTTCGAAAGCACCATTATTCAACGAAATATTGCCTGGGTTTACGACTTTGCCTGTCGCTTCATGGCCCAATTGGACAGATTCGATTAGCGCAAATCAATGGTTTTCAACCCCTGCTTTTTCTATGATTGCTATCGACCATACTTGGCTCAAGTCTGATCAGTGGGCGCTGTGCTCGAGACAATCTATTGCTGAAATAAAGGGTTCTGACCATTTGCCAATACGCACAAAACTCGGCGTAAAATACTAGGGCGTAAAAAAAGTGAATCTCATTGGCTGAGGTTCACTTTTATCATTACTTTTTATCTATAACGGGCAGGTAAATAAGACCTAGAGACTAGCAGCTTCGCTTTTTTCTTTACAGTAATGCACAGCAACCGCTAACAGCTCAAGCGCCGTTTTGTCGGTTTCAGGTAAACTGGCATCGCTACTCGCCAGTGGGGTCACTCTTTGTCCCCATTTAATATGAGCGGCGCCCCAAGTTAAGCCCGCTCCAAACGCGGCCATCAATAGGTTATGGCCCGGCTGTACTTTTCCTTGTTCTACCGCTTCACAAAGCGCAATGGGAACCGTCGCAGCCGAGGTGTTGCCATAACGTTCAATATTGACGAAGGCCTTATCTTGAGAAATACCCGCCACATCACACAAGGTTTGAATAATTCGGATGTTGGCCTGATGTGGAATAACCACATCAATGTCGTCAGTGGTCAATTGTGAATGATTCAGCACCTCATTCGATGCCGCACCCATTCCCTTCACTGCGCGCTTAAAAATATCTTTACCAATAAAGTTGAAATCCCAATAGCCGTTATCAGCGGCAAAACGGTCCATCGAAGTACCGAACTTAGGCACAGCTAAAATATCGCGACCCGCCGCATCACAGCCAATACGAGCTTGTTGCAGGCCCACTTTCTCTTCTGTTTTCGACAGAACAACCGCGCCAGAACCGTCTCCAAATAAAACAGCGGTATCACGCTTCGTCCAGTCAATAAAAAAGGACAGTCTCTCAGCACCAATGACCAAAGCATGGCGGTAATTTCCAGCTTGTATCAAACGCGTTGCGGTTTCTAAGCCGTACACAAATCCGGTACACGCCGCATTTAAGTCAAACGCTGCCGCCGCTTTAATGCCCAAGTTTTTAGAGACCAAGGACGCGGTATTGGGAATCAGTGAATCAGGAGAGCATGTCGCCACAATCACAACATCGATATCATTGGCTTCAAGTCCTGCACTAGCAAGAGCATGCTTGGCCGCAACGGTTGCCATATCAGAGGTGTTTACATGGCTAATACGTCGCTCTGCAATTCCGGTACGAGAGCGGATCCAATCATCGGATGTATCAAGAAAGGTACTGAGATCGTCGTTTGACAATACTGAAGGCGGTAGGCACTTTCCCCATCCGGTGATTTCTGCATAGAAGTTATTCATACGTAACCTATTGTTTATTCATGACATCAAGTACAACGATAAATCGGTACTAAAAATTACTGACGGTTTATTTGTCGTCTATTTTTGTCGCTTGTGGCGATTAGACGCGTTAGGCTTCGGTTTGTCCGGAACCGTTTTTCTTTCGTGTATTAAGTGGCGAATCGCGAGTATGGGGTGAGGTATGAGCATCTTTGGCCCTGAATAACGCATCACCAATCGCATTTTCTCCTTTTGTTTCGGCTTATAACAGTGAATGGGACATCGATTACACGTTGGTTTTTCTTGGCCGTATGGGCATCGATCAAGTTTAGTTTCCGCGTAGTCCGCCAGTTCCTGGCATGCCTGACAAAGCGATGCCGCGCCATGATGATGCCGACAATAAATTAACAGCATCGAATGAACCGTTTTAAACTCAGTTAACAATGAATCGTTTAATAGATTGCTGTGCTCAAACGTCATAACGACTCTCTGAATGCCGAATGGAAACTTGCCGTATCATCTGAAAAACTCTATTATCCCCCACCAAATGACACCTTATGGCATTATCGATGAATCGTAAAAAGAAAATTAATCAAATATTGAAAAAAAAGCAAAAGCAACACAATGCCAAACTGCACTCGAGCAATAAGCCTCGTTATATTTCTAAAGCTGAAAGAGCAAAAATGGAAGCAGAAGAGGCAAACAAAGCGTTAGAAAGCTCAGAATCCGTTCAAACAGAACAGGAACTGAGCGCAGATAAGGTAAGCGACAGCGCTGAGCAGCAGTAATTCATCGCCTTCTTCATTCGCTATCATGATTAGAGCAGAAGATCGTCATCGATTGGTATGAACTTGCTCGCGGATTCAATCAAATCTTGAGATGTTAAGCCCGGTACACCATACACTTCAACAGGCTTACTAAATCGAGATTTGATTCGATCAACCAACATAGAAAAGTCTCCATCACCCGACACCAAAATCACTCTGTCTACGGTGGATGCCAGCTCAAAAGCATCGAGGGCAATGCCCACATCCCAATCCCCTTTCGCACTGCCATCTTTACGTTGAATGAAAGGTTTTAAGCAAACGTTAAAACCAATACCTCGTAGAATATGATGAAACTGACGCTGTTTAGGATCTTTACTTGAGATTGCGTAGGCATTCGCTTGAGCAACGTGACAACCTGCTGTTGCTACATGCCAAAACTGGTTGTAGTCGAAGTTACGGCGATATTTATCACGAGTTGTGTAATACACATTTTGTACATCAACTAAAACCGCTATATTTTCCATGGAAGATCCGATTGGCTTAAAAACGGTCTTTATTCTATACCCTTGTCTCGTTGAAATAAAATCATAACCGCCTACCTATGCTCGCCATGCCATAAATTTACAACTCCGCCATCGTTCTCTAGATAAGAAAGACAACGAATCACTCATGAATTCCGTATCTAAGCGATCAGCAAGCGATTCAAACGGTAACCAAACGTATTACTCAATAACACTAATCGAGCGATGATTCGACTATTTTGTCACAAATGTATTCGCCAATGGGAATCGCAGAGGTAGCCGCAGGGGAAGGCGCGTTACAGACATGCAAACTTCTTATACTGTTTGCAAATAAGAAATCATGGACCAGTGTTCCGTCAGATAATACAGCCTGTGCTCTCACTCCCGCAGGATAAGCCTGCAAGTCATCGAGTTCAATTGCTGGGCAGTATTTGTTCACTAATTTAAGGTAACCCGGCTTCCAAAACGAGTTTTTCCACTCCTTCAAACCGGTTCTTAGGTTCTTTTTCGTGACCTTCCAAAACCCTGAATAGCCCAGCATTTGCACGGTATCTTTAAAGCTAAAGTTAATGCTGCCATACCCTTCTCGCTTCCAACCTTGAACCGCATTTGGCCCAACCGTCACCGAACCATCAATCATGCGGGTTAAATGGACACCTAAAAAAGGCAAATCAGGGTCAGGCATTGGATAAATCAGATGGTTTACTACGTTATTGTGTTTTGGGGCGAGCTGATAATACTCTCCGCGGTAAGGAATGATTTGAAAGTCGCCAGCAATGTTAAGCATCTTCGTCATTCTGTCGGCCATTAAACCACTGCACGTCACCAAAAACTTGCCGACAAACGAAGTGTTAATACCATCTAAACGGGTATCAAGCTGAATATGAGACGTCGATTCATGCGCACCTATCACTTCGGTTTTAAGGCTGACTTCTCCTCCGAGAGCAATGAATTGCTCCACCATCTTTTGGGTTACTTGTCGGTAATCAACGATGCTGGTTGATTTCACTAAGATGGCACCTAACCCAACAATGTTAGGTTCAGCTTCGCTCAGTTGATTTTTATCGAGCAATTCCACATCGATCTGATTGGTTTTACAACGTGCATACAAATCCATCATACGATCAAGCTCTAGTGCAGAAGTCGCGACCAGTAACTTCCCACAGTTTTCAACCTTGATATCATGCTTAGCGCAGAATGCCTTGGTCTGCTGTTCGCCTTTTTTACAAAACTCTGCTTTCAAACTGCCGGGGGCGTAATAGACACCCGCATGAATGACACCACTATTGTGCCCCGTTTGATGCTTCGCCCAACCACTTTCTTTCTCAATCAACAAGATGGATTTGTTTGGGAAACGACTTTTGAGTTGCCATGCTGTGGAAACGCCGACAATGCCACCGCCCACAACAAGATAATCGTATTCTTTGCCCATCACTTAAACGGCCTTCTGGTTAGGAGTCATTGAGCTAAGTTGTTGCTTGTCATACAACCGCCCACTGTGAACAAAGATTGCGATAAATAGTCCACAGGCCACTAGGCGAATCCATAGAGAAATGTCAGCCCAGACTAGAACGATACCGACGATCACCAGAACAGCTCTTAACATCCAGTTCAGTTCACCTTCAAGATAGCCTTCTATCGCGCCAATGAACGCATAGGTGCCGATAATCGCGAAGAAACCGACAGTTAGCACGCTCGCGACATTCCAGCTGACTAAGCTGGTGTAGGCGATCAATAAAGGCACTAAGTAGAGACCTTTCGCTATTTTCCAAGCCGTCAGACCCGTTCTCATCGGTGGTGTTTTAGCAATGGTGGCCGCTGCAAATGCCGTTAAACAGACTGGCGGAGTCACATTACTGTCTTGAGACAACCAAAAGATAATTAGGTGAGCCGCTAACAACGCTAAGCCGACGGCTTCAATACCCAAACTCTGCTCAAGTAATGTTTCAACAAAATCAGCAGGGACTAATGCGAGCATTTCTTTCGCCGTTTCTAACGCCATTGGTGCATTCAATAATGTGAGTTTTTCTGGCGCGGCTAACATGAATATCGCTTTTGCTTGTTCCGGTAAATTACCTGAAATCATGAGGTCCAATAACTGGCTTTCTGCGATCAACTTATACAGCGCTGGTGCAGACAACGTACCCAATACGATATAGGCCGCCGTTACGGGTAAACCCATGCCAAGAATCAATGACGCCAAAGCAATCAACACTAGCATCATCAGTAAGCTACCGTTAGCCCACTCGTTAATCATAAGAGAGAATGTGTTACCAATACCCGTGGTACTAATCACGTTAATCACAAGGCCAATGCCCACCAACAACACCGCTGTCGTGGCCATATTTTTTGCCCCTTGAGACAAGGCTTCTACGATCGCTTTAGGACCCATTTTATGATTTTTAGAGAACCAAGATGACACGATAACCGACACGATAGAGATACCCGCAGCATAGGTTGGGGTAAATCCTTGGACTAATAAAGTCACCAGTACCACTAATGGAATGAGGTTGTGCCAACCGGATAAAAGGACTCGAGTAAGGGAAACCTCACTGGTGCTGATTTTCTGCACTCCGCTACGTTTTGCTTCAATACGTACAAAAAATGCCACCGACAAGAAGTAAATCAGAGCAGGAACAAAAGACACCGCAATGATATCAACGTATGGGATCTGAGTATAAGAGGCCATAATAAACGCACCCGCCCCCATAACTGGAGGCATTAATTGCCCACCGGTTGAGGCTGCGGCTTCGACACCGGCAGCAAAGCGAGATGGAAAACCTGCTTTTTTCATCAGAGGAATACTAATCACACCTGTCGATACGGTATTAGCCACGCTAGAGCCCGATACCGAACCCATAAGGCCTGACCCAATCACCGCAATAAACCCTGGACCACCAATGACTTTGCCAGCGGCAGCGCGAGCAACATTGATGATGTAATCGCCCACGCCTGAGCGAACCAAAAAGGCGCCAAAGAGAATGAACATGAAAACAAATGACCAGCTAATACGAGAAATAGACCCAAACATTCCTTCCGATGAATAGAAACTTCGATACAGCAAGGTTTCCATACTGAGGCCCGGAAAGTGGAATATCCCAGAGGCCCATTGCCCCCATAGAACTACATAGCTCAAACACACTAGAATCAAAATCGGGATGAACCAACCCATGGTTCGTCGTATAAGTTCAATAACGATACTGATCGCCAAAATGGCAAAGAACCAGTCGCTGGCTACAAACTTTACACCTCGTTGATACAAGGCGTCTTCCGCGTACGGAATGTACAGTAAACAGGCGAATGCACCCAAGGCGATAACAACATCAACCACTAACGCTAACTGACTGCTTTTCAAAGAAACATGAGCGGGATACCACAAAGCGCATATCACAGCGAACCCTGCAAAGTGTGTGGCTGACACCCAAAGTTCTGGAAGCGTTGAAAAGGTGTTAAACCAAATATGCAAAAGTGATAGAACGACACCCAAACCCGTAATGGCGCTGGTTACCCAGGGAAAATCGGTTCGAGTTGGTAATTCATACTTTTGAAGTTCTTGTTCTACTTCGTTGCTCATGCTGACCTCTAACAAGTCTCAATTGGCAATAAAATGACTCGCTCTTTTAACTATGCCGTCAAGAGAGCGAGTTGGGGTTAGACGAGTGTGGGCTAGTTTAAAATAAGCTCAGATGGGATATTAACGCCCATTTCTTTATAGAAACGCGCCGCACCAGGATGAAGCGGTACTGGCAAACCAGAAATCGCTTTTTCTATCGCCATCGCCTTTGTCGCTTTATGAATACCTTGAAGGAATGCAAGATTTTCATAGATCGCCTTAGTCAGTTGATACACATCTTCTTCCGAAATGTCTTCACGTACCGCTAGGAAGTTGGGTTGCGCAATGGTGGTGATCGGCTTATCGATACCAGGGTAGGTGTTCGCAGGGATTTCATACTTCGTCCACAAACTGTATTGTCCATTCGCCTGTTTAATCTGTTCATCAGTAAATGAAAGAATTTGAATATCTTTACCCAGCGCTGCAAACGCTTGAGTCACCGCTCCAACGGGAACACCTGCGGGTGTATTCATGCCATCTATGGTCCCATTTTGTAAGGCACTGGCGCTGCCGCCATAACCCATGTAGGCCAAGCTGAATTGGTCTGGATCCACCGATAACCCTTTCATGATCTGGCGTCCTGAATTTTCAGTACCCGAATTCTTTTTACCAATAGAAAACTTCTCACCCTTCAGATTTGCTAGGTCACTCACTGTCCCAGTTTCAACAAATTCAGAACGAACAATCAAGTGCTCCACGTTTTGCCATAGCATCGACACAGAGCGTAATTTGTCTTGACGCTCTTTATATGGACCTTCTCCACCCCAAGCCCATGCGCCGTAAAGACCCTGTAGAATGGCAAATTGAGCTTCGTTTTCATTAAGAAGCTTCACGTTCTCGCCCGATCCAGCTGAACTGATCGCAGACAGCGAAAACTGATGCTTTTGGGTAAGTTTGATTTTGCTTAGCGTCGCCAGTGCAACACCTACTGGGTAATAAGTACCGCCTGTTGAAGCGGTCGCCAGTATGTAACTGCGCTGATCGGCAGCGGCAACATTAACCGCAAAGCCGAGTGAAGCGGCACCAACGATCAAAGTTTTCATCAACTTATTCATTTTCATCTTTTACTCTCCATGTGATGTTTCACGTTATCATTTCGTTAACATTTAACATACCTATAGCAAGTACGATGCCAGAAAATAAGCATTTGTTTTTATTATACTTTAGTTGTAATCAGCAGTGAAATGAGCAAAATCTTGCTTATCGGGAGTCTCAGTTGTAAGCAAGATTTCGCTTATAGCAATCCTATATAAACCGATATTTAACGTAACACCCATCACACCATGACGAAAATTGTGATCGATGTTAATATTTGGTTAAATAAACAATGAGCAAATTCTTGCCTATCGCGGTTACGGGCTGCTGGAAATCCATTAACCACTAAAAATATATACTCAATGTCTTGCTGTGAGCAGATATTGCATCCTGATCACAACGCTTTGCAGACTATTTATGCTGTGTAATCCGACCGATTTAACGAGTATTTCTGCATTTTTTGATTCAAGGTTCTTCTTGGTAGATCCAACGCTTTCATCACATCAGAAATACAGCCGTTACAGCGTGTAAGTGCGTCTAAAATGATTTGTCGTTCAAATGTTTCCATTTGTATGGCGAGTGGAAGACCGACACTACTTTGCTCTATTTGAGCATTAGGGCGACACGATAAAATCTCCCCCACTGACATGCTCTCATCCAATGCAAATCGGATAGCAACGTTTCTAAGCTCTCTTACGTTACCTGGCCAGGAATACGCGAGTAACGCCTTTGCATCGGCATCACTCATGTTACGAGTCTCTTTATTGGCTTCGCGAGTAAAGTACTCAAACAGCACCAATGCGTCATCTTCACGCTCTCTCAAAGGAGGTAGATACAATTGAGCAACATTCAGTCGGTAGAACAAATCCGGCCGAAATTGTTCATGCCCCAGCAAGTCCTCTTTCGCGGCCGCGATAACTCGGAGGTCGACATTCAATTGAGTGTTGCTTCCTACTCGCTCTATAACATGATCTTGCAGTGACCTTAGAACTTTGACCTGCATAGCGAGTGGCATACTTTCTATTTCATCAAGAAACAGAGTCCCTTTGTCTGCGTATTCTAGTTTGCCGATTCGTCGCTTAACAGCACCAGTAAACGCCCCAGCCTCGTGGCCGAACAGTTCACTTTCAAACAGGTGCTCAGGAATCGCACCGCAATTCAACGCGACAAGATGATGATCCTTTCTTGAACTTTCATTATGTAGACAACTCGCGACCAACTCTTTACCACAGCCAGTTTCACCGTAAATGATCACATTGGTATCAATCGCCGCTATTTTAGCAACCTGAGTACGAAGCTCACGAATCACCTTACTGCGCCCTATTAACACCTTCTCTATGCCTGTGAGGTTGTTTAAATATGACGCTCGTCCTGTCTTTTCACATTGAGCTTGATACTTCTCTACCGCTTCATTGACCGTGTTAGACAAGCGCTCTGGATGAAACGGTTTTTCAATGAAGTCATAGGCGCCAAGCTGTAAGGCGTTCACTGCCATATCAACATCACCATGGCCTGTGACTAATATGACGGGCGTTTGGTTTTGATTTTCAATGAGTGTGGACAGCAACTCAAGGCCACTCATGTCAGGCAACCTTACATCGGTGATAATCGCTTTAAAATCGGTTATTTCGATTGCACTGAGTGCGTCCTGGGCTGATTCAAATGCCTGCACCGAGTAACCTGCGAGTTCCAACCATTGGCATGTCGCACGTCGAACGATATCATCGTCTTCAACCAGTGCGATTTCTGCGATTATTTCTTGATTCATTTAAGCCGTCTCAAATCCGTTCTGTATCTCTCTACGGTAGGGAATATTTCTAATGTATAAAAGGAGCTAGCTCCCAGTTCTTAACAACAAACCTTTAACATATGAGGGGCATATAGTTATCTAAGTGGCAGGACGAATTATAAGGCATAGGCATGTCACTTAGACGAAAACTCGGTTTAACCTTAATGGTGATGCTGTTGATGTACATCAGCTTGGGATCCGGGCGCTTCATCGCGACACAATGGCTGCTTTCTCAAGCGCAAAGCAATATCGAACAAAGACTGTTGGATTACGTTGGTGAGATTAGGCATGCATTGAGACGGTTTTCTCATCTGCCTTTTTTAATCACCAATGAGCCCGGAGTGTTGACCTTTCTTGAAGGAGAAACTCATCTTGAAGAACAGCTGGAAGCAGAACTGAAAGCACAACTTATTCAACTGGATAAAGCAGCCAATACTAAGGGCTGGTATATACTCTCTGATGATGGAGAAGTGCTAATATCCAGTCTGTCTGATCTTGCTCTTGATGCATCAAAAGCCACATTCATCTCTACTCAAGTCAAATACGATCCCGATAGCCTAACCATTATCACTCAGGTTACCGATACAACCCCTCACTACTTTTTGGCTGCCCCAATTCAAAGTAACTTTGAACTCGTCGGCATTGCAGTGGTGCAAGTCGATCTCAGTTTCCTCACTGAGCAATGGTTTGCGGACAATGAAATCATCTTCTTTCAGGATCGAAGTCATGCCTTTTTCTTATCCAGTAGCCGTGAATTAGATGTGCTCAAACTCAATCAGTTAAGTGACCTTTCTGATCTGCTCATCCATGACCAACTCTATAATGGGACATCGATTACCCGTGTAAAGGCGTTTGGTGAGAAGTACATGATCCAATCCGTCACTCTCGATGACCTACAGTGGAAGCTGACTTACCTCACTCCATTAAAAGCAGTAGAACACACCGTCTCTTGGATCAGTTGGTCAGCCGTGGGATGTTGTTTGTTTTTCATCCTTCTTTTTGTGATTGGGCGTTTACGCCACCAAAAGCATCTAAGTCAACTTCGTATACAAAAGCTCATAGAGAGCTCTCAAGAACGCTTGACTCAAATGATAAACAAAACTCAGGTCGGCATATTGTTATTAACCGAGAAGGGCGTGGTTTCCGATATCAATCCCATGGCCATGCGTTACTTTAATCTTTCAAATTCTATGGTCACCAATCTCGCGGCATGGAAGCTGTTTGAAACCAGCCGCGGTGATTCTACGATACTTCCACTGCTTCAAAACTTAAGCCAACATCACGATCTTGCCGAGATAAACAGCGCAGAAACCATGGCACGGCGGAGCGACGGTAGCGTTTTTCCGGTTCTGTTCTCTATTACAAGCTTGCGCTGGCACAGCCTCGATCATTACTTAGTTACAGTGATTGACATCAGCAAGCGTAAGAAAGCAGAAATTGCGCTAAAAAATGTCAACAATGACCTACGAGAGAGAGTGGAACAACGCACCGAAGAGTTAAAGTCGGCACAAAAGGAACTCATAGAGATCAGTAAAATGGCCGCTTTAGGTCGGATGTCGAGCGCCATAACCCATGAACTTAACCAGCCGCTTACCGGGCTTAGAACGCTATTAACCAGTAATGATTTACTCATGGAGCGTGGTGAGACACAACTGCTCAAAGCCAACAATAAATTGGTGCACAGTCTCATCGATCGAATGGCGAAAATGACCACTCAGCTTAAATCGTTTGCCTTCAACCGCCCTGAACAGCTGCAAGAAATCCCGCTGCTTACGGTACTGGAAGAGACCTTACGAATTTACCAGGATAGGCTGAAATCTATCGACGTCCGAATTCGAATTTCAGCGGATGTCACGACCGTATTAGGCGAAGATCAACGAGTTAGGCAAGTCATCGGTAATCTGGTGGTGAATGCTTGTGATGCGATGAAAGGCACTATCAACTCTCAGCTTCTTATTAATGCACACAGCGAAAATGACCGTGTTTTTCTTTCACTCATAGACAACGGATGTGGTGTCAGTAGCGATGAACTTGCCTATATTTTTGAACCCTTTCACACCACAAAGAAAATTGGCGATGGGTTAGGTTTAGGCCTTTCTATTTCAATGAACAGCATGCGAGATATGAAGGGGAAAATTTCAGCGGAACCCAACCACAATGGCGGTATGTCTTTCCATCTTGAATTTCAAAAATACCACGCAGGGCTCCAGTGACGTGATCGGGTTCATTCAATGCTCGTAAACGAATGAGAGAAATAGACCATTGAGCTAACAGAGCGATTTCGAAACATAAAAAAAGCCCAATCATTTCTGATTGGGCTTAAT
>NZ_AJYQ02000123.1:0-406 GCF_000287055.2 Vibrio genomosp. F10 str. ZF-129 | reverse complement strand
TCCGCTGCATAGCCACTCTGCCAACACGCCTTTACCGTTTTTCTATCGAAACACCGTAAGGCGTAACGTTCTATTAGATGGTGCCCCGGGCCGGACTTGAACCGGCACAGCGCGAACGCCGAGGGATTTTAAATCCCTTGTGTCTACCAATTCCACCACCAGGGCACGCAAAACTTGTTGCGATGCTTCTAATAATCGCACTCTTTCGAGTGGGTTAGACACCATCTTATGATTGACAGCGAATTACGCTATGAATCTAAATTTGGAGCGATACATCGGGTTCGAACCGATGACCTCAACCTTGGCAAGGTTGCGCTCTACCAACTGAGCTAGTATCGCGTTGCTATAAGATGCTTACGCAAACTATAGACTTAAATAGATGGTGCCCCGGGCCGGACTTGAACCG
>NZ_AJYQ02000122.1 GCF_000287055.2 Vibrio genomosp. F10 str. ZF-129 | reverse complement strand
TGAGAGTAGGACATCGCCAGGCTTTAATTTCGTTTTTAGACCGAGTCTAAAAACAGATGGACACTTGCTAAGCAAGTATGCCACTGCGGAGTGGTAGTTCAGTTGGTTAGAATACCGGCCTGTCACGCCGGGGGTCGCGGGTTCGAGTCCCGTCCACTCCGCCACTTATTCTGAGTTTCAGCTCATTAAAACTGGATATAGGGGTGTAGCTCCAATTGGCAGAGCAGC
>NZ_AJYQ02000121.1 GCF_000287055.2 Vibrio genomosp. F10 str. ZF-129 | reverse complement strand
TCGGGGGTTCGAATCCCTCTTCACCGACCATATTTAGAAAGCCTGCTCATTGAGCAGGCTTTCGTCGTTTCAGGGTATGGGAAATGGGGTGAACCTAAGTGGGGTTCGCCTGATGTTCAAAATAAGCTCTTCACCGCCACATTAAAGAAAGCCGTAGCAGAAATGCTATGGCTTTTTTGCATTCTGGCTTTCTATAAAAACTCACATTTCGCTTTTTGTGTCTTCGAGAGTTTTTCAATTTCAAACCCTTTCTCTTTCAATGCTTCGATTAGGTTGTTTTTACCAAGCAGGTGAAGCGTCCCAACCACGACCAAATATCGCCCGCCTTTTAAAGCGACGCTTTTTTCTCCTGGAATTTTACCGGAGTCGAGCTTTTCTGCCCAATCAAGATTTCTGTCAGTCATCATGCGCCGCTCTAATTCTTCCGATAGCTGGCTGGCTTCTGCAAATTGCGCCATGTTATCGGCATCACCCAGTGCCCAACTCTCTACCAAGCAATTCACATCTTGTTGTGCGGATTGATATTCATCCAAGGCGGCAACGAGTAATTCTTTACCGTCATTAGGCAATGTCGCTAAGAGATCGATTTGAAACTGCAGTGACTCTAAACCAAGGATGTCTATGTCTTGAAAGATTGCGTCATAGAGTAAGACATGATCAACACCGAGCGCTGTTTTCAAACCCATTTGGTTTAGGTTACCCATTTGAATGGCGAGGGCGGCTGTCCAGGGAGACATGCTTAAAAGCGTTTCAGACGCCAGATTAAGTTCTTTAGCAATAAGGCTTAATTGCTTTTGTTGAGGTTCTGAGAGAACGGTTTCTGCCGTATGAGTGGCGATGGGATACACAATATCTGCTGTTTTACGAGTATCGGTTTCCAATATCAAGCCATCACTCGTGCGTAAAAACTCGGTAATAGAAGAAGGTAATGGATACATCTTTTCGCTACCGACATGAATTGACCCAAGAACCATCAAATCGTATGGCCCTTTTTTAGCGGACCAGTAAAGCGGCTCACTGGATGCTACCGAGCTGAATAATAGTAATGAAAAGCCGAATAAAAGGATACGCATAGTCAAACACCGAATTGGAATGAACAGAAATGATAGTCGCACACAAAAACAATTGAAACAGCGTAATGAAATCAGTTTACGTTTCATTAGGGCTGATGCGAGTCAGTGCTGCTTTTCGATTGATATGACTTATGGGTTAACCCTTGATGCGGGGCTCTGACAAATATTACGTCAGTGCTCAGTGGAAATGTGAGCTAAGTCAGATTATGTAGGTTCCCGATGTTTGATTTACTAAAGCCAGATAAAGAGAGCGTGATCAAGATCGTAATTTGCTTTCCGCAAAAAATAAAACGGATGATACATATCACATTATGTTTTTTTACATTATTTTTTATTTATATAAGTTAATGATTTGTATGTTCTTTTTATGTGGTCAAGTTCAACAAAGTGAACTGGATCACTCTATATGCTAATTTATTTTCTGGAGTGAATTAAATGGTGCAGTATTCATCTCAAGCCAGGAAGGCAATCCCTTATTAACGACTACTGATGGTGATTGAAATACCAAGTTTACAGTCGTACTAAATTTTTAAAGGCAGTTAATTATGAAAAAAATTATCGCTCTAAGCGCTCTTTCTCTTGCTTTCGCTTCAAGCGCATTCGCTGGCTCTTCTTACGTTACGGGTAACGTGCAATTCCACAGCGAGAACAAAAACCCTAATGCCACTTCTACTTTAGAAGCGGGCCACACTTTTGACAACAGCGTTGGTGGTCTAACGCTATTAACTGAGTTTGACGGGATTTCTCTTGGTAGCTATGAAGGCGAATTCAATGAAGGTGTAGGCGCTACTCCTTACATTACTTTAGGTGCTGAGCAAAGCTACGCATTTAATGACAACCTTTGGATTGCTGTTGGTTACCACCACCTACTTAACAATGGCGAAACAGTTCAAAATCGTCCTCTAGTTAAAATCGGTTACAACTTCGACAACGGTATTGCTATTAGCAACCGTACTCGTTACCACAACATTAAAGACAGCGATAACGATCAATTGCGTTTTGATAACCGTATCGGTTACACACTAGAAGATGCGCCAGTAGTATTAGCGTACAACAACGTATTCGTATCGGTTGATAACAGCGACAACACGATGGATCACGAGTTCCGCGCTACATGGACTCGCTCTGGTGTTCAACCTTACTTTGAGCTACGTAGCCAAGGTCACGGTGCTAAAAACCTAGATGGTTCTGATAAGAAAGAGAATACAGCATTCGTATTCGGTGCTTCTTACGGCTTCTAATCAAGCTTTAATGGTTTAGTTTGTCCAAACTAAAGTCTTACTAAAAGAGCCTAGCAAATCGCTAGGCTCTTTTTATTGGTGCGGTAACATTATTGATGTCGTTCAGGGCGTCTTATTTCGCTTCGTAATGGCGGTACTCAAACGTTTGACCTTCATCATTAAAAGCGTAGACGGAGTAGGCATCGCGATTCTCCCCATATTCCATGCCTGGCGAGCCCATCGGCATTCCAGGCACCGCTAGCCCTTTTGCGTTCTTTGGTGGGTTGTCGAGAAATGCTTTAATGTCTTCTGCTGGAATGTGACCTTCAAAGACATACCCGTCAATTTCAGCCGTATGGCAAGAAGCTAGTTTTGGGGTAATACCAAACTTCTCTTTGATTGGGTTCATGTTCTCGTGCAGTTCTTCTTTGACTGTAAAGCCAGCTTCTATCATGTGCTTTGTCCAATCGCCACAGCAACCGCAATATGGCGATTTGTGGTTAATCACATCGGCAGAAAGGACATTGGCAGAGAAACTACTGATCAGGGCGAGAGTAAGGATGTTGAATTTCATAATAGCCTCTATGAGTTGAATTTAGGTTTAAATAGACGTAAACGGTTAGCGTTACTGACCACAGTAATTGAAGAGAGCGCCATTGCGGCTCCTGCAACCACTGGGCTTAATAAAAAACCGAAAGCGGGAAATAAAACGCCTGCAGCTATGGGAATACCCAGCGCGTTATAAACAAATGCGCCGAATAGATTCTGTTTAATGTTGGAGACTGTTGCTCTAGACAAAGCGATGGCATTAACCACCGCTAGTGGTGAGGAATTCAATAGTGTCATTTGCGCACTTTCAATGGCGACATCACTGCCACTCCCCATAGCAATACCCATATCGGATTGCGCTAGGGCAGGAGCATCATTGACACCATCACCGACCATCGCCACTTTTTCGCCTTGTTGTTGCAATTGTAAAATGTGGTGCGATTTTTCGTCAGGAAGCACTTGGGCAATAACACGATCAATCCCCAGTTGTTTTGCGATTGCATTGGCTACCGCAGGGTTATCACCAGTTAACATGACGGTTTTAATGTGCTGTTGTTTCAGGGCATCAATCGCTTTTTTGGATTCTTCTTTAATCGAATCAGACAAAGAAATAATACCAATCAGCGTGTTATCAACAGCAATAGCGATGGACGTCCAGGCTTGAACTTCACTTTGCTGAAGAGCCGTTTGTGCGTTTTGCATATCGATATTTAGGGTTTGGAGGTAGTGAGGGGATGCGATAAGCAATGTTTTTCCGTTCACTTTGGTACTAATTCCTCTGCCTTTAAGGTTTTGAAAGTCTTCTATACCTTGTGGAACGATCTGATGCTGCTTTGAATACTGGCAAATGGATTTTGCAAGGGGATGCTCTGAGTGCTGTTCTGCACTGTAGGCATATTGCAACACTGTTTGCTCAGAGACACCAAACGAAACGACGTTTTGAACCGTTGGGCTACCCTGGGTCAGGGTTCCCGTCTTATCAAATACCACCGTGGTAATCTTGCTGGCCGTTTGTAGGACATCGGCATCTTTAATTAAAATGCCCATTTCAGCGGCTTTACCAATTCCAACCGTAACAGACAGGGGAGTAGCCAGTCCAAGTGCGCAGGGACAAGCGATAATAAGCACCGTGGTTGCAGCAATTAACATATAGCTCAGTTTTGGTTCGGGGCCATAAAGGTACCAAACCGCCATCGAAAGCATGGCAATAACCATAACCACCGGAACAAACACTGCTGAAATTTGATCGGCTAGTTTTGCAATGGCTGGCTTGCTACTTTGCGCTAAACGGACAAGCTGTATAATTCGCGCAAGCATGGTTTCAGCACCAACCCCTGTGGCTTCGATCGTCAAGCTGCCATCCTGATTTAACGTTCCTGCCGACACACGGTCAGCTTGTTGCTTGAGTGTTGGAATAGGTTCACCAGTGAGCATTGCTTCATCAATATAGGATTCACCGCTTGTCACAATGCCATCCACTGGAATTTTCTCACCAGGCCGAATTCTAAGTAGCATCCCTGTTTTTATCTCACTCACCGCAATGGTTTGGGTAACGGTGGCATCGCTATCTGATGTGATTAATGTTGCCGATTGTGGTTGCAAGTTAATCAGTGCTTGCAGGGATTGCGTTGTTTTTGCTTTGGCTTTGGCTTCTATATAGTGGCCTAACGAAATGAGACCAATGATCATGGCGGTTGCTTCAAAGTAGACATGCCGAGCATTTTCTGGGAACCAAAACGGAAAAGCGACCATGAGCATCGAGTAGAGCCATGCCGCGCCAGTGCCTAGAGCAATCAATGTATCCATCGTGGCTCGGCGATGTTTTACTGCTTTTAAGGCATTGATATAAAAAAGCCGACCTGATGTCATCATCAAGAATAAGCACACGATCCCAACCGCTCCCCAAGCGACCTGATCGGAATTGGAGCGGATCATCATATTTCCACCAAGCATTCCCCATAGCATTAATGGGCCACCTATCAATAATGCGTTGATGGCGTTTTGCTTATGGCGATTTAGCACGAGCAATCGTTGAGTTTTTTGTTTTTGTTGAGAAACCATCGGATCATTAACTACTTCAGCTTGATAGCCCGCTTTACCAATTTCGATAAGAAGCGCTTGTTCGGTACCTAAGTTAATGTTTTTTTTGTTGATTTCGACCACTGCACTTTGTTCTGCTAGGTTGATTTGAACAGCAATAACACCATCACCCCCATTTAACGCTTTTTCGACTGATGAAACGCAACTGGCGCATGTCATTCCATGAATGGATAGATGTAAACGGTGGTGTTCTGTTGGCAAAACTTCAGCTGAATTCATGACTTTCGACTGGCTGATCGCTTGATGGTCTTCTTCTGATTGAATGGTTGATAAGTTATCTGAAACAAGCTGGGCGTTATACCCCAGTGAGGCCACTAATTCTTGAACGTAAGTGTGATCGTTAATGGTGTAGACGGTCAGTAATTCTTTGGTCGCAGAGAAAAGGCCAATAGAGTCATCCTGTTCAATCAACTGGCTAAGTTTTTCGACACAGCGAGAACAACTCAGGCCTGAAAGTGTAAATTCAAAATAGTGCCCAGCGTTATAGCCTAAATTTTCGATGATCACTGCAAGTTGATGAAAAGAGGCGTCACTGCGCAGCTCGATATAGTCTTTTGAAAGGAAATCAATATTCACTGGGTACTGCTCGTTTAACGCTTTGTCTACTTTTTTTGCACAGCCCATGCAATTGAGCCCAATTAAAGGTATGGAATATTGATTCATGGTTATTTTCCTAAGGTTCTAGCATAGTAAAGAGCATAAACCTTACCTTATGGGTAAGGTCAAGGTGAGAATCAACGAAATGCCATTTAGGTATAGACGATTAAATTGCGATTGAACTGTCAGGTGAGTGTCAGATGAGCTGAGACAAATGTGAGATCTTAATCAAGATTTCAGTCGGATTAAAATAAAAAGGAAAATAAATACAAAAAACGCATGTGATTAAGATCTGGATTTTACCGTTACTGACCGTGTTTATGTGACCTTGATGAAGGTTTGGATGTGGCGGACCTAAAATACATTATTTTATGTTTGTTTAAGATTATGTTTTTATTGGTTTTATTTATTTTATCTTTATTTTTATTTGAAGTGTGTCGAATAAATAATGGCTTTATTTTTTATTGGAAAAAAAGTTTGCAATATTTGCCTCGTCCATGAAAAGCAGTGCAACGTTAGTCAGCTATTTAGTCCAGTAGTTCCCTGCGTTGCTAATAAAAATATAAATAAATTCCTAACAAATGGGAAAGGGTTAAAACAATGAAAAATGTATTCAAGAAGTCTCTCGTAGGCGCAGCAGTTATGATGGCCGCAGGTACTGCAAACGCATATATGATTGGTGATGCTAACGATGCAAACGTTGAAGTATACGGTGTGGTATCTATCTCTGCTGTTGATTACAACCAAACGAAAACAGACGGCTCACCTGATGATGGTTGGGCGTTAGAGAATGAAACTCGTATCGGTTTCCGTGCTGCTAAAGTGATGACAGACAGCGTAACAGCGTTTATGCAAGTTGAATCTGGTTGGGTTTTAGATGATGGCGCAAAACTGGGTAATCGTGACACATTTGTTGGTATGCGTGGTGATGAATGGGGTTCTGTACGTTTTGGCCGTATGCTAACGCCATTATATGAACTAGTGGATTGGCCTTACTCAGCTTCTAACCTAGGCCGAACATTCGACCGAGCATGGCGTAGCGGTGAGCGTTACCATTTTGATCGTAAGAGCCAGATGGCACGTTACGACTCTCCAATGTTTGGTGACATGGTTAAATTCAGTTTATCTGGTGGTAACGGTAGTGAGAACCATGAAGATTCAAACTTCTTCAGTGGTTCTGTATCAGTAACCCCTATTGACATGTTAACTGTACATGCGGCATACGAAACAGCAAAGGGAACCATTTTTGAAGGCGGTGAGGATGCTTACTGGAACTCAAATAACCCAGCACCAGATGGAAGTCCAACATGGGATACAGGTAAAGCGGCTTCTATTGGTGACACTGACTCAGCGTTTGTAGGTTTTGAGTTGCGCCCTATGGATAGCTTTAATGTTTTAGGTGCGTACAAAACTGGGTCTTATGATTCCACAAATAGCGGTGGCGGTTACGGATACACTGAACGTGAAATCGATGCTTATTCTATTCAAGCAAACTACTACCATGGCGCAATGAACTTCCGTGTCGGTTACGCCGATCAAACAGGTAAGACAGACAACCAAAAAGATAAAGATTTAGATGTTACATCTATCTCTGGTGAGGCAGGTTACTCGTTCAATTCTGTTTACACATTTGTTCGTCTAACTCAGCAAGATGATACCGCTTATGATAAAGATCTCATGATCCGTATCGGTACTGAATGGGTATTCTAATCCATTTCTAAACGGTATATTCTGGCGGACTTAATGTCCGCCTTTGTTGTTTCTGTAAGTTGGTAATCCTATGAAAAAACTAGCTATATTATCTCTCGCTCTTTTCAGCACGTTCTCCTATGCTAAAACCACAATCCAAACGGATTCTCGCGTGGAAATATTAGCGGTTAACCAAGAAATCAATCAGATTGCCAACAGTGGTAAAGGCGATTTGAAAATTGAAAATGGTCAAAATCAGTTATTGGTCCGAGTTACCGCAATGATTGATACCAATGGTGGGAAAGAGAAGTTTAACTCATCCCCATTAGTGGTTACATTTGACTCTGCTGATCAAACGCTATTATTGGAAACGCCATTCGCGATTCGCGATGAACGTGCGGTGAATAAATATAATCGAGCACCGAGCGTAAAAGTCACTAGCGCGGGTAAAGACGTTCCAGTCTCAACCGATGTGATCACCAATGAAACCTTCGCATTAATTAAAGACTACGATGCAATGTTAAGTAGTTACAACCAAGCAGGTGGTAAAGCTGCGATCGCTTCGACTAGCGTAGCGGCTGCATCTATCGCGAAGCCTGTCACTCTTCCTGAAATCGAATCGCCTAAGAAGCAAACGAAACCGGTAAGCAAGCCTAGTTCTCTGCAAGCTGATTTCCTGGCTATGACACCAGAACAACGCCAAGAGTTCGTATCTTGGGCGGTGAAAAATCTAAATAACTGATCGTGATGATGAGTTATTGGTAGCTTGTCGATGGCTTGAGCATTATTTAGCGAGTATTTAACGATCATTCCGATTGTAGTATTACTTATCAGTGCTAAAATAATGCGCAAATTTTAGCGCTAACGACTCGGTAAAATGTTGTTAGCGTACTAAGTCATCAAGACAATCAAGGTATTTTAAATGACGGTTAAAACTCGTTTTGCTCCTAGCCCAACTGGCTATCTTCACGTTGGTGGTGCACGTACTGCACTTTACTCTTGGCTATTCGCTAAGAACCAAGGTGGTGAATTCGTTCTACGTATCGAAGACACGGACCTTGAGCGTAACTCTCAAGAAGCGGTTGATGCAATTCTAGAAGGCATGCAATGGATGGGTATGGAATGGGATGAAGGCCCTTACTACCAATCTAAGCGTTTTGACCGTTACAACGAAATGGTTGATAAGCTACTTGCTGAAGACAAAGCATTCAAATGTTACGCGTCTAAAGATCTGCTTGATGAAATTCGTGCAGAGCAAGAAGAAAACAAAGAAATGGCTCGTTACGATGCGAACCACCCTAAAATTGTTGCAGCAAACGAAGCAGCAAAAGAAGGTGATGCATGCGTTATCCGTTTCCGTAACCCTAAAGAAGGCAGTGTAGTATTTGATGACCAAATCCGTGGTCGCATCGAAATTGCTAACAGCCAACTTGATGACCTAATCATTCGTCGTACAGACGGTGCTCCAACTTACAACTTTGTGGTTGTAGTAGATGACTGGGATATGGGTATTACACACGTTGTTCGTGGTGAAGACCACATCAACAACACACCTCGTCAAATCAACATCTACGAAGCACTAGGCGCGCCAGTTCCAACTTTCGCTCACTGTGCAATGATTCTTGGTGATGACGGTGCGAAACTTTCTAAGCGTCACGGTGCCGTTTCTGTCATGCAATACCGCGACGAAGGTTACCTACCCAATGCACTAAACAACTACCTAGTTCGTTTAGGTTGGTCTCACGGTGACCAAGAGATCTTCTCTCAAGAAGAGATGATTGAATTCTTCAGCCTGAAGGCTATCAGCAAGTCTGCATCTGCATTCAACACTGAAAAACTACTTTGGTTGAACAACCACTACATCAAGACTTCTGAGCCTGAGTACGTTGCAAAATACCTGCAATGGCACCTAGACGCACAGAAGATCGATACCACAAACGGACCAGCGATCACTGACGTGATCACGCTAGTTGGCGAGCGTTGTAATACGCTTATCGAACTTGCTGAGCAGTCTCGTTACTTCTACGAAGATTTCTCTGAGTTTGAAGCTGGCGCAGCTAAGAAGCACCTACGTGGTGTTGCTAAAGGCCCACTAGAGCTTGCTCTTGCTAAGGTTGAAGCACTTGAAGATTTCACTACTGCAAACATCAAAGATGGTGTGATTGCAGCAGTATGTGAAGAGCTAGAGATCGGCATGGGTAAAATCGGTATGCCACTTCGCGTAGCAGTAACAGGTGGCGGTCAGTCTCCTTCTGTTGATGCAGTGATGGAGCTTGTTGGTAAAGAGCGCGTAATCGCTCGCATCAAGATGGCTCTTGAGTTCATCGCTGAGCGTGAAGCTAACGCTTAATTGAGCGATTGCTAGATTCAAAAAAGGGTCAGTAACTTGGTTACTGACCCTTTTTATTTGTCTTGAGCTTCGTCGCTTAGAGCTTTGTCGATCCGAACTCTGCTGATCAGAACTGGATTCGTTATAGCTTGTCGTCAGCAATCATTTGGGTCGCTTGAGCCGCTGTTTTTTTATCGAACAAGATATCCATCATCGCTTTGATGCGTTCGATATCGTCGCCAAACTTTGATAAATTGCCGCTATTGGGCGCCTTAAATTCTACGTTGCCTACGCGCTGTTGATCTTGATAAGCTGAGATCTTGGCGTCTGCCACAAAGGTTCTGAAATCCCAACTCCAGCGAGATACGTAATCAAGCGTAATATCCTCTGGGTTATGTTCTGAACCGTCTGCAACGACTTTACATTTCACCTGATTGTTCAGGCACCAGTCGAGCATGGAATCAAGGAAAATGCTGCGTGTTTTTACATCTTCTACGATGGTGATATTTTCGACGTTATTTGCTTCAGGAAGTGCATTTCCTGAATACTTCGGGGCACTACAACCTGCGAGCAAAACGACAACAGCAACAACTAACCAGTTTTTCATTATCTATCCTAGATTTTTTTGAAGATGATTGAAGTGTTGATACCGCCAAAGGCAAAGTTATTGCTCATTAGGTATTCAACATTTAATTCACGGCCAGATCCTGTGATGTAATCAAGCTTGCCGCAGCGTTCGTCGATGTTCTCAAGGTTCAATGTTGGGCTGAACCAACCTGAATGCATCATTTCGAGGCTTAACCAAGCTTCAATCGCACCACATGCACCAAGTGTATGACCAAAGTAGCTTTTCAATGAACTGATTGGCACTTCGCCAAAAATGTTCGCCGTAGCATTACTTTCTGCAATATCGCCTTTTTCAGTGGCGGTACCGTGCGCAGAAACATAACCGATTTTTTCTGCCGGAAGTTGCGCATCTTTCAGAGCTTTTTCCATACAGATTTGCATGGTTTCCATCTGAGGTTGGGTCACATGAGCAGCATCGCAGTTGCTGGCAAAGCCGATGATCTCCGCGTAGATCTTTGCACCACGAGCCACGGCATGTTCATACTCTTCAAGAACAAGCGTGCCGGCACCTTCACCAATAACTAAGCCATCGCGCTCGCTGTCGTAAGGACTAGGGGATTTTTCTGGCGTGTCGTTTTTTAAACTGGTAGCAAAAAGGGTATCGAAAACAGCAGACTCAGTAGGGCATAGCTCTTCACCACCACCGGCAACCATTACGGTTTGGTAGCCGTGTTTGATCGCTTCATAGGCGTAACCAATCGCTTGGCTTCCTGAAGTACAGGCACTGCTGGTGGGAATCACGCGGCCGCGCAGGCCAAAGAACAATCCTACGTTTACCGCTGCGGTGTGTGGCATCATTTGCACGTAAGTTGTTGCGGTGATCGCTCGTGTCGACTTCTCGTTGAGCATTACGCCAAACGCGCCTACAGCATCAGTACTGCCGGTTGAAGAGCCGTAAGCAATGCCTGTTTCGCCATTGGTCAAAATGTCGTGGCCAATCAGCCCTGCTTGCTCTAGTGCATCTTCAGTCGCGACAGTGGCTAAGCGAGAAACCCGACCCATGCCTCGAACCTGTTTACGTTTGTAGTGTTTTGGTAATTGGAAGTCATCAATAGGCGCAGCTAGTTTAGTGTTGAGGCCATCGTATTGCTCAAAACTTGGCATATATTGAGTGGCATTTTCACACGCTTTCAGTTTTGGTTCGATGTGCTGCCAATCATTACCAAACGCGGTAACACCAGACATGCCAGTTACAACAACGCGGCGGGTCATACTAAGCCTCCATTGACTGAAATCACTTGGCGAGTTACGTAGCCTGCAATATCAGACATTAGGTAGCTGACTAGGCCTGCCACTTCTTCCGGCTCACCCATTCGGCGCAGTGGTACTTGAGGAAGCGCATGATCTTTCACATGCTCATCCACCATACCTGTATCGATCAAACCCGGAGCGACACAGTTTACTGTGATTTTACGTTTCGCTAGCTCTAAAGCCAGAGACTTAGTTGCGCCAATCACGCCGGCTTTTGCCGCCGCATAGTTGGTTTGACCGCGGTTACCCATGATGCCGGATACAGAAGCCAAAGTAACGATTCGACCGCCTTTGCGTTTCTGAACCATTGGCATCACACATGGGTGGAGTACGTTGTAGAAGCTGTCGAGGTTGGTATGAATAACGCCATCCCACTCTTCTTCTGTCATGGCTGGAAATGCCGTGTCACGAGTAATGCCCGCATTGTTCACTACACCATAGTAAGCGCCATGTTCAGCGATATCAGACTCAAGCTTTTCGCGACACTCGCCGCGGTTGCTGATATCAAATTGGATAAGACGACCTGCGCCGCCCAGTTCGATGATCGACTGCAGCGTCTCTTCTGCACCTTGCTTGTCACCCATGTAATGAACGGCGATTTCAAATCCGTCTTTCGCGAGTTGAATAGCGATCGCTTTACCAATGCCTTTACTGGCACCAGTGACTAAAACCTGACGGCTCATGATGGGCTCCTAGTTTTCATTTCTTGTAATTTTTGTTTGGTCGGCACGTAGACATTGAGTTGGCATTGAGCCACTAACTCGCCTTGGTCTTCGACTCTAGCAGTAAACACGGCCATGCCACTGTCTTCCATCAGTTGCTCGGCGTAGATGTCAAGGGTCTGACCTTGAGCAAATTCATCACACAGTGACTTGTAACGGCGAGAACCGAGTAAGAAACCGATTGGGGGAGTGGTGCCGTTTTTCAGTGCATGGTATCCAGACCATGCCGCCACAGACTGCGCCATAAACTCGATACCCACATAAGCGGGTACGGTTTGAGATTCAGCATTAAAGAACAGATTATGAGCTCCAATATCGACCTGACAGTGAATCGACAACGCCTCTACGTTGATAGCACGATCGATTAATATCATCGGATCATCGTGAGGGAGGAGTTGGTCTACAGAAGGGATATCAGTCATTTACTACACCAAAAATCAGGCTAATGTTGTTACCACCAAAAGCAAACGAGTTGCTTAAGATGTTCTTTACTTTAAGTTTCTGGGTACAGTTTACCAAATCAATCTCAATATCTTCAGCTTTATCCTGACATTTTTGTAAGGGAAGCGGTAAGTCATATTTTAAAATATGCCATGCAATTGCCGCCTCAATCGCACTTGCAGCTCCTAGAGTATGCCCGGTAAGCGGCTTGGTTGAGCTAACGGGAACCTTGTTTGCAAAAATACGATGGATGGCTTTGCTTTCCATTGAATCGTTGAGTGGCGTTGCTGTGCCATGGGCATTGATATAACCGATGTCCTCTGCTTGTAACTGTGCAGAATCTAAAGCTTTTCTCATCGCTTGCTCAGCGCCATTTCCTTCAGGGTGGGGCGCTGAAATATGGTGTGCGTCAGAGCTGTCACCACAGCCTAATAAGGCAATGTTTGACGTGTCTTGCGCTGTATTTACATCGGCTAGTTTTGTTTTGCTGAGCAACATAAATGCCGCCGCTTCGCCGATATTAATACCATCTCGGGTTGCACTAAATGGCTTACAATGTGTCGTTGAGAGTGCTTCCAGACCATGAAAACCGTTGAGTGTCAGCTTACATAAGGTATCCACACCACCGACTAACACAGCATCAGCCATGCCTGAATCTAGCAAACGTTGCGCAGTGAGGAACACACGACCACTGGATGAGCAAGCCGTTGAGACCGCGTAGCTTGGCCCGGTTAATGAGCAGTATTGGCTAACGAACTCGGAAGTGTTTCCTAGCTCTTGTTTTGAGTAGTGATAATGCTCGGGAAAAGAACCTTGGTCGAGTTTGTGTTTAAAAGCGGCTTCACCGTCCGAAATTCCCGAAGTACTGGTGCCGATAACCACTGCAATTCTATCTGCGCCAAACTGAGACTTTGCTTGCTCGATAGAGTCTTCAATTTGATTAAGAGCCGACAGCGCCAGTTGATTGTTGCGAGTGGCGTATTGCGTAAGATCTGAAGGAATCGGTGGCAGTTCACCCGCGATTTGACCAACGACAGTATGTTTACCATCGTTCAGCATATCCTTCACTTCGACCATATTTGACTCACGCTCATTAGTGAGGCAGCCATGAATGTCTGCAATCTCTGAGCCTAACGCTGAGTGGAAACCACAGTCTTGGATGTAAATAGGCATAGTGTTCAACTCTTACTTGGGTTGTCGACAATCGTTGAGTTCAACGTTTGTATGGTGATGGTGTAACCTTGGGTTAGATGCTTGAAAACAATCTCTCCAGATGTCTTTGGTTCGCCGACTTTTGCTTGGTATTCAATACGAATGATGGCTTGTTGATTGTCGTCAAAAACGGTTCTTGTTTTGTCGGTATCGACTAGGTGCCAACCTATGCTTTGTAAAGGTTGCGCCCATGCGTCTGCTGGCCATAAGGTCAGCATTAAATTAAAAAGCACCTGTTCTGGTTGCGGTAAAGTCGCGCCAAGGCCAGATAGAACTTGTGTGTCGATCACTTGATTCTGGTATTGCAGCGATAGAATACGAGTACCCCAAGAGGAGAACCCAGCTAAAACCACTTTATCCGGTGTGACTTCGACTTGAACAGGAAGCTGCTGTGTGTCGGTTTCCCACATAGCGCTAATCAGTTGACTGGCCGTGAGGGAGTACCCCAGTTCAGCTGGCAATGGTAGTGCTAGCTCGGTGTCATTGTTGATAGACACACTTGCACCAGTTGGCTGCTGAGAAACCATCGAGCAGGCACTGAGCATTACACCCACTAGTGTGACGAAGGTGATTTTTAATGTCCTGATCATCTAAAAACCTCTCGAGAAGTTGGTCTTTCTACGTTTTTGCTATTGTTGATCGCGAGTGGCGAAAGTAGCCACGCGACAAATATCCCTGTCAGAACAGTAACACCGAAGCTATGAATGGCATGAGTCTGACTTAGTGACAATAAGCCAAATGAAAGCAACGTCGTGAGACCCGATAGGGTAATCGCTAATAAGGTGCTTAGTGATTTTTTCTGCTCAGCAAAGAACAGGGTATAGTCGATACCAATCCCTAAAATTAGAATCAGTCCAAGCAGGTTAAACAGATTCAGTGTCGAGCCTAAAATGCCCGTGACCGCTAAACCTGCGACTCCGGCAATCAATGAAGGCAACAGCATTAATAGGCTTTGCTTCACACCGTAGCGCCAACCTAAAACCATCCCAATAGCGGCCAAAGCTATCAATAATAGCTCGGTGATCTTGACTCTGTATTCCGCAAAGAGAGCGGAGATTTCATCGGCTTTATTAAGGTATTTAACACCTTGTTGCTGAGCAAAGCTTGAATCGAGCCATTGAGAGAACAGTGCTGAGTTTGTAACGTCTTTGATCATGATGACTGACGCCGCTTGTCCATCGATAGGCTTTAACCAAAGTGGTCGAACAGGTTCTGACACCGGTGATTCTAAAAATCCAGATACCGTGATTGCTTCGAACTTAGGTAATTCTGGAAAGCTAGGCCAACCAAGAGTGTTCTGTAAGATATGGCTTTGCTGGCTATAAAGTTGTTCAACCAATTGATAGTTATCACGTTGTTGTTGTTTGCTTAACAATTGTTGATTGACGCTGCGATATCCTGAGATGCCTCGCTTCTCGATCAATGAATCTAATTCAGAGGTGATCAATGCCAATTTTTTCAGTAATGCTTGATTACTTTTCGCAGTCACCAACAGCATATTTTGACCACTGCCTAATCCTGAAATCTCAGTGATGGCTTGCTCTTGCTGTTTGAGCTGCTCTGGCATTGCCTGAAGTTGGCGTATATCGTCGTCGTAACGAATTTGACTGAGTGACATTATGCTAACGACAGTCACCGTTAACGGTAAGCCTATTCTGAATTTTGGCTTGCTCCATACACTCAACCAACTATGCCAAAGCTTCGCTAGGGGGAGTGGACGTTCCTGACTTGGTTTCGCCGCTAAAACGGGGTACCAACACACTACACTGGCGTAAGCTGCAATGAGTCCAATTGACGAGAACAAAGCAAGCTGTTGTAAGCCTGGGAAAGGTGCAACAAGCAAGCCTAGGTAGCCAATCAAGCTAGTAATAAGCCCCAAGCTGATCGCAATAAGGATATGTTGCAACCCTTTTTTACTTTGCCATTTACTTCCTGCCGCTAAGCGATCGGTAAGGAAGTGAAAAGAGTAATCGATGGATACGCCAATCAAGCTGGCACCGAACACCAAACTAAATAGGTGAACCTTGCCGAAGATAGCGACGGTGCTTGCAAGCGCAACCAACAACCCAGTGCTGATGGAAAGCAAGGATAAGGCAAGTGGTAGGGCACTACGAAACGTCAGCCACACCAATAAAATAACACCGGCTAATGAGCCCAAACCAATGGTACTGATTTCTGATTTCGCGCTTTCGGTGCCGTAATTTGCGTAGAACACCACACCGGTATGCTGCACTTTGACGCCAAACTGTTTTTCGACCTCGAGCTCAATTGAATCAAGATCAGGAAGTTGTTCTTGAATCGCCAAGCTATAAGGCGAGCCAGCCAGAGTTGCCGTGACCAAAATATGAGTTTGCTCATTAGATTGAGCGGTGAGGTACCCTTCTTTCAGAACAAAGTTACTTGATTGAACGCCAACAGCACTGATGTAGTCGCGAAATAGCAGAAATGGATCCATCGACAGTTCGGCTGCAGTGACGCCCGAGAAAGGATTGTACAGAGATTGGATGACATATTGAGCTCGCGAATCCGGCGAGTGTGTCAGTGTCTCTTTTTGTTGTTGGGTCAGCAGTTGAGCTCGGTGACGAAAGTAGAAATCGCTCCACTGGCTTTGGGTGCTGGCGTTGATTTTGCCTTGAACTTGCTTAAACAGAGTTGGCTGACTTGAAAAAGCTCTTTGGTTGAGAGCTTTTTCAAAAGCGTCGGTCGCAATCATGGCTTGGTCGATGTCGGGGGCGCTGATGATAAACACTACTTGCTCGCTCATCGAGCTGGATATCTGCTGAAAGGCTTGCTCTACCATTGGGTCTTGCTGGTTTTCTGGTAGTAACTTTAGAATGTTGCTTTCAATGGGTACCGACGAAGAAAAAGCGAATTGTTTGATTAACAATCCGCTAAATAGCATGACGACAACAAGCCAAACAAGGGCAAGACTAGAGTTGGAATTGTTGCGCTTCAGCATCTGATAATACTTCCGGTAGATGGCTTAACTGACTAAATTCGATCACCGTGCTGTCTCCACGAATCTCTCTCAACTCAATACGTTCAATATCATTGTGACCTTGCAGCGTAATGGCTTCAAACACCGCGTTCATCGGAGCACTTTTCGGCTTTAGAGTGAGTGTCCATCGTGTGTCTTGTGAACTTGCGTTTGCAGTTTCATCAGTGTTTGTAGTGGTTGCAGGCTCAAAGTCGAGTGAGAATTGTTCTTGGAGTTTTTGCGTATCCCCGTGGAACACCGATAAGAATATATGGCTGAAATAAAACGCCATTGGGTTTTCTTTGTCGGTGATGATTTTAGCGGGTTGATCAGCAAAACCTTGGCTCAGCTTGTTATCGGTTAGCACCAAGCTCACAGGAAAGGGGGTAGCTTGTGTCCAAAGCAAACCATTCGACTTGTCTAACAGGAAAGTACCTTGTGACGTCAAAGGCTGGGCGAACATTTCCATGTTGCGCGTTTGGGTGAATTTACCACGCACTATGTTGTTTGAGCTTAATACTGTTTGCAGATCTGAAATAGAGCCAACCGTAGCTGTACTTTCATTAGCAATAGCAAAGCTACTCACCATCATTGAGGCAAGCCCTACTAGTGCGATGCAGATGTGCTTACGTCCGCGCTTAAACAGACTCATGTTTCACCTGCTGCTGTGTGTTAGATACTTGAGATGGGTCTGATTGTTGGTCGCTTGGTTGCTGCTCAGTTGATTGGGATAAGCAGCCAAATTGATGCCAGTGCTCGACTTTATCTGTAAACACTTTCGGTGAAGCGAAGCACATCTCTTGTTCTTCAATGGTCACCGCAACCTGCATTGTGTGGGCGCGTGTCATGCGAGAACCTGTGTTGGCATCGTGAATTTCGTAGTCAACACGCAGGCGGTTTTCCCATTCAGTCAACTTAGCCGATACCTTGATCTGATGATTGAACGGTATCGCCTTAATGTACTTTACACGCGTGTCGATGATCGGCCACATGTAGCCTGAGTCCTTCATCTCATGGTAGTTGTACTCAATCTTATCCATCATGATGCGCCTTACTTCTTCAAAAAATCGGAAGTAATTACCGTGATAGATCACGCCCATCGGGTCGGCATCTTGGAATGAGGTGATAAGTGTCACCTCAGATTGTAATGGATGAAGGATTTCAGACATAAATCGCTCTCAACAATATTGCGTAAAGGGTTAGCTACTTTATGAGGTTAGCTACTCTATGAGTAAAGTGACCAGTGCTGACTTTGAATACGAGCAATGAAGTGGCGTAGATCGCCTTCAAGTGGTCGATCTTCTACGATAAATTCAAACTCTTTAAGCACTTCGTCGCGAATGTACTTTAGGTTTTCACTCATGTGGTGCTCATCAAGCTCATTGTGGCGCTTACGAAGTTCAAGTGCTTGTGTACCCGCCAGAAGAGATGCTGCCGCAACTTGTTCAGTCAGTTCAAGAACACGTAGACAATCACGAGCTGCGATGGTGCCCATGCTGACTTTGTCTTGGTTGTGGCACTCTGTTGAACGAGAGAACACGCTTGCTGGCATGGTGTGTTTCAATGCTTCTGCTGTCCAAGCTGAAACGCCAATCTGCACCGCCTTGAAGCCGTGGTTGATTGGCTTACGTTCGCCTTCAGCACCGGTTAGGTTAAATGGCAGACCGTTATTGAACTTGTAGTCCATTAGCTGTGCCATTTGGCGATCAAGTAGGTCTGCAAGGTTGGCTACCGCTGTTTTTAGGGTATCCATTGCCATTGCGATATGGCCACCGTAGAAGTGTCCACCGTGCAGTACGCGCTCATTGTCGCCATCGATAATTGGGTTATCGTTAGCGCTGTTCAGCTCGTTCTCAATCATTTGGCGTAGCCAAGGTAGAGAGTCTTGAACCACACCAATAACATGTGGAGCACAACGCAGTGAATAACGATCTTGTAGGCGATCACTGTTGCGTGGCGGGCGATCGGCTTGCAGGTCATCGCGTAGCCATGCAGCAACTTGTTGTTGACCCGGATGAGGTTTCACTGCGAACAAGGCTTCATCGAAGTGGAAATCGTTACCTTGCATACCCACAGATACCATAGCAGTGATTTTAGTTGATAGCTGCGCTAGATATTCCGCACGTTTGTAGGCGATACAAGCCAAAGCCGTCATTACTGACGTGCCATTCATCAATGCTAAGCCTTCTTTTGGCTTAAGCTTGATAGGGTTAACCCCTAGCTCTTTGTAAACGTCACTAGTAGGGCGAACTTCACCTTTGTAGATAACATCGCGCTCACCAATCAGTGCTGCCGCTAAGTAAGACAGCGGCGTTAAATCGCCACTGGCACCAACCGATCCTTCTTGAGGAATACGCGGTGAGATGTCTTGGTTAATCAAAGTAACGATCTGGTTGAGCAAATCATGAGTCACACCAGAGACACCTTGTGACAATGAACAAAGGCGCGTTGCTAATACTGCACGAGATTGTTCGTGAGACAGTATTTCGCCTAAACCACAGCCATGAAAGCGTGTTAGATGCAGTGGCAATTCATCAACAAGGTTTGGTGGAATTGCTACGGTACATGAATCTCCGTAACCCGTTGTCACACCATAGATCACGCCTTCTTCTTTCAATAGGCGATCTAAGAAAGCGACACCACGGTCGATCTTAGATGTGAAGGCTTCACTTGAGTTCATCGAGGCTTTTGCGCCTTGTGATATAGCGACAACATCCTCAATCGTGAGGCGTTCGGCACCAAAGGTGATGCTATTTGGATTCTTTTTCGTCATGGTGCTTGCTCAATGTCCAAAAATTAAAAAAGTTGTACCACTGAAGCGGTGCTTTCAGTGTGTAGTGCTCAAGTCGGCCTGCGTATTTTTGCACGACTTGCTGTAAAGATTGTTCGCGAGTTTTTCTGGGTAGTTCTATCTTGTCGCTAAAATTCTCGAAATAGACATTAAAATGCGGCTTAGATTGTGAATCATCACGTAGCCCAAATAATAGAAATACTGGCGCTTTGAGAACAGAGGCTAACATAAATGGTCCTTGAGGGAAGGGCGCTTCCTTACCCAAGAACTCTGCCCATACTGAACGGCTCTCTTTGCTGGTGGAAGTTCTATCGCCAACAATCACAATCCACTCGCCTTGCTCTAGTTTCTGTTGCAACAAGATAGCGGTATCAGGTCCCATTGACGTTACCTGAATCAGGTTTAAATCAGACTGCGGGTTAACCGCTTTCATCACCGAATTGAAACGCTCGGCGTGCTCGGTGAAAACCAGTGCATTGATTTTGATATTTGAGTGTCTGCGACCTAAAGCGCGGCACAATTCGATATTGCCAAGATGAGAACCCAGAATCAGCACACCTTGTTGGTTTGCCACCATGCTCTCAAATTGTTCTTGACCATGAATGCTCAGGTTATCGACCGAAAAATCCCCTTTCCATGCAGCCAACTTGTCTAGCATGGTATGGCCAAACGAGAGCAGATGGTTATAACTGGTTAATTCCGCTGGTAACTCAATATTCTGTTGTTCAGCGTATGCCTTAAGCTGAAATAGGTACTGTTCTGAGGCGTTTCGTGCACGTTTGCCCGTTAGATGGTAGTAACGCATCACACCGCGTAAAATCAGATTAAATACGCCTCGGCCTAACAAGGTATAAACGGCCAATAACAGTTTGATTCCCAGCACAGTGCCGCGTTCTTGAGTACGTGACCAATGGGGTTGTTCTGAACCTATCTGTTCGGAATTTACCTGTCTTGAATCTGCCGAGGAATCTTGGCTATTTTCAGCCGATAACTTCTTCGCTGAATCCGACTTGAAATGACGCGCGATCAGTTTTGGTGCTCTTGGCAGCATGCCGAAGAACAGTCGCGTGTGCATCCAACTGATTTTTACGTTGTCCCACAGTGCATCGAAATGAGAGGTACCATTCTCTGGGTAGATAACACCCGTTTCAACGAAGTCGATATCGCAGCCTTCCCAATACAGGCGAACCAGAATCTCGATATCAAAGTCCATTCTCGAACCGACATCGTATTTATTCAGTACGGTTTGCGTCTTATCGATTGGATACGCTCTAAAGCCACACATGCTGTCTTTAATCGAGAGAGATAGGGTTTCTATCCATACCCAGATATGTGTCGCGTAGCGTCCGTAGAGCCTTGCCTTAGGCACGCTCTCGTCATAGACCGGCTGACCCGAGATAAGGTGCTGGGGCTTAGTTTGTGAAGCTTGGATTAATGCGGGTAGGGCGTCTAGGTCGTGTTGCCCATCAGCATCAATTTGAATAGCGTGGCTAAAACCGAGATCTTGCGCTCGCTTGATCCCCGCTTTTACTGCGCCACCTTTGCCTTGGTTCTGCTCAAGTGTCACGAGAGTTACGTTTGGATTATCAGCAAGGGGAGTCAAAAACTGTTTGGTCGCGAGTTCACTGCCATCATCAACAATAATGATCGGAAGTTTGAAATTAAGAAGTGATGAGACCACCGAGGGCATGGTTGCGCCGTGGTTAAAGCATGGAATTAGGAAGCAAGCCTTGTAGTTGCTTTCTTCAAGTGCGTGTTGAAAAACAGCCTCAGCGCTATTCACTTTTCTCTCCCAGCTTCATTTTGCCTGAAGAGTGAGTCTGTTCGCCATTGTTCGACGTGTAACTAAAGCTCAATTTATCTTTGTCAGTATCCCACTTGAGTGACAGCTGAATGGTCGAATCAGGTAGGATCGGCTCTTGGAACTTGATGACTTCCATGCCTTTAAAGAAACCAGGGACACCGAGCTCTTGAACTGCGTAGTGAAGTGCCCAATCAATCTGTGTAACGCCAGGAAGAATAGGAAAGCTCTTGAAGTGCCCCTTAAAATCGGTGATGTCTCCAGTAATATGGAGTGCCAGGGTCGATTCTTTCTCTGCAGTGTCAACATTAATGACGTTTGGTTTTCTCTTATCCATAGCGCTTGCTTAGAATCCTTGGGCTGAAAATGGGGTTCTGACAAAAATATAAAAAGATAATCTCAGTGTAAAATACGATCAGCGGTTTCTATGATTTTATTAGCTGTTCGATGTGAGACGTTAATCGCTTACCTTGGCTGTTGAGTGGGATCTCATCAACAATACGATACTTTCTTGGGATAGCGATCGGTTCTAACCACTTTCTAAGTTCTGAACGCAGCATCAACCAGAATTTACCTTTACTCATGATGGCGAGAATTGCTTGGCCTTCCTCTGATAATACTAAAACTGAAGCTAAGATTAAGCGTTCCGGCTCTTCGAATGGAATCACCACGCATTCGGTTATCCAAGGTAGTTGCTCTAATCGTTTTTCCACTTCTACCAGTGATACTCGTTTCTCTTCTATCTTGATCACTCGGTCGGTTCGGCCTTTTAATATGAATTGACTCTCCGAGACCATTTCGCACTCATCAGCGGTTTGATACCAATTGTTTTTATCGATGTACGGCGACAATAACTTAATGCAATTCTCACTGTTGAGACTAGCCTCAATGCAGTCAAAAAGCTGCCAAGGTGTTTTCGCGCTCTCTTGCTGACGAAATGCGATGCCTCCGGTTTCAGTGCTGCCAAAAACCTCGATAGGTAAATAGCCGAGCAACTTCCGCGATTGGTGAGCGGACTCAGTAGGCAACGGACCACCAGAAGAGAATATTGCAGCAAGTCGTGCGCTATTGATTTCGTGCTTTAATCGTTTGAGGAGAGCAGGGCTGCTGATCAGCACACAGTTTTTATTGGCGTGAGACAAGATCTGTTCTGGGTACTCAAGGTTGTTTTGAGCAAATGGAACACCAGAGCATAGAGGCCATAAGATTCGAAATAACAGACCATAGATATGTTGGTGCGAGACCGTGCTGTGAACTTGTTTTCCCTTCAGCATTCCGCCCCAGTTCTTATTTAACTGCGCCGTCTCAATGTCTAGGTGTTCTAATGTTTTATTGATTGCCTTGGGTGTGCCGCTTGAACCTGAAGTAAACAGGGTCAATTGGATGGCTGCCAAATCAATGGTCGCAAGATTGTCGATTAGAGGTTGTTTTGGCTCCGTGCTTGAGTCCAATAAGTTTAGGATATTGCGAACGTCACTAACCTCAACTTCACCAATCGAGTTATCAACTAACAGGTAGTCAAAATGTTTATTTAACTCGGCAAGCGCACAAGGTTGATAGTTACCGGGCAAGATGATGTGTTTTTGGCTGACGGCACATGCCAAAAAGGCCACCGAAAATAGGTAGCTGTCTTGGGTACAAATCGCAACTCGTTGAAAAGGGGATGAAGATAAAAGGTGCACGAGTTGAGATAAGTCGGCGTTAAATGTTTGCCACGTAATCTCGCTATTGTCGTCAAAGCAGACAATAGAATCTGGCGATCTTTTCTGGCTGAGAAGCTCAGATAAAGAAGTGTAAGAGACGGTTTGGGTCATAACAATTTAACTCTGACGAATGCGCTGTCTAACTACCCACTCACCCACAAAGAGTAACCCGGCAAACAAATAGCTGAGTAGGCCATTGTATAGGGTCCAGATTTCAAGCGGTTGGAAGCAAGTGTAAAGCGCGATTGAGCCATTAATAATGAAGAACAGACACCAAACCTTGGTGACTTTTCGTGTGTAATCAACGCCACTTTGCGGAAGTTCAGGCTCTTGGAGTCGAGCAAGACGTTCGATAATGGTTTGCGGTTGCCATAGGCTTGAAGCGAACACAACCAGCATACAAACGTTAACGATGACGGGATAATACGTTAACCAGCCATGCTGTTTGAAGGCTAATCCTAGTGCCAGCAGAACAATTCCGGCACTTCCACTGATCCAAGCTAGGTGTTTTAGTTCTTTGATTTTAGCCTGACCGCCGGTGAAAATACGGACAGCAAAGATAGCGGCCAAGGCGATACCAACGGTTTGTAGGCCAAACTTGTTGAGTCCAAAGTAAACCGCTATTGGATAAGTGAAAAGTATGATTGCCGACAGTAAAGTCAGCAGAGGACGCATTATGCGTCCTTCAATAGTTCAGCCACAGACTCGACAACGTCATTAACGGTGCGTACTGCTTTGAACTCTTCAGGTTTGATCTTCTTACCTGTCACGTTCTGTAGGTGAACGACCAAATCAACCGCATCAATGCTGTCTAGGTCTAGGTCGAGATAAAGGTGAGCTTCAGGAGTGATATCTTCAGCATCAAGCTCGAACAGCTCAATAAGCGCATCTTTAACCTGGTTGTATACTTCTTGGTGGTTAGCTTGTGTCATAAAGATCTGTCTAGTTATTCGTTTGAGATGAGATGTAGTTCGCTAGATTTTCAACGGATGCAAAGTGCTGGCGAGTGTTTGAATCGTCGGCATCGATAACAATGTTGTATTTTTTCTTGATAGCAAGACCAAGCTCAAGGGCGTCGATAGAATCTAGTCCAAGTCCATCGCCAAATAGTGGAGCCTCTGTTTCAATTTCATCAATGTTCATATCTTCAAGGTTCAGTGCGTCGATGATCAGTTGTTTTAATTCGTTGTGTAATGTTTCCACTTTGGCCTACTTAGTGCTTTATCTGAAATACTGCTTCAAGGGGGCGATTCTACATTATGCGTTGTATTTTCGAAATGCGATATCGCCGTTGTTTTATTAAGGAGCTAAATACTTTCTTCGGAAGGGAAAATACTTTGTGCAAGATGATGGTTAAGGCGTCTTGCTGCCGAAGTTAAGTTGTTCGAATTCTCAATAAATGGTGCGACTTCTATTTTACCTTTCACCGCGACATGAAAAAAGGGTTTCGTAGCAGGAACTTGATACCATTTTTTCTCTTTCGTTAAAAATGTCGGAGAAACCGTAATGTGAATGACGCGTAAATCGGTTTGCGTTCGAGTGGCTATTTGTGCCGCACCACGTTGTAGTGATGGTTCAATCCCTGGCGTTGTGCGAGTTCCTTCAGGAAAAACAAGCAACACGTTGCCACGTGAGAAACGTTCTTCACAGCGCTCTAAAAGATCATCAGGTGCTTGGTTAGGTATGTACCCCGCCGCTTTGACAATCCTTTTCATAAAAGGGTTTCCCCAAATGGCCGCTTTAACGAGGCAATCACATTGAGGAAGTTGAGAGGCGATCAGCACATAGTCGATTAAGCTCGGATGGTTGGCAACGATGATGCAGTTGCGATCTTCGCGTAGCAGTTCGGCGCCATCAATTCTGTAATCAATTGCGCCTGTGAACTTCATGATTTGGCAAAAAGCATTGAAGGAGAAACGAATCAGTCGCTGAACTTTGAGCTCTCTTTCAATGGTATTGGGTGTCGTTATTGCAATAGAAGGTAAGATTAAGAAGCTTAATACTAAGCCTCCTAGCCCAAAGGTGGTAAAGCAGAATCCTGTCGCAAACACTCGCCAATATTGCCCTAACTTGCTCATTGCTGTTTTCCTGTCTTGGCGTTATTTATCCACGACCAAGTTTGGTGCTTGCCAGCAAGAGTCCACTTATTTGTACCCAATAAGATATGTTGGAGCGTTTGTAGCCCTTGTGGTAACCCGGAAGATGCTTGGTTGGCTTCTACTGTTCTAGTAATAGAGTATTCACTGCCAGTCGTGAGCACTAAGCCCAGAGCATAATCAGCATAGTGTTGTGTTTCGTATTCTTGGTAAAGCTCAGGCAAAGGCTGGTCGAAATCAATGACGAGCACACGATGTGACGGATACTGATGTAGGTAAAGATAAGCTTCGATCAGAGCATTGTGGAAAGTATCTTGCCCAGCAGCGATAGAGGTCAGTGGAATCGGCGCTTTTGCGGCAATCGTTGTGAGACCAGCAGCGGTATTGTGCACCGACTGCGAGAACGCCATTGGTGAGGCGTCATCACCTTCTAAGATTGATTGAATCAATGTGGCAGTTCGGTGCAGCTCACCATGTCGGCTGGCAAAAACCAGAAAATCAACCGAGGTGTCTTTTAATAGCGTTAATGCGGTTTGGACGGCAAGCTTACTTTGCACACTCATTCGGCGGCGCATCATTGGAGGAATAGCTTTAAATTCAGTTGAGCCATCTTGTGGCCAATCTAAATTAGCGCTCCACGCTTGCCATTGGGCAACAGAATTGAGACCGGCAGAATTTGCAGACCATTTCTCAATATTAAACGACATTAATTGGGATTGATTTGACATAGAGTATTGATTTGCTTTGGGTCTAACTAAATACTATGCGTGCTTATAAATAAACACAGGTAAGGAATTTAAATGAAATTACTAAAAATAGCCGTTTCAATGTTATTCATATTCGTTCTTGCAGGGTGTGGACGTGTCCAACCTGTAATGAATGTTGAGGATACTCCAGTTGCACTTAATCTTCAAAGTAAACAGGTGAAATCAGCTATTTATGAATCGGCTGAAAATCGAGGCTGGTTGGTTTCAGAAATAAAGCCAGGTTTGATCCGTGCTGAGTTGTATGTTCGTTCGCACCACGCTGTGATTGAAATTCCTTATAGTGACAAGTTTTACTCTATTCTTTACGTTGAATCAGAGAATTTGAAGTACGACGATGGTGAAATACACCGTAATTACAACCGTTGGGTTAATAACTTAAACGTTGATATTAAACGTAAGCTTGCACTAATGGCAGCTGAGTAATCCTCTATTATTTTAAGTTAGGTTTTTCGTGTCGGAATATAAATTAGATCCATTCAACGCATTAGAAGCAAAAACAGAAGCGCAGAAATTGTCTTTCGCTCCCATTGTTTTTCATACTGCCCGTACACTTCGTGATTTAGGTATCTTGAAAGCGTTAGATGACGCGGGTAATGATGGTTTACCTGCAGAGACTCTTTCGGAAATAACGGGCGTATCTGAGTACGGCGTAAAAGTTCTGCTTGATATGGCGTTAAGTGCTCATATTGTTACTTGGGACAAACCTAACTATAAAATGGCCAACCTTGGTTTTTACCTTCTGCACGATGGTATGACCAACGCAAACATGGATTTCACAGCCGATGTTTGTTACGCAGCGATGATGCATCTAACCGAAGCGATTGAAGAAGGCACACCTGCCGGCCTGAAGGAACTGGGTGATTGGGAAACCATTTACCAAGGCTTGTCTCAATTGCCAGAAAAAGCAAAAGAGAGTTGGTTTAAGTTCGATCACTTTTATTCGGACCGTTCGTTCCCTGTTTTGCTTGAGAAAGTCTTCAGCAAGAAACCTAAATCGCTGGTGGATATCGGTGGTAACACCGGTAAGTGGGCAATGCAGTGCTGCAACCATGACTCCGACGTTGAAGTGACGATTGTTGATTTGCCACAGCAACTAGAAATGGCAATGGCAAACGCGACACTACATGGCCATCGAGACCGAGTGACTCCATTCCCAGCCAATATGCTCGATAAACAGCAAGCGCTGCCGACGGGCGCGGATGTGTGGTGGATGAGCCAGTTCCTTGATTGCTTCTCGCCAATGGAGATTCTGAGCATATTAAAGCGTGTTCGCTCTCATATGTCAGAAGACGCGACTGTCTATATCCTTGAACTGTTTTGGGATGCACAGAAATACGATGCGGCTTCTTATAGCTTAAACGCGACGTCGCTTTACTTCACTTGCTTGGCCAACGGCAACAGCCGTTTTTACCGCAGTGAAGATTTCCTAGAGATCGTTGAAGAAGCTGGCTTTGAAGTGGTGACCCGTACCGACGATATCGGCCTTGGTCATACGCTTCTTGAATTGAAAGCTGGCGCGCAATAAAAATAACAAACATGGCTTAAATTAATGAAAAAACTGTCAACTCAAGTAGTGATCATCGGAGCTGGGCCGTCAGGGTCTATTGCTGCGTCTTTGCTTCATAAAAAAGGCATCGATGTTCGAGTGATTGAAAAGAGCCTTTTCCCGCGCTTTTCTATTGGTGAAAGCTTGTTACCGGCTTGCATGGAAGTGATTGAACAAGCTGGCATGAGCGAAGCGGTGGCTGACGCCAACTTCCAATTCAAAGATGGTGCCGCTTTTCGTAAAAATGGCGTGTACACCGCATTTAATTTTGAAGATAAGTTCTCTGCTGGGCCGGGAACTACGTTTCAGGTTCAGCGAGGGGCCTTTGATAAGGTGTTAGCAGACACAGCCGAAGCACAAGGCGTTACTATTGATTATCAACATGAGTTGATGGGTATTAACTTCACTGAAGACAGCACCATTTTAGACGTACAAGTGCTTGATGGAGAACGCTATCAGCTAGAGGCTCAATACGTGCTGGACGGCAGTGGATTTGGTCGCGTGCTACCTAAGATGCTTGATTTAGAAGAGCCATCATCGCTTCCTCCACGTAAAGCTATTTTCACGCATATTAACGATCATATTGCAGAGGTTGATACCGACCTTGAATATGATCGAAACAAAATCCTGATCTCGGTGCACCCGACCAATCCTGACGTTTGGTATTGGTTGATCCCGTTTAGTAACGGAGTGTCTTCGTTTGGTGTAGTCGGGGAGCCTAAGTTCTTTGAATCATACCCACAAGATAAGATTGCCGCTATTAAGCAACTGGCAACGGAAGAGCCGGGTTTGGCTGAAATATTAGCAAATGCAGAGTATCCGAACCCTGCGGGCGAAATTGGTGGTTATTCTGCCAACGTAAAGCACCTTGCAACAGATAAGTATGCGCTGCTGGGTAATGCCGGTGAGTTCCTTGATCCTGTGTTTTCATCAGGCGTGACGATTGCGATGAAGTCGGCTCAGTTTGCGGTTGAGTGCGTGGAAAAGCAGCTCAATGGTGAGAAGGTTGATTGGGATCGTGATTATGCCGATCCATTGATGGTTGGCGTAAACACGTTTAGAACGTATGTTGAGGGCTGGTACTCAGGTACTTTGCAGGATGTGATTTTTTATCAAGATCCAAATCCCAAAATTAAACAGATGGTATGCTCGATTTTAGCGGGCTACGCTTGGGATCAAACTAATCCTTACGTGAAAGAGTCGCAGCGTCGATTGGCGACATTGGCAGAGATATGTCGAAGCTAGGTGGTCTATTTGGTCGTTGAATACATGCTAAAAAGTCACGCACGTTTAATGTAAAAAATAAAAGCAGCCGCAATGCGTCTGTTTTTATATCAAGGGTGTCTTGAAAAAGTGGAACTCTAACCTTTCTCGCTATATTGACCTATCTCCCTGTATTGGGAGCAATTCTATTTTAAATCGATACTGTTTAAACGCCCCATAAATTCTAAAATTTCTAAATTTTCTTTGTTTGCTTCCAGTAATGCTTTTTTGGTCTTGGTGTAAGCACCTAATCGACCATGTTTACTGATCGAACACACGACGCTCTTATAAACGAGTTTTCCTGTCTGATCATACGTTCTCCAAGCCGCAATGTAGCATTCATCTTTTTTATTGGGTTCATCCCGAGTTGGGCGAGGTTTAAAAATGATCTTGGGCTCAAGGGAGTGGGGGAGCCGAGTCATTAAATAAGGATCTTTGAGTAACCGACGCCAAAATTTGCCCCACATTGCGCTGCCGAGTTCGTTGCGAAGCTTAATGGCTTTTTTTAGGCCTTTTTTATCACCAATACGTATGTATCCAACCGAGCGATGAAGCACGCTATCGTCGGGCGTGTGTATATGGATCTTATACGCCGTTTTGGCTTTTGAGATAAAGCGGTGGCCAGTATTCGTAATGAGATTGCTTTTTTTCATAATTGTTTTTGCAATGAACTTATTATGCGTTGTTGTGCAGTAAATACTTTACCGAATGAAGCTGAAGTCTACTTCAATCATAGTTGCAAAAATCAGAGTCGTGTGAAGATTTTATAAGGAATAAAAATGCCTTAGCAGCATAAGCTACTAAGGCATTGTTTTATATGGCGCTCTCTACAGGATTCGAACCTGTGACCTGCCCCTTAGGAGGGGGCTGCGCTATCCAGCTGTGCCAAGAGAGCGTGTTCTATGGTGTTAATTACCTACAACATCTTATGCATGACGTCGCCAATTTGAATACTACCAGCCAAATCGGGTTGATCGATTTTTAACTCAGCTTCGTTTTCATACACGCGTGAAACGGTCAGTGTTATGTCGCTCTGAGAGACTTTGTTTCTCGGTAAGCCATTTTGATCGATAAAGGATCCGGTGTGCCATAGCTGCAGTTTATCGCCTTCTTGAACGCCGTGAATTCGACCTAAATCGATGGTGACTTGATTACCAAAGCGAGCAACAACTTCGGGTAAGCTAATTTTACATGAAACTTCAGATTCAAGGTCTAGCATGATATTCCGACTGACACGAAGCATCATTTCACCGTACGTAGATGCCCAGAAACGAGCGCTTTTCGTGTCGATTTGGCTGGTCTTTGCAAATGGCCACTTAGCGACTTCTCGATAGTTGCGACTGTAGACTTCATGGCCTGTCTTGCCATCAAATATTTGCATTTCTAAGGCGAATTGTCGATTTATTACATCGTCTCGAATCAAATTTTGTTCAATGGTTGCAGTCAGGTCAGTAATGACCCCACCAAGAATGTATTGAGCCCCCGTATCTTGAGCGATCATTTTTAAACGTTCTGGATAGCGCTTGCTGATTTCATAGTCGGTGGTGCCTACAGAGACAAAACTCGACGATTCTTGATCGAGCTGGCGATTGATGACGTGTGCAAAATCATCCCCAACACGGTAGATCTTCCCCATAACGGCTTGTTGAGGGGCGGCAAGATCAATGTTTCCGACCAAAAATGTCTTTTTATACTGGCTAACATGGCAACCTGTTGCCGATGGGTAGATATCAATACGTGCTCGAACAGACATTACGCCTTTGCGTACACGTTGCTGCTCTACGAGGACATACCGCACTTCATGGTTGGTAAATTGATACTCTTTTTGATCACTCTCAAGAAATGGACGCAGGTTGCTGATACTGCCTATATCTGCACCTGAAAAGCTGACCGCCTTAAAAATGGCGTCTTCTAATGCATGGACTCTTGCCACCTCTTCAGAGGAGACAACGGTTGATACACCAGTCACTTCATACCAGGCGGCTTGAAGTGTTGATGCATAAGCTAATGAGTAAAGCATTGAAAATAAGAATAAAATATTTTTTTTCATTGTGATTCGCCATTTGGGTACAAATATTGCTTTTCATTTATTAGCTGATTTAGGTGTTGCCTTTCTTTTTCGTAGCAGAGTTAGAAAAGCAAGGAATGTTCCACATTGTGTTAATGATGAAATTCATTGAATAAAAAAGAGCAGTGGCATTCCAAAGCCTTATTATATCTGGAGATTAAGAAAATGAAAAAATGGTTAACGTTAGTGCCTGTGCTGTTTTTGACCGCCTGTGCCTTCGCCCCGATTTATAACGGTAAAGAACCGTATGCCGGGTCTCAGTTTATGCTGATGGAAAGCCCTCGCCACACGATGGATTTTTTCGTTGAAAGCTTGACTGAAGATTTGATTATCTCAAACACCAGTGTATCAGCACGCACGCCGATCGCGGTGACGTCGTTTGTTGACTTACAAAACATGGATGCGACTAACTGGCTCGGGAATTCAGTGTCTGAGGGGTTTATCCATCAGTTTCAGCGCAGAGGTTTTAAGGTTGTCGACTTTAAAACGACGGGAACGATTCAGGTGACGCAGCAGGGTGACTTCGCTTTTAGCCGAGATTGGAAAGATTTGGCGCAAGAGCAAGAAATTCAGTACATTTTGACGGGAACCATGTTACGTCAAGAAGGTGGCGTTTTAGTTAATGCTCGAGTAGTCGGCATGCAATCGAGAGTCGTTGTTGCGACGGCCCAAGGGTTTTTACCTGCCGATCGTATTGGTCGCGATTTGGACACGCTAAACTCGATGCGTACCGAAGATGGCGTATTGATTCGCTCTGATCCAACAATGACACAGCCTTACACTGTGATTTTACGTCCATAGGAGTTGATGATGAGTAGATGGATAGTACTATTGACGACGTTGATCATGGTGGGGTGTCAGCCTTTGGCAACAATGCGTGATAACCCGTGGTTAACCGCTGTAGGCTACGCGAGCATTAGTGAGCAAAAAGGCGTCAATGATGAAGAGAAGCAAGTTAGAGCTATGCGAGCATCAAAGATAGACGCTTATCGAGAACTTGCTGAGCAGGTATATGGCATGCGTGTTAGCGGGCGAGCGGATCTTAAAGATCAACGCTTAGGAACCGAGCGAACATCAGGAGCGGTCGATGGCGTTATTCGTGGTGCTGAAGTCGTAAGAAGTTATAAAGTAGGCGACAGCTATGTCACGGAACTGAGGCTTGATATCGAAAAGATGGATCGCTTAAGAACCTATGGTGAGGTTCAGCAAGTGCCAGAAAAAAGGCAGCAAACATTGTTCTAGAGAGACTGAGTTTTAGACCCGCTGAATTGAACAAGCGTAACATCGAATCGATTTCATTTTCTCCAGAAATGAACGTTAACGTGGAATGTGCTCTAGGTAATTAAGAACGGCAATATCGATTGTCGTTTTTTTGTATTTGATTGTTAGGTTTGTGGTGGGGGAATTAATAAACAAATTAGGCTTTAATGTTCGTGCCTAGAGTGGATAGAGTATGAGTTTGCCCTCCTGCATTGTAAGTCATGCCGATTTTTCCATGGCTTTGCTGCATCATATTATTCAGTTTGTTATAGCTAAGCTGGGCACGTTGTAGCGCTTCCCCATTTACGAGGTTTGCTTGTTGGCAGTCGTGTATTATGGAATTGATTTGGCTAACCATTTGTTTTAGTGGCCCATCTTCTTCTGTAAGGCTAGAAACATCAGGATGGGAGCCAATACGTTGATCGGTTTTCTGAAGTTGACTAATCAGCGTCACTTTTTCTTTGGCGAGGCGTTCGATATCACTAGAGACACGCTGAGTTATCGCCACTTTCTCTTGTGAAAGTAACGCTGACAGATCATGTGCATTTTTCAGTTGGAATTCTACCAAGCTTGCCAGTGCTGCCATATTCTAAAGTCTCTTACTGAATAATGATTATTGGTGACTCATTGCGAGTGACGATTAAAAGCCTCCAAGTTCTTTTTCAAACTTGATCATATTATCGGCCAGTTTTTCTGAATCAACGGTATAAGAACCGTTAGCGATGGCTTCTTTAATCGCAGAGACTTTTGCTGCGTCAAAACTTGTCTGGGTTGCCATTTGATTGTGCATTTCACCGATTTCTTTGCCTTGCTGGCTTAAAGAAACGGCATCTTGCTTAGAGCCACCTGACTTTTCAGTCGATTGCGTCCTGCTTGATGCGTTAGATTCAGTACGATTAGCGCTGCGTGTTGATGAGGTCATCGTCTGCCCGCTTCGTATATTATCTATACCTGCCATATGTTAGCCTTTTTTAAAATTGAGAACCTGTACAGTCACTATCGACTATTGTCAGTATTACTTTAATCTTTTGCACGCTAAAAAGTGAAAAACTTTAACAGATAATCAAAATTGAACCGTGACTTGATTAATCCCAGTTACCCTTCCTTCAATTATACGGTTGGATTTACTATTTTTCACCCTAATCTGTTCACCAGCGACGCCATCGGATAAAGCGATACCCTTGGTTGTGATCGCCATCCCTTCTTTGACCGCGCGGATTACCACGGTTTCATTTCTACAAACGACACAAATATCTTTCTCTTGAATAACACTGCCAACATTCAGGTTTCGTTTTACTTTTGCCCCAATAACCATATTTAGTGAGGAAAAACCTTGCCGACGAAAACGGTGTAGGTCTACCATACTAATAGTAACATCATTAGCCGAAATGATTTCTCCTCGGTTAAGAGGGGAAGAGAGTGTCACTTGAGGGCCCAAAGTAGTGATTCTCACTGGTACATAGAGTCTCCAGTTGTCTTCTGAACACTCAATTAAGACAGTGATATTACTGGATTGATTGCTAAGTGAAGACGATGACGCTAATAATGGGCTAGGGCAATCGGTGGCAAAAACCCGTGAATCAATATTAGCGGCCCTAGCTTGAAGCTGACCGCCAACAGGGTGCTCAACGTGATTTAATATATAGTTCTCAGCGCTTTGCTGAATGGCTTCAATCTGCTCGTTGGTGGCTGAATAGCTAAAAAAACTAAATAAAATTAATAAAAAGCCGATAGACTTGCAATAAAACTTATAGAAAGCTCTACACTTAGTTATGGTAACGAAATACCAATGTGATTTAGAATATATCATTCTGTTACTCTGGTTTTACATAGCCTACGGTAGACTAACACTTTTTGGGATAAAAGTTTGATATGGAGATGAGCTTATGACCGGTGTTCTTGATTCAGTGAATCAGCGTACTCAACTTGTCGGTCAAAACCGATTAGAACTACTGACGTTCAGATTAATGGGGCGTCAACGTTATGGTATTAACGTATTTAAAGTAAAAGAAGTACTTCAATGCCCTAAACTTACTTCAATGCCAAATCTAAACCCCTTAGTTAAGGGCGTTGCTCATATCCGTGGTCAAACCATTTCTGTCATCGATTTGAGCCTAGCGATTGGCGGTAGGCCAACAACCGATATTGATAAATGTTTTGTCGTTATTTCGGAGTTCAACCGAACGATTCAAGGATTCCTTGTGAGCTCTGTCGAGCGCATTATTAACATGCACTGGGAGTCGATTTTACCGCCACCAGATGGTGCTGGCAAAGCCAACTACTTGACCGCTGTAACCAACATTGACAATGAACTGGTCGAGATCCTTGATGTAGAAAAAATCCTTGCAGAAATTGCGCCAGTTGATGAAAAAATGGATGAATCTATCGGGGCCGAAATAGCGCAAGCGGAAACTGAGAAAGAAATTGTTCGCCGGATCTTAATTGCTGATGACTCAACGGTTGCGCGTAAGCAGGTAGAAAGAGCGATTGTTTCTATTGGATTCGAAGCCATTGCCGTGAAAGACGGTAAAGAAGCGTACGATAAACTGGTTGAAATGGCAGCAGAGGGAAGTATTTACGACCAAATTTCTCTGGTCATTTCCGATATAGAAATGCCCGAAATGGATGGCTACACTCTCACGGCTGAAATTAGGCGTAATTCTGATTTGAAAAATCTGTATGTGATTTTACACTCGTCGTTAAGTGGTGTCTTTAATCAGGCGATGGTTGAGCGAGTGGGTGCGAATGCATTTATCGCCAAATTTAACCCTGATGAACTGGGTAATGCGGTTAAAACTGCACTAACAAAATAAAAGAGATATAAATGACAGCGATAACAATAAGCGATCAAGAGTATCGTGATTTCAGCCGCTTCTTAGAATCCCAGTGTGGCATCGTATTAGGTGATAGCAAGCAGTACCTAGTAAGAAGCCGTCTTAGCCCTTTAGTCACCAAATTTAATGTTGGCTCATTATCCGATTTATTACGTGATGTGGTCACTGGGCGAAATCGAGATTTACGGGTTGCCGCTGTCGATGCTATGACAACCAATGAAACATTATGGTTTCGAGACACCTACCCATTTGCGGTGTTAGCCGAAAAGCTTTTACCAGAAGTCGCTGCAAATAAAAGACCCATTAAAATTTGGTCTGCGGCCAGTTCATCAGGCCAAGAGCCATATTCAATGGCGATGACCATTTTAGAGACTCAGCAGCGTAAGCCAGGTATGCTGCCGAATGTTTCGATAACAGCAACGGATATTTCGGCAACCATGCTCGATATGTGCCGCGCTGGTGTTTACGATAATTTAGCACTCGGTAGAGGCTTATCGCCAGAACGACGTCGTACATTTTTTGAAGACGCTGGCGATGGTCGTATGAAAGTGAAAGATAACGTGAAACGATTGGTTAACTTTCGCCCGCAAAACTTAATGGAAAGTTATGCGCTAATTGGTAAGTTTGACATCATTTTTTGTCGAAATGTGTTGATCTACTTTTCACCAGAAATGAAATCACAAGTGCTAAATCAAATGGCCAATAGCTTAAACCCAGGTGGATATTTGTTACTTGGAGCGTCGGAGTCTTTAACGGGATTAACCGACCGGTTTGAGATGGTGCGTTGTAACCCTGGCATTATTTACAAGTTGAAGTAGCTAGCCAAAAGGTTACCTTAGTTAGTCGGTATACTATAGAAAGCTCAGTCATTGACTGGGCTTTTTCTCTTTCTGTCCAAGTATTTTGGTTTATTGGTTTATTGGTTTATTGTTTTTCTGACATTGGAATCAATGACCGTGCTCTATAGCCTGCATCTTGAAGTCATTAGGGTATAATATAAAAGTGACAATCAAAATCTTCATTTGGCTACTTAATGCTGATACACATTAAGCGGTCTATTAATTGCAACGATTAATTTCAGAAAAAGTACAGGTCTAAGTAAATTGTGTGATTAGTTTTAAAGTTGGTATGCAAATTGCTTTTATCTATGTAGTAACAGTCAGTTCTTTGAGTTGAGGCAATTATGGCTATTTCTTTTGACAATGCTTTAGGTATTCACCAACACACCGTTGGCGTACGTGAGCGCAATGCTGAGGTCATTTCGACCAACATTGCACAGGCGAACACACCTGGGTTTAAAGCAAAAGGAATGGATTTCAATAAAGCACTGCAGGCGGCAACGTCGGGGGCAAGTATTGGTCTTAGCCGTACAGATAGTCGGCACATCTCTGCCTCAACGAAGGTGACAGGGGAAAGCTTATACCGCATTCCAACCCAACCTGATACCGGTGATGGCAACACGGTAGACGTGGATTTAGAGCGTAATTTATTTATGCAAAATCAGATCAGACACCAAGCATCACTCGACTTCTTAGGAAGTAAGTTCAAGAACTTAACCAAAGCCATTAAGGGGAGTAACTAGATGAGCTTATTTAATGTATTCAATGTGACTGGTTCTGCTATGAGCGCTGAATCCGTTCGTCTAAATACCACCTCTAGTAACCTAGCGAATGCGGACAGTATCTCTAGCTCTGCAAAAGATACGTATAAAGCACGTCACGCAGTGTTTGGGGCGGAGTTGAGTAAGGCACGTTATAACCGTGATCATAACGTACCAGTGAAAGTATTAGGCATTGTTGAAAGCGATAAACCGCTTAGTGCGGAATATAACCCTGACCACCCATTAGCGAATGATGAAGGGTATATCTACAAACCTAACGTCAATGTTATGGAAGAAATGGCCAACATGATTTCTGCTTCTCGTGCGTACCAAACGAATGTTCAAGTTGCAGATTCAAGTAAACAAATGCTGCTGCGTACGCTGCAGATGGGTCAATAAGGATAAGGAGGTAGCGAATGGCTGGAATAAATAACGTTGGTCAAAGCGGCTTGTCCTATGTTGATCAGCTTAAATCTCTTCAAGAGCAGAAGAAGACTGAGGACACAACGGGTAAGCAGGATCTTAAACAAGAAGACTTCTTATCACTCCTCACGAAGCAGCTTGCTCAGCAAGACCCTTTTAAGCCGGTCAGTAACGACCAGATGATCGCGCAAATGGCGTCATTTGCAACCGTTGATGGCATTGGGAAAATGAATTCTCAGTTCGAGAACTTAAACACTTCAATGACCTCTAACCAAGCCCTACAGGCATCGACGTTGGTCGGTAGAGATGTACTCGTACCAGGAGCTGCTGGGGTGAAACAAGACGGCGCTGCTATGTCAGCAATGGTTAAGCTTCCTCAGTCTTTGGACAATTTATTTGTTCGTATTGAAGATGAAGCCGGACAGTTGCTGCGTACGTTCGAAGTGGGTGCGAAACCTGCTGGAGACAGCAAAGTTGTATGGGACGGTAAAGACGAAAACGGTAATCCATTGCCGGCTGGCAAATACAAGGTGAAAGCCTCTGGATTGTTGGATGGAGAAAGCAAAGAGTTTGAAGTATCAACTTATGCGAACGTGAATAGCGTACTTCTCGGTAAAGGTGATGGTAACGTACTGCTCAATCTAGCTGGCTTTGAATCGCCAGTTCGACTTGCTGAAGTACTAGAAGTTGGCAAAGCATAGCTCTTTATTGAGTAAATAGGCTAGCTAGATAGGAGATTTTAGAATGTCATATGTATCTTTAAGTGGGTTATCCGCTTCTCAATTAGATTTGAACACAACCAGTAACAACATTGCCAACGCCAATACGTTTGGTTTTAAAGAATCTCGTGCAGAGTTCGGCGATGTATATTCAACCTCGATATTTACGAACGCTAAAACCACACCTGGTAAAGGTGTTCAAGCGAATAAGGTTGCTCAGCAGTTCCATGAAGGGTCGAGTATTTATACCAATAACCCACTGGATTTGCGTGTTTCTGGAACAGGTTTCTTTGCGGTTTCTAAAGACCGAATGATTCCGCAACAAAACGAGTTAACGCGTAATGGTGCGTTTCATTTAAACAAAGACAACTACATCGTTAATGCCAATGATCAGTACTTACTTGGCTATCAAGTGAATAAAGACACCGGTGATGTGCTTTCTTATGAGCCTGAGCCTCTTAATATTCCAGCTGAATTTGGTAAACCGAAACAAACCAGTGCCATTGAAGTGGGTGCTAACTTACCAGCAAACGGTGACCTTAAAGATCCAGCCTTATTTGATCACACCGATCCAGATACCTACAACCGAGCAACGTCAACCACGATTTATGACTCGATGGGGCAATCTTACAAGTTATCGACCTATTACTTGAAAGACATGACTCAGGCCAACACGTGGAATCAATACTACAGTGTGACGGATTCAGCAGGCGAGAAGATGATCAATGTTGCGGGCGGTGATGCAGCGTCGCCTACGGGGCATGTTGGACACACAATGAAGTTCAATAATGATGGTACACTGGCAAGCATGAACAGCGGGAACCCCATCTTGACAGACAGTTTTGAGACCGCAGGCCTTGACCTTAACGGTGCAGACGGTACTCAGGTGTTAGCGTTTGATTTGGATGCTGCGACACAGTTTGCCGCCCCATTCGAGATAACCAAAAGTAATCAAGATGGTGCTACTACTGGTTTCTTAACCAAAATTGACTTTGATGAATACGGTAGCGTTTTAGGTACCTACTCAAATGGTCAGAACGTGACTTTGGGTCGTGTTGGTATGGTTCGAGTCCCAAATGAACAGGGGCTCGATAAAAAAGGCGGTACTCAGTGGGATTCAACTCAGTTCTCTGGTGACAAAATCTGGGGTGAGTCAGGTAAAGGTTCATTTGGTTCTATCAATAACGGCTCTCTTGAGCAATCGAATATTGATATGACTCAAGAACTGGTTGACTTGATTTCTGCGCAACGTAACTTCCAAGCTAACTCACGTGCACTAGAAGTACATAGTCAATTGCAACAAAATATCCTACAGATCCGTTAATGATTTTGTTTCTTTAATCATCTGTTAGACCAAACCAGCGGCAAAGCTGGTTTGGTTTTGTTGCCAGTGTTAGGCAGCAATGATCCTACATCCCACTCAAAAACTTTCCCCCAAAAACCCAATACACCCTAACCGATTGATAAATAAAGACTAAAAAATTGGCACGTCTATTGCTTGGTACTCATGGAACATTGGTTATCGGAGCACATTATGGACCGCACTCTTTATCTCGCTATGAGCGGCGCTAAGCAAAATATGCAAGCGTTGCAGTTAAGAGCAAACAACTTAGCAAACGTTAGTACGACAGGCTTTCGTGCTGATCTAGCACAAGCTCGTTCTATGCAAGCGTATGGTGAAGGGCTACCGACTCGTGTATTCAGTATGACCGAGAGACCGGGGCAAAACTTTGCCCAAGGCAGTGTTATTACCACTGGCCGTGATTTGGATGTGACCATTCAGGGTAATGGTTGGATCTCGGTGATGGATAGCACCGGGAAAGAAGGCCTAACACGTAACGGTAATTTGAAAGTTGACCAAAATGGACTGCTAACTAATGCCTCGGGTCACCTTGTACTAGGGGAAACAGGTGCACCGATAACTCTACCTATTCCTATCAGTAAAGTTGAGATCGGCAACGACGGTACCATCTCTGTGGTTCCTCAAGGGGCTCCGGCGGATGCGATGGAAATTGTGGATCGTATTAAACTCACTCAAACCGATAACCGTTCTCTATTTAAAGATATTAATGGTCTTTTTCGATCGAAAGAGCCTAATGCGGCATACGAAGCGGATGCCAATGTAAAACTGCTCACAGGCGCTGTTGAAGGCAGTAACGTCAATGCTGTCGGTGAAATGACAAGCCTAATTGACTTACAAAGACAGTTTGAAATGCAAGTTAAAATGATGAGCACGGCGGAAGAAATGGACAAAGCGTCCGATTCACTGCTTCGTATGAGCTAATAAGAATTTAAGGAGACGATTATGCATCCGGCATTATGGGTAAGTAAAACGGGTTTAGATGCCCAGCAGACGAACATTTCGACGATTTCGAACAACCTTGCCAACGCATCGACCGTTGGTTACAAGAAAAGTCGCGCGGTTTTTGAAGATCTGTTCTATCAAAACATCAACCAGCCAGGCGGTCAGTCTTCACAAAATACCGAGCTACCGAGCGGCTTAATGCTGGGTGCAGGTTCAAAAGTCGTCGCGACGCAAAAAGTTCATACGCAGGGTAATACGCAAACGACCACCAATAGCTTAGATATGATGGTTGAAGGCGATGGCTTTTTTCAAATATTGATGCCAGACGGCAATATCGGCTATACCCGAAATGGCCAGTTTACCGTGAACGATGAAGGGGCGATTGTGACCTCAGGCGCAGGATATTCACTTGAGCCAGAGATCATTATCCCAGATGACGCTATCAGCATCACGGTCGGTACTGACGGTGAAGTATCAGTCAATATTCGTGGGCAACAGGACAATCAAGTTCTAGGACAAATTACCACGGTCGATTTTATTAACCCAGGCGGCCTTGAGCCTATCGGTCAGAACCTTTACCTTCCAACCGGTGCCAGTGGTGATCCTCAAGAGGGAGTTCCTGGTTTAGATGGTTTTGGTTCAGTGAGACAATCCATGCTTGAAACATCAAACGTGAACGTCACCGAGGAGCTTGTGAATATGATCGAAGCCCAGCGTGTCTATGAGATGAACTCAAAAGTTATCTCTGCTGTCGACAAAATGATGAGCTTTGTTAATCAACAGCTCTAAGTTGAGATTATAAGTTCATGATTTTCGTTTCATGATTACTAGTTTAATAACGAGGTTATTCGTATGAACCGCATTCTATTTGTTCTTACTATTTTAATGATGAGCGGCTGTACAATGTTAGAGTCACCGCTTGAAACAACGGATGTTGTTCAAGGGACAACGACTATTGATGCGGTTGAAGGTGATCAATCAGCTGAGGAAAGCTCGGGGTTGGTGGATACGTTACGTGGCAGAAATGACCCTCTAGCGGGAGATCCAGCTTGGGCGCCTATTCACCCTAAACAACCGCCAGAGCATTACGCTGCAGAAACGGGATCCCTGTTTAATCTGAACACGGTGAGCAGCTTGTATGACGATTCCAAACCTCGGGGCATTGGTGACATTATTACGGTCAACTTAGACGAAAGCACAAAAGCAGCGAAAAGTGCTGATGCGGATTTAGCTAAAAACAATGATGCCAGCATGGACCCGCTTGAAGTGGGTGGGCAACCTCTCAACATTGGCGATTACGATTTCTCATATAACCTCAGTAATGACAATAAATTCAGTGGTAGCGCTGCTGCGAATCAAAGTAACAGCATCTCAGGCTCCATTACCGTCGAAGTGATTGAAGTGCTCGCCAATGGTAATCTCATCATCCGCGGTGAAAAGTGGCTAACGCTCAACACGGGCGACGAGTATATTCGACTCAGTGGTACCATACGTCCAGATGATATTGATTTTGATAACACCATTGCGTCAAACCGAATTTCAAATGCTCGAATTCAGTATTCTGGTACTGGAACGAATCAAGATATGCAAGAACCAGGATTCTTGGCACGATTCTTTAATGTCTCTTTGTAGCTTTAACCAAAAAGTCTAATTATTGACGAAGTATTTAATCGTTGATTAAGTATCTATGAAGTTTAAGGGTTACCAAATGAAGAATTTTTTTCTATTACTTATCGGCATGATGTTCGTTGTGACGAGCGTGCAAGCAGCGCGAATCAAAGATGTATCACAAATTGCGGGAGTACGTAGCAACCAATTAGTGGGCTACGGTTTGGTAACGGGTCTTCCTGGTACGGGTGAATCAACGCCTTTTACCGATCAAAGCTTTAATGCGATGTTGCAAAACTTTGGCATTCAATTGCCGCCTGGCACGAAGCCAAAGACTAAAAATGTTGCCGCCGTTATTGTGACAGCTGAGATGCCTGCTTTTACAAAACAAGGGCAAACTGTCGATGTCACGGTATCTTCCATTGGTTCTGCGAAGAGTTTACGTGGTGGTACTTTGATGCAGACTTTTTTGAAAGGTCTTGATGGTCAAGTTTATGCCGTTGCTCAAGGTAATTTAGTGGTGAGTGGTTTTAGTGCAAGTGGCGCTGACGGTTCGAAAATTGTCGGTAATAACCCTACCGCAGGTATGATTTCAAGCGGTGCGATCGTTGAACGTGAAGTTCCGACGCCATTTAGTCGTGGTGATTTCATTACTTTCAATTTGCTAGAGTCTGATTTTACCACGGCACAGCGTATGGCCGATGCAGTCAATAATTTCCTTGGGCCGCAAATGGCTTCCGCAATCGACGCTACTTCCGTACGAGTGAGAGCGCCAAGGGATGTGAGCCAGCGTGTTGCATTCCTATCTGCTGTCGAAAACATCGAGTTTAATCCAGCAGATGGCTCCGCGAAAATTATCGTTAACTCTCGCACAGGTACTATCGTTGTCGGTAAACATGTCAGGCTAAAACCCGCGGCGGTGACCCATGGCGGTATGACGGTCGCGATCAAAGAGAACCTAAATGTCAGCCAACCGAATGCGTTCGGCGGTGGCGAGACGGTTGTTGTTCCGGATACTGATATTGAGGTGACGGAAGAACAGGGAAAAATGTTTAAGTTTGAACCAGGCTTAACATTGGATGATTTGGTTCGAGCGGTGAATGAAGTTGGTGCAGCTCCTTCCGATTTAATGGCTATTTTGCAAGCACTTAAGCAAGCGGGTGCGATTGAAGGTCAATTGATCATTATTTAAGGACTGAGCATGATAAATAATGGAAACGACATTGGATTCATTCATGATATTGCTGGCCTAGATAAACTACGTCAAAAAGCGGTAGGTGGTGATGAGGCCGATGATAAAGCTGCGTTAGCCGCTGCGGCCAAACAGTTTGAAGCGATTTTTACGTCTATGCTGTTTAAGTCGATGAGAGATGCGAACGCGAACTTTGAATCTGGAATGATGGATAGCCAGAATCAACAGTTTTATCGCCAGATGCTGGATGACCAGATGTCGAGCGAGCTGAGTTCATCTGGTTCGCTAGGGTTGGCAGATATGATTGTCGCACAGTTGAGTACCGGCTCCATAGAAAATCAAAACGCAGCTGCTCAAAGTGATAACTTTGAAGAAATAATGGACAAAGTAGAGCGAAATCGTCAACTGCGAGAAGCGGCGCCACTAGCCGACGTAGCGGCAATTCAAAAAGCTCAACCGACCTCGTTTGATTCTCCGGAAAGTTTCATTAAGTCTATGCAGCCCTATGCAAATCAAGCGGCTAAAGCGTTGGGTGTTGATTCTTCTCTATTACTTGCTCAAGCGGCATTAGAAACCGGTTGGGGGCAAAAAGTCGTACAAAACTCTCGTGGCAGCAGTAATAACTTGTTCAATATTAAAGCAGATAGAAGCTGGCAGGGCGATAAAGTGGCGACCCAAACGTTGGAATACCACGATAATGTCCCAGTGAAAGAGCAAGCCGCTTTCCGCTCTTATGATAGTTATCAAGACAGTTTTAACGATTATGTACGCTTTTTAAATCAAAATCCTCGTTATAGTACGGCACTACAGCAAACAGGCAGTTCGGAAGAGTTTATCCACGGTATTCATAAAGCGGGTTACGCCACTGATCCTGAATACGCGAATAAAATCTTGCGAGTAAAACAGCGCATTGATCAGATGTAATCATCGGTTGATTACAATTAAAACAAAGGCTTGCATTCAGTAAGCCTTTTTCCTTTCTACTTTATATCTTCTCTTATTTACTGGCATACATATTGCAATAATCTAAGTAACGGATCGGTGATAGCCGGTCTTTCTTAAGATTTTTGGGGGTCGTATGTCGTCGGATCTTCTGAATGTGGGGACACAAAGTGTTCTTACTGCTCAGAGACAACTCAATACCACTGGGCATAATATTTCAAATGCCAATACAGACGGTTATAGCCGACAGTCTATTATCCAAGGAACCAACGCGCCTAGACAATATGGCGGTCAAACTTACGGCATGGGCGTCCATGTGGAAAATGTTCGCCGCTCTTGGGATAAGTTTGCCGTTAATGAGCTGAATATTGCGACAACCAGTCAGGCTTTTAAAGCCGATACTGAAGAAAACCTAGATGTACTTTCAAGTATGCTTTCTTCTATAGCATCAAAAAAAATCCCCGAGAATTTGAACGAATGGTTTGATGCAGTAAAAACACTGGCTGATAGCCCCAATGATACGGGGTCGCGCAAAGTCGTGTTAGAAAAAGCGGGACTCATCAGTAATAACCTAAACGATTTTCACGAGACGATCCGTTTGCAATCGGATGTGGCTAATAAAAAACTCGATCTCGGTATAGAACGCATTAACCAGCTGGCGTTAGAGATTCGTGATACCCAACGTTTGATGATGCGCACGCCTGCTCCACATAATGATTTGATGGACCAACACGAAAGGTTGGTTTCAGAGCTATCTGAATATACCAAAGTGACCGTGACAGAACGCAAAGGTGGGGAAGGCTTTAATGTCCATATAGGCAATGGGCATACCCTTGTTTCTGGCACGGAAGCAAGCCAATTAAAAATGATTGATGGCTATCCAGATGTTCATCAGCGTCGACTGGCTATCGTTGAAGGTAAAGGCATTAAAGCAATCACGACCAAAGACATTGATGGGAAAATTGGTGCGTTGCTAGAGAATAGAGACAAACATATTCCTTATTTGATGGACGAACTTGGCCGCATGTCGGCATCGTTTTCTTTTGAAGTGAATAGACTTCAATCTCAAGGTTTAGACCTACGAGGAAACGTCGGTGGGTTGATCTTTTCTGACGTTAATGAAGAACGAATCGCAAAATCTAGGGTGGTTCAACCCTCTGACTCAAATGCAGATTTAGCGGTCTTCATTGAAGATACCAGCAAGCTAAAAGGGGGAGAGTACTCTCTCCAATATAATGGTAGCGATTACACCATGACGTCTACTTCTGGTGGTAGGCAGAAAGTCGATCTCGTTGGCGATGCTATTCAAATTGACGGGTTGAGAATCGAAGTTCGCCAAGGTTTAGCGGTAGGAGAGAGAATACTTATTCGACCTACACGAAATTCGGCAGCAGAGATTCAGATGGCAACCAATGACCCATCGGTTATTGCCGCTCAGAGTTTTAAAGCGTCAACCTCATTTGCTCAAGGCAATGCCCAGTTTAAGATCTTGCAAGCTGGCGATGTTAGAGAATTTGAAGTCGTCATTTCACCGACGGGCGATCAATTTGCGGTGACTGACCCTAAAGGCAATATCTTGTTAGATCCACAGGATTACCCGCCATTAGGTCCTGTCGATGTTTTAGGCACTATGTTCAGTTTAAGCCCAGGCGCGTTTGCGAACGATAAGTTCACGGCAAACCTTAACCCCTCTGAAGGGGCAAACGGCAATCTGCTTAAAATGCAGAATATTCAAACGAACAAAAGTCTTAATGATGGCGAGTCAACAGTGTTGGATATCTATCACAATTTGAATACCGATGTTGGCTTGAAAATGTCTACAGCATCGAGACTTGCTGATGTTTCGCAGTTGGAAAAGCAAGCAGCACAAGAGCGTATCGCTTCTATTTCAGGTGTGAACCTCGATGAAGAAGCCGCCAACATGATGAAGTTTCAACAAGCATATATGGCATCTTCACGAATCATGCAAGCTGCGAACGACACATTTAATACCATTTTGGCACTGAGATAGGAGGCGGCTAAATGTTAAATCGAATTTCAAGTTTCCATAACTATCAGTCGGTACAAAATGATCTGCGCCGTCAAGAGACAAAAATTCATCATAATCAAGCCCAACTAGCCTCGGGAAAGAAGCTATTGAATGCGAGTGATAACCCGCTTGCCACTCACTATATTCAAAATGTGAGTCAACAGTCGGAGCAATTAAGACAGTATGTCGATGCGATTGTTCTGTCTCGTAATCGCCTAGAGCATCACGAAGTGATTATTTCCAATACGGAAAGTTTTGCAGATGAAGCTAAGCGAACGGTAATGGAAATGATCAATGGATCACTTTCGGCAGAAGATCGCGTTGCTAAAAAGCGAGAGCTTCAGGAAATCGCGAATAACTTCTTGAACCTAGTCAATGTTCAGGATGAATCGGGTAACTACATTTTTGCAGGGACCAAACCGAAAAATCAGCCTTTCTATCGAGATAATGATGGATCCGTGACATATGCCGGTGATGACTATCAACGAAAAATGAAAGTGTCTAACACGTTAGAGATGCCGATTAATGATCCGGGCAGCAAATTGTTTATGGAAATAGACAACCCGTTTGGTGACTACGAGCCTGAATATCAGCTGAACGATGCCTCTGAGTTGTTGCTAGAAAGAGCGGTCAATACAGACCCTAGCGATGCATCGAGCTACAAAGTAACCTTTGTTGACATGAGCAATGGCAAATTTGGGTATCAGCTAGAAAAAGATGGCAGTGTAGTAAAAGCCGATGAGTTTGATCCGCGAACGGGGATCGAATACGAAGGACTGACGGTTCAGGTAAAAGGGCAAATTAGCAAAAGTGATGTTATTACACTAGAGCCAAGAAAAACCTATTCAATATTTGAGACATTCCAAAAAGCGATGGAACTCTCTGATAATTCGGTTTCAGATACCAACAGTACCGCGAAATTGCACCAAGTTACGCAAGAGTTTCACTCTGCATTTATTCATTTAACTAAAGCACGTACTGATGTCGGCGCTCGATTGGGTACGCTTGATATCCAAGAGCAACAACACGAAGACTTTAAACTGACTCTGGCTAAATCCAAGAGTAACTTTGAAGACCTTGATTATGCAGAAGCGGTGATAGAGTTCAACGAGAACTCTCGCGCACTGCAAGCTTCTCAGCAAGCATTTGGGAAAACGAAAGACTTAACTTTATTCAATTACATCTAATTATTGAATGCCTTACGTGCTATGCCGTATGTGCAATTAGGTGGATTGAGCGCTGCTTTAAAGTACCCATTAACAAGCGGCAAATGAGCGGCAATAATCGCTCAAACTAGCATCGTTATATTTTTAGACTCGGTAGAAAAATACCGAAATAAATTTGTAACTAACTAATAATAATGGCTTTTTATTGAATGTAGCAATTGATTAAAAAGTTGGCACATTACTTGTATTAATGTGGTTAGAGCGAAAACAATAGATAAATAAACCTGTGCTACATAGGTTTGGCAAGTCAATTACGGTCAGTGCTTCCAAATGAGATTAAGCTGGCCGCTTCGCAAGCACTTGCGAACTCACTAGGAGAGCAAATATGACCATTACAGTAAACACGAACGTAGCAGCGTTAACCGCGCAGCGTTACTTAAATAAGGCCACCGGTGAACTCAATACGTCAATGGAACGTTTGTCTTCTGGTAATCGCATCAACAGTGCAAAAGATGATGCGGCAGGCTTACAAATTTCTAACCGATTGACGGCACAGTCTCGCGGCCTTGATGTGGCAATGCGAAATGCAAATGACGGCATTTCGATTGCTCAAACCGCAGAAGGTGCAATGAATGAGTCAACGAGTATCTTACAGCGTATTCGTGACCTATCACTTCAATCGGCAAACGGCACCAACTCATCATCAGAGCGTCAGGCTTTGAATGAAGAAGTGGTTGCGCTGCAAAATGAATTGAACCGAATCGCGGAAACCACATCATTTGGTGGTCGACGACTATTAAACGGCTCGTTTGGTGAAGCATCTTTCCAAATTGGTGCCAGCTCTGGTGAGGCAATCATCATGGGGCTCACCAGCATCCGTGCTGATGACTTTAGAATGGGTGGTCAGTCTTACTTTGCTGAGAATGGCAAGGACGCTAACTGGGATGTAGCACAAGGTGCTAATGATCTTAAATTCGAGTTTACCGATAAAAACGGTGAGTTAGTGACGGTCGATATTTTGGGTAAGGTTGGCGATGATGTTGAAGAGCTGGCGACTTATATCAATGGTCAAACCGATGCAGTACAAGCTTCTGTGGGTGATGAAGGTAAATTACAGGTCTTTATTGCTCAGCCGGATATCGAAGGTGATCTCGCGATCTCTGGTGGGCTCGCTACCGAACTTGGCCTAAATGGCGGACCAGGCGTATATACCACAGTCAAAGATATTGATGTTACTACGGTAACGGGCTCACAAAATGCCATTGGTATTGTTGATGCGGCCTTAAAGTACGTAGACTCACAACGAGCAGACTTGGGTGCGAAACAAAACCGTCTAAGTCACAGTATTAGTAACTTGGCGAACATCCAAGAGAACGTAGAGTCATCAAACAGTCGAATTAAAGATACCGATTTCGCCAAAGAAACAACACAGTTGACGAAAACACAAATATTGCAACAAGCCGGAACGTCGATTCTTGCTCAAGCAAAACAGTTGCCAAACTCTGCAATAACTTTATTGCAGTAGTATTTGGACTTTTTACCACAGTTACCCAGACGTGAGTAATAGGTGAAAATCCAAGGCAAAGTATGATTATTATTGGATAGTTAAGCTCTCTCAGATTTACCCTGCTTAGTTATTTTTACGATAAACATACGCCCCCGGTCAGTCGGTAATGTGATCATTTCTCTTGATCTCCACATTGGCTCCGGCTTACCAACTAGCCCCGGTTCTCTCAAAGGAAAAGGGGCTTTTTCTTGCCTCAAATTTAATATTTCTTAATTTCCCCTCGTTTAAAAGTCCAACAAATCAATCGATTTTATCTATTTCGCCCCCGGCAGATCTGCTCTTTTCTTTAATTCAATTTTTTCCTTCTGTGGGTAACATCTTGTTATTTAGGTTTTTCTCGAAATAAATAATTTAATCTTCTCTTTTTTCTAAAGGAATTCTTTTTAAGGTCGCTAAGAGTTTACTTTGAGAGAACTAATTGGTTTTTCGAGACGTCGGAAACCGCTCGGATAAGATAAGTTTCCGCTTCGCCGGAAAATCAATAGGAGAGACCACTATGGCGGTTAATGTAAATACAAACGTATCAGCGATGACAGCTCAGCGTTATCTGAACAGCGCAAGCAGCGCTCAGCAAACATCAATGGAACGTCTATCATCAGGCTTTAAAATTAACAGCGCTAAGGACGATGCGGCAGGTCTTCAGATCTCTAACCGCTTGAACGTTCAAAGTCGTGGCCTTGATGTCGCGGTTCGCAATGCGAACGATGGTATTTCAATTGCACAAACAGCAGAAGGTGCAATGAATGAAACAACCAATATCTTACAACGTATGCGTGATTTATCACTTCAATCTGCCAATGGCTCAAACTCAAAATCAGAGCGTGTTGCTATTCAAGAAGAAGTGAGTGCTCTTAACAACGAGCTAAATCGTATCGCTGAAACCACATCATTTGGTGGTAATAAACTGCTCAACGGCACGTTTGATACCAAATCATTCCAGATTGGTTCTGATAATGGTGAAGCGGTAATGCTAACGCTGAACAATATGCGTAGTGATAACGTGCAGATGGGTGGTAACAGTTATGTTGCGGCGAACGGCCAAGACAAAGACTGGTCAGTACAAGCTGGCGGGAATGATCTCACGATCGCTCTTACGGACAAGTTTGGTAATGCACAAAACCTAGCTATTGATGCAAAAGTGGGGGACGATATCGAGCAGCTAGCCACTTACATTAATGGTCAGCAAGATATGATTAAAGCCTCTGTCGACGAAGACGGTAAGCTTCAAATGTACGCTGACAATAATAAAATCGAAGGTGCAGTTACCTTTGGTGGTAGCCTAGCGGGTGAGTTATCGATTGGCGCTGGTAAAGCTGTAACGGTTGATACTATCGATGTGACATCGGTTGGTGGTGCTCAAGAGTCTGTTGCTATCGTTGATTCAGCATTGAAGTTTGTCGACAGCCATCGTGCACAATTGGGTGCTTTCCAAAACCGATTTGACCATGCGATTAGCAACTTAGACAACATTAACGAAAATGTTAATGCTTCTCAGAGCCGCATTAAAGACACTGACTTTGCGAAAGAAACAACGGCATTGACTAAGTCTCAAATCCTTTCTCAAGCATCGAGCTCAGTACTTGCTCAAGCCAAACAAGCGCCAAACGCTGCACTTGGTTTATTGGGATAAGAAACGCCTAAGATAGAAAATCCAGCCTCGGCTGGATTTTTTTTGATCAAAAATTCTAACGCAGCTTATCGAGTATTTTAACAAGCTAGGGAGCCCCTTCATTTACTACGATTGAATGATAGTACATCAATGAGAGTAAGCGTGTATGACGAATGTTTAGGGTACTAGGGTAGTGGCTAGTCTTACTTAAATCAATTGAGGACAGCGCTTAGAGGACCAATGACGATAGCTGAATATGTGTTTGGAAGAAAAGGCTTAGACACTTTTTTGTCGCATCTTTTTTTGTTTAAAGCTTTGTGTTCAAAACGTTGTTGTTCAAAAAGGGGGGAATCGAAAAAGTAATAACAACAAATGAGAGAATAGGAAACGATAGATAAAACAAAACCCAGCCAAAGCTGGGTTTTGTTTGTATTTCTATATTTATTTCTAAGTTATGTCACTAATGATTAATAACTAAGAAATAATGGTGCGGTCGGAGAGACTTGAACT
>NZ_AJYQ02000120.1 GCF_000287055.2 Vibrio genomosp. F10 str. ZF-129 | reverse complement strand
GCGTTACTTGATCTTCTGGCTCAGACGTTGTCGGAGCTTCGGCTTGTTGTGCTTTGCGTGCTTTGGCTCTCTCGATAGCCGCAGCGACAGCCGCTTTTTTCGGATCGGTTTCTGCCTGCGTGGGTTGCTGATCTGAAGTCTGCTCTAACGCTTTTCGTTCACGAGCGAGTTTCTTACGTTCCGCTCTAAGACGGGTCATTTCGGTATTGTCGGGTTCACTTGATTTCTGCGCTTCAGCTTGTTTTGCTTTCGCTCGTGCAATGGCAGCGGCGACGGCTGGCTTAACGACTTTTTCGGCACCCGGCTGAGCGGTTTGAGTTTGTTCTTTTTGCGCTTTTACTCGAGCAATAGCCGCGGCTATCGCATCGTCACCGCCTGATTTTTTCATTTCGCTTCGACGGCTATCCGCGGCTTTCTTAAACTTGTTTTCTCGCTCAGCTTTTGCTCTTTCTAAGCGTTCTTTTCTTTCTTCAAATCTCTGACGTGCTCGTTCCGCAGCCTGAGCTTCTTCTTTTCTGGTTTTTATTTCAGCTTTGGCTTGACGATAGTATTGAACGAGAGGGATTTGACTTGGGCAAACATAAGCGCAAGCACCACATTCGATACAATCTTTTAGGTTAAGCTCGGTACACTTATCGTATTCCTCCGCCTTGGCATACCATTGCAATTGTTGAGGAAGCAGAGCAGAAGGGCATACTTCGGCGCATTGCCCGCAACGAATACATTCCATCTCATACTGGCTGTGAGGTAATTCTCTCGTGCCCGGGGCCAGAATACAGTTACTGGTTTTAGTGATAGGCACCAAGGCGCTTGGTAAAGTAAACCCCATCATGGGGCCACCCATGATAAGACGCGGTGCTTTTTTTGCTGCTTTATAGCCAAACTGCTGGAGTAGAGATTCGATCGGGGTGCCAATTAAGGCCCAAACGTTTCTTGGTTGTGGGAATTGATTACCCGTCAACGTAACTATTCTTTGGATCAGTGGCTCGCCATCACACACGGCGCGCTTGATTGCATACATCGAAGCGACGTTTTGCACCAGCATTCCGATATCCGCTGGAATGCCATTGTTAGGCACTTCTTGATTGGTCAGCAATTTAATCAGCTGTTTTTCACCACCAGAAGGGAATTTGGTGGGAATGACGCGAATGACAATGTCTTTGTCTTTCGCTGCATTTTCCATCGCTTGAATGGCTTCTGGCTTATTATCTTCAATGGCGATAATGGTGAGTTTTGGCTTGAGTATGTGCTCTACAATATCGATGCCAGTCATGATTTCTTCTGCGTAATGGCGCATTATAACGTCATCGGCGGTGATGTAAGGCTCACATTCAGCGGCGTTGATGATTAAGAAATCGGTCTTGGAGAGCCCGGACTGTATTTTCTTTGCTGTTGGAAAACCTGCGCCACCCATCCCTGATATTCCTGCAAGGCGAATATGTTCAAGTAGAGTTTCAGAAGAAGCGCTTTGAAAGTCCTCAATACTGTTTTTTTCTATCCATTGTTCTTTACCATCCGGGGAAATCACAATGCACGGCTCACTGAGCCCTGATGGGTGGTTCGTGATTCTTGGTTCGATGGCGGTAATGACACCCGAAGTCGGAGAATGAATAGGAAGCATCATGGTTGTGTTGTACTTGGTTAATGCTTGACCTTTCAATACCGTGTCGCCACTTTTGACGATGAGATCACCAGGCTTGCCGATATGCTGTTTAATCGGCAGTACAATCTCTTGTGGAACGTCGGCGTTTACCGGAAAGCTCTGATTAGATTGGCTTTTGTTGTCTTGTGGATGTATACCGCCATGGAATTGCCACAATGAGCCGGTTTTTATCTGTTCGATTAAGGAAAGTGTGCTCATATCTATCTCACTTCGTCTTGCTTTTTGTGAGAAACAGAATCGCTAATATCGAGAACGGGAATCGAGTTCATTTGCCATTTCCAATTTTCAGTCGTTTGGGCTACAGGGATCATTTCAATGCAATCTGTAGGGCAAGGGGCCACGCATAAATCACAACCAGTACACTCATCTTTGATGACAGTATGTAAAGCTTTCGTCCCGCCAACGATGGCGTCAACAGGGCACGCTTGGATACATTTGGTGCAGCCAATACACATATCTTCGTGAATAAAGGCCACGGTTTTGACGGCGTCATTCAGGTCGTGTGCTGATTCTTCTACTTCTACGCCCATTAAGTTAGCAAGATTCTCAATAGTCGCCTGGCCACCAGGTGGACATTTGTTTATTTTATCGCCATTGGCAATGGCTTCAGCATAAGGGCGGCAACCAGGGTAACCACATTGACCACACTGAGTTTGAGGAAGAAGTTCATCGATTTGATCGACAATCGGATCCGCTTCAACCTTAAATTTGATAGAGGCGAATCCGAGTATCGCTCCAAATACAGCGGCTAGAGCGACAACGGCGATGATGGCAATTGCAATCGTGATCATTACATTTTCACCAAACCAGTAAAGCCCATAAAGGCGAGCGACATTAACCCTGCAGTAATCATGGCAATGGATGCACCTTTAAACGGGCCAGGTACATCCGCGGCTGCAATTCGTTCTCTCATTGAAGCAAAAAGGATCAGGACGAGTGAAAATCCAGCCGCCGCCCCAAAACCATAGATGATAGATTCGATAAAGTTATGGTTTTCGATAATGTTGAGCAGAGCAACCCCTAATACCGCACAGTTGGTTGTAATCAGCGGCAAAAAGATCCCTAGCAGTCGATACAGCGTAGGGCTGGTTTTGTGCACCACCATTTCCGTGAATTGGACAACCACGGCGATGACTAAAATGAAGCTCATTGTCCGCAGGTATTCGATACCAAGCGGAGCCAGCAAATAGTTTTCGACCAGGTACGAGCAAACCGACGCAAGTGTTAGCACAAACGTGGTTGCTAAACCCATGCCTATTGCGGTTTCCAGTTTTTTTGATACGCCCATAAATGGACATAGCCCGAGAAACTTTACCAGTACAAAATTGTTCACCAGCACAGTGCCAATCAACAATAAAAAATATTCGGTCATAATTGTATTTATTTGAAATTCCGATCCCAATATTATCGTGCTTTGCCAAGCTAATAACAACTCACGAACAGTAAGGTTTTACTGATTTAGAGTAAATAATTGAATAAATAGCGTGTCTGTTTTTTTTTGCGGCGATAAAACGCCCTATTAGAAGGTACTTAGCGTCAAACCGATAAGATTTAACTGGGCATGAGAAATTGATTCGGAAAACAGAAATGGAAAAGGCCCAGTCAAAAGACTGGGCCTTAAAATTTGGCTCCCCCTGCAAGACTTGAACTTGCGACATACGGATTAACAGTCCGCCGTTCTACCAACTGAACTAAGGGGGAATTGCTGTAAAGCGGGGCGAATTTTAACGAGAGAATTTTAGGCTGTCAACTATTTGGAAACAGAAAATAGTGAATATATTTTGTAGAAATTCACTTTACTTTCTCTTATGCCTTATCGCTATTGGGCTGCATTTACTTATCCACTAAATTTGTGGATAAGTGTGTGAATTACTCGGTAGAACTGGGTTTTACTGAATAAATAGAGTTAAGATTCTAATTCGATCAGGGTGTGAAGTGTAAAATAATTTATTGTAACTTAAGGATTAATGGGAAGTTCTGAGTGTTTGATTGAAAATTTTTTGAGAATGTAGAGAAGGGTAAATTGTTCACGTTGCACTAAATTGGGGAAATCTTGTGAATAAAAATGAGTGTTTTTTTACGGGGATGACGGTGTAGGGCGAAAGATAATACCAAAAGGAAAATGGATTATCCAGTCTAAATACGGTGTGTGCTCTCTTTTTATCATGATTAAAAGAAATCTTTTAGACGAGTCTTAAATATAAATATTGCAGGTGTATATACATACAGCGACAATGGTGGGAGTGAGAGTCTAATGTCATGGAGAGAAGATGAGTAAAGTGTTCAATTTAAAGTCTGATTATCAGCCGTCAGGCGATCAACCCACTGCAATTAAAAAGCTGCTCGAGGGTTTGGATTCAGGTTTAGCTCATCAAACATTGTTGGGGGTAACGGGATCGGGCAAAACCTTTACACTAGCGAATGTGATTGCTGAATCACAGCGGCCTGCGATTTTACTCGCTCCTAATAAAACATTGGCTGCGCAGCTTTACGGAGAAATGAAGTCGTTTTTCCCCAATAACTCCGTCGAGTATTTTGTTTCCTATTACGACTATTACCAGCCCGAAGCATATGTACCAACGACAGATACTTTTATAGAAAAAGACTCCTCTATCAATGCACATATCGAGCAGATGCGTTTGTCTGCCACCAAAGCACTACTTGAACGTAAAGACGCCATTATTATTGCTTCCGTTTCTGCCATTTATGGTTTGGGTGATCCTGCCTCTTATTTGAAGATGATGTTACATATCTGCCGTGGCGATGTGATGAACCAACGAGATATCTTACGTCGTTTGGCAGAGCTTCAATATTCTCGCAATGATGTTGCCTTTGAGCGCGGTCAATTTCGAGTTCGTGGTGAAGTCATTGATGTTTTCCCTGCGGAGTCAGAGCAAGATGCAGTGAGAATAGAGATGTTCGACGATGAAATCGATTGTATCAGTGTGTTTGACCCTCTTACTGGTGTCGTGAAGCAGAGAGATCTACCCCGCTATACTATTTACCCTAAAACTCACTACGTGACACCGAGAGAACGTATTCTTGATGCCATTGAGCATATAAAGAAAGACTTGAAAGAACGTCAGACGTATCTACTTGAGAACAATAAACTTCTAGAAGAGCAAAGGATCAGTCAGCGTACCCAATTTGATCTTGAAATGATGAATGAGCTTGGCTTTTGCTCTGGTATTGAAAACTACTCTCGTTACTTGAGTGGCCGGAAAGAGGGTGAGCCGCCACCGACGTTATTTGATTACTTACCTGAAGATGGTGTTCTGATTATCGATGAATCGCATGTGACCGTGCCTCAGATTGGGGCAATGTTTAAAGGAGATAGATCGAGAAAAGAAACCCTCGTTGAATTTGGATTTAGGCTACCTTCAGCTCTGGATAATCGTCCGCTAAAGTTTGAAGAATTTGAATCTCTCGCGCCACAAACCATTTTTGTTTCAGCCACACCGGGTAACTACGAATTGGAGAAGTCAGCCAATGATATTGCTGATCAAGTGGTTAGGCCGACCGGTCTGCTTGATCCACAGATTGAGGTGCGTCCTGTCGCGACACAAGTGGATGACCTTTTATCTGAAATTAGAATTCGGTCTAAGAAAGATGAACGTGTATTGGTCACGACATTGACAAAAAGAATGGCTGAAGACTTGACGGAATACCTAACCGAACATGGTGTTAAAGTCCGTTATTTACACTCAGATATTGATACGGTAGAACGAGTTGAAATAATACGGGATCTACGCTTAGGCGAGTTTGACGTGTTAGTGGGTATTAACTTACTCCGTGAAGGTTTGGATATGCCGGAAGTTTCGCTGGTGGCCATACTTGACGCCGATAAAGAAGGGTTCTTACGTTCAGAGCGATCGCTCATACAGACGATAGGCCGTGCGGCCCGAAATTTAGAAGGTCGAGCGATTTTATATGGCGACTCGATAACTAAATCGATGAAAAAAGCGATCGATGAAACCAGCCGCCGTCGTGAAAAACAGCAAGCGTATAACCTTGAGAAGGGGATCACTCCTCAAGCATTGAAGCGCAGCGTTAAAGACATTATGGAAATCGGCGACATCGCTAAGTTAAAGAAGAAGAAAACAAGTAAGCAAGTGCCATTATCTCAAGTGGCAGAGCCGTCATTGGCTTACAACACCTTAACGCCGCAAGAGCTGGATAAAGAGATTAAGAGAATGGAAGCGCAGATGTATCAACATGCGCAAGATTTGGAGTTTGAGCTAGCAGCGGCTAAGCGCGATGATATCGAGAAGTTGCGTCAGCAGTTCATCGCCAATAGTTAGAAAACAAACAAAAGAAAGTCGATAATAACAAGCCAATTGAGCATGACTTTATTGGCTTTGTTTTTTATAGGGTTTTTACACACCGAGATTTTTATAAATCCGCTTAGAGTGTCTTCTATCGTTGTCATTTGATTATGATTCGTGAGGTCAACATTCATTCGCGATGTAGCACACAAAAACAGCCTTTCGATGCTATATTAATGATGCCTTATGTTTGCAAAATGCAATTCGTAATGCAATTATCTAGAAAAATGCAAATAACTAATGGCTAGGTTATGCAGCAACTGTCAGATGTACATAAATCTAAATATCTATTGATGGTAGAGGATACCGCGTCGGTCGCGGCTCTGTATCGATCTTACCTCACCCCGCTAGGTATAGACATTAATATTGTCGGAACCGGGCGTGATGCGCTTGATAGCTTAAAAAATCGAACGCCCGACCTTATCTTGCTTGATTTACGACTGCCAGATATGACTGGGATGGACGTCCTTGAAAGTGCGAAGCAAATTCACCCAGACGTGCCTGTTATTTTTATGACAGCCCATGGATCTATCGATACCGCTGTTGAAGCCATGCGTTTGGGCGCTCAGGACTTTCTTATTAAGCCTTGTGAAGCGGATCGTCTGCGTGTCACGGTGAATAATGCTATTCGTAAGGCGAGTAAGCTTAAAAACAAAGATGACTACCCTGGTAATCAAAACTACCAAGGTTTCATTGGCAGCAGCCACATGATGCAATCGGTCTACCGCACGATTGACTCAGCCGCTACCAGTAAAGCCAGTATATTCATTACCGGAGAAAGTGGTACCGGTAAAGAAGTCTGCGCCGAAGCGATTCATGCGGCCAGCAAGCGTGGTGATAAACCCTTTATTGCAATTAACTGTGCGGCTATCCCTAAAGATCTGATTGAGAGTGAGCTGTTTGGTCACGTAAAAGGCGCGTTTACTGGCGCGGCGACCGATAGGCAGGGGGCCGCAGAGCTCGCTGACGGAGGGACTCTGTTTCTCGACGAGTTATGTGAAATGGACCTCGATTTACAAACCAAATTACTGCGCTTTATTCAAACGGGGACGTTTCAAAAAGTAGGCTCGTCTAAAATGAAAAGTGTGGATGTTCGCTTTGTGTGTGCAACCAACCGAGATCCTTGGAAAGAAGTCCAAGAAGGGCGATTTAGAGAAGATCTCTACTACCGTCTCTATGTTATCCCGCTTCATTTACCGCCTTTGCGTGAGCGTGGGGAAGACGTGATAGAGATTGCTTATTCATTATTAGGTTTTATGTCGAACGAAGAGGGTAAGGGGTTTGTGCGCTTATCCCCTGATGTGGTGGAGTGTTTCAATCGTTTTGAATGGCCTGGAAACGTAAGACAATTACAAAACGTATTACGCAATGTCGTGGTCCTTAACAACGGTAAAGAAATTACATTGAGTATGCTCCCACCGCCGCTCAATATGCCGGTGGATAATCAAATCAGAATGCAGCCAAGTGTTAAAGAACAAGCGTCGGTGCATGATATTTTCCCACTATGGCAAACGGAAAAGGCCGCAATAGAACAGGCCATTGAAGCCTGTGAGGGAAATATTCCTCGGGCCGCAGGATATCTTGATGTTAGCCCATCAACTATCTATCGAAAACTACAAGCATGGAACAATGTGAAATAGTGATGGACGTACTAAATAAAATAAAAGTAGAGCGACTTTCCAACGAAATTGGGCCTGAAAATGTGCCTGTATTACTGGATATTTTTCTTGATGAGTTGAGTTTGTATGCTGAAACGTTACTCAGTAAAAAAGGCCCAGACAAAGTCGCCTACCTCAAAGAGATAAGCCATGCGTTGAAAAGCAGTGCGGCAAGTTTTGGCGCCGATCGTTTGTGTCAGTTATCCATCGATATTGATATGAAAATAAAAACGGGCCAAGGGCTTGACCCGCAGAGTGATTCGACGGCAATGGTCAGCGTTCTTGAGCTAACAAGAGACGTGTATCAAGCGTTAGTGACCAAGTAGTGAGTGACAAAGTACCTAGCCCTAAAATAGAGTGGCCGAATAGCCAATAGCCAATAGCCAATAGCCAATAGCGACTAGCTACCGAGTAATTGTTCAATGGCTGCTTGCAGTTTGCTTCTATCGTGTCGCCAATCGCGATTTGGAGAAGCCAGCTCGGTGGTTAAACAATGCCATTCCTGGTCTATTTCTGGGTGTGGCGTATCGCCGAGGACTACGTCAATTTTACGGCCTTGGCAGGCTCGTTCACACCATTCTAGCTTTTGCTTTAAACTCATGCGTCCTGCAGGGCCAAACTCAGGGGATAAATTCTCAACAAAAACCACAGTGGCATTGGTGTTCGTCGAAATGGCTTTACCGATTTCAGGCAACAGTAGTGGCGGCATAATGCTAGTCAAAAAGCTGCCTGGCCCCAGAATGATACAATCCGCTTCCTCTATGGCGGTGACCCCTTCTTTTGTCGCGGGCACTTCTGGAGACAAATCCAATCGCATTAAATCATCGGTCATTTCATCGACATTCGTTTCCCCGGTCACCCATTTCCCCTCCATGGATAATGCGGTAAGGTCAGAGGGATGCTCTGACATGGGTACGATATTGACATCAACTTTTAGCATGTTTCGGATCAGTTGAATGGCTTCAAAAGGTCGAACGGATAGATTATCCAATGCCGTCAACATTAAATTGCCCAAGTTATGCCCATCCAGTTCCCCTGCGCCCTTAAAGCGATACTCAAACATCATTGAGCTTATTGATGGGTCGGTTATCAACTGATTAATACAGTTTCGCGTGTCCCCCCATGCAATACCACCTTGGCAATGGCGTATACGCCCTGTTGAACCACCATTGTCAGTGGTTGTCACAATCCCTGTTGCATTTGAACCAAAATCTTTCAGTGCCGCAAGCATACGACCTAAACCGTGACCGCCGCCGATGGCGACCACTTTTTTTGATGAGTATAAAGTCATGACATTCTTCTTTTCGTTGAGGCGTTATGGTTTTTTGTTAAGGTGTTACTGCTTTTTTCCGTCGCCTTTTTAATGACAATATTAAGTGAAGTCAGTGTATTTGTACTAATTTAGTGTCATTAACGTGTGTTAACTACTTAAAAGTGGGTATTTTTTGTTACGGGCATGGTTTTTTGACTGCAAGAGTGGAATCGTAACAAAATATTCAGTATTTTATAGCCTAGCTACCAGTAAGCCCTCATGGTTTATTTGGTTGCCATAACTCCGAGCTCATTAAGCTAAGTTCACCATATCGGTAAGGATAAGCGTAATGAGACAGTGGCTGTATGCCACCAGGGCTAAATTAGAAATGATTTGGCCTCCCGTATTTGGAAAGGTGTTCCGTGGCGAAACAATTCGAAGATCAATTCAACCGAAAGTTTTATTACTTGCGGCTGTCTGTTACAGATGTCTGTAACTTTAAATGTACCTATTGTCTGCCTGATGGATATAAGCCTTCAGGGCAGAAAAACTCGTCTTTTTTATCGGTACCTGAAGTAAAACGTGTCGTCTCTGCATTTGCTGAATGTGGGACCTCTAAAGTGCGTATTACTGGCGGTGAACCGAGCCTACGTAAAGACTTTCAAGATATTATCCATACCGTGTCATCAACTCGTGGGATTGAAAAAGTCGCGACGACGACCAACGGTTATCGTATGGAGAAACACGTTGAATCATGGCAACAAGCCGGGTTGACTCATATCAATGTGAGTGTGGATAGCTTAGACCCGCGTATGTTTCATCAAATAACCGGTGAGAATAAGTTTTCTCAGGTGATGGCTGGAATTGATCGCGCTTTTGAAGTGGGCTATTCACAGGTTAAGGTGAACGTGGTTTTGATGAAAGATCTCAACGCTCATGAATTACCGAGTTTCCTGAACTGGATAAAAGACAGACCCATTCAACTGCGTTTTATAGAACTGATGCAAACCGGTGAAATGGATGATCTGTTTCAGCGTCATCATGTATCAGGTGTCGCTATTCGAAATCAGTTGATTGCTAATGGGTGGATCTTGAAAGTTCGTGAAGTCAACGACGGCCCCGCTCAGGTATTTGTTCATCCAGACTATCTCGGGGAAATAGGGCTTATCATGCCCTATGAAAAAAGCTTCTGTGACAGCTGTAATCGACTGCGAGTATCGTCAGTTGGGAAGTTACACATGTGTCTTTTTGGCGATCATGGCGTTGAATTGAGAGATTTGCTCGAGAGCGATTCACAGAAACAAGGTTTGATCAGCCGAATTTCAGAGCAGCTACAAAATAAATCACAAAGCCACTATTTGCATGATGGCAACTCAGGGATTACGCCTCATTTAGCATCCATCGGTGGCTAGTCAGTCTTTGGCCGTTTGCATCGGTCGGGAACTAACCAGATAGGCATATCAATACAACTTTAAACATAGGTGAACAAATGGGTCACGCAGAAAGCAAATTTCAGGCAGCAAACATTGCGGTTTTAACCGTATCGGATACTCGCACAGAAGAAAATGACACATCAGGTGGATACTTAGCAGAGCAGGCCAAAGACGCTGGGCACAATGTCGTGGATAAAAAAATCGTTATTGATGATATGTATAAAATTCGTGCCATTGTCTCTCAGTGGATAGCCGATGAAACGGTTCAAGCCGTTATGATTACCGGTGGTACAGGTTTTACTTCACGAGACAGTACACCAGAAGCCCTCGTTCCTCTATTTGATAAGCAAGTGGAAGGTTTCGGTGAATTATTCCGCACCGTGTCCTATGAAGAAATTGGTACTTCAACCATTCAGTCTCGTGCTATCGCGGGTTTTGCTAACCATACCGTTATTTTTGCTATGCCAGGTTCGACAGGCGCGTGCCGCACGGCTTGGACTAAAATCATTAAACAGCAGCTTGATGCAAGCCATCGCCCGTGTAACTTCATGCCACATTTGTCGGTATAAAGGCAGGAGCCAACAATGACTGAGTTAACTCACATTAACGCTTCAGGTGAAGCCAATATGGTTGATGTTTCTGCGAAAGCTGAAACGGTAAGAGAAGCAAGAGCTGAAGCTTACGTTTCGATGGCACCAGAAACACTTAATTTGATTGTTTCTGGGCAGCACCACAAAGGTGATGTATTTGCAACGGCGCGTATCGCGGGCATCCAAGCGGCAAAGAAAACCTGGGATTTGATTCCTCTTTGTCATCCACTGTTATTGTCAAAAGTGGAAGTACAGTTAGAGGCGATTGAATCGGAGAGCAAAGTCCGTATCGAATCTGTATGTAAATTAGCGGGTAAAACCGGTGTTGAAATGGAAGCACTCACAGCGGCTTCTGTTGCGGCATTAACTATTTATGATATGTGCAAAGCGGTTCAAAAAGACATTGTCATTGAACATGTTCGTTTACTCGAGAAAACCGGTGGTAAATCAGGGCACTTCAAGGTGGAATCATGATTAAAGTTCTCTTTTTTGCACAAACCCGCGAGTTGGTGGGCGTTGACCATTTAGACCTGGCTGGGGATTTTGACACGGTAGAACAAGTGCGTGCTCACCTTGCTCAGCAAGAGGGAAAATGGGACATGGCTTTAGAGCAAGGTAAATTATTAGCCGCAGTGAACCAATCTATTGTGCCTCTCGATTCGACGATTTCAGATGGCGATGAAGTGGCCTTTTTTCCTCCGGTCACTGGGGGCTAATATGGATAATCGTATTAGTGTGCAACAGACGGACTTCTCGGTTGCTGATGAATATGAAAAGTTATCTCAAGGAACGGAGTCTGGCGCGGTGGTTACCTTCATTGGTAAAGTGCGTGATATGAATTTAGGGGATAACGTGACTGGGTTGTCCCTTGAGCATTACCCAGGGATGACAGAAAAAGCACTCAGCGAAATTTGTGATAAAGCGGAGGAGCGTTGGCCTCTGTTGGCGCTAAGTGTGATTCACCGAGTTGGTGATTTGGATATTGGCGATCAGATCGTCTTTGTTGGGGTTTCTAGCGCACATAGAGGTGCGGCGTTTGAAGCGTGTGAATTCATCATGGATTACTTAAAAACTAAAGCCCCATTTTGGAAAAAAGAAAGAACTACTCAGACGACTCGCTGGGTCGAGTCGAGAGACTCAGACGCGCAAGCCGCTTTGAGGTGGGAAGATAAACAGTAGCTCTATTGATTGACTATTCTTCATTCGGATTCATGCAAAAGGCTAACTTAGGTTGGCCTTTTATGATCTTGTTGCCAGGGTTTGGCATGATTCTTCTCCCATAATGAAAATTTTTTGCCATACTAAAACAGGTAAAAATAAAATAGTTCTTAACCTGCCGTCGCTCAGCTAGGTGCAAGGAGCAAGGGTTAGGAAACAATCAACATAAAGCAGAGGAGCGTCACTGCGTGGTCAATAGCAAAGTCATAAAGCGAGCGCTCTATATTGCACTCATTGTTGGAACGCTTTTAAATGTTATCAATCAGTATGATGCTTTTTTTCATGGTTCAACAATACACTGGATAAAAGCTGCGTTGACTTATTGTGTCCCTTTTGGTGTTTCTCTGATCAGCAGCATCATTACAATGAAAGACATGGCTCAAGAACAAGAAAAGAGTTTGTGAGCGATAGAGTGACAATCGAGGCCGTATAGGGGCTGGAGCACTTTCTATAGAACTTATAGATAAAAACTATTGTAATAATAGGTGAAATTGATTTAGTAAAATCATGAAATTAGACAACAATTACCTTATACGCAATAAAAGTTGTCGCTTAAGGAGTAGACGATGGAATCACAAAGAGTAAAAGATTACATGACCCTTCAGGCTGTTACCTTTACACCTGATATGTCGTTGAGTGTGGCTTTACAGAAAGTAATGAAGTGCACGCACCTTGGTGGCCCAGTTATTGATTCAGAAGAGAGGGTCATTGGTTTCCTGTCTGAGCAGGATCTGCTCGATAAATTGGTTAAGGTCAGTTATTTCTGTCAAGACACACATTTAGTAAGTGACTGCATGCACAAAGAAGTGCTCTCGGTGTCTCCAGAAACCACGATCATCGAAATGGCCGATAAAATGAAAGTAGGCAAGCCTAAAGTCTACCCTGTGATTGATAATGGGAAATTGGTGGGCATAATTAGTCGACGTGATGTCTTGCGAGCAATCGGAAAAAGCATTGATGATTGCTTTAAGCATCCGGTGTGATAGTTTGTCTCAGTCTATGATTAAGTAACAAAATGTAAGGCGCATAATGCGCCTTTGTTGTTTTAAGGGAGATAGAATGTCAGATCAGAGCGCTAAATTTGTCACCGGTTCAACCATGAGACATATCTTAGTGATGTCAGGAGCAGGATCCGTGGGTTTGATGGCGCTGTTCGTGGTTGATCTTCTCGACATGCTGTTTATCAGTATGCTTGGTCAAGTCGAACTCGCCGCTGCGGTTGGCTTTGCGGGCAGTTTAGTGTTTTTTTCTACTTCAATATCCATTGGTACGTCGATTGCTATGGGGGCTTTGGTCTCTAAAGCGATTGGTTCTAAACAGCGTCAATACGCACGTCAACTCAGTGCCTCCATTCTGACGACTGCATTTATCATCAGCTCAATTATTTCAGCGCTGATGTTCATTTATATCCCCGAGCTATTAAGCTTGATTGGGGCTAAAGGAGTCGCCGCTGAAAGGGCGCAAGCTTACTTGCAAATAATCATTCCAAGTGGCCCTGTTATAGCCTTAGCGATGGCAGCAGGGGCAGGATTAAGAGCTGCGGGTGATGCAAAACGTTCGATGTGGGCAACGCTTTCTGGCGGAATTGTTAATGCGATCTTAGATCCCTTATTTATTTTTGGGTTTGGGTGGAATATTGAAGGGGCAGCGATCGCGTCGGTGGTTGCCCGATTTACCGTTTTGTATTTTTCACTATACCCACTCATCAAGGTGCATGACTTGGTTGGTAAGCCATCGGTTTCTGATTTGCAGAGAACGCTTAAAGTCATTTTAGCCATTGCTATCCCCGCGATCATTACCAATATTGCCACGCCCGTTGGTAACGCGATAGTGACGACGTTTATTGCTCAGTTTGGTGAGAACTATGTGGCGGGTTATGCGGTTATTGGCCGATTGATCCCCGTATGTTTTGCGGTGATTTTCGCGCTTTCTGGGGCGGTTGGTCCCATTGTCGGGCAAAATTTTGGGGCAGAACGTTTTGACCGAGTAAAAGAAACCTTAAACAATTCATTGATTGTGACCACCACGTATACCTTATTGGTTTGCCTGATTTTGTATTTTATCCAAGACTTCATTGTTATTGCTTTCAGCTTAGAAGGCGACGCTGAGATTATTGTAGCTGCCTTCTGTACTTATATCGCCATTAGCTTTGTCTTCAATGGGACACTATTTGTGGCGAACACATCGTTTAATAATCTGGGTAAACCGCTGTACTCGACGGCTCTGAATTTAGGTAAAGCGACGATAGGGACACTGCCTTTTGTCTATATTGGTGCACAATGGTTTGGCGCGTTAGGGGTACTTTATGGACAAGCTGTGGGTACCGTTGTCTTTGGCCTTATTGCCGTTTATATGTTGAAAAAGCACATCGCTGGCATGATGCAAGGGCAAGATGTCGATAAAGAAACGGTGGCTTATGCGACGGTCAATTCACAACCATTTTGCTCGCATGATGCGGTTCTTATTGATGATCCTGTTGTTGAAAAGGAGATGATGGATGCCCTTAAGAAGAAAGAACAATAATGCTAAAAAGTGAAATAAACCTTTGACCTTGGAGTCGACTCAAAGGTTTATACTCTTTATGAACATGATAAGGAGAAAACACTATGTGTACAAAACATCACGCGTGTCGTTCAAGCAAGGTCGGGTCAGTTACGGCCTCAAAAGGTTCTTGCTCAAGCCCCAAGATGACTTCCATTAAGATGGCAAGCGTCTCAACATCCGATACGGGCTGCTGCAGTTCTGACGAATGTGAGAGCGGTTCAGGTCCAAACGATGAGGAAAGTGAGTCCAGTCAGTTTACATCAGACCCATTAACCCAGAGTTGGAAAGTCGAAGGGATGGATTGCCCGTCCTGCGCAAGAAAAGTAGAAAAAGCGGTCAATAAGCTGGAAGGCATTTTGGAATCCAAGGTCTTATTTGCCACTGAAAAACTGGTCGTAAGATTTAGTGATCCCGACGTGGTGAGTCATATTGAGCGGGCGGTTATTCTCGCAGGATTTACGCTCTCTTTACCAACAAGCCCATCAAAAGTAGAAAGCCCTAGCGGTTGGCTGCCCATCATCAAACAAAATTCAACAATACTTTTGATCGCGCTTGCGATGCTAGTAGCGGCTTCAATCAAGCCGATGATGCCTTTTGTGAGTGAGTGGCTATTTATCCTAACTTGCTTAACGGGTTTGTATCCAATAGGAAAAAAAGCATTCAACTTGGCGCAGTCTGGTACTCCGTTTTCCATTGAAACCTTGATGAGTGTCGCGGCTATTGGGGCACTGTATCTTGGTGAGACGGTTGAAGCGGCCATGGTGCTGCTTTTATTCTTGGTTGGCGAGCGATTAGAGGCGTTTGCTGCATCCCGAGCACGCAGCGGTGTTCAAGCATTAATGGCGCTTGTGCCAGAAACGGCGGTTAAAATTATTGATGGTGAACGAGTTGACGTCGCCGCAACTGAGCTGGATCCCGGTGATGTGATTGAAGTCTCCCCTGGGGCTAGATTGCCTGCCGATGGGATACTTCATGATGCATCCGCAAGTTTTGATGAAAGCGCATTGACCGGAGAATCGATTCCTGTCGAGCGTTACCAAGGTGCTGCCGTGATGGCTGGGGCGCTCGTCGTAGACAGAGTGGTGCGCTTCACTATCACCTCTAAACAAGGTGAAAACGCCATTGATCGGATTTTGCATTTAATTGAAGAAGCGGAATCTCGCAAAGCACCATTGGAGCGTTTTTTAGATAAATTCAGCCGATGGTATACGCCTTTGATGATGGTGGTTGCCTTAGCGGTGATTACACTGCCTCCTTTACTATTTTCCCAACCTTGGGAAACGTGGGTCTACCGAGGACTGGCTTTACTCCTTATCGCTTGCCCGTGCGCATTAGTGATTTCTACTCCAGCTGCGATTACCTCTGGTTTGGCAGCAGCGGCGCGTCGCGGTGCGTTGATTAAAGGCGGCGCGGCGCTCGAACAGCTGGGTAAAGTTCAAACGGTCGCGTTTGATAAAACCGGGACGTTGACGAAAGGAAAACCCGAGGTCACCAACATTATTGCCCTGAATGGCTGGCAGGAGACACCGCTATTAGAGGTAGTCGGGGCTATTGAAATGGGATCAAGCCACCCATTGGCGGTTTCATTAGTCAATCGCGCAAAACAACTCGGTGTAGCGTTGCCAGAAGCGACCGAAAAACAGACCTTGGTAGGCAGTGGTGTTAGAGGAAATGTCGCGGGTGAACAGTACCAAGTGAGCGCCCCGGGTAAGCTAGATATTGATCTTGATGAGGAGATCATGAGCACGGTTGAAGCCTTAGAGAGCGAAGGGAAAACGGTGGTCGTGACTCTAAACACCTCGTCAAACACGGAGACAGCGAGCTGTATTGGCATTATCGCCTGGCAAGATACATTACGAGAGGACGCGAGGCAGGCGGTCAATGCCCTTAACTCGTTAGGTATTAATTCAATTATGCTCACTGGTGATAACCCTCGTAGCGCCCTCGCCATCAGTGCGATGATTGGTATCGATTATAAAGCGAGCTTACTTCCGAAAGATAAAGTGGGTTATGTTGAAAAGCTTTCACAGACCCATCATGTTGCCATGGTCGGGGACGGTATCAATGATGCTCCAGCCATGAAAGCCGCCAGTATCGGTATTGCTATGGGAGGAGGAACCGATGTTGCTTTAGAAACGGCGGATGCTGCGATTACTCATAATCGTTTGGTGGAGTTGCCGAGTATGATTGAGTTATCCAGAGCAACTCTAAATAATATTAGGCAAAACGTGATATTGGCGCTGGGTTTAAAATCGATATTTTTGGTGACGAGTTTACTTGGCATTACCGGTCTTTGGGTTGCGGTGCTAGCCGACAGCGGAGCAACCGCTTTAGTGACACTCAATGCATTGCGTTTGCTAAAGTTTAAGCCATCTAATGGGATAGATTCTCAGCCATCTTGACGTTGTTTTTGTCCTTGAAATACGAATGCCCACTTTTCTAATTAGTGGGCATTTTTATGTGCAATCAATGCAATAAAGACAACTTAAAGTGTGATGCAAACCGTTTTTCTGTGAAATATCACACGATCAATCATCTTTTGGTGTGAAATTGATCACTCTTTGTTGAGGTTAGGTTCGTTACAGTTGCGGGGTGATTAATTTAATAACTTTACCAACTAAACTACAGTGTAGTTATGCGTTGAATGAATAGCTGAACAAGCTGCAAAAGGAGTGACATATGTCTCAAGCCGTTTTCCACTTAGGTATTACAGAAGCTGATTTAAATGGTGCAACACTTGCTATCATCCCAGGTGACCCTGCGCGTGTACAAAAAATTGCTGAAGAAATGGACAACCCAGTCTTTCTAGCAAGTCATCGCGAATATACGCTTTATCGTGCCGAGTTAGATGGAAAACCGGTTGTCGTTTGTTCAACAGGTATTGGTGGCCCATCAACCTCTATCGCAGTCGAAGAGCTCGCACAGCTTGGTGTACGTACGTTCTTGCGCGTTGGTACTACTGGTGCTATTCAACCGCATGTGAATGTTGGAGACATGATTGTATCGACTGGCTCAGTTCGCCTTGACGGTGCTAGCTTACACTTTGCACCAATGGAGTTCCCAGCGGTTGCAGATTTTGATGTCGCGACGGCAATGAAAGCGGCTGTTGAAGAATCCGGTGCGACGGTTCATATGGGTGTGACTGCTTCAAGCGATACTTTCTACCCAGGACAAGAGCGTTACGATACGTTCTCTGGACGTGTAGTGAAGCGTTTCCAAGGCTCTATGCAAGAGTGGCAAGATATGGGCGTACTGAACTTTGAGATGGAATCTGCAACACTACTGACCATGTGTGCAAGCTCTGGTCTAAAAGCAGGTTGTGTCGCGGGTGTTATCATCAACCGTACTCAAAAAGAAATTCCAGATCATGCCACACTAAAAGAAACCGAAGCGCGTTCTATTAAGGTTGTGGTTGCAGCAGCACGTAAGATGCTCTAAATAATATTTCATTACAGTAATACATCTAAAACCACCGATCCTAAATCGGTGGTTTTTTTTATTTTAAAGAGGCTAACATTTAAAGAAACTAAAAATGGCATAGAACATCGCTTTGGTCGCGGATAACGTAAAGTAGAAAACGTCATCAGACTTACGAATAGATAAAGATCCCAACCATGAGTTTGATTGGGATCTTGACTTCATCTTAGGATAACTGTTGTGTCAGCTATGGAATGAATTTGATGGCACTATTATCCATCTACTGACATTCCTGCGACGCTTCTAATGTGGGAAGTGGTAAATAGATACCTTCTGTTAGTTCAGACAAAATATGGTCATACACGCTGGTGATGCTCACGGATATTTCACTGGTTAATGCATATAGCTGATCTGCTGACAGCAGATATTTGGGATTGTCGGTCATCTCTTCCAATTGGTGTATGGCACGGTGACTTGCTTGAGAAGCCATCGAATATGGGCTGATTATGGACAGTTGGTTCAGTTTTCGGCACATGGCGGTGCAACGATATTGGGTACGTAGAATCCCCGCTTGTGTATCCATGTCTTGTATCGATATTCTCAACTGAGTGAGTGCTTCCATCGAGTCGATGACTTGCTGCCATTTTACATGATATTGGTGCCTCAAATCCTCTCTGCCTGATTCAGCAAGCCATGCCATCGCTATCTCATCCATCAAGTACATACAATGCCTCATGGCTGCACCGTGGATTACTTGGTTTCGAGCGACGGTTCTTTCGTGCCAATCTTTTCCGAGACCAGTCAGCCTCATTTGTAGGATTCGGTAATCCGGTTTGTTATTGAAATGGGCAATGGAAATCAAATGATTGGTTTGCTTTAAAATCTCTTGGTTAAGTGGTTCAAGAATATTCTTGGGATCAGTAGTGTAGATCAATGCCGAATGCGTAGCACTGCGGTATTTTCTGCATAAGATCAGTAGCTGCCTTAATGTGATGATGAGTTGGTATTTACGTTGGAAGGCGGATCCACGCTGTTTTGATGAGTGGAGTAATGTGGCGAATACGCCAAAAGTAATGAATGAAATAATGGTGATAAAAATAAGCATAACGACTCCTTTAGAGATATACCTAAAGTGAGTATTCCAAGTTCTATGCCACTTTTAAATTTCATTAAAAACAATATCTTAGATATATTTCATTCTGTTGGTGTGTGCATTGTTGGTGCAGGGGAGCCCAAATAAGGGAGAAGTCGAATATAAAAAACGCCCACAGTACTAAGACTATGAGCGTTCTGATGTGCTTATTGACTTGCTTACATACCTAACTAACGATCTGATTATGTTGTCAAATCAGCCAAATCAGCCAAGTCAAGTCCGGTCATGGCGACGGACAGTCGTCATTACAGGACACGCATACCTGGCTGTGCGCCTTCGTGTGGCTCAAGAATCCACAGATCGCTACCACCAGGGCCCGCGGCTAGGATCATGCCTTCTGACATACCAAACTTCATCTTACGAGGTTTTAGGTTTGCGACCATTACGGTGAGCTTGCCTTCTAGCTCTTCAGGTTTGTATGCTGACTTGATGCCAGAGAATACTTGGCGAGTCTCACCACCGATGTCCAGTTGGAACTTCAGTAGCTTGTTCGCTTTTGGCACTTCTTCACAAGAGATGATACGAGCAATACGCATATCAACCGCTGCAAACGCATCAAACTCAATCTCGTCGGCGATTGGATCTTTGTCGAGTTCCGTTTGGCTTGCTTGCTCTTTTTCAGCTTCTGCTTTTTCTTTCGCTGCTGCTTCAGCGGCTGCATCTTCTTTTGACGATTCAACCATGGCTTCCACTTTCTTAGAGTCAATGCGGCTAAACAGCGCCTTGAATTTCGTAATTTCATGGTCAGTTAACGGAGTAGCCACACCTTCCCATGTTAGCTCTTCGTTTAGGAAAGCTTCAGTGCGAGCGGCTAGTTCTGGCATGACAGGTTTTAGGTAAGCCATTAGAACGCGGAAAAGGTTGATACCAACAGAAGAGACTTCTTGAAGCTCTTGCTCTTTGCCTTCTTCTTTGGCTAAAACCCAAGGGGCTTTTTCGTCAATATACTGGTTAGCTTTGTCAGCAAGTGCGGTGATCTCACGGATAGCACGGCTAAACTCACGCGTTTCGTAGAGCTCACCGATACGCTCAGCAGCTGCAGCAAATTCGTTGTAAAGCTCAGGCTCTGCAAATTCAGTAGATAGCTTGCCTTCAAAACGCTTAGTAATGAAGCCCGCGTTACGAGAAGCTAGGTTAACAATCTTGTTTACTACGTCAGCGTTTACACGTTGAGTGAAGTCTTCAAGGTTCAAATCAAGGTCATCGATGCGGCTGTTTAGTTTCGCCGCGTAGTAGTAACGTAAGCACTCAGGGTCTAGGTGATTTAGGTACGTACTTGCTTTGATGAATGTGCCTTTCGACTTAGACATCTTCGCACCATTTACCGTAACGTAACCGTGTACAAATACGTTGTTTGGCTTACGGAAACCTGCCCCGTCTAGCATTGCAGGCCAGAATAGGCTGTGGAAATAAACGATATCTTTACCAATGAAGTGGTAAAGCTCTGTCGAGCTGTCTTTTTTCCAGTATTCGTCAAAATCGAGGTCGTCGCGCTTATCACATAGGTTTTTGAATGAACCCATGTAACCAATCGGTGCATCAAGCCAGACGTAGAAGAACTTGTCTTTTTCGCCTGGGATTTCAAAACCGAAGTAAGGGGCATCGCGTGAGATATCCCACTGCTGAAGACCCGATTCAAACCATTCCTGCATTTTGTTG
>NZ_AJYQ02000119.1 GCF_000287055.2 Vibrio genomosp. F10 str. ZF-129 | reverse complement strand
GAGCCAGAGCCAGAGCCAGAGCCAGAGCCAACAGCAGTACCGAACGAATTTGGCACGCCGCAGGATGACGACTGGTTAATAGACGATGAACTAGACTCTCCGAAAGTCGAAGCTGAAAGTGTTTTAGCCAATGAGGCATTAGCTGAAGAGTTACCTGATCCAGTCGATGACTTCGAGCTGCCTGATGTCGAATTTGGCGGTGAGTTATCGGATGAGGTGCTAAATGAAACGGAAGCGTCAGAAGAAGTAGAGGCTAAAGACGCCGATACTCTAGAGACGATTGAGGCGCAAGAAACTCAGGTACCAGAAGCACCTGAAGCTCAAGATACAGTCAAAGCACTAGATACTGAATCTGTGGAAGAAGTTCCAGAGCCCACTTCTGATGAATTGCCGGAAACGTTTAATGAGTTAGAGCTTCCAGAATATACAGAAGAAGATGCATTGGCTGAGCTGCCAGCGCATGAAGACGTTATCAATCCTCTCGATGATGCCGAGTCTTTAGGCGAGACTGACGCACTTGAAGAAATCGAGACGCTTGACGAACTAGAGGCGATTGAAGACGCTGGTGCCGAAGAAGAAATAGGCGCTCAAGAAGAGCTCGAGATTCCAGAAGAAGCAGAGGCTAAAGAAGATTCTGATACTCTAGAGACGATTGAGGCACTAGAAACTCAGGTACCAGAAGCACCTGCAATTCAAGATACAGTCGAAGCACTAGACACAGAATCAGTGGAAGAAGTGCCAGAGCCTACTTCTGATGAACTGCCTGAAACGTTTGATGAGCTAGATTTACCTGAATACAGCGAAGAAGAAGCCTTAGCCGATATGCCCATTTCATCGGACACTCCAGACGATGTTATAGAACAAGGTAGTGATGACCCCGAGGTTTTCGATGAAGCCGATCTTCCAGAATACAGTGAAGAAGAGGCGTTGGCAGATATGCCTATTGAGCCTGAGGCTTCAGAGCTTCCTGGCGTAGCAGAATCACCGAATATACCGATAGATATGGCGCCTGATGAAGCAGGTGAAATATCAGAGCAGGATGCATTGTTTGATATATTCCAAGCTCAAAATCTGGATTCGTTGTCTAAAGATGGTTTTGATGAAAGCGCGTTGTCGGAGCTACTTTCCGAAGATGAAGACGAACTTATGTCGAGTTCATTCTCATTTGATTCAGCCCTCGATGCCAAAACGACCGATAGTGCGGGAATGGACATTGCTGCTATGTTGGAAGTCGGTGGCGAGGATTGGAATGGTTTTAATCTATCTGCTGAACAGCAAGCTAGTATTTCGACTGACATCCCAGATGATGAGCAAGCCATTTGGAGTGAAGAAAACAAACCGGAGCAGGCGGTTGTTTCTGACGAAAATTGGGAGCATCAAGAGGATTTTGATTCAAAGGCGGAGCAGTACCGGACTATTGATGAATTAATGGCAGAAGTTGAAAGCGAAGAAGCGAATCAAGCGAACCCTGATGACGAAGAATTAAACCTCAACGTTGGGCTGGACGAGTTTCCTGACGTTATTGGTGACATTGGATTTGAAGATGTGGACAGTAACGCGGAAGCCGTAGGAAAAATGGATCTAGCTAAAATCTACATGGAAATGAATGATACTGACGGGGCGATTAAATTACTGGAAGAAGCGATTGTAGATGGTTCCGATACGATAAGACGGGAAGCTAAAAGCTTAATTGATGCAATACGACGTGGCTAATCGCCGTATAACGGAAGGCAGCGTCTGCTGCCTTTTTTGTTTGTCGTATTAGATATTTGTTGGTATTGATATTATAATCTCCGGCCGGATTTTAAGAGTAAATGAACATGAGAGTAGCACTGGGCATCGAGTACGATGGCACTAATTATTATGGTTGGCAACGTCAGCGGGATGTAACGAGTGTTCAGGAAGAGCTAGAGAAATCCTTAAGTATCATCGCTAATCATCCTGTTGAAGTTCAGTGTGCAGGTCGTACCGATTCAGGGGTGCACGGCACAGGCCAAGTCGTTCACTTTGATACGGAAAGTATGCGCAAGCCAGCCGCTTGGACGATGGGGGTGAATGCTAATCTCCCTAAAGATATTGCGGTTCGTTGGGCACATGTGGTTGATGCAGAGTTTCATGCTCGATTTACCGCGACGGCTCGCCGTTATCGTTATGTTATTTATAACCACGCCCTAAGGCCTGGAATTCTTGCTTCGGGATTAAGTCATTATCACGGGGAGCTTGATGCTGATAAAATGCACCTTGCAGGTCAATACCTTATCGGTGAGAATGACTTCACGTCCTTTAGAGCTATCCATTGTCAATCTCGCAGTCCTTGGCGTAATATTATGCACTTGAATGTGACTCGTCATGGGCATTATGTCGTGATTGATATTAAGGCCAATGCGTTTGTTCATCATATGGTGAGGAACATTGCAGGCAGTCTGATTACTGTTGGTAAGGGCGAGCAAGATCCCCAATGGATAGATCAATTGCTGAAAGCCAAAGACAGAAAGCAGGCTTCTGCTACGGCAAAAGCTGCAGGCTTGTATTTGATAGATGTTGATTACCCCACTCATTATCAATTACCTAGAGAGCCTTTAGGGCCGTTATTTTTGCCTAATGACCTGACATAATGTTCAATTTTGGTCATTTTTAAACATTTTTCTCGTGAGACATCGATACAGGAAATAGGTACAACCAGTTTTTTGTCTACAGCTGGCATTTATTATGCTTTAATCCTTCACGCGTAAATCCCGAATTTGTATCTTGCGTAATTAGGCGTAAGACTAGATAGAAAAGGTCTTCCATGAGTTGGCTTGAAAAGATATTAGAAAAAAGCAACATAGGCAGTTCTCGTAAAGCGTCTATCCCTGAAGGGGTATGGACTAAGTGCTCTTCTTGTGAACAAGTACTTTATCATGCAGAACTAGAACGTAACCTTGAGGTGTGTCCTAAGTGTGACCATCACATGAGAATGAAGGCGCGTCGCCGCCTTGAAACGTTTTTGGATGCTGATAACCGAGTTGAATTGGCGAATGAGCTAGAGCCACAAGACAAGCTTAAATTCAAAGATTCCAAACGGTATAAAGATCGTATCTCTGCTGCCCAGAAAAACAGTGGTGAGAAAGATGCATTGATCGTTATGCAAGGCGAGCTGTTAGGCATGCCATTGGTTGCTTGTGCCTTTGAATTCTCATTTATGGGCGGCTCGATGGGCTCTGTAGTGGGTGCTCGTTTTGTACGTGCTGTTGATGCGGCTATTGAAAATAACTGTGGCTTGGTTTGTTTTTCTGCCAGTGGTGGTGCTCGTATGCAAGAGGCATTGATGTCTCTAATGCAAATGGCAAAAACCAGTGCGGCGCTTGAGCGTTTATCTTCAAAAGGTTTACCGTTCATTTCCGTCATGACGGACCCAACGATGGGGGGTGTTTCTGCGAGCTTAGCTATGTTAGGAGACATCAATATCGGCGAACCAAAAGCTCTAATCGGGTTTGCTGGACGCCGTGTTATCGAACAAACAGTCCGTGAAGACCTACCTGAAGGCTTTCAACGCAGTGAGTTTTTGTTAGAGCACGGTGCTATTGATATGATTGTTGATCGCCGAGAAATGCGTCAACGAGTTGGTAGCCTAGTGGCTAAACTGACGAACCGTACGTCTCCATTGGTGGTTTCTGTTAACGATTCTCCAAACGAAGCAGCATATCAAGTACCAGAATCCGCTGAAAAAGGGTAAAGTAGCTACTAACAATAAACCACCGTTATTTGGTTATAGTTAGATGACTCAAAATCCAATTCCTCAAGCCACATCTCCCTTAACGGTGTGGCTTGATTATTTGTCCAACATTCATAGCTCTGCGATAGATTTAGGCCTTGACCGTGTTCAAGCGGTGGCTAAAACAGCAGAACTGACAAAACCCGCCCCAACAGTGATTACCGTTGCTGGAACCAATGGCAAAGGGTCAACCTGTGCATTGATGGAATCCATTCTTTTGGATGCCGGTTACAGCGTTGGTGTTTACAGCTCTCCTCATTTAATTCGCTACAACGAACGCGTACGTATTAATGGCGTTGATCTTAGTGATGAAAAGCACTGCTTGGCTTTCGATTTTATCGAGAAAGTACGTGGTGAGACTAGCCTTAGTTTCTTTGAATATGGGACCTTGGCGGCGTTGCGTGCGTTTCAAACCGAACATGTAGATATTGTGCTACTTGAAGTGGGGTTAGGTGGGCGACTTGATGCGACCAATGTCGTGGATCACGACGTCTCTGTGATTACCAGCTTAGCTGTCGATCATGTCGATTGGCTTGGTGATGATATTAATGTCATTGGCTTTGAAAAAGCGGGGATTTACAGAACTAACCGTCCTGCTATTTGTGGTCAGCCTAAAGCACCCGCGACAGTCGCAGCTCATGCCGACGATATTGGTGCTGATTTTTATCAAGTAGGCATTCAGTACACCTATCAAAAAGAAACCGATAAGACCTGGGGCTGGAAAAGTGGCACCTTCGAGCTCGACTCACTGCCGATACCTCAATTACCTTTACCTAATGCAGCAACGGCTTTAATGGCACTTGCCGTGGCTAATCTCGAACTGACAGATATCAATATTGTGAATGGATTGAAGTCGGCACAGCTTCCTGGTCGTATGCAGGTTATCTCCACCGAGCCAACGATCGTGCTCGATGTCGCGCACAATCCGCATTCGGCTAAATACTTAGTTGCATCACTTCAAGAGAAGTATCCAAACAAGAACATACATGCTGTCGTGGCAATGCTTCATGACAAAGACATTGAATCGACGCTAGACGAGTTAACCTCAGTTGTGACTTGCTGGTATCCAGCTTCTCTTCACGGCCCTAGAGCGGCTTCTGTCGAAGAATTAAGTATCCATTTGCCAAGTTATCAAGGGAAATATTCTAACCCCGTAGAGGCATTTAATAGCGCATTGACACAGGCGAACAAGCAAGATGTCATTATCGTCGTTGGCTCATTTCATACGGTTGGTGAAGTCTTAGAGCACTGGCGAGATCAAGGAGAATAAATGGCCAGTAAATTCCATAGCCGCTTAGTCGGTACAGTTATCTTGGTTGCAGTGGGAATTATCGTACTGCCAGACCTACTCGATGGTAAAAAGGAGCACTATAAAGATGAAATCGCGAGTATTCCTATAAAACCAGAGCTTGAAAGTGAAATGGAAGTGTTTGAACTTCTTGATCCAGTTGAAGATCAGATTATGCTACCTGAGTCGCCTGTAGAAATCACCGTCGGCGACACAACAAGTGATAGAGAAACTGCAGACACAATCCAACCGTTACCCACGAAGGTAAACTCTGTAGATGAAAAAAATGACTATGTAGACAGTGCGTGGATTATTCAGTTAATGGCATTGAAAAATGCAGATAACGCAGAAACTTTAGTCAAGGATCTACGGAAAAGAGGCTATCAGGCGCATACAAAGAACGAGAATGGCTTCACCCGTGTCATTATTGGTCCTGATGTGTCAAAAAGTAAACTTGAGCAACAACTGGTTGAACTAAACAAAATTACCGGTTCAAACGGTCAATTGCTCAAATTTAAACCACTAAATCCATAAGAAAACGTTTGCGTCAGCATTTTTTCTGTTAAAATGCGCGCCAACTTAAGATGCAGAAAACATGAATTGGTTAGATATTGTCATTTTAGGGGTGATCGGGCTATCCGCTTTGATCAGTTTAGTTCGAGGTTTTGCTAAAGAAGCTTTGTCATTGGTTATTTGGTGTGGCGCATTCTTTATTGCCAGCCAGTATTACGCAAAATTGGCGGTTTATTTCACCAATATTGAAGATGACATGTTTCGCAATGGAACCGCGATTGCAGTGCTGTTTATCGCTACGCTCATTGTTGGCGCATTAGTGAATTACGTTATTGCTCAGCTTGTCGAAAAGACAGGACTATCGGGCACCGATCGAATCTTAGGGATTGTTTTCGGAGCGTTAAGAGGGGTACTGATCGTCTCGGCAGCACTGTTTTTTATGGATGCTTTCACAGCACTTCCAAGTTCTGAGTGGTGGAAAAGTTCGCAATTGGTACCTGAGTTTAGTCGTATCATCGCGCCATTTTTCGAGCACTTACAAGCAACATCAACTTTTTTATCTGGCGCACTATAGCGCCAGCAATTGTCGATAATCGAGGGTTAGGCCATGTGTGGTATTGTTGGAATCGTGGGCGCAACGCCTGTAAACCAGTCTATTTATGATGCATTGACTGTGTTGCAGCATCGTGGCCAAGATGCTGCGGGTATTTGTACCATAGAAAGCAATCGTTTCCGTCTGCGTAAGGCAAACGGTTTGGTGAAAGACGTCTTTGAAGCAAAACACATGCAACGCCTACAGGGTGATGTGGGTATCGGTCATGTTCGTTACCCTACAGCAGGCAGCTCTAGTGCGTCCGAAGCGCAGCCATTTTATGTTAACTCTCCATTTGGTATTACTTTAGCTCATAACGGTAACTTGACTAACGCTCACAAAATTCGTGAAAAATTAGCGGAGAAAGATCGCCGTCATATCAACACTACGTCAGATTCGGAAGTGTTGCTAAACGTGTTAGCACATGAAATTGATATGGTTAAAGGGAATGTAACCTCTGAAGATGTCTTTCGTGCTGTGACTAATGTACATCGCACTATTCGTGGCGCATACGCTGTTGTCGCGATGATTATTGGCCACGGTATGATTGCATTTAGAGACCCAAACGGGATTCGCCCATTATGTTTAGGTAAGCGTGAAATCGATGGTAGCACCGAATATATGGTCGCATCAGAATCTGTCGCTTTAGATGCGGTTGGCTTTGATTTTGTACGTGATGTGGCACCAGGCGAAGCGCTTTACGCAACGTTTGATGGGCAGTTATTTACACAGCAATGTGCAGATAACCCTGTTTTAAACCCTTGCTTATTTGAGTATGTCTACTTTTCTCGACCAGATTCATTCATAGACAAAATTTCCGTTTACAGCGCTCGTGTTGAAATGGGTAAAAAACTGGGTGAACGTATTAAAGATGAATACGGCCATCTTGATATTGATGTGGTTATCCCTATCCCAGAGACATCGTGTGACATCGCATTGCAAATTGCCCAAGCGATTGACATTCCATACCGTCAAGGCTTCGTTAAGAACCGTTACGTAGGTCGAACGTTTATCATGCCGGGCCAGCAGCAGCGTAAGAAATCAGTTCGCCGTAAGCTCAATGCAATTCGCTCTGAATTCAAGGATAAGAACGTACTGCTAGTAGACGATTCGATAGTTCGTGGAACCACCTCAGAACAGATTATTGAAATGGCGAGAGATTCAGGCGCGAAGAAAGTGTTCATGGTTTCAGCAGCTCCAGAAATTCGTTTTCCTAACGTGTATGGGATTGATATGCCAAGTGCGAACGAGCTGATTGCGCATGGTCGTGACAACGATGCGATCTGTAAACAGATTGGCGCGGATGAACTGATATTCCAAACGATTGACGATCTTGTTGAAGCCGTTGGTCTTGGTAATACAGACATCGCACGTTTTGAGGCGTCGGTATTCAGTGGTGAATACGTCACGGGTGATATTAATCAAGAATATCTAGAGTACGTAGAATCGTTACGTGGTGATGATGCTAAAGCTGAGTCTGAGGCCGAGCTAGTTAACCTTGATTTGCACAATGAAGGGGCGTAACGAAAAGAGATTATTCTTTATCGTTGTCTAAAATAGAGATTAAAAAGGCTTCCAGTTGGAAGCCTTTTTTATTCGGCGTTTTTTAATCGAGAAATTGACGGAAACAAACGCTTGTTAAATACAGCTTGAGTTAGCTCGTAGGCGATTTTACAAACTGGCTTAGCATAAACATACAAGTAGCACTGATGACAACCGATGGTCCTGCAGGAGTGTCAAAGTGCCATGATAAATACAACCCGCCACACACAGAAAGAGCACCGATAATCGAAGCGAAAATGGCCATTTGTTCAGGTGTTTGAGCCAGTTTTCGAGCGGTCGCTGCCGGGATAATTAACAGCGATGTCATGATCAGTGCACCAACAAATTTCATTCCTACGGCGATCACCAGCCCAACCATGAGCATGAGGATCAGTCGCATCAAGTCGATGTTGATACCGTCGACAGCCGCTAAGTCTTCATTGATTGTCGCGGAAAGCAATGGTCGCCAGAAAATGAACAGTGTTATGGCTACGACCGCAACACCTGCATAGATTATGACTAAATCAGCAGGAGCGACAGCCAGTAAATCGCCGAACAAATAACTCATTAAATCGATACGAACAGAATCTAAAAAACTGACGGCGATTAAGCCTAAAGAGAGGGAACTGTGCGCTAGAATACCGAGTAACGTGTCAGTGGCGACCAATTTTTGCTTTTGTAGAGTCACAAGAATCAATGCTAAACCTAGGCAACAAACCAGCAAAGCTAAGTAGAGATTAATGTTCAATAGAAAGCCAAGTGCTAAGCCCATTAAAGAAGCATGGGCTAAAGTATCGCCAAAATAGGCCATCTTTCTCCAAACGACGAAAGATCCCAGCGGTCCAGCAATCAGTGCGATACCGAGTCCTGCCAAAAGTGAAGGAAGGAGAAAATCAATCATGTGTGTGTCCATGGTTATGGTTGGCGCATTCTGTTGCATTACCGGTAACAGGGTTACCAGATAAATCATGATGGTGATGATCATGCTGATGGTGGTAGATAGCGAGCGATTCGCGACCACTATGGCCAAATAGCGCGATGTAGCTTGGGTGTTGCGTGATGTCTTGTGGTGATCCTGAACAGCATATGTGGTGGTGTAAGCAGATCACGTCGTCGGTTTTTGCCATCACTAGATGAAGATCGTGAGACACCATAAAAACAGCGCAGCTAAACCGATGGCGAATATCATCGATAAGATTGTAAAGGTCGATCTGACCCTGTATATCAACGCCTTGTGCTGGCTCATCAAGGACCAATACGTCTGGTCTTTGCAGCAAAGATCTTGCTATTAATACGCGTTGATTTTCGCCACCCGATAATTGATGCATGTTGTTACTAATAAGGTGCTCAGCTTTGACCAATTTTAATGCGTCAAGAATTTCTTGCGCACTGTAACGCCCAGCCAATTGCAAAAAACGTTTTACATTCAGTGGTAGTGCATCGTTCAGTCTTAGCTTTTGAGGGACATAGCCAATTTTGCATGAAGCCCCGCGCTTCACGACTCCAGAGTCCACTTTTTGTAGGCCAAGTAAAACCTTAACTAAGGTCGATTTCCCAGCTCCGTTAGGCCCAATGAGCGTGGTTATTTTTTTTCGTTCAAGTGTTAAGTTAACATTGTCTAAAACGCGTTTATTGTTAAACGTTACGCAGATATTGTTTAACTCAATCAAGGGGGGCATAAATAGAACTCATTTGCAATTAGCTATTGTTATAATGTAACATCCATTCCCTCCATATTCTACAGAACGATGACTGGCACGCAAATGAGATTTCGTTTATTAATTGCTTCAATCCTATTTTTTAATATCAACTCTGCTTGGGCAATGAACCTACTGACGAGCATTAAGCCGATTCAAATGATAGCCACCGAAATAACGCTCAACGCCGGTGATGCCGATGTATTGTTGGCAAACAACACGTCCCCTCATGATTATGCGCTGCGCCCCTCTGACATACGACGTATTCGTAGTGCCGATCTTGTCGTTTGGTATGGGCACGATTTAGAACCCTTCCTAACAGGTGTTTTGTCGAATCAAGACAACGTACTTACATTAAGTGAGATTCCTCATCTTTCCTTGAGAGAGTACCAAGGGGATCACGATCATGGTGAACATGACGGTCATGATCATGGTGACCATGATCCTCACTTTTGGCTAGGTTATGAGCCTACCTTGCAGGTCGCAAAGGCCTTAGCCGATCGGTTATCTTTACTAGAACCGAACAACCGTAAGCAATACCAACAAAACTACCAGACCTTTGAATTACGGTTAAAACAAGAAAAAGCGCGGGTTGAAGACAAGCTAAAACCAGTTAAGAAAAATGGCTACTATGTATTCCATGATGCGTATGGATATTTTGAATCCGATTATCAATTGAACCATTTGGGTTACTTTACCGTCAGCCCAGATAGGAAGCCTGGCGCAAAAAGCTTAATAGCGATTAAGAAAACCTTACAGGAAAATCAAGCCAAGTGCGTGTTTTCAGAGCCCCAATTTACGCCAGCAATTGTAGAGTCAGTAACTCGAGGTAGCAGCGTAGGGCTAGGTGAGCTTGATCCTATTGGTTCAGAGATTACTGTTCAGGCTGATAGCTACTTTGTGTTTATTCATTCTCTGGCCGACAGCTTTGTCGAATGCCTTAAATAAACCCGCGAGCTACCAGCGATACATCTAAAACTACAAACAAAACGTTTTTTTGCGGTATTGTCAGCTGAATATCTGTAGGGGTTCATATACACTACAAAGTTAGCGCCGCAAAAAAACACTCACCTAAGAGCACAAGCAACGTTCGCTTAACTTTATTGTGTGAATATTATTCTTTCATGGCGTAGCAATACACTGACTTTGATGCTGAAAGGGTATAGTTTGCTATTTCGTTTTTGTTTGTTCATCTTCTTCTCTTCGCTACCAAGATTGGCTATAGCGATAGACAGCATGCCTTCAATTTTTTACCCTTTGTCGACACAGGCAGAAGGGCGTGTTATTGCAGCAAAAAAACTCTTCTTAAGTGAGCAAGGTGGCATCTGGATCCACGATGTTCATGGGCGTGTTGTTTTTTACGATGGTGACAATACCCTACCAAGTAGCGGTTCAGCATTAGACTTCACCACAGAACAGCTGGTTTACTTAGACCAATCCTTTTGGTCTTTCGCCGACAACGAGGTTTATCGTTCAAAACCTAACCATCAAAGAGAGCTAGTATTTAGCTTAACGCCTGGTACCAATATACGATCTATCGGTACATCTAACCGCTATATCTGGGTAGCCGATGATAGTAATTTCTATACGTATCACATTGATACTGGCGACTTCAATACCTACTCTTTGATGCAACTTTACCAATCAAGTGATGCCAGTCGAGTTGATATCAATGATGCTCAATTCATTTTTTCTAAATGGGTGTTAGCGACGAATTCTGGCGCGTTCATATCTGACAAGTTTGAACTTGTTCATGTTTCCTCTTCTGGCAAGCACTATATAGAAACATTGTACTTCTCAGCATCAAGGCGAGAATTAGTGGTTGGCTCAATAAGAGGGGCGCTTGTTATCGACATTACTCAGCCAGAAGCGCCGCCAAGATTTATAAGTGATCACCATGTTCTCTCTATCGCCGAGACAGATAATGAATATTGGGTTGGAACGGAAGTAGGATTATTTGTTCATTCTTTCGCTACCGGTGAAACCAAACAGCTGGAAGGCGGTGTGAGCGCGAAGTACGATCTTGCGGGAAATAAAATCTATTCTCTTATCAATGACACTCGTCAGGGGATTTGGATCGCGACTGAACAAGGTATTCGTTACTTTTCACTCTACAGTGAAAAGTTTCGCCGAATTCCAAAGTACATGCTTACCTATAACAGTGGTGGGGAATCACTCAAGAAAATTGTCAAAAATGAAAATCGTGAAGGTCATTGGTTGGTCTCAGATAAAGCGTTATACCTTGTGGCTTTGCAAGATAAACCTTTCAGAACGTTAATCTATGATCAAAGTGAAGTGTTCGATTTAGTTCAATACGGCGATACCTTATTGGTAGCAACACGGTCAGGCATTGTGTGTATTGACATCAATACAGGCAAAGTCATTGCGGATGATGGATTACCAAATAGTATAAAATCCAAAACTATAGAGCAGATAGAGTTAGATTCAAAAGGCAACTTGTGGGGAGTGAAAGGATCGAACCTCTGGTCTTATAACTTGAATACGAGTCGTTTTAAAGATCACGGTGATCTATGGATGGTAAGTCGATTTAAACCAGCCAGCGTGACGCTGCTTAGAGCAACAGAATTATCCGGATTATTCATCGGTACGGATCATGGCCTTTACCAATTACAAAATGGTGAGGTTCGCTTTTTTAAAGACAGTACTCAATACGGTCATGTTGTTGCGATTAAGGAAATAGATACGGCTATCTGGGTGGCTTCTACTTATGGGATATTTAGAGTTGAGGACAAAAAAGAACACATTTCCCCGATTCCTATGGTGGAACAAAATATCAGCCCTAAATGCCTTATTCAGAACCAGAGTGGAATCTGGTTAACCTCGACCGCTGGTTTGTCCTTCTATGACAGTGATGGAACGCTGAGCAAACATATAGGTGCGCCATTTGGCGTGTTAAACAATGAATTTGTTTCTAGTCTATGTGACCCTAGTAACAATGGTATCAATGATCTATTGCTGGGCACAACAACAGGTCTAATTCTAGTCAGTGAAACAGCACTGCTCAACGACCCTTTGCCAACTGGCCAACTCCTGTTTAGTCAGATAAGCGTCAATCAAGAACCGATAAGTTTAGGCGTTAAGCTGTTGGAGCGTTTTACCATTAATTATGGTGATTCTGTCGGATTTTTAATGGGTGTTGTCCCACGAAGTAATATCGATAACCTTTATTATCGTATGGATGACGATAAGGAGTGGTTCAAACTAGAAGGACGCCAACTCTCCTTCGATCACTTAATGCCTGGTTCACATATATTGCATTTCAAAATAGCGTCTTCTATTCGCGGTGACAGTGAGTTTACGTCGCAAGAGTTTGTTGTCTTAGAGCCTTGGTATCTTAGCGGTTGGGCTATTTTCGTTTGCGTTTTAATGACAATGACTTTTGTTGGTTTAATGTCGCTTTGGCGATCTCGTCTGATGTCAGCATCAAATAAAATGCTAAAAGCAAAAGTCTCTCTAAAAACCAACCAACTACGCCACCAAAGCCGCATTCTGCTCACGAATAACAAGCAACTTAGGAAACAGTTGGAAGTTAGGCATCTAATTTACAATCAAGTGATCACATCAGTGCAAGACAATTTGAACACTCTAGCGCGTAACCATTCAGCAGGCAGCAATCAAAGAGAGAGGGGGCTATCCTCGCAAGAAATCATTAGATTGGTTTCTAAGGAGTTGGAAATTCTTCGTGATGCAAAAAGTAATGGCAGTGGTACTAAGCAGGTATTCGATTTATTCCTGGTGACCTCCACGGTGTTATCCGGTTGGCAGTCAGAATTTACAAAGTCAGGCATAGGTATCGAGTTTAGCAGTGCAGAGGAAAGCGTTTGGGTTGAACTGAGTAACTTTAATTTAGATGTCGTGATCAATACATTGCTTGATAGTGTTTTAGAGCGGTGTTTTAAAAACCAACACGTCCAGATTGAGGTGAGTAGTGCTGATGGTATCGCTACCTTGAAAATGATCGACAGCGGTCGAACGTTTCCCGATCTAGAAGGATATGAACAAGTCACTTCATTGGACCTAAGTGTACATAACCTACCTACGCTTGTTACCGAAAGTGGAGGCAAGCTTGCGTATTTTGTTTCTGAAGAGCGTAACTTGATAGAAATTTTTTGGCCCGTTGCTGAAACCAATGCAGCACCTGACCATAATGACGTCCAAGAAAGCGAATTAGATGAACGTGAAGGGGGGGGCAATGTCGATCAAAATTGGATGTATAAAATAGAGAGCTTGGTTGGTAAACACTATGAAAATGCCGATTTTGGTACAGCCGCCGCCGCCAAACATCTTTTCATTTCAGAAAGAAGCCTGCAAAGGCGATTTAAAGCAAGCTATGGAAAAACCTTTAAAGAGTACCTTAATGAATACCGCCTAGAAAAAGCGGCCAAAAGATTATTAGCCGGAGATAAAGTGTCTGACGTCGCTTTTGATTGTGGTTATAACGATGCTTCATACTTTAGCCAACGATTTAAGCATCACTTCGGCGTTTCACCGACACAGTTCATCGAGGGCAACGAGTTGCCTCAGAATAATAAGTTATAGTTACGTATTACTGGTAACTCATCCTAACTATGGTTGAAGAAAGCATAGCCTGCCACTTTTCTCCGTAACGCGGGTATATCATGAACACTCTTAATGAACTTTCATGCATGGGTTTTCACTAGTCACGCCTAATACTTCAGTTACTCTATCCATTCTTATTTTTAAGTACATCTTTGTTTATTCAACGCTATCGCCAAAAAATGGTAACAATGAAGGCGGATAGACTCGAACGTAGAATAAAGACGATAAGTAGTCGATATATTATTGGTTTTAATTTAGTTGGTTTGTATCTAGGCAGTGAGGTTAAGCTAGAAGTAGAGATTTGAAGTGTATTAAGAAAAAAATGTCGTGGCATAGCCGGGGGACTATACCACGGGTGTCAATGACACCTTCGCTTGCTGCCGGAGTGGTATGGTAGGAACCAAACCACCTCTGGAATTTGTTTAGAGGAAAACCCTCTCGACGTGAATAACTATAAATTAGACCACTTATTTCACGTATAAAATTAACGACAATCTAATGTAAGAAAACCGACATATTGGCGGGTGGGTTTAAGTGTATGTTTTTATTGGTTTAAATTGACGGGTGAGGTTAATTCTAAAAAATAGAGTATATTGATTGAGAGGTGAGGTTATAAAATTAACGTTTTTGACGTAGAGATAACTTACGAAATTGACATCACCATTATTGGAAAGTTTGATTTCACACAATATCTTCACGATCAATTACCTCTACAATCGCCATTGTTAATAGAAATCCTTCTCATTAGCATTGATGTGGCGCGAATATGAAGTTATCTGAATTAAAACAAGGTGAGAGCGCAGTCATAAAATCTTTTGACTCTATGCCTCTAGACACTCGAAAAAAACTCATGGTGATGGGGGTGCTTCCCAAAACGCCAGTAACACTGATCCGACGGGCCCCGTTAGGTGATCCGCTACAGGTGGATGTAAGAGGTGTGTCGTTAGCACTCAGGCATAACATCGCTGCTCAAATTACAGTGGAGATCAGCGAATGAGTTACCAGATATTGACGGTGGGAAACCCAAACAGCGGTAAAACCACGCTATTCAATGCACTCACCGGTGCCAAGCAACAAGTGGGCAATTGGGTTGGCGTCACGGTAGAAAAAAAGACAGGCTCGTTTTCTCATGCAGGTGAAGATTTCGGTTTGACGGATTTACCAGGAATTTATGCACTAGACAGTGGTAACGATACGAACAGCATTGACGAATCCATTGCGTCAAGAGCGGTGTTAACGCACCCTGCTGACCTCATTGTCAATGTCGTTGATGCGACATGCCTTGAACGTTCTCTTTATATGACGCTTCAATTAAGAGAATTAGGACGACCAATGATTGTTGTTCTTAATAAAATAGATGCGCTAAAAAGAGAAAGGCAGCACATTGATGCCAAAAAATTAGAAAAAGCGATAGGGTGCCCCGTCATAGAGCTATCGGCCACCGATAAATCAAAAGTCAGTGCCTTTAAAAAAAGCCTACATAAGCGGATTGTTCAAGGTATCCCGCCTCGTGAGTTAGGCCTTACCTATAACAGTGATTTTGAGCAGTGCATTAAACAAATCGAACCGATCTTCTCGGACAAAACGGTGACTCGCCGGGCATTGGCCATTCGAGCATTAGAAAATGATCGCTTGGTACTTAATACAATGAGTCGTGATGACAGAAACACGGTCACTCAGCTACAAACAACCTGCAATATAGATATCGACTTGTTGGTCGCAGATACAAAGTACACTTACTTGCATGAACTATGTAAAAACGTTCGCAAAACAGAAGGTAAATTTAGCCGCAGCTTTACCGAGAAAGCAGACCAATTCATTTTGAACAAATGGGTTGGTATTCCTTTCTTCTTTGTCATCATGTACCTGATGTTTATGTTCTCCATCAACATCGGTAGTGCGTTCATCGACTTTTTTGATATTAGTGTTGGTGCAATACTGGTTGATGGTGGGCATTACTTATTAGATGATCACTTACCCGTTTGGTTAGTCACCATACTCGCTGATGGTATCGGTGGCGGTATTCAAACGGTTGCGACCTTTATACCTGTTATCGCTGCGCTTTACCTGTTCTTAGCGATACTAGAAAGCTCGGGTTACATGGCTCGTGCGGCATTTGTACTCGATAAAGTGATGCAAAAAATTGGCTTGCCAGGCAAAGCGTTTGTCCCACTGGTACTTGGTTTCGGTTGTAACGTACCTTCTATCATGGCTACGCGTACTCTAGACCAAGAGCGTGAACGTAAATTGGCAGCATCAATGGCGCCGTTTATGTCATGTGGTGCTCGTTTGCCGGTATACGCACTGTTCGCAGCGGCATTCTTCCCTGGCGCTGGCCAAAACGTAGTATTTGCTTTGTATATTCTGGGTATCGTTGCTTCTGTATTTACGGGTCTGTTCCTGAAAAACACGATCTACCCGGGTAGCAGTGATAGCTTAGTGATGGAAATGCCAGATTACGAATTGCCAACAGTGCAAAACGTAATGCTGAAAACTTGGCAGAAGCTGAAGCGTTTCGTACTTGGCGCAGGTAAAACCATCGTGATGGTTGTGGCCATTCTTAGCTTCCTAAATTCACTAGGTATGGACGGTAGCTTTGGTAACGAAGACAGCGAAAATTCAGTACTGTCTAAAGCAGCTCAGGTTGTCACTCCTGTGTTCCAACCGATTGGCATTACTGAAGAGAACTGGCCTGCAACGGTTGGTATCATTACGGGTATTTTCGCTAAAGAAGCCGTTGTTGGTACGCTAAACAGCCTATACACAACGCCTTCTGACGAAGAGGCGGCTGAGTTTGACCTAACAGCAAGCTTGCAAGAAGCGGTAATGACCATCCCTGAAAACCTAGCCGGTTTGAGTTATTCGGATCCTTTAGGTATTGAGGTTGGTGACTTAAGCGATTCAGGGGCGGTTGCAGAAGAGCAAGAAGTGGATACCTCTATCTTTGGCAACTTGAAAGACAAGTTTGTATCTGGTCATGCGGCGTTCGCTTACTTGATTCTTATCCTGCTTTACACGCCTTGTGTGGCAGCGATGGGTGCTTACGTTCGTGAATTTGGTCAGATGTTTGCACGCTTCATCGCGGTTTGGACGATGGCGCTTGGCTACTTTGGCGCGACCTTCTACTACCAAGCAGCAAACTTTGCTGCCCATCCAGTGACAAGTGCAGTATGGATGGTGGCGATTGCTGGTGGTTTTGTGTTGACGTATCGTGTCTTCAAGAAAGTGGGCAGTAAGCAGAAAGCCCTAGAGGTGCAAGTCGTATGATTTTAACTGAACTTCATCAATACATTGATAGCCAAGGGGTTGCGGCTCGTAAAGAGCTCGCTGCAAAGTTTGGAATGAGTGAAGATGGCGTCGATGCGATGCTGAGTGTGTGGGTCAAGAAAGGGAAAGTTTCTCGCTTGGTCGATACGAATATGCATGGTCATACAACGCGTATTCGCTACACCATCAGCAAACAAGATGGTTTGTCGCTTAACGTGATGATGTAGTTCAGATCTTCAGACTCTCGTTGAAAAAGGCGAGATTAGAAAATTACAAAGCCGCTTATCTAAGATAAGCGGCTTTTTGTTATGTGTCTTTTCTGAAGTATTTTTCTTTAAAGCTCAATGAGATGAAGTCGAATTATGCTTTCTTGAAAATAGAACTAAGCGATAAAACGTTTTGAATACGAGTCAGGATAGCGGCTTGATCTTCTTCACTGCGCTGTTCGCCTTTTGTATTTCCCCATACTGGGCCAGGCCAAGCAATGTCGTCTTTGAAGCGTGCAATATGGTGGATGTGCAGTTGTGGCACCATGTTACCCAGTGCGCCAAGGTTCAATTTGTCTGGTTGGAACGTGGCTTCAAGTGCTTGGCTGACCGCCTGAGATTCATGTAGGAACTGCTGTTGCTCTTTCATTGGTAAGTGGTGCAACTCTTTGAGGTTGGCACGTTTTGGTACCAAGATAACCCAAGGCACAGCACTGTCTTTGTGAAGGAGTGCGAAGCTCAGTGGAAATTCGCCGATAAGCGTGGTGTCTTTCGCAAGTTGTGGGTGAAGTTCAAAGCTCATTATTATTATCCATTTCGATTTCTTGAATTCAGTATACGTTAGATAAAACAAAAGGTTGATGCTCTCACATCAACCTTTGTATTTATTCATTGTAACCCGAAGGGAATTACATGCGCTCTAGAGTATCGATACCTAGAAGCGATAGACCTTGCTTGATAGTCTTCGCAGTGAGTGCAGCAAGCTTCAGACGGCTTTGCTTAACTGTCTCGTCTTCAGCCACAAGGATAGGGCATGCTTCGTAGAAGCTAGAGAATTGACCCGCAAGTTCGAACAGGTAGCTACACATGATGTGCGGCTGACCTTCGCGAGCAACAGACTGTACCGCTTCTTCAAATTGTAGAAGTTTCGCGATAAGGGCTTTCTCTTTCTCTTCAGTGATTTTGATTTCACCTTCAAGAGAGTCCATAGAAACGCCAGCTTTAGCAAATACCGAAGCAACACGAGTGTAAGCGTATTGCATGTACGGTGCAGTGTTGCCTTCAAACGCAAGCATGTTGTCCCAATCGAACACGTAGTCTGTAGTACGGTGCTTAGAAAGGTCTGCGTACTTAACCGCGGCCATTGCTACTGTGTTTGCGATGGCTTTCTTCTCGTCTTCTGCTAGCGTTGGATTCTTAGATTCAATGAGCTTCGCTGCACGAACCTCGGCTTCATCAAGAAGATCAGCAAGACGAACCGTACCGCCAGCACGAGTTTTGAATGGCTTACCATCTTTACCTAGCATCATGCCGAACGCGTGGTGTTCAAGAGACACTGATTCTGGAATGTAACCAGCTTTACGAACGATAGTCCAAGCTTGCATTAGGTGTTGGTGTTGACGCGAGTCGATGAAGTAAAGTACACGATCCGCGCCCAATGTTTCATAACGGTATTTCGCACAAGCAATATCGGTGGTTGTGTAAAGGAAACCGCCATCACGCTTCTGGATGATAACGCCCATTGGGTCGCCGTCTTTGTTTTTGTATTCGTCTAGGAATACAACCTGTGCGCCGTCATCTTCTTTAGCAAGACCTTGCTCTTTTAGGTCTGCAACGATAGTCGGTAGCATGCTGTTGTACATGCTTTCGCCCATTACGTCATCACGTGTTAGAGACACGTTTAGACGGTCGTAGTTGCGCTGGTTTTGAATCATTGTTACGTCAACCAACTTCTTCCACATCTCTGCGCAGAACTCATCACCGCTTTGCAGCTTAACAACGTAGCCACGAGCTTTAACTGCGAACTCTTCGTATTCATCGTAAAGCTTTTTAGATTCGCGGTAGAAGCCTTCAAGGTCAGCAAGCTCCATTGAAACTTCGCCAGACTCAGCCTGAACGCGCTCAAGGTTTGCGATAAGCATACCAAATTGAGTCCCCCAATCGCCGATGTGGTTAGCACGAATAACGTTGTGACCTAAGAACTCAAGAGTACGAACAACCGCATCACCGATGATAGTTGAACGAAGGTGGCCAACGTGCATTTCTTTCGCAACGTTTGGCGCAGAATAGTCAGCAACAATGGTTTGTGTTTCTGCGACTGCAACACCAAGGCGAGAATCAGCCAACGCTGCGTCTGCTTGTTTTGCAAGGAAGGCTGCATCCAGGAAGATGTTTAGGAAACCTGGACCTGCGATTTCAACTTTAGAAGCGATACCGTCTAGGTTTAGAACATCCAATACTTTTTGAGCAAATTCTCGTGGGTTAGTGCCTAGTCGTTTAGCAACGCCCATAACGCCGTTTGCTTGGTAGTCACCAAATTGTGGTTTTGCAGATTGGCGAACAGCAGCAGGAGAGCCTGCAGGTGCGCCAGCGGCTTCTAGAGCCTGAGATACTTTGTCATTAATAAGTGCTTGGATATTCACACGGGTTTCCTTCAATTCATTGGAATTGCAAAATTAGGCATTTAAGTTCTGGCGATCGGTTCGGACTGTCAGTTCGGGCATTGAGCTTAAACGCGTAACTTCTATTGTTCTGTAATTGGCGCTCATAATAGCAACTTTATAGGCAATCATATAGAGAGTTAACGGGGAATTTGTCCACTTTTAACCGCCTTATTGATAGTATTATGGCGAAATCAATGTTTTGGAACCCTTACAATGTCCTCATGCCTTACCGAAGCGAACTTAGCGCCTATTCAAATGAAAGCGAAACTTGAAGAGTTTATGCAGAAAATTACCCAGTTGGGTTCTATTTTGCGACTGGATCTGACTCAACATCAAGCGGATCACATTGCCATGCGAATCAATGACCCAGAGCTAGCAAGAACAGCGCATGCTGAATGGCAAAAAGAAGGGAAGGTGCTATCGCAAGCCTCGATCAATGGCAGGCCGATCATTGTTATCGAGTTTCATGCGCCATTGAGAGCATTGGATTGGTCAATTGAATGTTTGGAGTTACCTTATCCTGCCGAGGGTAAAGTGTATCCAGAACAAACGTGGGAGCACGTCGAATTCGTTGTAGCGAGTGATGCAGTGAGTGCCGATACCTATTTAGCGGATCTAAAACACCAATTCCCTGAATTTAAGGCCAAATATCATCAACTGGAAGAGAGCGGAGTCAGCATCAAACTATCAAGCCCTAAAGGTGAAGGGGAAAGGTTGAATAACCCTACGGTTGCGTTTAAATGGAAAGGGGTGTGTATCAAACTTCACCCCCACTCTTTGAAAAAGATTGTTGAGTCCGAACAGGCTTAACCCAAATTGCAATCTCTTGGTCTTAATTGAAACTCACTGATAGACCCAATTTCCTGTCCAAGATCCAGAGCGTCCTCTTCATGATGCGCATTGCCTTGGGTGTGCATGATGAGTCGGTTAGCCGTTCGAGGTTTTAGCTCATTAACAACGAAACGGATCATATCACTTCGCGTTAATTCTTTAAGTTCTTGAAGCACGGTTTCTCTTTGGTTGAAGTCGGTATCTTTATTGCCGATCGATACCCAAAGCCGTTGTGCTCGCCCGCGAAGGGTTGAGTCGGGTGTTGATATTTGATTCCAAAGGCCTCGTTTACTGCTGTGCCATTGATATTCATTGAGTTCAAGCAGCACCATATAAAAAGCATTGAGAAATTCGTCAATTGAACTGATTAAATCAATGGGGGCAGCATTGGGGGATTGCACATACAGAACAATGCCTGGATGGCGATTAAGCGGCATGTTTCCAGTGCCTACCATGTAGCCAAGCTGTTGCTTTGTTCGAATCTCATGAAAGAATGTTGCAGACATAAGGTGGTTAGCCAGTGAATACAGAGCAATACTCTTGGCATGTGTGTTTTCACATTGGTAGTAAACAACGACAGCAGAATCATCTTGATTGCATGTGACCTCTTTTTGAAAGGTACCATTTTTTCCAAGCATGACGAGTGGTCGCAATGACTCTTCATAAGATTGATTACTGACACGTAACGCATTTTTCAATGTGTCCGCCAGTTTGAGAGCCGCAGGTCGGGTCCAATCGCCATAGACAAACATTTCGACATGCAATTCACTCAAAATATCGTCAACAAATTTTGCCAGTTCATCGACCTCGATGGTTTCAATGGCTTCGATGAGCGCTGAATAGGGTGGATTATTAGGTTGTAAAATACCCGTGATAGCGTTGAAAAGTTGGGAAATGGGCCTGTCTTGCGAAGCATTCCGCCAATTTCGTAAGAGCTGTTGTTTGATTGATTCAAAGCGATCCGGATTAAATTTCCTGTCGGCAAATTGGGAAAGAATCATGCCCAGCAAATCTGCCTGTTTTTGACTAAAGCCAGATATAGATAACGTCACACCACCTTGATGGGAGTAGAGGTTGTAGCTCATCCCTGCTATCTCTGCCTGATAAGTTTCTTTCATCAAGGTATCCAAAAACATTTCTACGCAGAGACGCGTTTTCACTATGTTTCGTGTAGATGAAACCGAATGAGGGCTATCGATAGCGACATAAATGACCCCTTTAGGGACTCTAAATTGGCTGTCTTGTAGGTGCCACAACGTAAAGCCTTCTAGCTGCTCAATTACCTCAGGGGTATCACTTTCTGCCTCGACGGGTTGGGGATCCAAATCGTAGCAAATAAAGGTGTTTTTTGGAGGTAATGTCAAAGTGCAATTCTGCAAGGGAGTACGATAAAGTTTGTACTGCGCTTGGCTTATGGTGCTGACCGAATAAGGGGTGTGATACCACTTTGCAACTTTGTTGTATTCCCCTCCTTTGGCAACAATGGTGATACGCGCATTCTCGGCAGTGAACTTCGCCAGAAACGAACGGATCAGAGGCTCATCGTAGTGATTCATCATGTAGTCACCGTAAACAACATCTTGCTCGTCGTAATGTTGCATGTTGATAACAAGGTGACTGGCTAGATCGAGAGGTGTCGTCGGCTCTTGAAAACGAAACGCTGACTCTAACACCGCTTGTTTCTCTTTGTATCGCCATTCAGCAAAGCCATCGTTTTCAATCATACGAATTGAGTGGAAAATAGATTGAACAATAAGGTCGGTGTTGCTTAGCCCATCGGGTGTTAATGTACAGCTGATCGTGAATTCTCGATAATTATTACCGCTCACTCCTCCACCTGCCGATAGTGAGGTAATTAAGCCTTGCTCTTTGAGTGACAACATTAAGCTGCCTTCACCTTCATACCCGAGCAGGTGCGCTAAATAAGACAATGGCTTAGATTGGTAATACTGATCAATACTATCCAAAGGGAAGGCGATGGTCAGTTTTCTAAGTTCTTTTACCGGCTCAACTTGCACCCAGATGCCCGTGCTGTTGTCACCGACATAAGGTATAGAGATTTGTTTTCCTTGCAGATGATTGTTCGTGACCGCTGAAAACTTATCACGGGCCAATGATTCAAGGTCTTCGAGAGATTGGCTTCCCACCATCGTTAGCGTCATAAGATCCGCGGAATAATGATCTTGGTAGAAGGCAATAATCTCATCCCGGATAGAGGCACTTTCTTTATCGCTTAGCGTGTCGATATTTCCGACTGAAAACTTAGAAAATGGGTGCAGTGGGTTCACCGTTTCTTTGTGCACCTGGTAAAGCCGTCGAGCGTCATCTTGCAGTTTAAGCTTATATTCAGAATCAACCGCTTCCCGCTCTTTATCGAGGGCTTCTTGATTAAAGAGAGGGTGAGTAAAGAACTGACTGAACCTATCAAGTGATTGCTCGAACACTTTGGTCGCGACGTCGAAAAAAAAGCAGGTATGTTCAGTTCCCGTCCATGCGTTGTTGCTTCCACCGTGTTGATTGATATAGCTTTGAAACTCACCAATCTTAGGGTATTTCTCTGTGCCCAAAAATAGCATATGCTCGAGAAAATGCGCCAAGCCTTCACGATTATCAGGGTCATCAAAGTGCCCAACTTGAACCGCTAACGCTGCCGCTGACTTCTGAGCATTGCGATCGTGGACAAGCAGAGTTCTTAACCCATTAGACAATGTAATATAGCGATAAGTATTGGTATCATTTGGGCTTAAATGCACGATGAAACTCCGTTTCGAGGGACGTAAATATTAAAATGGTAATAAATTGCATTAAGTATGAGCCTTGAAATCGCCTCCTGCAAACTTAGAGCAACGAGAAGTCACTATAAACGTTACTTAAGTCTCGGATTTCAATAGATTGTTAGAAAAAGCAGAGTGTTTGGCAATGCACTTGATATAATTATCCATAATTCACGGGCACGAATAGAGCAGCAACAGACTGCCATTAACGTGTTATCGGTTAGCCCAAAAAAATTGTTAGGAAGCTTAAAATGAAAGTTTTTATTATGCGCCACGGCGAAGCGGAGCACTTTGCCGCATCGGATGCAGAGAGAGCGCTTACCGCTGGTGGGCGCTCTGCATCAATCAATGTTGCGAAAGCGTGCTGTGAGAAGGGCTTTTCTCAATTCGACAAAGTATTGGTTAGCCCATACTTAAGAGCGCAGGAAACATGGCAGGCCATAAGCTCAGAGTTTTCGAGTCCGCATGTTGAAACCTGTGATGATATAACTCCTTATGGTCAATCAGATCAGGTCTTTGACTATGTCAATGCGTTAATCGGGGCCGAGAATATAGAGTCGATTTTATTGGTTTCTCACTTACCCCTCGTGAGCTACTTAACCGCTGAATTTGCAACCGACATTGCGCCTCCTATGTTCCCGACCTCAGGGCTCGCTTGCATTGAGTTTAATGAATCGAAACAAAACGGAAAATTGCTCTGGAATATCCATCGTTAAACGTATCTAGAGTGATGACCAAATGGCCTGTAACTCTCGTGTTAACGTGTTCTGGGCCTATAATGACAATAAAAAGTTAAGTCATAATTTTGACGTGTTCAATGGACTAAATCTTGCATCACGACTGAACTTATTAAAATCAAGCCAGTTTTTCAATTTGGGCTACTAGCGATTCTATGAAATTTACTCTACCGTTCGCGGATAAACTCCCAGCCATTCCTCAACGTAGCCTACCAGCGATAGGTGCACCGATAATGGTGTTAGCAACGTTGGGCATGATCGTATTGCCGATTCCGGCGTTTATTCTCGATTTGTCATTTACGTTTAACATCGCATTGTCGATGGTGGTTTTACTCGTTACAGTTTACACCCGTAGGCCATTAGATTTCGCTGCCTTTCCTACCGTCCTCCTTATCGCTACATTGCTGCGTCTAGCACTCAATGTAGCGTCAACACGTGTCGTTTTATTGTATGGTCATGAAGGGCCGGGTTCGGCTGGTAAAGTGATCGAAGCGTTTGGTAACGTTGTGATTGGCGGAAACTACGCTGTCGGCTTGGTTGTCTTCCTGATCTTGATGATCATCAACTTTATGGTTGTAACAAAAGGTGCAGGTCGTATATCGGAGGTAAGCGCTCGCTTTACACTCGATGCTTTGCCAGGTAAACAAATGGCAATTGATGCAGACCTGAATGCAGGGTTGATTGACCAAGACCAAGCTCGATTACGCCGTTTTGAAGTGACTAAAGAAGCCGATTTCTATGGCTCAATGGATGGTGCTTCAAAGTTTGTGAAAGGGGACGCCATCGCTGGTATTTTGATCCTATTCATCAATATCATCGGTGGATTGTCGATAGGTATGGTGCAGTATGATCTGAGTTTTTCCCAAGCAATAGAAATATACACGCTATTGACTATTGGTGATGGCCTGGTAGCACAGATACCGTCTCTGTTGCTGTCTATTGGTGCGGCTATGATGGTAACACGTCAAAACACAGACGAAGACATGGGCCAACAGCTCGTCTTCCAAATGTTTGACAACCCCAAGGCACTGACCATAACCGCGTGCATCTTAGCTGTCATGGGAGTAGTACCAGGAATGCCACATTTTGCATTTCTATTACTGGCAGCCATTGCAGGGGGAAGTGCTTACCTCATCACACGTAAACAGAAAAAAACTAAAGAAGACGCCAAACTGCCAGCAACAACAGAAAAAGAAACCTCTGCGCCCAAAGAGCTGTCATGGGATGATGTTCAGCCCGTTGATATTATTGGATTAGAAGTCGGGTATCGATTGATTCCATTAGTCGACCGTGATCAAGGGGGCGAGCTTCTTGAACGCGTCAAGGGTGTACGTAAAAAGCTATCTCAAGATTTCGGTTTTCTTATTCCAGCTGTCCATATCCGCGATAATCTAGAATTAACCCCAAACAGTTACCGAATTACTCTAATGGGGGTTGCGGTCGGAGAAGCAGAAATTAGGCCAGATCAAGAGCTTGCGATTAACCCTGGGCAAGTTTATGGGATGATTGAAGGTGAACACACCATTGACCCTGCTTTTGGTTTAGAAGCCGTGTGGATTCGCGAAGAACAGCGTGAGCATGCTCAGGCGCTAGGTTATACGGTTGTGGATTCATCCACAGTACTGGCGACGCATTTGAGTCAGCTGCTAACCAATAATGCTTCACAACTGATTGGCCATGAAGAAGTTCAGAATCTCATGGAAATGCTGTCACGAAGTGCGCCGAAACTGGTTGAAAACTTTGTCCCCGATCAATTGCAGCTAGGTACAGTCGTTAAGGTTTTACAAAACTTACTCAATGAAGCTATCCCTATTCGCGACATTAGGACCATCGTTCAAACTTTGTCCGAGTATTCGAGTAAGAGTCAAGAACCTGACATTTTGACTGCAGCGGTCAGAATTTCACTAAAACGATTAATTGTACAAGAAATCAATGGTATAGAGCCTGAGCTGCCGGTGATTACTTTAATTCCTGAGCTGGAACAAATATTGCATCAGACAATGCAAGCCTCAGGGGGAGAGTCTGCAGGGATAGAGCCTGGATTAGCAGAAAGACTACAAAGCTCTTTAAGCCAAGCGACTCAAGAACAAGAATTGAAAGGTGAACCCGCGGTATTATTGACGTCTGGTGTTCTGCGCTCAACCCTAGCGAAATTTGTTAAGAACACCATCCCTTCATTGAGGGTGCTGTCTTATCAAGAGATTCCAGATGAGAAACAAATACGAATTGTGCAGGCGGTCGGGAATTAACGTCATGCGCAACTCCAATTCAGATATGGACATAGACTTTGAAGATTAAACGATTTTTTGCCAAAGATATGCGCTCCGCACTGCTTCAAGTCAAAGAAGAACTTGGTGCGGAAGCGGTGATCATGTCCAACAAAAAAGTCGCCGGTGGTGTGGAGATTGTGGCCGCGGTAGATGGCGATCAAGCCAGTAATCAATCGACCAAAAATTACAACTCTCGCCCACGTAATGATTACACGCAAGCGGCGACTGCGAAGCCTCAGCCTACCCCTCGTGAACTTGAGCAAGACAAGGTGAGCTTGCAATCGGGCGCCGATTCTGGAAAGTCAATGACAAAACGCTTTGCCAATATGCTAAAGCAATACAGCAATGGCGAGCCAGAGCAAGAGCACCGTTCTGAAAATGAAGATTCATTAACTGCATTGTTAAAGCGTCAAAGAAGCTCACAAGCAGCCGATCGCCGTACCAAGAATACAAGCAATACAAGCAATACAAGCAATACGAACAGTACAAACAATGCTAATCACCCCAACGGGATGCTGTCTAATCCAGAATCGCCACTCGCAAAATTGATCGCGCAAGACAGACGTTCTGAACGAAACACCCCCAAGCTTGATCCCACTCGTTATGACAGACCTCGTCGAGACGACCCAAAGGCCGATAACGAAGAATTGGAAGGGATGCGCGAAGAAATGACGTCTATTCGACGACTTTTAGAGCACCAAGTTTCAGGGCTAATGTGGCAAGAAGTTGAGCGACGTGAACCACTACGGGCTATGCTGATTAAACGACTCGAGAGAATGGGCGTATCGCTAGAGCTTGCGGACCAATTGGCCTGTTACATTCCCGAAGATACCGCGCCACCGAAGGCTTGGAAAGCATTACTCGGTTTGGTTGCGGATCAGATTCCCGTTGCAAAAACAGACATCCTAAAACGTGGGGGCATTGTTGCGCTTCTCGGCCCGACCGGCGTTGGAAAAACAACAACGATTGCCAAATTGGCCGCTCGTGCTGCAATGGAATATGGTTCAGATAATGTCGCATTAGTGACAACAGATACCTACCGAATTGGTGCACATGAACAATTATCGATCTACGGTCGAATTATGGGTTGCCCAGTAAGAGTTGCTAAAGATTCCAATGAGTTAGCCGATGTAATATATCAGCTAAGAAATCGTCGTCTGATTTTGGTCGATACAGCGGGTATGGGGCAGCGAGATGTCAGGCTTTCTGAGCAGCTAGATACCCTTATGCAGGAAAGTGGCGAAGTAATACATAGCTACCTTGTATTGCCGGCTACCGCTCAGCGAAAAGTATTACAAGAAACCATAGAGCATTTTAGAAGAATACCGCTCTCTGGTTGCATCATGACTAAGCTGGATGAATCACTCAGCTTAGGTGAATTTTTAAGTGTTATCGTTCAAAACGCGTTACCAGTTGCTTACATAGCAAACGGTCAGCGAGTACCAGAAGATATCGTACTCGCTCAGCCTAAATACATGGTAGCGAAAGCGAACGAATTACTTGAAAAGTCGACAGACAATGAACCTCACTACTGGAATAGTGACTCCGGAGAGGGGCTCTAGGCGGCGCAACTATATGACAGATAAAATGATTCACGACCAAGCAAGTGGCCTACGCAGACTCACGCAACCGTCATTGACGAAAGTCATTACTGTGACGGGTGGTAAGGGGGGCGTTGGCAAATCAAACGTAACTTTGGGGCTAGCCATATGCATGGCGCGCCAAGGTAAAAAAGTGACTGTGCTCGATGCGGACTTAGGTTTAGCAAACGTCGACATTATGCTCGGAATACGGCCTAAAAAGAATTTAGGCCATGTATTAGCGGGTGAATGTGAGCTAAGAGATACGATTGTTGAAGGGCCACATGGAATTAAAATAATACCCGCGACCTCCGGCACACAAAGCATGACAGAGCTATCTCACGCACAACATGTCGGATTAATTCGTGCATTTGGTAGCTTAGAAGAAGAAATGGACATATTGTTAATAGATACCGCTGCGGGTATTTCAGATATGGTTGTCAGTTTTTCTCGTGCTGCTCAAGATGTGGTTGTCGTGGTTTGTGATGAACCAACCTCAATAACCGATGCTTATGCTCTGATTAAGCTGTTAAGTACGGAGCATCAAGTCCAACGCTTCAAGATTGTTGCAAATATGGTCAGAAGCTACCGAGAAGGGCGAGAATTATTCGCAAAGTTGACCTTGGTCACAGAGAGGTTCTTAAATGTCAGCATTGAACTCGTCGCATGTATCCCATTAGATGATAAAGTACGTCAAGCGGTTAAAAGACAAAAGATTGTTGTAGATGCGTACCCACGTTCTCCAGCCGCGTTGGCCATCAGTTCATTAGCGAATAAAGCATTGACATGGCCGATCCCGAAAACCCCTAGTGGGCATTTGGAGTTTTTCGTAGAACGTTTACTAAATCGGACCGATATATTAGGGGAATCATTGAGTGAATAAAGCGCTGACTTACGATCAATACGCGAATCAAAATAGCCAAAAATTATTTTTGGAGAAGTATTCTGTATTGGTTAAACGCATAGCGCACCACCTCATAGGACGTCTTCCTCCTAGCGTACAAGTTGATGATTTGATTCAAGCTGGGATGATTGGCCTGCTTGAAGCACAGAAAAATTATGACGGGACTAAAGGCGCAAGCTTTGAAACCTATGCAGGCATTCGAATTCGAGGATCAATGCTCGATGATATTCGACGAGGAGACTGGGTTCCGCGTTCGGTTCACAAGCACAATCGAGAGATTGGATTGGCCATATCAGCGTTAGAAAGTGAACTAAATAGAGACCCAACCGACACAGAAGTTGCAAATCACCTAGATATGTCGCTAAAACAGTACCACACTGCATTAACAGACATAAATTGTTCTCGTCTAGTTGGTATTGAAGATTTGGGTATTTCAGATGATGCCATTTCTCCAGTAGAAGAAGATAAAAATACGCCATTTAGCGGTGTTGCCGATGAGTTTTTTAGAAAAGCACTCATTGAATCAATAAAATCGTTACCAGAGCGTGAAGCCTTAGTACTTTCGCTCTATTATGATGAAGAGTTAAACTTAAAAGAAATTGGTGAAGTCATTGGTGTAAGCGAATCACGTGTTAGCCAAATACTAAGCCAATCAATGCAGCGTCTACGTACAAAGTTAAGTGCTTGGACGGAACATGAATAACAATCACTGATATCAAACTCAGTGGAGGCAATTTTGAATAAAAATATGAAGATCCTTATTGTTGATGACTTTTCAACAATGCGTCGTATCGTTAAAAACCTATTACGTGACTTGGGGTTTAATAACACTCAAGAAGCAGATGATGGTCTTACAGCGTTGCCAATGTTAAAAAAGGGCGAATTTGAGTTTGTTGTAACAGACTGGAATATGCCTGGCATGCAAGGAATCGACTTACTCAAGAATATCCGAGCTGATGATGAACTCAAGCATTTGCCTGTGTTAATGATCACTGCGGAAGCAAAGCGAGAGCAGATTATTGAAGCCGCACAAGCTGGTGTGAATGGATATATTGTTAAACCATTTACTGCAGCTACGCTTAAAGAAAAGCTAGACAAGATTTTTGAGCGTTTATAAGCCAAAAGTTGTACACATTGATTAAGCGCAATAAGGCAAAATCAGGATGATTTCACTAGAACAGGCAAAACAACTTGTCGAGTTACTTGAAGGTGAGCAACAGCAAGAAGCTAATTTGCTGGTAAAAACTATCTATGAAGGTGGTGAGAACGCCATGCTTCAAGAGATAGGCACACTGACTCGAGATCTCCACGATTCACTTCAGCACTTCAATTTAGATGAGCGGATGAGTGAAATCGCGAAAGACGAGATTCCGGATGCTCGCGATAGACTCAAATACGTGATAGAGAAGACGGAAGTTGCGGCCAATAAAACAATGGATGCGGTCGATCGCTGTATGCCAATTGCTGATAATCTCCATGAAGGTCTAGTTCAAGTCAGGCCGCAGTGGAATGAATTAATGAGTGGTCGAATAGAGTTAGCTCATTTTAAAACGCTGTGTCACCGTATCGATGGATTACTCACTGAAGTTGAAGGTGACAGCACCGAGCTGAAAGGTCAGCTAACTGAAATATTGATGGCTCAAGATTTTCAAGATCTTACTGGGCAAATCATTAGCCGAGTCATCACTTTAGTTAACGAAGTCGAAGACCGCTTAGTTGAGATTCTTACGGTATTTGGTACCAATCAAAAACAAACACAAGAATCGGATGATAACAACAATAAAGCATCGATCAGTCCAGAAGGGCCAATATTGAATCCTCATGAACGAACGGATGCAGTTTCATCTCAAGATGAAGTCGATGACTTGCTCTCAAGTCTTGGGTTTTAGGGGTAACGTATGAGCTATGATTTAGACGAAGATATTCTACAGGACTTTTTAGTTGAGGCGGGTGAAATACTCGAACTGCTCTCTGAGCAACTTGTCGAGCTAGAAAACAACCCTGACGATAAAGAATTACTCAACGCCATTTTCCGAGGCTTTCACACCGTTAAAGGTGGTGCAGGTTTTCTTGCCTTAACTGAGCTTGTTGATACATGTCATGGCGCAGAAAATGTCTTTGATATTTTGCGTAATGGACAGCGTTCAGTGACTTCTGGCCTTATGGACACCATGCTACGTGCTCTGGATACAGTCAATGAGCAGTTTAGAGCGGTTCAAGACTCGACACCTCTTCCAGCGGCAGATCAAGGGTTGCTTGATGAGCTTCACCGGTTGTGTAAACCAGAGTCTGAAGATGAAGTTGTTGAGGAAGCGGTTCATGTCGAAGAAGCGCCACAGCCTGTAGTGGAAACGGTACCAGAGCCAGTTGCCTCAGCGCCAGAAGCAGTGACGTCATCAAACTCTGTCGATGACATCACTCAAGATGAATTTGAAAAGCTGCTTGATGAGTTACACGGTAAAGGCACGGCCCCTAACTCAGTTGAATCATCGGCTCCTGCGGCTCCTGCAGCACCGGCTTCAAGTTCAGAAGCCAGTGGTGATATCACTGATGATGAATTTGAAAAATTGCTAGACGAGCTCCATGGCTCAGGTAAAAGCCCTCAAGCCTCATCATCAGTGTCTGCACCTGAACCACCTGCTTCTAGTGCACCAGCCGCTAAACCACCGGCTGCTCAAGGTGGCGATGATCTAATGTCTGATGAAGAATTTGAAAAACTTCTTGATGATTTGCATGGTGCAGGTAATGGTCCGGCTCCCGACGAGTTAGCGGCTGCCGTTAAACCAGTGACTCCCGCGCCTGCTGCGCCAGTGCCAAAACCCGCTCCAGCTGCCGCGGTTCCGAAGGCTGCGCCTAAACCGGAAGCCGAGCCACCCGCGAAAAATGCAGCGCCAGCGCCTCAGGCGAAAAAGCCTCAAGCGGAAGCCACAGTCCGAGTCGACACATCTACGCTTGATACCATTATGAACATGGTCGGTGAACTAGTCTTGGTGAGAAATCGTCTTTTAAGCCTAGGACTGAACAGTGATGATGAAGAAATGGAAAAAGCGGTCTCTAACTTAGATGTCGTTACCGCTGACCTGCAAGGCGCGGTGATGAAGACTCGAATGCAGCCAATCAAGAAAGTATTTGGCCGCTTCCCTCGAGTTGTCCGTGACCTCGCTCGTAGCTTGAATAAAGACATCACGCTTGAGATGCGCGGTGAAGAAACTGATTTAGATAAAAACCTTGTTGAAGCGTTAGCCGATCCACTGATTCACTTGGTGAGAAACTCGGTCGATCATGGTATTGAGATGCCCGATGATCGAGCAGCAGCAGGCAAGTCTCGAAACGGTAAAGTGATACTCTCTGCTTCTCAAGAAGGCGACCATATAGAATTAGCCATCGTCGATGATGGTGGTGGTATGGACCCTGATAAGCTACGTTCCATTGCTGTCAATCGTGGCATGATGGATGAAGATGCAGCCTCTCGACTGTCTGATAAAGAGTGCTTCAACCTAATCTTTATGCCTGGTTTCTCAAGCAAAGAAAAAATATCGGATATATCAGGACGTGGCGTGGGGATGGACGTGGTTAAAACCGCGATCAACACCCTTAATGGTTCGATAGATATTGATTCTGAGCTGACTAAAGGCACCAAAATAACCATCAAGGTACCGTTAACACTGGCTATATTACCGACATTAATGGTGGGCGTTGCAGGGCATCCGTTTGCTCTACCACTGGCCAGTGTCAATGAAATATTCCATCTTGATTTGAGCCGAACCAATATTGTCGACGGACAACTCACGATCATTGTTCGTGATAAGTCTATCCCACTGTTTTACTTGCAGAACTGGTTATCGCCTCAAGACGGAATGGTTGAATTGAGAAAAGGCCATGGCCATGTCGTGATTGTTCAAATTGGCAGTCAACGAGTTGGATTTGTGGTTGATGCTTTGATTGGCCAAGAAGAAGTGGTCATTAAGCCCCTTGATAAGCTTTTACAAGGTACACCGGGTATGGCAGGTGCGACAATTACCAGTGATGGACACATCGCACTCATTTTAGACGTACCAGACTTGTTGAAGCAGTACGCTGCCGCTTCAAGAATCTAGTCGCAGTCAGTAGATAAAAGGGAACCTATGGCGATTAAAGTACTCGTGGTTGATGACTCTAGCTTTTTTAGACGCAGAGTTAGCGAGATAATTAATGCGGAATCGCGATTAGAAGTGATGGATGTTGCCGTAAATGGCAAAGAGGCGGTAGAAAAAGCGAAAACTCTTAAGCCTGATGTCATCACCATGGACATTGAAATGCCGGTTATGGATGGCATTACTGCTGTTAAGCAAATAATGGCTGCCTGTCCAACACCGATTTTGATGTTTTCGTCTTTGACTCACGATGGAGCAAAAGCCACGCTTGATGCTCTTGATGCGGGCGCTCTTGATTTTCTACCTAAGAAATTTGAAGACATTGCACGTAACCGCGACGATGCCGTGTCATTGCTGCAACAGCGTGTTATTCAGATAGCCTCTAAGCGTGCGATGATGAGACGAGCGGCCCCAGCTGTTCGTCCATCAGCGAGCACATCGTCTTTGGCAACGAAGCCTGCAGTGGGAACTCGATTAACACGCCCTTCGGCTCCAACGGCAGCAACTCGATTTAAAGCCAGTGGTAAAAAGTACCAGTTAACAGCGATTGGAACCTCGACAGGTGGCCCTGTTGCTTTGCAGAAGATCTTAACGAAACTGCCGCAAAATTATCCACATCCTATTTTGCTCATTCAACATATGCCGGCCACGTTTACGTCTGCGTTTGCGAGTCGACTGAACTCGCTGTGTAAGATTGAAGTCAAAGAAGCGCAAGATGGTGATGTATTGCGTCCGGGCGTCGCATATTTGGCTCCGGGAGGCAAGCAGATGATGGTTGACGGTCGACCGGGTTCGGCAAGGTTACGAGTCATAGATGGCGGCGAACGCATGAATTACAAACCTTGTGTCGATGTTACCTTCGGGTCTGCGGCTAAAATCTATACAGACAAAGTACTTTCAATGGTATTGACGGGTATGGGAGCGGATGGTCGAGAAGGCGCTCGAATGCTGAAGACAGCAGGAGCCACCATTTGGGCACAAGATGAAGAAAGTTGCGTTGTTTATGGTATGCCACAGGCCGTTGCAAAAGCAGGACTTTCTACCGAAGATTTACCGCTAGATCGTATTGCAGAGCGAATGCTCGTTGAAGTCGGTCTAGGGTAGGGGAACTGAATGATAGTTTGGAGTGTAGCAAACCAAAAAGGAGGCGTAGGGAAAACCACCACTACCGTCACCTTAGCGGGCTTATTAAGTAAGCAAGGACATAGAGTCCTATTGGTTGATACTGACCCACATGGTTCTTTAACAACCTACCTTGGTTATGATTCCGACGATGTGCCGGCAAGCCTATTTGATCTGTTTCAACTGAAAGAATACACCACTCAAACGGTTACACCTTTGATTTTGAAGTCAGATGTCGAGGGGATTGATATTATACCCGCTCACATGTCACTTGCGACGTTGGATCGTGTCATGGGTAACCGAAGTGGTATGGGTTTGATTTTGAAACGTGCACTTCTCGCATTGCGTGAACATTATGATTATGTCTTGATTGATTGCCCTCCTATTTTGGGTGTCATGATGGTTAATGCGCTGGCAGCAAGCGATCGTATCCTTATTCCGGTTCAAACCGAGTTTTTGGCAATGAAAGGTTTAGAGCGAATGGTCAGAACCTTAGACATTATGCAGAAATCGCGGAATAAAGCGTTTAAAGTCACCATCGTTCCGACGATGTATGACAAACGAACTAATGCTTCATTACATACGCTCAACCAGTTGAAAAAAGACTACCCAGATCAGGTTTGGAATTCGGCGGTTCCGATTGATACTAAATTTCGTGATGCTAGCTTGCGGCATTTACCGGTTTCCCACTTCGCAGCGGGAAGCAGAGGCGTATTCGCATACAAGCAATTATTATTATTTCTCGAGAGGTTAAGCATTAATGAGTAATTCATCGATGATTTCTAGTGAGCAAGCTCTCGATGACTACTTTACTGCGATGTTGGACGGAGAGGACACAGAAACTCTAGAGCCAGCAATGCCGGAAGCGAAAACTGCGCTTCTTGAGTCAGAACCTGAACCAGAATTAGAGCCAGAGCCGCAACCGGAAGCTCAAACGGAAAAGCGATTCTATAAACTTCATGACGACGACATCGCTGTTCCGAATCTGGAAGACGTAGAGCGACTCTTACAGCAGCTAGAATCAAGTAACCCTGTGGCTGAGCTCGATTTAGACGAAATTCTTGAGCAAAATACGCGACAGATAGCCGCGGAAAAAGAGGCCAAAGCGGAGCGAGAGGTTCAAGACTGGACCGTGGTAGAAGAGCCCGTAGTCGACGACGTTTTAATCGATGAAACGGTGAGCCTACAGGTAGAAGAAACGGCGTTTGTTGAACCTGTCATTGAAGCACCCATTGTCGAAGAGCCGGTTCATCAAGTACAAGAAATCGTAGATCAACACGTTGATATTGAAACTGATATAGCGGTTGAGCAAGCAAATGAAAGCCCGGCCAAGGTTTGGCAAAGCACGAAACGAACTGAAGACTTTCAAGTCCTGTATTTTGATGTCAACGGTGTGATGTTTGCAGTACCGCTCGATGAATTGGGTGGAATCCATAGATTGGGCACACTGAGTCATCTTATCGGACGCCCAGGGTGGTATCTTGGTTTGCAAACAAGCAAAGAAAACCAGCTCGATGTCGTCGATACGGCCGAGTGGGTGATGTCTGAAAAATTATCAGATGACAGCCATAAAGATCACTATCAGTATATTGTGATGTTGGGTGAAAGTATGTGGGGACTGGCTAGTACCGAATTAAAAGGGACTGAGTCGCTCAATACAGACAAAGTCCGCTGGCGTGAAATGGCAGGAAAACGCCCTTGGCTTGCGGGAATGGTAAAAGAAAAAATGTGCGCTTTAATTCACGTTGAAGAATTGATAGCTATGCTTAATGCAGGGCTTGATGTAAAAGCACTCGATAAATAACGTATTTGTGTCGGAAACGACTTAGAGAGGAAAAGGTATGTCTCAATCTAATGAAGTCGAAGTAAGAAAAGATCAGTCTAACGACGAAGTGCTTCAGTGGGTGACGTTCCAACTTGAAGAAGAAACTTATGGCATCAATGTTATGCAGGTGCGAGAAGTTTTACGCTATACGGAAATAGCGCCAGTACCCGGTGCTCCAGATTACGTATTAGGCATTATTAATCTTCGTGGCAATGTAGTTACCGTTATTGATACCCGTTCACGTTTTGGGTTGATGGAAGGTGAAATCACTGACAACACTCGAATTATCGTTATCGAATCAGAGAGACAAGTGATTGGTATCTTGGTTGATAGTGTTGCGGAAGTGGTTTACCTACGTTCTTCTGAAATTGATACCACACCAAGTGTTGGTACCGATGAAAGTGCTAAATTCATCCAAGGAGTCAGCAACCGCGACGGTAAGCTTCTTATCTTGGTTGATCTTAATAAGCTTCTTTCAGATGAAGAATGGGATGACATGGCTCATCTATAATGGCACCTGATTTCTTGTTTGAGGCTCCCATTATAGCGGGAGCACTGAGCCTGGTTGTTTTAGTGATGGGCTTGTTGGTCTATCGCTCTAAGTCAAATGCAAAAAAAAAGCATGAGATTTATCGTCGACAAATCCGAGGCTTGGATAAAGAACTGCAAAAGTCCAGTAAACAGTTACTTGAAGTTCGTTCCGTCGTTGTTGGCCTAGGCCAAAAGCTCAGTGAACAGCAAGATATCATCAAGCACTTAGATGAAAGGGTGTCTGAACTTGAACACGCAGATAGTGATGGCCGTCTTTACACCAGGGCGAGTAAAATGGTCCAACTTGGTGCTGGGTTGCATGAGCTAATTGAAGAGTGTGAGCTACCAAAAGCGGAAGCTGAACTTATGATGTCTTTGCAAAATAAGTTAACGGGAAAAGAAAAAGTCCCCCCATTGGAAAGCACACCAGACAAGCAGCCTCAACAGAGACCAAGAGCAGGTCATCATCGAAGATAACAAAAAAGGAAGCATTGCTTCCTTTTTTAGCACTTGTAACTAAAAAGTGGCAAATGAGACAAAAAGTGATTAAATATTAACAGTTCCTTACGTTGTTTCGTGACTCACGATGTGGATAGACTATTTCGTATAACGATGGCTGTGTTAATATAAGTTTCATGAATTTTCTTGATGACAACACATGCTAGAAGTAAAAAAGCTCACTGCCATTCGAGACGAAAGAGCCCTGTTTGAATCTTTGTCTTTTACCGTAAAAGAAGGGGAATTGGTTCAAGTGGAAGGCCGTAATGGAACAGGTAAAACCACACTGTTACGCATCATTACTGGGCTTGGCGACAGAGACGAAGGCGACATCTATTGGAATCAAGAAAATATAGAATCGAACCGCGAATCTTTCCATCAAGATTTGCTGTTTCTTGGTCATCAGACAGGGGTTAAGAGAGAGCTGACGGCTTATGAAAACCTTCATTTCTACCAATCCATCCATTCACCTGAATCTGATGATAAAAACGCTATTTTCAGCGCACTGACTAAAGTGGGTCTCGCGGGTAGGGAAGATGTACCTGTTGCACAATTGTCTGCCGGTCAACAACGTCGTGTCGCACTAGCACGTCTTTGGCTGAGTAAACAAAAATTATGGATTCTTGACGAGCCGTTGACTGCCATCGATAAACAAGGCGTTAAGGTGCTTGAAGCTCTTTTTCTGCAACACGCAGAAAACGGAGGCATCGTTATGTTAACGACGCATCAAGACATGTTTACAGATAACCCCAAGTTAAGAAAAATCAAATTAGGTAGCTAACGATGATCTCTACTATGAATACCATTGTTCGTCGAGAGCTATTGATCGCTTTCCGACGACAGGCTGATATTTTTAATCCGCTGTGGTTTTTTATCATCGTCATTACTTTGTTTCCATTGAGTATTGGACCAGAGCCAAACCTACTGGCTCGAATAGCTGCAGGGATTGTATGGGTAGCGGCATTGTTGTCCGCATTACTTTCGTTAGAGCGCCTTTTTCGTGATGACTTTCAAGACGGTGCTCTAGAGCAAATGATGCTTATGCCTATCCCACTACCTGTCGTGGTGATTTCCAAGGTGTTTGCTCACTGGGTGTTGACAGGGTTACCGCTGATTATCATTAGTCCTCTGTTATTGATTCTACTCTCTTTAGATTACGAGACGTGGAAGGCCGTGGTGTTGACGCTCATCATTGGAACACCTGCTCTGAGTTTTATTGGCGCGATCGGGGTTGCACTAACGGTCGGGCTACAAAAAGGCGGCGTATTACTCAGTCTGCTGATTCTGCCCCTGTATATTCCGATTCTGATTTTTGCGACGTCGGCTATCGACGCCGCTTCATTAGGGGCCGCCTATAATGGCCAGTTGGCTATTTTAGGGGCCATGTTAGCGGGATCGATGACAATGACTCCGTTTGCCATTAGTGTGGCACTTCGCGTTAGCGTCCATTAAAGAAATGACGAGTATAAATTATAGAACGGACATCAAGTTCGTCTTAACGAAGTTAGAGTGAGAAAGACAATGTGGAAATGGCTTCATCCTTATGCAAGGCCTGAAACCTCTTATCAGTTGTGTGGTAAGTTGATGCCCTGGTTTGCGGCACTGGCGCTATTGTGTCTGTCGGTAGGTACCATTTGGGGTTTGGTGTTCGCACCGTCTGATTATCAACAAGGCAACAGTTTCAGAATTATCTATATCCACGTACCGTCGGCGATTTGGTCGATGGGCGCATATATGTCGATGGCGACTGCGGCCTTTATTGGCCTTGTTTGGCAAGTGCGTTTATCCAGTATGGCCGTTTCTGCTATGGCTCCCGTTGGTGCCGTATTTACCTTTATCGCTCTGTTAACTGGTGCGGTGTGGGGCAAACCTATGTGGGGAACATGGTGGGTTTGGGATGCTCGCCTGACTTCAGAGCTCATTCTGCTATTTCTCTATCTCGGTGTTATTGCCCTTTACAATGCCTTTGATGATCAAAAAACCGCGGCGAAAGCGGCTGGCATTTTAGCTATAGTGGGCGTAGTGAATATTCCTATTATTCATTTCTCGGTTGAATGGTGGAACACGCTTCATCAGGGCGCAACCATTACTAAGTTTGACACCCCTTCGATTTCAAATGACATGTTGTGGCCGCTGCTGCTGAATATCTTTGGTTTTGCCTTTTTCTTTGGTTGGGTCACCATGATTCGCTTTCGTAATGAAATCATCAGTCAAGAAAGCCATCGACCTTGGGTCATTAGCCTTGCAACGCAAAAATCTCAGGGGAGTGTTTAATTATGTATTTTGATTCACTGAGCGAGTTATTGGAAATGGGCGGCTACGCGGTTTATGTGTGGAGCGCTTTTGGCATTACATTTTTATCAATGTTTATTATTTTAGTCACAAGCATTCGACGTGGTAAGGACTTACTGAAAGAAGTCCAAGCAAAAATAGAGCGTCAAGCTCGAATCGATGCAGCGAAGGATTTGGAGAACACCTTATGAACCCAAGACGTAAAAAGAGGCTCGGTATTGTCCTTGCGATATTTGTTGGTATGGCAACGACAGTTGGTTTAATGCTCTATGCATTGAATCAAAATATGGATCTTTTTTACACCCCAACCGAACTCGTCAATGGCAAGCCCAATGGCGGTAAGCCTGAAGTCGGGCAGAGGCTGAGAATTGGTGGAATGGTGGTTCCTGGTTCGGTATCTCGCGATCCTAAGTCATTACGTGTTAGCTTCGACCTACGCGATGTAGGCCCGACGGTGACGGTATTTTATGAGGGTATTCTTCCTGACTTGTTCCGTGAAGGGCAAGGCATTGTTGCTCAAGGCGTATTGACAGATGCCACCACAATAGAAGCCTTTGAAGTGCTTGCAAAGCACGATGAAGAATATGTGCCATCAGAAATTGCCGAAGCGATGAAAAAAACGCATGAACCGCTTCAGTACACTGAAGAGCAAAAACAAGGAAGCTATGAATGATTGTTGAAATAGGCCACTTTGCCCTTATCGTATCTTTGGGGCTGGCGGTACTTCTGAGTATTTTGCCACTTGTCGGTGCATCAAGAAACGACACGATGCTAATGAATACTGCAAGGCCACTGTCTTGGGGTATGTTCTTACTTATTATGGTGTCATTCATCGTTTTATTGTGGGCGTTTTACGTTAACGATTTTACGGTTCAATATGTCGCAAATAACTCGAATAGCCAGCTACCGTGGTTTTATCGTTTAACCGCGGTTTGGGGGGCGCATGAAGGTTCATTGCTATTATGGGCACTCATTCAAGCGGGCTGGACTGTCGCGGTTGCTTCATTTAGTCGTGGTATGCCACAAGAATCGGTTGCACGTGTTTTGGCAGTAATGGGCATGATCACCGTCGGCTTCTTGCTGTTCATCATCATGACTTCAAACCCGTTCGACCGAACATTGCCATTTTTCCCGGTTGACGGTCGTGACTTAAACCCGTTACTGCAAGATCCTGGACTAATTGTACACCCGCCTATGCTGTATATGGGTTACGTAGGGTTCTCTGTCGCCTTTTCGTTTGCTATTGCGTCACTCATGTCAGGCCGATTAGATACGGCTTGGGCACGTTGGTCTCGTCCTTGGACAACCGCAGCGTGGATTTTCTTAACACTGGGTATCTCTCTAGGTTCATGGTGGGCTTACTACGAACTTGGCTGGGGCGGCTGGTGGTTCTGGGATCCAGTCGAGAACGCGTCATTTATGCCTTGGCTTGCGGGTACGGCGTTGATGCACTCGTTAGCAGTAACCGAAAAGCGTGGTACTTTTAAGGCGTGGACAGTATTGCTGGCCATATCCGCATTTTCATTGAGTTTGCTCGGCACATTCCTAGTACGTTCTGGCATTTTAGTATCAGTACATGCATTCGCCTCCGATCCTGCACGTGGAATGTTTATTCTTGGCTTCTTGATCTTTGTTATTGGCGGCTCTTTACTGTTGTTTGCCATTAAAGGGGCCAAAGTACGTGTGCGAGGTAACTTTGATCTGGTTTCTAGAGAAAACGCATTACTCGGTAACAATATTCTCTTGATCGCTGCACTGACTGTTGTTCTGGTCGGTACATTATTGCCGTTAGTTCATAAGCAGCTTGGCTTGGGCTCAGTCTCGATTGGTGCGCCATTCTTTGACATGCTATTTGCTTGGCTCATGATTCCATTCTCATTTTTACTGGGTATTGGGCCACTTATCCGTTGGAAGCGTGATCATTTATCGAAGCTGATCAAGCCTATGGTGATTTCAGGTGTGTTATCACTGGGTCTTGCTGCACTTTCCGTTTATCTCTTTGCTGAACATTACAATGGTATGGCGTTCATGGGCTGGGTCATGGCTTACTGGATTATTACCATGCACGGCTTTGAACTTTACGAACGATCCACGCACAGACACAGCTTCGCAGTCGGTATCACTAAACTGCCTCGCAGTCACTGGGCGATGATTCTTGCTCACGTTGGTATGGCTGTGACCGTTATTGGTATCGCTATGGTTCAGAACTACAGCATTGAGCGAGATGTTCGTTTGGCGCCGGGCGAGCATTATCAAATCGAAGGGTATGATTTTTACTTTAAAGGATTACGTGATGAAGACGGCCCGAACTACGATGGTTTCATTGCTGACTTTGAAATCACCAAAGACGGTGAGTACGTTAATACTCTGCATGCAGAGAAGCGCTTCTATCGTACCTCTAAATCCATGATGACTGAGGCCGCTATTGATGCAGCCGTAACACGTGACCTTTATATTGCAATGGGTGAACGCCTAGATGACAACGTTTCATGGGCAGTACGTGTTTACTACAAACCCTTTATTCGCTGGATTTGGGGCGGTACGTTGTTAATGGCTTTAGGTGGCATTTTGGCAATCAGTGACAAACGTTACCGATTCCGAAAAAGCGATGAAAAGTCATCTGAAAATCGTGGTCTAAAGGAGGCATAAATGAATAAGAAAATACTGTTTCTGCCTTTTATTGCCTTTCTAGCATTGGCCGCTGTGTTTGCTACGCAACTGGCTCGAAATGCACAGGGAGACGATCCAACTAAGCTAGAGTCTGTACTGATTGGTAAGTCTGTTCCAGAGTTCCGATTAGAAGATCTTGCTCAACCCGGTAAGCTTTATAGCCAGGATATTTTTGTAGGCGAGCCGTTGCTACTTAACGTATGGGCGACATGGTGCCCAACGTGTTATGCAGAGCACCAGTACTTAAACGAGTTGTCTGCAAAGGGCGTAAAAATCATTGGATTGAATTACAAAGACCAACGTGACAAAGCCGTCGGTTGGTTGACGGATTTGGGTAATCCATATCTGATTAGCCTGTTTGATGGCGATGGAATGCTGGGGCTAGATCTCGGTGTGTACGGAGCACCAGAAACCTTTTTGATTGATGCTAAGGGTGTGGTTCGCTACCGCCATGTAGGTGATGTTAATTCACGTAACTGGGCTGAAAAATTGGGCCCAATGTACGCTGAGCTTCTCGCGGAGGCCAAACAATGAAAAAGTTAATCATGGCATTTTTTGCTGTTTTTGCTATTTCGATGGGAGCGAGTGCGGCGATTGATATCTACGAATTCGATAATCTTGAACAAGAATTACAGTTTAAAGATCTCAGCCACACGCTTCGATGCCCTAAATGTCAAAACAACACCATCAGTGATTCCAATGCCGAGCTTGCACAAGATTTACGTCAAAAAGTGTATGAAATGACAAAAGAAGGGAAGTCAAAATCAGAAATCGTTGATTACATGATTGCACGTTACGGTAATTTTGTGACTTACAATCCGCCTTTGACACTCGCGACGTCAATTTTATGGGGTGGCCCATTCATCATCATCGTAATCGGGTTTGGCTTGATTATTGTGCGCAGTAAAAAATCGAAAGCTGTGAAAGCCACAGCCGATGATGTCTGGGATGCCGATAAAGAAGCACGTTTGAACGCGTTGCTTGATGAAAAAAATGATGGAGACAAGCAGTAATGACATTATTTTGGGTCGCTTCTGTACTATTAATTCTCTTTGGTTGCTTAATGATTGCGCTGCCTGCGATAAAGCAAAAGGCCAACAATGACCAAATATTAAGAGATGAACTAAATAAAGCGTTATATAAAGACCGATTGTCTGAGCTTGCTGTCGAGACTGAGGAAGGCTTGGTTGATAACGAGCAAGAGCTGGTTTCGGATCTTAAACAATCACTGCTCGATGACGTCCCAACTGGTAGCGACCGTAATCGCGTATCGTCGATCTCACCGATGACGTTTGTCGTACCATCTGTATTGCTCGTGATTGTACTTTCTTACGGGGTGTACGCGAAATTTGGTTCAATGGATAAAGTCATCGAATGGAATGAAGTCACCAACACGTTGCCAGAATTGTCGAAAAAGCTAATGAATCCTGATGGGGTCACGCTCACTGATGATGAAATGGACGATTTGACCTTGGGCTTGCGCTCTCGATTGCACGTTGAACCCAATGATGCAACAGGCTGGTTATTGCTAGGAAGAATCGCATTAGCTAACCGCGATGTTGAAACGGCCATTGGGGCAATGAAGCGAGCGTATCGACTGGATACCACTGACACTGACTCTCAGCTAGGTTTTGCTCAAGCATTGATGATGTCTGATGATGAAGGGGAGCAAAACCGTGCTCGCTCGATTCTCAACAACTTAGTGCAGCAAGATTATGTTGATCTGCGAGTTTTCTCTCTGCTGGCCTTTGACGCCTTTGAGCGCCAAGATTACCCAGCCGCGATTAAGTTCTGGGGTGTGATGCAAAAAATGATTGGCCCAGAAGACAGTCGCTACGAAATGTTGTCTCGAAGCATTGAAAGCGCTCAAAACAAAATGGGTGAAACCATGACGGCGGCGGGTGGCAGTGTTGCCGTGACTATCGCGATCAGTAACGAGGTGAACGCCGCAGAGAATGATGCGTTAATTGTATCGGTACACAATGCAGATGGTTCGCCAATGCCCGTAGCTGCAGCGCGTTACCCGCTAGGTAGTTTTCCTCGAACCGTCGTTTTAGACGATGGCAACAGTATGATGCCAGGGCGTAACTTGTCGGATCTAGAAAGCTACATAGTGCGCGTTCGAATTGATACGGATGGTAATGTGTCAACCCGAGAAGGTGACTGGTACGGAGAAAGCCAAGTCGCACAATTTGGTGAATCGGTTGACGTTGTCATTGATAAACGTTATTGATAGCAAATCAGCTGTTATACTCATAACGATGCACGCTTAGTCATTGTTAACAAAGGCCGATGCATTCATCGGCCTTTTTGTTTTTTATACGCTTTACTTCATGGAAAAGGTAAATGGAATTAAACCGAGTGCGTTCAATTAAGCTCATGTTGCTGTCTGTTTTATTGACGGGCTGTGCTTCTTCACCTGATGATTCCGCATCAGACGATGCAGCACGTGGTTATTCAGCGCCAAATCATTCCACGACGGGCAATGCTGCTTTGGCGAATAGCCCTGAAAACGGCAACTCTTCTCAAAGCTCTGTATCCAGCCAATCGGGAAACGAAGGTGATCCGTTTGAAAGCTTCAACCGCACTATGTGGGCGCTTAACTTCGATTATCTCGATCCTTACCTGGTTCGCCCAACCTCATTGGCTTATGTCAATTATGTCCCTTCGCCGATTCGAAAGGGCATTGCGAACTTTCTTTCTAATTTGGATGAACCGTCTAGCGTGGTCAATAACCTCATAATGGGGAACGGTGAAAAAGCCTTAGATCACTTTAATCGTTTTTGGTTGAATTCAACGTTGGGTCTGCTTGGCGTCATTGATATTGCGTCTGAAGCAGGAATTATCAGGCACGGCGAAAAAGTGTTCAGTGATGCTGTCGGTCACTACGACGTAGGTAACGGGCCTTATGTGATGGTACCTGCTTATGGCCCTTGGACCGTTCGTGAAGCGACAGATGTCGTTGACAGTTTGTACGCGCCACTCTCTTATCTCAACATCTGGGCAGGGCTTAGCAAGTGGGCGCTAGAAGGAATGGAGTCTCGTGCTCGTTTAGTATCGCAAGAATCCATGCTCTATGATTCACCTGATCCATATGCGCTGAGCAAAGAAATCTATTTACAGAATCAAGATTTTAGAGCCGAAATTGAACGAGATGATTACGATGAAGATGAAGAGGATTTTCTCGATGATTACCTCGATGAAGAATTTAATCTCAATTAGCTTATATAGAAATGATGACATAAGACGTGAATAGAAAAAGAGGTGACAGTATGAGTGTCACCTCTTTTGGTTTTATCGTTGCTGTTCTATCAAACTTTAGAACGTGTAGTTCGCTTGCACACCGATTAGCCAAACATTACCTGTCGTTGTGCCAACAAACTGCCCGCCCACTTTTTCTGCGGTATCATCCGACTCATAACCGCGAGATTCTGTGATTGGGGCGTCTTTAGCGATAATGTAAGTGAAACCCGCGTCTAATGTCAGTTGCTCCGACCACTGATAACCAGCGCCAACGCTTAACCATGTACGGTCTGTTTCTGGAATGGTGATCGTGCGGTTCTTGTCGCTGACCGCAGACGTGTCGTAGGCGACACCGGTACGCAATGCGAGTTTAGGATCCACTTGATACGTTGCGCCGATAGCGAAACGGTAGTTATCTTCCCAGTTTTCAACTTTAACGGTTTGGCTACCCACCGTGTCTAGCTCGGCTTGAAGCTTTTCAAAAGAGCTCCAGTCGGTCCAGTTAAAGCTTGCGTGAATCGCGACAGTTTCGCTTACTTGGTGAAAGCTCGCTAACTCAGCTGTTGCGGGTAGAGCGAGATTCATGTAGCCCGTATCACGAGTCATCGGCACAGCTTGAGACCCCAAACCAAAGCCAATACCTTCAGCATAGCCTTCTAGCTTAAGCTTAACTTCCGACTTATACGCAAACCCGATACGGTGATCATCGTTGATTTGCCAGGCCGTACCGATTTGCCAGCCCCAAGAAGTGTCGTCGCCTTCCATGTATTTAAGTGCGGTGCCAGCGGGAACCGAGATGGGTGCTTGAGTGCTTGGGTTAACAGCAACGGCATTTTTAGCCGGGGCGGTTGCGCCAAAACTGCCTTCCCCCATGACATAGCGAATGCCACCGCCGATGCTCACTTGCTCAACGACTTGATAAGCAAAGTTTAGGTTGGCTTCTTTGGTAATCACGCTTGCTTCGTTACCAAAGTGCGATGCATTAAAATCGTCACCTAGGTCTGTTTCCATGCCGTAGTTAGTACCAAACGCCAAGCCAATCGCGAACTTCTCGTTATAACGGTGAGAAATGTAAAGGTTTGGAATAATGGCATCGTGAGCGAAGTCGCTAGAAGAAGCCTGACTTTGACCCAGTGCAGGGTGAGCGTGGGTCACTTTTCCTTCTACATCAATATTCGGGTTTACATAGATACCGCCTACTGAAATCTGAGTACCAGAAAGATACGTCATCATCGCGGGATTACGCCATTGAGCGCTGGCATTGTCGGCCATGGCTGCTTCGCCTGCATAAGCGCGGCCAAGGCCAGTTGCAGAGTATTCGGCGAGCTGAAAGCCTGCGGAAAATACGGCAGAAGAAGTAGAAAGCAGACCAAAGGCCACTGCGCTAGCTAGGAGAGTTTTTCTTGAAGTGTTGAAGTCCATTTAATCGTACCGTTCGCTGAGTTGAATCAATATCGTGGCTGAATGGTACGTTTAGAGTTATTACTTTAAAAATAAAAAAGAGTAAAACTAGAGTATTCAGACTAATTATCTTTAAAGTCGGTCTTATGCAGTTAAAAAGCCTAGATGTTATGAGGTTGTTTCATTTTTTGAGCGAACAGCTGTGATGCGAAATGAAAGGTTTTTGAAGAAGATTAGAGTTTTACAGGAAGGAAAAATAACAAAAGGGCTGGAAAACCAGCCCTTTAACAATCTTAAAAACAGCGACTACTTAAGTAGTAAAAAGCTTAGAAGCTACGGCTATATTGAAGACCGACTAGGATAGCATTTGCGTGGGTTGTACCAGAAATACTAGAGATGTTTTCCGCTGTACCTGTTTGGTGTTGAGTACCAAAGAATGGGTTTGCGTTAGACTCAGAAACTTTTACATCATCACCAAGTAGATATGTGAAACCAAAGTCTATGTTTGATGCCGTGTCGATATGATATGTGAAACCAGCAGAGAACCATTGGCGATCTGAATCTGGTACTGAAATCGAAGTAAGCTGATCTTGCGCACTCGTGTCATACATGTAGCCTGCACGTATTGTCCAATCTTGATTCAAGAAATAAGTACCACCCAGTGAGTAGTGCATACCATCTTGCCATTTATACTGATTTAGCTCACCAGCTTTTTCGCTTTTAAGTACATCAAATGCGCTCCAGCCGATCCACTGAACACTATAGTGAACTGCAAATTTAGTGTCCGTTATTTTATGGAAACCAGAGAACTCTAGCATATCAGGTAGTGGCATTAACAAAGTATCGTCTGAATACTTAACACCTTTAAATGTCACATCTCCATCTGCTTCTAACTCAGGGCTGTAGTGATAAGCTAAACCAAAACGATTGTTTTCGTCCAACTCATAAACAGTACCTAGGTTAAATCCAACAGCCCAACCGTCAGCATCTACATCTAGAGCTTTGTCCGTACCTAATGCGCCTGCAATTGCAGGGCTAAAGCTTCTTTGTAGCTTACCTTGACCATAGATTAGATCGAGGCCGGCACCAAAGCTCCATTGTTCGTTTAAACGGTAAGAACCAGCAAGACCAAAGTTCATGCTCTTAACATCAGTCAAACCGCCATATTCATAGCCTGCATATGTGCTATCAAATTCAGTTTTTGTACCAAAGTTAGTATAAGCATTAATACCCCAAGCAAACTTATCATTTACTGGAACGATTAAATGAATATTTGGCACAAGTGACGTATCACCAGCATCACTGTAGTTGGCGCTTTCTGAGCCCATAGCCCCGCCAGTAACTTGGCAAGTTGGACCACAGTAAGTTGCGTCTTTCACTTCAATTTGAGAGGTAATGGATGTGAAACCCAGAGACAATTCGACAGAGTCAAACAATGCCATTGCAGCTGGGTTACGTGCCATGACTGATGCATTATCAGCAATAACAGCGTCACCAGCGAATGCACGGCCAAGACCGGTTGCTGATTGAGCGTTAAGTTGGAAACCTGCTGCTACTACTTGCGCAGAGGCAAGAGAAGCTGAGGCAATAGTCACTGCGAGAAGCGATTTTTTAAACAGACGCGAGTTGTTCATAGTTGCTTTTTCCTTTTTGTAATATTCGCCTCTAGTTGGGCGATATATTTGAGCAAATGCTCAGTTGGTGGCTGATCCTAGACTCAAGTATATAGCAAACAAATCCGACCACCGTTAAATTGGCAGTGAAAATTAATGAAATGATGCCTATCTGGCAGGAAAAAGGGAATAAAACGCTGTTTTTAGAGTTATGACTCTACAAAATAGGCTCAAAAAAGGCCCTGATATGCAATCAGAGCCTAGTATGAAATAAGCACGGTTTATAGGCTAGATATCACAGACGAGGCAAGTTTTTCGGCAATTTTAGCGACGTTTTCGCCTTCCTCTCCAACCACGATTAAGCTTGCGTTGGCTAAAGGTTCAACAACGCCCGTCATGCCTTTTTGGTCAAAGACCTTACGATCGGCTTGAGATATGTTGGTGATGAACAGCGTGACTTTTCCATGTTCACCTTCAAACACCATGTGTAGTGCGTTGGAATCACCAAAACCACAGTGATTCAAATAGTAAACATGGTAAGGAAAATCGCTTTCAAACTTCATTTTAAACGGCTGCATCTTAGCATTAATTTGAAATAGACCAACTCGTTCATCAAGTGGTGAAATAAAATCACGCTCATCAATGACATGTTTTACTGCGGTTTCAGCCAGGCTCGCCTGAGCAGGAGAAACCAGCAGATTCCCCCAGTTGAGTTGCCCAGCTAACAAGCCAAAGGCAAAAGCCACAGAGGCCGCCATGGCCATTGAACGCTTAACAAAGTTAGGCCGAATAACATTAGGTTCTTCATCTGGCTGGCTGAATAGAATTTTATCAGCGAGATCTTCAGGCACATCAACATTCATGGCCTTTAGAATCTTACTGTCTAGATCAAGAGCGTCGTCTAAAAACTTAGCGTTGGCTTCGTTACTATTTATCGCGTCTATAATGTCGTGATCTCGTTGTTTAGGATCAGACATGACATGGCGGCGAAATTCTAAATCATCCATTTTGCTGCCCTCTTGTAGATTGTGATGACTCCATCATCTCTTTTAATTGGTTTCGTGCTCTGAACAGTCGTGTCATTACGGTGTTTTTATTGAGATCGAGAATGGAACCTATCTCTTCACCACTAAATCCGCCGACAACCTGTAAGAAGAGTGGTTCGCGATATTCGACATCCAATTTCATGATCAATGTTTGTACCCATTCAGATTGGTGATGAGCATCATCGCTGACGATGGCATCATTACTGTAATCATCGATGTCGACTAAATCGAACTGCTTTCGTTCAAAGCGGCGAGCATTCTCGCGCCTCAATATCGTAATGAGCCATGACTTCGCAGCTTTTTCATCTTGTAAGCTATCGAGTGATTTCCATGCTCTTAAGCAGGTCTCTTGCACCAGATCTTCTGCAATGCTTTTGTCTTTGCATAGCCAAAAGCCATATCGAAAGAGGTCACGGTGATAGGCACGTACGAGTGCTTCATATTTTCTTTGTTTGTCCATATCAGAGTTGACCGTACGTTTTGGATTTTTCTTTCCAAAGAATTCGATTATTGACACATAAGTCTCCATCCAGGGGTCATGAGCACGAAATATGAGATAAAATTGATCTACTTCAAAATCTTATACTTAATTGTGGCTATAGTACAACCTGTCATCTAGCTAACTCTATGAGTTAGTGTGTTGAGCAAGGTGACACTTCCTTTTGAAGGCTGACTTTACTTTCTCCTAATCAGGAAACTGATTTTTCAATTGGCGTTAAGTTGATTGCTTTATACATTCCAACCACACAACTTTGTGTGGTTTTTTTTTGCTTTTAATTCATTCGCTTATGTTCTTAAGTGCCTGTTTCATGGTTAACGCTCTTATTGTTCTACGTCAGTGTTTGCGCAATAGGCTAGTCAATTAACTAACCCGTTTACTGTTTCATCCATTACGCAATAGCCCTCTGTATCTGGCCGTTCTCATCCCTAACGTCCAAAAACTAATCAGACTGTTCCGACTTTTAACGTGTAAAAACGGATAAATTTAATGACCAGTTCTACTTCTTATCCATGATGCTCCCTCATTTGTGGCTCCCTCAATATCGCTTAGTTCACGTTTATTCAAACGTCTGTTTGATTGTGTTAACAATTTCGTTACAATGCATCAGGTCTGACCTCTATCTTTGAATGAAGAATGTTTTGAATGGCGAATGTAAGGAGAACTAATGGGCAAGCCAAATAATATTAATAAGCAGATACTGCAAACACGTTCCGGTGAACGTATTGCTATCGTTGCGGGGCTTCGAACCCCTTTCGCTCGTCAAAGTACAGAATTTAGCCATGTACCTGCGGTTGATCTCGGAAAAATGGTGGTCAATGAGCTACTAGCACGCAGCGAAGTCCCTGCGGAACTGATCGATCAGGTGGTGTTTGGCCAGGTCGTTCAAATGCCTGAAGCCCCAAATATCGCTCGCGAGATAGTGCTGGGTACTGGGATGAACATTCATACCGATGCTTACAGTGTGACCCGCGCGTGCGCTACGAGTTTTCAATCGGCAGCCAATGTGGCCGAGAGCATTGTTTCTGGCACTATCGATATTGGTATTGCTGGGGGGGCAGATTCTTCATCGGTTCTTCCGATTGGTGTGTCGAAAAAACTGGCCGCTAACTTACTTGCGTTGAGCAAAACCAAAACCGTTGGGCAAAAGCTTAAAATCCTTAAAAACCTATCACTCAAAGATCTGGTTCCTGTACCGCCTGCCGTTGCTGAGTACTCAACGGGCATCTCTATGGGACAAACCGCCGAGCAGATGGCGAAAACGCATGGTATTTCAAGAGAAGATCAAGATGCGTTAGCGCACCGTTCCCACACACTTGCAGCAAAAGCTTGGGATGAAGGAAAGATTTCAGGTGAGGTCATGACCGCCTTCCCTGACCCGTATAAAAAGTGGATAGATAAAGACAACAACATTCGTTTAGATTCCAGTTTAGAAGGGTACGCCAAGTTACGTCCTGCGTTTGATCGTCAATACGGTTCGGTGACCGCAGCAAACAGTACACCTCTGACTGATGGTGCTGCTGCTGTCATGTTAATGAGAGAAGGCCGCGCAAAAGAGCTGGGCCTTGAAGTCATGGGTTACATTCGTTCCTATGCGTTTTCTGCCATTGGCGTTGAGAAAGACATGCTCATGGGTCCATCGTTCGCCACACCTATCGCGCTTGCAAGGGCAGGCATTGAGCTTTCTGATCTCACGTTGATCGATATGCACGAAGCGTTTGCAGCACAGGCGCTTTCTAATGTGAAGATGTTCGCCAGTGACAGTTTTGCTCAGCAGCATTTAGGCCGAGGCAAAGCGATTGGTGAGATTGATATGGATAAGTTTAACGTACTTGGCGGTTCGTTAGCGTACGGCCACCCATTTGCAGCAACGGGGGCAAGAATGATCACTCAAACACTGCGTGAATTGAAACGTCGTGGCGGCGGATTGGCGCTTAATACCGCGTGTGCAGCGGGTGGCTTAGGTGCAGCAATGATTTTGGAGGTTGAATAATGTCTCAGTCTAAAGCGTTCCACTTGAAAGTGGATGACAATAAGGTGGCTTGGCTTTCAATTGATGTGCCGGGCGAGAAGATGAACACGCTTCAGTCTGCCTTTGTTTCCGAGATTAAAGATATTTTGGTTGAACTTGAATCTTATCAAGATGAACTCAAGGGCGTGATTATTCATTCCGATAAGCCCGACAACTTTATTGCGGGTGCCGATATTCGCATGTTAGCGGAATGCAAAACAGCCCAAGAAGCCCAAGCGCTCGCAGTGCAAGGGCAAGAGATGTTTCAGGCGTTATCCGATTTACCTTACCCTGTTGTTGCCGCTATTCATGGGCCTTGTCTAGGCGGTGGATTAGAGCTAGCACTCGCATGTGATTACCGTGTGTGTACTGATTCAGATAAAACGCGCCTTGGTTTACCTGAAGTGCAACTGGGCTTGCTGCCAGGTTCTGGCGGTACGCAGCGGTTATCAAGACTGATTGGGCTACTGCCTTCGCTTGATATGATTCTAACGGGCAAACAGCTTCGTGCTAAAAAAGCGAAAAAGCTGGGTGTGGTGGATGCCTGTGTTCCGCAAAGTATTTTATTTGATGTGGCTTTGTCCATGCTTGAGAAAGCATCCAAAAATAAACATAAAAAGAAAAAATCGTCGACCAAAGAAAAGTTGATGTCTAATACTGGGCTTGGTCGTAAGGTGATTTTTGAGCAAGCGGCAAAGAAAACCGCTCAGAAAACACGGGGCAATTACCCAGCGGTTGATAGTATTTTGGAAGTCATCCGTTATGGTTTAGAAAAGGGCATCAAAAAAGGGTTAGAGCAAGAAGCGAAACGTTTTGGTGAGTTGGTGATGACTGACGAGTCTAAAGCGCTTCGTTCGATTTTCTTTGCGACAACGGAAATGAAAAAAGAGCACGGCAGCAGTGCTGAGCCAGCAAGTATCGATCAAGTAGCGGTATTGGGCGGCGGTCTTATGGGGGCAGGGATCAGTCACGTTACCGTCACCAAAGCCAAATTGCCTGTACGTATCAAAGATGTGTCTAATGATGGCGTGTTAAACGCGCTGAGATACAACAATAAGTTGTTTGATAAGCAGCGCAAGCGCCGAATCATTTCTAAAGCTCAACAGCAATCTAAAATGATGCAGATTTCAGGCGGTATCGATTTCGCACGTTTTAATACGATGGATGTTGTGATTGAAGCGGTTTTTGAAGATCTTGATTTGAAACAGCAAATGGTTGCGGATGTAGAAAGCTACGTGAAAGAGAGCACTATTTTTGCGACCAACACGTCTTCTTTACCGATCGCTAAAATTGCTGAGAAAGCGCTTCGCCCACAAAATGTGATTGGCTTACACTACTTTAGCCCAGTTGAAAAAATGCCATTGGTGGAAGTCATTCCACATCAATCGACCAGCGACGAAACGATCTCTACGGTCGTCGCGTTAGCGAAAAAACAGGGTAAAACACCGATTGTCGTTAAAGACTGTGCGGGTTTTTATGTGAATCGAATTCTTGCCCCGTACATGAATGAAGCCGCCGAGGTGTTGCTATCAGGAGAGCCGATTGAGCATTTAGATAAAGCGCTGCTTAATTTCGGTTTCCCAGTAGGTCCGATTACCTTGTTGGATGAAGTGGGTATTGATATTGGCGCGAAAATTATGCCCATTTTAGTCTCAGAGCTTGGTGAACGTTTCCAGGGCCCAGATGTCTTTGACACGCTACTCAATGATGGCCGTAAAGGAAGAAAGAGTAATAAAGGCTTTTATTCCTATAAAGGTAAGAAGAAGGACGTCGATAAGTCGGTTTACAAATTGCTTAAATTGAATCCTGACATTCGTTCGAGCGAGAAAGACATTGCTATCCGATGTACCTTACTGATGCTCAATGAAGCGGTTCGCTGTTTAGATGAAGGCATTATTCGCAGCCCTCGTGATGGCGATATTGGGGCGATTTTCGGTATCGGCTTTCCGCCATTCCTTGGTGGCCCGTTCCGTTACATCGATAAACTGGGCGTTAAGACGGTAGTGGAAATGCTTAACCAACATGCGGAAAGATACGGGAATCGTTTTGCGCCATGTGATGGGTTATTGACCCGAGCAGAAATCGGTGAATCCTTCTACCCTGACGCTAAAAAATCACAAGACGAACCGCAAGGCGATAACGCCGAGTAGTCTCGAACGGGGTAGCGGTGTTAGGCCGTGACCCTCTATATCCCTCGTTATATCAGGGCTTTGCTATAAAAAAGGCGAACATTTAGTGTTCGCCTTTTTCATTATTGAGAGCTATTATCAATAACGTATTAGCGTAACTTATCTAAAATGATGAAAATAGAAGGACGTAAAATGGATGCTCTTGATTTATTGCTCAATCGTCGCTCGATAGCAAAGTTGTCAGCGCCGGCTCCTGAAGGGGTAGCATTAGAGAATATTATTAAGGCTGGATTACGAGCGCCAGATCACGCCGCGTTGACCCCTTGGCATTTTGTGATTGCACAAGGTACGGGGTTAAACAAACTTGCTGCGATATTAGAACAGTCGGCAATTAATGCGGGTAGAGAGGAAGCGGTGGTAGAGAAAGCCAAGAAGGCGCCTTTTCGAGCACCGATGGTGATCACCGTGATTGCGAAAATTACACCTCATGAAAAAGTCCCTGCGGTAGAGCAAGTGATCTCGGCAGGATGTGCGGCTCATGCCATGCAAATGGCAGCAGTAGCGCAAGGCTTTCAAGGCTTCTGGCGTTCAGGGAAATGGATGTTCGACGCTGAGGTGAGAAAAGCGTTAGGTGCTAGCGAACAAGATGAAATTGTTGGCTTTTTGTATCTTGGAACACCGGGCTGCACACCAATGAAAGTGCCAGAAAGAGAGTTGTCGAAATTCGTATCGTTCTTGTAATTCGGCTAAGCCACGTATGCATGAACGAAAAAGCGAGAGCCATGAACTCTCGCTTTTTTATTACCTATGCATTACCTATGTATTTCCTAATTTCTGATCTTTATTCTTTGGTGCGTTTCTATCGCTCATCGCTTTATTTTGGTAGCGAGTACTCGATAACAAAATCAATAAATAGGCGTACTTTTTCAGGCTGATGCGCTTTGTGGTTATAAAGCATATAGATATCTCTAGGGTTGGCACTCCAATCACTGAGAACCCTGACCAACTCACCATTCTCAATATATTCTTTTAGCATCACATCGGGCATAAGCGTGATGCCTAAACCGTCAGAGCAGGCCGTTCTGACAATATTGAGAGTACTGGCACTAAAACGGCCTTTTTCATTATTAACTACCGTTTCACCAGAGAGGTTAGACAACTGCCAACGAATAAGCGGATGACCCTTTAATAATGCATGATCACTGAGCTCTTCCGCATGTTTTGGTTCTGGTACCGACGCCAAGTATTCAGGGCTAGCCACCAATATATCTTTGACTTCGCTAATTTTCCGCGCGATGAGGCTAGAGTCTCGTTGTGGCCCGACTCGAAAGATCACGTCCCACTCGGTTGGATCTAGCTCATCGGCATGGTTGCTCATCGCCAACTCGATATTGATGTCTGGGTATCGTTTCATGAATGCGTTTAACATCGGCATCATCAAACGCTTTGTTAGGTTAGAAGGCGCAGAAAGCTTTATCTTACCAGCCGCCCCTCGGCACTCATCGGACAGTTCTTCGGTCATCGAGGTGAGTCGCTGTAATAACGGCCCACACTCATTGAAGAAACGTTCACCTGCTTCGGTTAAGGAAAGTTTACGCGCATGGCGGTTCAGCAATCGAAGATTTAGGGATTCTTCCAAGGCTTGAATACGTCTAGTAATGGTTGCCACCGGAACTAGGGTTTTTCGAGAAGTTGCAGTGTAGCTCCCATTCTCGACAACAAGTCTAAAGAGATTTAGGTCGTCTATTTTCATTCTTACCGGTACGAATTTTACATGTCGTTACAATCTATACGTTTATTAGTTGCTAAAATATGAGGCGCGTCAATAAGTCGTGATAAATGTGCCTATGTGTACATATAGTATGCAACTGAGCTAAAAAACGGAATATTTGTATAAATTAACTTTCGCGGCTATTTTTAAGAGTAAGTTTTATAGCTAACAAAAATAATAATAATAGTAATAGAAACGTTAGTGAGTTTGGATAGATGAGGTTAAATCTTATGTACAAAAGTCACAGTTCGGCTGCGGTGCATTCGGCATACTCGGCACCAGATAACAAGTTAATTTTGCTCGTTGATGACGACCCTGTGTTTCGTCGTATCGCGGGTGGGTATTTAGAGAGTCAAGGTTATGGTGTTGTAGAAGCTGAAAATGGCTTAGAAGCACTGAAAAAACTCAGATCGGATGAACCCGATCTCGTTATTAGCGATTTATCCATGCCGGTCTTAAATGGCATTGAGTTCGCAGAAGAAGTGAGCTTGGAGTATCCATCGTTACCTCTGATTGTGGTTTCCGCAACGGACGACATGGCGGATGTCGCTAAAGCGCTTAAATTTGGCATCAAAGACTTTTTGCCAAAACCCATGACCAACTTTGAGCATTTGGGCAGCGCCATTGAAAGCACTATCGAAGACAGCAGTGATCACTTGTCTGATATGCGTGACTTTGCGACCCAGTGGTTTCAGGTGGACGATGGCGGCGAAGTGCCAGAAGATCAGGAGCTGCACTGGCATTTAGAATACTTGCAAGAAAACCCAAGTGCAGCAAGAGACCTTCTTCATGCACTACTGCCAGAAAAAGACACATCACAAGGTGTCTGGAAGTGTAACTATCGGTTACTCCAATCGACAGACAGCATGCCATTAGTATTTGACTATGCGTGGTTGATGGATGGTCAATTTGTTTTCTATCTAGTTGATGCGTCGTCAAGTGAAACCCATGGTGCGGCAACGACGTTACTGGTAAGAGCGCTGTTTCATGATTATTTGAGAAATATTAAGAGTGGTCATGTTGACTTAAAAGATCTTGGGACGATTATTGAAAGAGGAATCAGTTGCTCAACCTGTGCTAACCCTGTGAATGCCATATTTGGTATTGCCGACCTAGCAGAAGGTTCGGTCACGATACTGCCCGCAGGTTTAGATGCACAGTGGTCCAATGGGTACACTTCTCAGCACATCGCTGGTGGCGTGATGTTGGGCGATAACTGCAATAAAAACTTTATGACCTCTGATCTTGCCATCAACAGTGCGTGCCAACTTTCTTTAAGTAAATTAGGTATCAGCAGCTTTGCCCTAGATATTTATCAAGGAGCAAATGCATAAGGCCCGAACAATACTTCAAGTCGAAAGAAGTGAAGTATTGTTCAAGAAAAACAATTCAAAGTGGTTAAAACACCAACAAAAACCCTAGTTTTTGTTGGTGTTTATCTCTTTTGTGATCAGTTATAGTTCGCGAACAACAAAAAACGCTCATTTATTTAGCAAAATTTCAACTTTGCGATGACCTAGAGCGACAAAGATAACCTTCACACTAGAGTAGTAAAATCATGGCAGACAATGACTTTCAAGAACCTTATAATATCTTCTACTTCCTCGGATTTATCGCCGTCTTATCCATTCCCTTGCTTCCAATGATCTTGACTTGGATTCGCGTGTTTAATGGTTACGCGGTGTTTTAGGGTTTCTTAGCGCCGTTTTTCTAAAGCGCCGTTATTTTCCATAGCATATCTATTTAGTTATTGTTGGAGTTCACCATCAATATTCGTCGTATCTTCCTCAATATTGTTGGTGGCTTGAGTTTATTTTTAGGCCTATTAGGCGTTTTACTTCCTCTTCTTCCGACCACTCCATTTATATTACTTGCCAGTGCCTGCTTTATGCGCAGCAGCCCCCGTTTTCATCAATGGCTACACAGCCATCCAACTCTCGGCCCAATACTGACCCATTGGCACCAACATCGTGGTGTCACATTGAAAGTCAAACAAAGAGGAACGGTAATGATAGTGCTTAGCTTTTCGTTCTCTATTTGGGTCATTCCGCACGTTTGGTTAAATGCCGCGCTGTTGATATTCATGTTTGTCCTGTTAGCGTGGTTTATCCGTTTACCTGTGATAGAGTCGGTTGCTGATAATAAAGAAACCCACTAAAATTACATTGGCCTACTCATGAAGTGGGCATTTTGTTTTTTATCGCAACAGGTTGTGCTATTTGTTGCACTGTAATCAATGCTGATATGCCCAAATGAACGTACTTTTGGGTGAATTTGCCAATCGAAAGAAAGTTGAATTATGACGACCGAAACAATTTCACTGATCAAATCTAGTATCAAAAGTATTCCTGACTACCCAAAGAAAGGCATCTTATTTCGTGACGTAACCAGCCTAATGGAAGATGCACAAGCTTATCGTGCAACGATTCAGCTGTTGGTCGAAAAATATAAAGATATGGGATTCACCAAAATTGTAGGTACGGAAGCTCGTGGCTTTCTATTCGGTGCTCCTCTTGCTCTAGAGCTGGGTGTTGCGTTTGTTCCTGTGCGGAAACCAGGCAAGCTTCCTCGTGCAACCATCAGTCAATCTTACGAGCTAGAATACGGCACTGATACACTGGAAATTCACACTGACGCGATTTCTGATGGCGACAAAGTTTTGATGGTGGATGACCTACTTGCGACTGGCGGTACCATTGAAGCGACAACGATATTGATTCGTCGTTTAGGCGGTATTGTTGAACACGCTGCGTTCGTTATCAACCTACCGGAAATTGGTGGAGAGAAACGTTTAGCGGCATTGAATCTTGATGTTTATAGCATTTGCGAATTTGAAGGCCATTAATCTGGTTATTTGGAAGAATTGATGAGTTATCTTGCTTTAGCACGAAAGTGGCGACCGACTAAATTTAATGAAGTCGTAGGCCAGGCACATGTTTTAACAGCGTTAGAAAACGCGTTAACACAAAACCGTTTGCACCATGCCTATTTGCTGAGTGGCACTCGTGGCGTCGGTAAGACATCCATAGGACGTTTGTTCGCTAAAGGGCTCAATTGCGAGACGGGCATTACAGCCACCCCATGTGGTGAGTGCGATACGTGTAAAGAGATTGATGAAGGTCGATTCGTTGATTTACTAGAAATTGATGCCGCCTCACGTACTAAAGTGGAAGATACTCGTGATCTTCTTGATAACGTTCAATATAAACCCGCACGTGGACGCTTTAAGATTTATCTTATCGATGAAGTTCATATGCTTTCTCGTCACAGCTTTAACGCCTTACTCAAAACTCTTGAAGAGCCTCCTGAGTATGTGAAGTTTATATTGGCGACGACCGATCCTCAAAAGCTCCCAGTCACCATTTTATCACGCTGTTTACAGTTTCATCTGAAACCGATCAGTGTCGATACTATCCATCAGCAATTGGACCATATTCTAGCCCAAGAGAGTGTATCCTCTGAGCCAAGAGCACTCGGCATGATTTCCCATGCAGCGGATGGCAGTATGCGTGATGCGTTGAGTTTAACGGATCAAGCCATTGCGTTAGGTAATGGTCATGTAGAATCAACACTTGTTGCGCACATGCTGGGTACATTAGACACTGACCAAGCGATTCATCTGCTAGAAGCGATCAGCCATAAGCAACCTAAGATGGCGATGGACTGCATTGAAAAGTTGGCTGAAAATGGCGTCGAGTGGGATGGTTTGTTACAACAACTCGCAGCGCAGCTTCATCGGATGGCCATGTATCAAGCGTTACCAGCCACGCTTGATAAAGAGCAACCAGACGCAGAAAAAGTCGAGCTACTTTCGCAAGCTCTGAGCCCACAAGATATTCAACTGTATTACCAAATTGTTTTAAAAGGTCGCAGCGATCTTGCTCAAGCGCCGAGTGCTCGTATGGGCTTAGAAATGATTGTTTTACGCATGTTAGCGTTTCGTCCTGCGACAGTGACGGGTGCAAGCCGTATTTCAACCCAGTTGAGTGATGCACCTGTTGCGGCCCCAAATCAGCCTCAGCATTCGGCTGCAATAGATAAATCTAGCGCGCAGGCGGCTAGTTCAGCTGTGCATACAGCATCTATGCATGAAGCGACTATGCATACAGAGACGATGAATTCAGCATCTACAACGACTGCACCGGTTATGACGAATCAACCGATTCAGCAATCCGCTGTTGAGAGTGGCATAAATAATAGTGGCGTAAATAATAGTGGTGTGGTTGGTAGTGAATTAACACCGCCATCGTATGATCAATATGACCGCCCCTCTCATGGCTATATGCCAGAGGAAGAGGCGCCTTATGTGCCTCAAGAACAGAGGGTTCCTTCAAGAACTCAGCAAATGAATTCAGAGCAACCTCAAGCTGCTCAAGCCGAGGTGATACCGCCTCAGAGGCCAGCGAACCCTGAGCCTACAAAAACAGCGTCATCACCATTGAGTGGCTTGCGTCACCAATTACGTTCGCAACGCCAAGGGTTGAAATCGGCGCCAAGTTCTTCAAACGATCAGCCTACGGGATCGCCAAGAACAACCCCACAAGTTCAGGACTCACGACCAAAAAAGCCTAGAGCGGCATCCGCTAAATCAGAAACTGTCCTTGATCGTGTGGCTAAAAAGCACTCAGGAACAGCGCCGGTGTCGCTAAGTTCTCATTCCTCACTGATTGAAGGGGCTGAAAATGCTCAAACAAGTGGGGACGAACCTTACCAGTGGAAAGCATCAAAGCCTATCGCGCCAAAGCAAGATAATGGACTCACCCCCACTCAAATCAAAGCGGCTCTAGAGCACATCAAAACACCAGAAATGGTGGATAGGTTAATGAGTGAATCTATCGAGCAAAGCGAATGGGCTGCACTGATCCAAAAGCTAGAAACCGCAAAACTTGTTGAACAATTGGCTCTCAATTCATCGTATCGCCAAGAAGGGAATACAGTGAACTTAACGTTACGAAGCGCGCAAGCGCATTTGAACACCGAACGAGCCTGTCAAGAATTACAGCAAGCGCTTAGCCGAGTGCAGGGGAACGAGTGTCAGTTGGTGGTTGAAGTAGGCGAGAGTGGTGAAACACCCTTAGAGTTGAGAGAAAAACTTTACCAAGGGAAATTACAGCAGGCTTTTGACAGTTTAGAAGCGGACAACAATGTCCAGTTTATTGAAAAACGCTTTGCAGCGACCTTAGATAGAGACAGTGTCAGGCCTATTTAATTGAACACGAATTGATGATAAGCCAACGGAATTGACACTCAGATAATATAGAATCCGTGGGGTTGAATTTAAACAACGTCAACCCCATAAATAACGAAACACCCAATAACCAGAGAGACGCGAATGTTTGGTAAAGGCGGTATGGGCAACATGATGAAGCAAGCCCAGCAAATGCAAGAGCGCATGCAAAAGCTTCAAGAAGAAATCGCAAGCATGGAAGTGACCGGTGAAGCTGGTGCTGGCCTTGTTAAAGTAACGATCACAGGCAGCCACAGCACTCGTCGTGTAGAAATTGACGAGAGCTTAATGGAAGACGATAAAGAGATGCTTGAAGATCTTATCGCAGCGGCATTTAACGATGCAGCACGACGTGTAGAAGAGACTCAAAAAGAAAAAATGGCGAGTGTAACTGGCGGTATGCAATTACCACCAGGTATGAAGATGCCGTTTTAAAGCTCAAGCTTATTGTCATTAGCTTTTTGAACTAAATAAGCGAATTATAGATGCGTACCAGTCATATGCTGGAGCATTTGATGGAGGCCTTACGTTGTCTGCCTGGGGTTGGCCCCAAGTCGGCACAGCGTATGGCCTTTCATTTGTTACAGCGCGATAGAAAAGGCGGCTTACAGCTTGCCGATGCACTCAGCCAAGCCATGACCGAGATTGGTCACTGCACCGAATGTCGAACCTTTACAGAAGAAGAGGTTTGTCATATTTGCAGCAATCCTAAACGTCAAGCTAATGGCTTGCTCTGTGTGGTTGAAAGCCCTGCCGATATTGCAGCAGTGGAAGCAACAGGGCAATTCTCTGGACGATATTTTGTGTTAATGGGGCATTTGTCACCATTAGACGGGATTGGCCCCAGTGATATTGGCCTAGATATGCTTGATTTTCGCCTTCGTCAGAAGGACATTACTGAAGTGATTTTGGCGACGAACCCAACGGTTGAAGGGGAAGCCACAGCGCAATACATTGCTGAGCTTTGCCGAGAACATCAGGTTTCAGCGAGTCGCATTGCACACGGTGTCCCAGTCGGTGGTGAACTTGAACTCGTGGATGGCACGACCTTGTCTCATTCACTGTTAGGCAGACACAAGCTGTAGCATTAAGTCGCTCTCAAAAGAATGTCACAATCAAAAGACAAAAAAGCCGCTATCAATGATGTTATTTCATCGGATAGCGGCTTTTATTTTGTCTCTCTTTTACAGCGGGTTAGTCTAGGTGACCTGTCTCATAAAAGGTATCGAGCTTGTCTAAATACGGCCTTAAATCGCCAATATTATCCGCGACCCATTTCTCATCGTAATACGTATCTAAATAGCGCTCTCCACTGTCACATAGCAGAGTGACGATCGATCCCGTCTCTCCGCGTTTTTTCATCTCACTCGCTAACTGAAGCACACCAAAGAGATTGGTACCTGTTGAAGCACCCGCTTTACGGCCTAGGATATTTTCTAGCCAGTGAGCCGTGGCAACACTCGCTGCATCAGGAATGGTACGCATTTCATCCACCACACCAGGGATGAAACTGGGTTCGACACGAGGGCGACCAATGCCTTCTATTTTACTTCCGCAGTCACCTTTTATGGTGGCATCACCGGTCTTAAAATAGTCGTGGAATACCGAGTTTTCAGGGTCTACCACGCAAAGCTTTGTATTGTGTTGTTGGTAACGAATAAATCGACCAATGGTTGCTGACGTACCACCAGTACCTGGGCTCATCACAACCCAGTCAGGTATGGGGTGATCTTCACGTTCCATTTGGCTAAAGATCGAATTAGCAATATTGTTATTACCGCGCCAATCGGTAGCACGTTCCGCGTAAGTGAATTGATCCATATAGTGACCATCTAGCTCTTTTGCCAAGCGGTATGATTCGGCATAGATTTCGTCAGAACGGTCAACCAGATGTGCTTTCCCACCGTAAAATTCAATCTGTTCGATCTTTTTAATCGCAGTACTTTTGGGCATGACCGCAATAAATGGCAAGCCAAGAAGACGAGCAAAATAGGCTTCAGAAACCGCGGTGCTGCCGGAAGATGATTCGATGATCGTGGTTTTTGGGCCTACCCAACCATTGCAGATCGCGTACAAAAACAGAGAACGTGCTAAACGGTGCTTTAAAGATCCCGTTGGGTGTGTACTTTCGTCTTTAAGATAAACATCGATGCCGTCGATACTGGGTAACTCAAGCTTAATGAGGTGGGTATCTGCAGAGCGCTGAAAGTCGGCTTCAATTTTACGGATCGCATTGTTAATCCAGTTATGATCAGTACACATAAGGTGATTCCTTCGATTTGGTATGTTCATAATTTAACTATAATTGAAGAGAAAAACTTTGCTTATTTACCTGTGTAATTTAATAATAATAGAATTATTTTCTCCAAAACTGGATTTTGTCGAAATGAAACTTGATGAGATAGATAAGCGACTACTAAGGCTTCTACAAGCCGATGGAACGATATCGCTGAATGACTTAGCGGAATCAGTCAATTTAACATCAACCCCATGTTGGAAGCGGCTTAAAAAATTGGAAGAAGCGGGAGTGATTGAAAAGCGAGTTGCCTTGCTAAACCCTGAACGATTAGGGCTGTCATTTACCGCCTTTGTTATGATCAAAACCAGCGATCACTCTCACGAATGGTATCGCCATTTTGTTGAGACCGCAGTTGAGTTTCCTGAAGTAATGGAGTTCTACCGGATGGCGGGTGAGTATGATTACATGCTCAAAGTCCTGGTGAAGGACATGAAGTGCTTCGATGAGTTTTATAAACGTCTGGTGAACAGTGTCGATGGCCTTTCGGATGTGACGTCGACCTTTGCGATGGAGCCTCTTAAATACACCACAGCTTTACCAATATAAAGCCCTAGCTGATTGAAGCTAAGAAGCCAGAAGCTAAGGCTTTATGCGAAGTAGTGCGTGCCATGATTACTGAGTAAATCGCATGACGCCTTCTTGGACGGCACTGGCGACTAAGTGACCTTGACGATTGTAGATTTCCCCACGAACCAAACCTCGAGTGTTACAAGCGGTTGGGCTATCAATAACAAACAGCAGCCATTCATCCATTTTGAATGGGCGGTGGAACCAAATCGAGTGATCAATCGTTGCCACTTGGAACTTGGGTGTCATTAACGACACTTCATGAGGGTGAAGAGCGGTGACCAAAAATCCCCAGTCAGACGCGTAAGCCAACAAATATTGGTGGATGAGTTGGCTGTCGGGCATGTCGCCATTTGCTTTCATCCAAAGGTATTGCTTTGGCTCTTCTTTTTTCGGGTTTAGCGGGTTTACGATAGTCACAGGGCGCACTTCAATGGCTTTATCGCCACAGAAAATCTTCTTAAGCTTTTCAGGTAAAAGGTGCTCTACTTGTGCCGCGAGTTCGGTTTCAGACACATAGTTTTCAGGGCCAAGAACCTCTGGCATGGTGTTTTGATGTTCAAAACCAGGTTCATCGCCATGGTAGGAAGCAGTAAGGTAAAAGATAGGGCGACCATTCTGGATGGCTTTCACTCGTCTTGTGCTAAAGCTTTTGCCATCACGCAGGTTTTCTACATCGTAAATAATGGGTTTTTCGGGATCGCCAGGGTAAAGAAAATAGCTATGAAATGAGTGCACGGTTCTATCTGAAGGAACCGTATATCGTGAAGCTGAGAGTGCTTGTCCAATCACTTGCCCCCCATATACTTGAGGCAAACCGAGGTTTTCACTTTGACCTCTAAAAAGCCCTTCCTCTAGTTTCTCTAACTGAAGAAGACTTAACAGTTCTTTCAAGGCGTTACTCATTAATTTTTGACCTTATCTGATTTTTATACTAAACATTACTCATAAGATGGTCGAAATTCTAACACAGTCAAAAAATTGTCAGCATCTTATGTTTCACCGTGACAGGTTATCAAACCGGGCATACAATTGCTTCGATTTTACTATTTTAAGAGAGATTTTATGAAAAAGGCACTACTGGTTATTATGTCGATAATGTTCGGCGCTGCATTAGTGGGTTGTCAATCTTCAGAGAAACAGATGGGTGCAAGCCATGTTGAATCTATCACGGGTACGGTCTCTTACCGTGAGCGTATAGCTCTTCCTGAGAACGCGCTGGTGACGGTCACGTTGCAAGATGTCTCATTAGCTGATGCACCAGCGGTGGTCATTGCTAAGCACCGTTTTGAAACCAATGGTTCACAAGTGCCGTTCAATTTTGATTTGGCCTATGACAGCAATAAAATACAGCAGAGACACACTTACAGTGTTAGTGCTCGTATCGAAGTGGACGGAAAGTTACGCTTTATTACCGATACCCGATATGCAGTGATTACGGACATGAACAAAACACAGAATGTTGATCTTCGACTCATTAGTGTTCGTGCAGATTAGGTGTAGGTGCAAATTGTACATCTAACGAAGTTTATCAATGGCATTGGCTGAAAGACGCTGCTTTATTTGTTCCGAAGACGGTATCAACAGTTGTCATTATGATTGTCACTATGTTTGCCGCTATGTTTGCCGCTATGGTTGCCATTGATAAACGCTCATTTTAATCTTTCCTCTCTCACTGACCTCAACCCCTTCTCTTAATAACTTCTCTTTTTGTCTTTGTAACGCATCACCGGTTAATGAAATCTTTCCTTGACTATTGACGACACGAAACCAGGGTAAGCGCGTATCTTTTGGCAAGTTAGAGAGAACTTTGCCTACTTGCCTTGCATAACCAGGGTAGCCAGCTAATTTTGCGACAACACCATAGCTTGTTACTTTCCCATGTGGAATTTGGTGAATTACTGCAAAGATTTGAACTGAAAACTGATCCATACTGGGTGGGTCCTAGAGTTGAAGTACCACGGATAGGTACAAGGAGAGCTCATGATATTCTCAACATTTCAGTTCTTAATTACAACACTCTTAGCGGCGATATGTGCACGCGCTTTGAGCTTAAGTGGTGGCGAAGTTCCTATTATAGCTTTTGTCATTCCCGCTTTATGGATACTCCCACAAGGAGGTGTCGCTGGCCTGGCTCTATTAGCTGCGATGACCAGTTACGCTCTCACTCTAGCAAGTCAGCCATTCTCTCTTTCAGTGAGCGTATGGATGTTGTTTCCCCTGCTCATGGTGATCTTTTCAAAACGAAGCAGTTTGGCTGTTATTTTAACAACGTCTCTGATTGTGATTTCCCTTCAGGTTGGCATCATGCTCACCCAATCTTCGGGTAAGTTAGGCGGAAGTGCTTTGTTAACCTTCGTTCAGTTGCTTTCTATTATTGTTATCTGGTGGTCTGCTAATCATTGGAAACGATCCGATAAGCACAGTTGGTGGGTGCTGTTGTTTATTTTGCCGTTATGGCTTGCGGGGTTGTCTTACGCGATTCTGATTTCATTGAGTATTATTGGAATCATTGCTTCGTTTGAAAGCCTTGACCGATTCAAAGGGTTTAAGTGGAACAAACTGCTTTGCTGGTCATTGCCCGCAGTAGGCTTTGCTGCTTTGGTGGTGACACCGAATGTTGATGTGCCCAAGCCCGTGTTTGTGGTTTGGATTTGCTTGTTAGGAACCGCCTGGGTTACCGATTATATGTTGCGTAGCATGGAAGAGTCGCAACAGTTGTAATCGTGTCTTAGATCCGATTATTAAACTAAAGTTTTACCTTCACGGTTGACGATGTTGCATATATGTAATACATAACTATGTTTTTTACATGCATAAAAATTACGGCGGAAAAATGAATAGGCAATACCGAAGTGGCGTCATGGTTTTTATACTGATTCACCTTATCTCTTTTGCTGTTCATGCAAGCCCTCTCGTCGGTGTAAAAAAGTCAGACCGATTAACCGTTTCTACAGAGGCGGATGATATTGTCACACGAGTGTTGTTTGACAACATTGGTGATAAATTTGGATTAAAAATTGACTACATCGATCAGCCCAATTTCGATGCCATTCTTAACTCTGTTGAGAGCGGTGAAAGTGATTTTGCAGCGAATGTGACTTACACCGAGTCTCGTTCGCAACGTTTCGATTTTTCTCAACCAACCAACATTGAATATACCTACCTATATAGTTACGAGTATCTAGAACTGTCTGAAATATCAACACTCGGCGTACCTGAAGGCACAATTTACTCCGATCTGATTTCCATTAATTATCCCTCAATCGAGCTGGTTTTATATAACGGGCACGATCAGGCTTTTCAATTGCTTCATTCGGGTGACGTTGACGGTGTTATTGATGCGATTAATCAACTCAAGCCTCTGTTACTTAAGGGGTTAAATGCACAATTACTCAATGACCATTTGTCGATTCAACCTGTCTCTATTATCACCCCGAAAGGTAGACACCATGAATTGTTACCTAAGATTGTCGACTTTGTTCATTCTGCTCCCATTCAAAAGCAGCTAAGAGAATCGATAGAACGCTATCAGTTAGATATACGTACGCAAGCTCTTCGACAATCGGTTATCGATAGTAATGTTAACCTTTCTCGCACACTGAAAGTGAAGCTTGAGAACCTAAACCCTTACGCTTTTTATACAAGCGATGGGAGTGTACACGGCGTGAGTGCCGATTTAATGAAAAGCAGTTGTGAATTGCTGATGGTGAAATGTGAAATCGTCAGTACGGAAAATGAAACGTGGGAAAGTATGTACAACGATCTCAGAGATAAGAAGATCGATTTACTCGCCCCAGTCGCTATATCTGAGCAAAGAAAACCACTCATGTATTTCACCGATACGCACTATCAGTCAAAAGCTATTTTGATTAAGCGGGAAGGTTACAAAGACAATGTATATCGAAATGTAGCTGAACTGGTTATCGAGAGAATTGGGGTAATAAAGGATGGCTTTGTTCATGAATTGTTTAGCCAATTATTACCGAATAAAGAGTTTGTCTTTTATGAGAGTACAGAAGATAAAATACAAGGGTTGCTCAACGGTGAGGTCGACTATATTACCATCAGCGTCAGCAACTTTAACCGAGAGTTGAAAAAAAGCGAGCACTTACTACCACTGGTGAAAGATGCATTGATCGGCGACTTTTACACCGTTGATATTGGCTTTGCTTTTCCGAAAAATGAATTTGGTGCTCAGCTAGCACCACTCTTTGATCAAGCGCTAAAAATTATAGATGTAAAAAAAATACTGGCGAGATACGATTTGCAGCCAGATTGGCGCTCGACATTGGTGGCGGAAAAGCGCTTCGCGCGGAGAACGCAATGGCTGTTCACTCTAGTGATCGCCTTTATGTTGATTGTGAGTATGTACCTACATGTTCAATCTAATACCGACAATCTCACTCGTTTAAAGAATCGACGCGCATTGCACAGGAAATATCGAGCTGGTATTGGTGCGAACTTAACGCTGATTTACCTCGACATAAACAAATTTAAAGAGATCAATGACACCTATGGTCACGAAGTCGGGGATGACGTATTACTGCAAGTGTCATATAAAATTCGTAAAGTTTGGCGAGGGGGTTGCTATCGAATCGGTGGAGATGAATTTATTTTGGTGGGCTCCATCAAAGCTAAGCACTTACACACGATCGTCAGCATACTAAGTGAGGTTGACTACCATCACCTTAAACAAGGCATTCGATTGGATATCGATATAGCGATTGGTGTGTCTTCTCCTAGAACCCGTTTTATGTCGTTAGAAAGCGTTATGGATCAAGCCGATAAAGCGATGTACAAAGACAAACATGGTGAACAGCGTCATAAAGAAGCGGCAAATCAAGATTACTCGTCGAATGTGCAGCGCATTTAGACAAATTGGTCAAACACTAAACACTTGGTTGCTGTGTGAGTAAAATTAGAGACATACGACTTGCAATAGAACGATTGATGGCTGATAATCCCCCACGCTCTTAGTTAACACTAAGATACAGAATCTATGGAGGCCCTGGTCCTCCCGCAACACTAACTTGTGAACTCGGTCAGATCCGGAAGGAAGCAGCCGCAGCAGGCGACGTGTGTGCCGGGATGTGGCTGGGGCTTCCACCCTTCTACTGCTTTATCCTTACTTATCAAATGATTACCCTACAAATATAGCTCAGAAAGCCAATTGGTACTAAATAGTGGTACTAAACATGCGCTATCTTACTCAACGTTCTTCTTCAGGTATTTGGTACTTTTGTTATCAAATCCCAAACGCATTTCAAGCCCAATTCTACAATCGAACCGAACCCAAAAGATCCTTGCACACCAGAGATTACAGCATGCTGTTTTACTTGCTCTTAAGCTAGAACTTAAACTTAGGCAAAAGATTGCTGAACCTGAAAATCAATCTGACCCAATACATACCAATGTCGGTACTTGAAACCATTGAAAGAAATAAAGAGTTTGGATTACTTACAATTATCGATGTTACAGCCGCTAGATACATACAAAGGTGCTCCAGTATATATAGCTGGGCGTGTAGGCACTTGGAACTCTCTAAAAACCCATTCGCAGAGTTATCGACTTCAATTAAAAATAACGACACTCGAGATGAAAAAGATCGAAAGAAGCCTTTTTAACTTACTGACTTGAAAGAAATCTTTTCACATGAGTATTTACCCTCGGTAAGTTAGGTTCTAAGCCCCGTAGTAGGCAGAAACTGAATGACCAGTATTGGGTTCACCTATTTGTCTATTGTCTTCTATGCGCCCAAATGAATGCTGTCAGTTGCGAAATGTCGATGCTTAGATTAGCAAAGCTACTAACCCAGAAGTGCCCCAAAGTTTGTTAGTGGCTATTTATGAAATAATGTAATCGCCAACGCATTATTCGTTGGCGAATGTTCAATAAGTTACGCCATCTATTTTTGCGTCGAGAACCTTGCTTGATAAGGCGTCAATTCATTCCCTTCCATCGTTAAGGGAGCATAGAGATTAGGTCTACGACCTCTGATCCAGCGCTTGCCTGTACACATGTTTAGATCTTTCGCATTGAGATCGGCAATAACCATAGCATTATCGATGCAGTCAGTTTCAGCGATAATTTCACCATAGGGATTGAGCACCATCGCATTCCCCGTTCTAACTTCATCCATATCAACCCCAACACCGTTACTAAAGATTAGGAACATGCCATTGTCATGGGCACGCGCGGGTAGCCAACGCATTAACCACTTTCTTCCTTTAGAGCCTTGCATTTCAGAACGAATCGAATCTGGATCTTGGTGACGATTATGCCAAAGCTGGGGATCAATCAACCCCATCGCATTAGGGCTTCGAGAGTTCGTTCCGCCTGTTTGATGAGGCGCGACTAATATATCTGCTCCTTGTAATGCTGTTATTCGAACATTCTCGACTAAATTATTATCCCAGCAAATCAGGATTCCTACACGGCATCCATGTGGTGTATCAAATACAGTGTATTCATTACCACTTCTCATGTGTCCACTGACAAACGTATGCAGCTTTCTGTGTTTGGCTATCTGGCCATCAGGCATTGCCATTACGTAAGAATTATAGAGATTTCCGTCCTCGTCCTTTTCAATTAAACCTGCGCCGATGCTGAGTTGGTATTGTTCAGACATTTTTAGCAAGCGTTGAGACGTTTCCCCTTGTGGAATGAACTCGGACAAATCATTGATCTCTGATTTTTTAAGTTTCGAAACATGCCAATAACCAGTCACACACATTTCAGGGAAGGCGATGATTTTTACCCCTTGTTTAGCCGCCTTTTCTACGTAACTTTGAATGACCGATAAGTTGTAGTTTTTGTCGTTCGCATGGTGGTTAAATTGGACAGTCGCAACACGGATATCTTTCATAATTATTCCTTTTACTTGGTGAATATCAACCATTTTAAAAAACTCTTTTGATTCCGTATAATGAATAAAATTCCTATAATTAATGAGCGCATGGAATGGATTTTGTCGATTTACGCACATTCTGCCAGTTAGCGGTAGATGGTAACTATCGAGTAGCTTCAGAGCACTTACACATCACTCAGTCAGCTTTAACTAAGAAGATTCAGCGCCTTGAAGCTTTTTGTGGAGTGGTTTTATTTGAGAGAGGAAGACAAGGGGCCAGTCTAACTGCGGCAGGCGTAGCTCTTTTACCTGAAGCGCAACGAATTGTATCGAGTTTTGAATCTTATAAATCTCTAACTCAACGAGTCGCCAAGGGAATTGCAGGAAATCTGAATATAGGTTTTGGTATATCTTCCTACCACCTTGCTCCAGATTACATAGCTAAGTTTAAAAAACACTACCCAGAGATCCATATTACGCTTAACGATATACCATCTCAAAAGCAGTCAGAATTTCTACTTCTAGGGGATCTTCATCTCAGTTTTAGTCGACTACCAACTGTAGCTCCGCTGAAGGGCGTAAAGCTCTGTACAGATCACCTAGTGCTTGCGACGCATAGAAGTCAAATCATAGACAAAAAAAAACTGTGGTTTTCGTTAGATTCAATCGATTATTTACAGCTTAACCCTGAGCGAGGGAAGGGGCTAAGCCAACAAATAAACTTGCTATTAGAGGAGCATGAGAAAAAACTGAATGTGGTTCAGGAGGCCGATGATATTCAAACATTGTTGGCACTAGTATCAGCAAATTTGGGCTTCACTATTGTTCCTGCAAGTGTAAAACATATTGCGAATGAGCATGTCGCTTTTTGGGAATTGTCAGGGGTAAATAGCTCATGGGATGTCGGCTTAATTTGGAATGAGCAGTTAGAGAGCTTTGCAAAAGATAATTTCATTCAGTTTGTTGAGAAGATGCAAATTGAACGTTATTGGTAACTCATTTTTGTCCAGAAGCATGTTACAGAGCGTAGCCTTGTTCGATCTATAAGACTCGTCCGCTGATATTTACGTGGTAATTTTCCTACTTAGAATTTCGAGGGAGATTAAAATTTACAGGCTTTCTTCATATTTTCAGCTTAAGTCTTCATGGTCTATTTTTTTGCTTTAAGTTTACAACAAAAGTGGCACGCACTATGTTCGACCAATCCAAAAGTCCTCTCACGTGCACAACATCTGCAAGTTCAATTGAACAACTGGGCCAACGCATTTAGTTTCATTCAACCATTCATAACATTCAACAGTAGAACTCATAGTTTGAAGTAGCCGTTGTTGCAAAAAATGCACTAAATTATGTCCGGAAGTGCTTTAGCGATAATTCCTTATCTTTGAATTGTTTAGATTGGAAAAACCCAATATTTTGTCGCGCTTCCAAGGAGTAAAGCTTGGGTTGTTTAAATCCAATATCAATGAAAGCTTTGCGTGATCTGATGAACAACATACGACTTCAATAGACCAAAAATCAGTGATATTCAGTGAAAAGTTTGCCATCAACCAGAACTGCTTGAGCTTGATAGTGACTATCTAGGATGGTTGCAGCTGCAATAAATCCTGTTTTCAGGTATCCCAGAGAGCTAGCACTACGCAGTGCATGTGCCGGGTAAGTTGATGCCATTTTGAAGGCTTCTTGTTCGTCTAACCCCCACTTAATAACGTTAGCAACAGATTGGTCCATTCCTATGTGAGCGCCTGCTAAGCTGCCATTTGAGTTCGTTAACTTGTTGTCTATGACTCTGATGGTCTCATTATTAAGCATGAAACTGTTGTCTTCACTGCCTACTGATGCCATTGCATCTGAAACAATCAGTAGCTTACCTTTGGGTTTTACTCGATGCGCTAGTTTGACGTTCTCTGGTGCGACATGAATGCCGTCAGTGATAACTGAGCACCAAGCGTGATCGGTCATTAGCGCGGCACCAACTACGCCCGGCTCTCTGCCAGTCAAAGGGGACATAGCATTATATAAATGAGTGAAACCATCAACATGCGATAGCGTGTCACCACTTAGTTGTTGTGCATTTGCATTACTGTGACCGCAAGACACCAACACACCCTGACGGGATAGCCACTGAACAGCTTCATTGTTTACTGCTTCTGGCGCCAAAGTGACCAGTGTTCTTCCTTTGGAAAGCCAAGGAAGCGTTTGGAGAGATTCTACGGATGGGTCGTAAAAGTGGCGGGTGTCATGAGCGCCATTTTTTTCTGGGCTAAGCCAAGGGCCTTCTAAGTGAACGCCTAATATGCCCTTAGTATTGCTTTCCAAGGCTGCATTAGCTGCGAGCAAAGCCTGTCTAATTTTATCTTGGCTGTCGCTAATTAAGGTTGGTAATAGGTATGCGGTACCATGTTTACGATGTGCACTGCAAATTGTTTTAATTCCTTTTACATCGGTTTGTTGATTGAACATGACTCCTCCTCCACCATTGACTTGTAGGTCTATAAAGCCTGGAGTGATTGTCGCTGAAGGGTAGCGTATTACTTCTGCTTTCTCAGGAATGCTATTTACGGGGATGATGGCTACGATGTAATTTCCTTTCCAAAGTAATGCTGATTCGTAGTGCATTTTCTCACCATCAAAAATGCGCAGAGCTGAGATTGCTTTGAGTGTCATGATTAATCCTTTTTCTCTTTAACTAAGAGCCGTGTTAATTAATGGGCCGTTATATTTAGAGCTCGACTGGGCATCAGTGCTCGAAGAGATAAGCCGCTCCAAGAAGGCAGGCATCGTGATTACCTTTAGCGGGTACTAATTTTATTTGAAATGAAGGTGGTCGCTTTTCGATGTGCTGAATCACTCTTTCTAAATAGCCCTGAGCTAGACCAATACCACCACCAATCACTATGACATCTAAATCAAGGCTCGCTTTTAAGTTACAGCACAATGTCGCTATCGCTTGGGCGCTTTGTTGAATAATTTGTTCGGCTTTTGGGTTTCGATGTGACTCTTCAAAAAGCGCTATATTGGACATGGCCTTGGTAAGGGTTTGTTGAGCGTGTTTGTTGATAGCGGTTCCAGAGGCTACCGCTTCGACGCAACCTTGCTGACCGCAGCCACAGATAGGGCCATTCGGATCAATCACCAAATGCCCGATGTGGCCAGCGAAATTGGTCTTTCCGCGATGAAGCTTACCATCAATAACTAAACCTCCTCCGACTCCAGTCGATACGGTGATATAAGCCATATTATTTTCTTGTTCGGTTAAATGTAAGTACTCATACCATGCGGCTGCTTGAGCATCGTTCAACATAGCAACTGGCTTGCTAGTAAGTGTTTCAATTTCAGTATGGAGCGGAAACGGGGTAGGGAACGATAATGTATCTGGATTAATCGCACTGATGCCGTATTCAGTCACCAACCCAGTGGTAGAGATACCAATACTATCTGCGTCCGCTAACCAGGATTGACAATGCTTCAAAATATAATTTGCGAATTGATGCGCAGAGGTGACATCAATGGTCGGAATTTGCTTTCGATCAACGAGCTTGCCGTTTGAGACATACCCTAATGCGACTTTTGTACCGCCAATGTCAATGGCAAGGATGTTCATGATAGAGTCTCTACTGCTTGCGTTGCTTGATTAAACCAATCTGTTACGACCTCGAGTCGTGTTAAGGCCGAGCCCACTGTGACTGCGGTTGCTCCACATTCTATAGCCTTGGCTGCCAGTTCAGGAGTGTTGTATCTGCCTTCGGCCATTGTAAAGAAACCGGCTTTAGAAAACTGCTTAACCAGTTCAAAATCTGGCTCTAGTGGTTCAAATTCTCCAACATAGCCCGACAAGGTCGATCCAATGATCTCTACACCATGTGCATGAGCCCAAATCCCGTCTGCAAAACATGAACTGTCAGCCATGGCGAAGCAGCCAGTCTCTTTAATTGCGTTTGCGATGATTTCACGGCTTTCTGGTCTAATTCTGTCTGTGGCATCAAACGCAATAATAGTTGCCCCTGCCTTTGCCAATGCTGTGACATCGGTGCAGTATGGCGTAATTCTTACCGGGCTATTCTCCAAATCACGCTTCACAATACCGATAATGGGAATGCTGACCTTTTCCGAAACGGCCTTCACATTGTAGACACTTTCAATGCGAAGTGCTTTTGCTCCGGCTTGTTCAGCAGCTTGCGCCATTGCCACAATAATTTCAGTTTTGGCAAGTGGACTGTTTTCAACAGGTTGGATGGAGACGATCGTTTGTCCGCGCAACATACCTTTTAAATCATTGATGCTAAGTGCTTTATTTTTCACGACGAGCCTCATTTGTATAAATACTGTCACGGTTAGAATGAAACCATCAGGCTGGAGAATGGTTGGTGTTGGTTTCATTTGGATTGAATATCTGTCCGTGATCACATTTTGTTAAATATAAATTTGAAAATAATCTTCACCGCAATGATAATCCATAACGAAGATTTTTTTCAAATAAAATAATTATTTTTTTTGAAAGTGGTGAAATCAGACCAAAAATAACGATAAGGAAATACTATGAAAGCCATGAACAAAATCACTATTGCTATGCTGACTCTCGGACTTGCTGTTTCTGCACAAGCCGCTACGACACTTAAAATGGGAATGCAAGCATCTGTGGGTTCAGTCGAATACGCTTCTGCAAAACTGTTAGCTGATACCATTGAAGAAATGAGTAACGGGGATATTACTCTGTCGCTGTACCCTAGTGCGCAGCTAGGAGATGACCGAGCAATGTTGCAGCAGTTAAGCCTCGGTGATTTGGATATCACTTATGCGGAATTTGGTCGTATGGGGCTTTGGATCCCTCGTGCAGAAGCGGTGACTTTGCCATATGTTGCGAAGGATTATGAGCATCTACGTCGTATGTTTGAATCTGATTTTGGCCAAGGTGTTCGTGATGAAATGCTAACCAAGTTTAACTGGCGAGCGCTAGACACTTGGTACAACGGAACTCGTGAAACAACGTCTAACCGTCCTCTTGAATCCATTTCCGATTTTAAAGGTTTGAAACTTCGCGTACCAAATGCAAAACCAAATCTGAATTATGCAAAATTGTCGGGCGCATCACCGACACCAATGGCGTTCTCTGAGGTATACCTAGCTCTGCAGACGAATGCGGTTGATGGTCAGGAAAATCCATTGCCTACTATCAAAACGATGAAATTCTATGAAGTACAAAAGAACTTAGCGATTACAAATCATATCGTTAACGATCAAATGGTGATTGTTTCTGAAACAACTTGGCAAAAATTGTCAGAGGCCGATCGCAAGATAGTAAGCGCGGCTGTAGTAAAAGCGGGGGCGGCTCATACTAACTCGGTGAAACAGCAAGAAGCAGAGTTGGTTGCTTTTTTTGAATCGCAAGGTGTGAACGTTACGTATCCGGATCTCGCCCCGTTCCGTCAAGCAATGGAGCCATTGTACTCTGAGTTTGAAGAGAAAATTGGTCAACCAATTGTGAAGAAACTGGCGAGTATGTAAGCCTCCGCCTTTGATAGTAAATAAGCTTGGCTGGCCATAATAGGCCAGCCTTGGAGCTAAAAAATGTTACGTAAGATTATTAATAATATTGAAGAAATCATCACCGTACCTTTAATGGCGATTCTGCTTCTTGTACTGACTTGGCAGATCGGAACCCGTTGGTTACTGAATGATCCTTCGCTGTGGAGTGAAGAGCTCGCGCGAGTTCTTTTTATGTATATGTCGTTAATTGGCTGCGCACTCGCGATCAAAACGGGCTCGCACGTCAAAATTACTTTTTTCTCGGATAAGTTGTCAAACAAAATACGGTTCTCTTTGGCATTTGCCCTTGAGTTAGCAGTGCTTGTGTCGATTTTTGCCATTATCTATCTAGGCTATCAGCACGTTCAACGCACCGCTTTTTTTGAACTGATTACGTTAGAAATTTCGAGTAAGTGGATGAACTACAGTTTACCTCTTGCTGGGTTGTTTATGGTGGCACGTCAATTGGAAAAAATGGTCCAGTTGTTGTGCGAGTTTCGCCAAACCACCGTATCAGCCTCTAATCAACCATCTCACACAGTCACTAGGTAGGAGTCGTTATGGCAGGTTCAATTTTTGGTTGGTTAGCACTCCTGTTTGTAGGGATGCCCGTCGGCTTTTCACTTATTTTCGTTGCACTGGTGTTCTTGGTATTGACCCAAAGCACGGGAATTAACTTCGCGGCTCAGCAAATGCTGGGTGGCATTAACAATTTCACGTTGCTATCTGTGCCATTTTTCGTATTGACTGGTCACTTAATGAATAGCGCTGGCATTACAGAGCGTATCTTCAACTTTGCTAAATCCATGGTGGGGCACATTACAGGCAGCTTGGGTCATGTGAATATTATGGCAAGTTTACTTTTCTCGGGTATGTCAGGTTCGGCTTTGGCGGATGCGGGTGGGCTAGGGCAACTTGAAATTAAATCGATGAGGGATGCTAAATACGATGATGATTTTGCAGGTGGTCTCACGGCTGCTTCGTGTATTATTGGTCCATTGGTTCCGCCTTCCGTACCACTTGTTATTTATGGTGTGGTATCAAACACTTCGATTGGCGCGCTATTTTTGGCGGGCGCTATTCCTGGTTTAATGTGTGCTGCTTCGTTGATGATAATGAGCTACTTCATCTGTAAAAAGCGTGGTTATATCACACTGCGTAAAGCTTCACGTGGTGAGCGATTTAAATCATTAAAAGAAGCTTTCTTGTCGTTGTTGACGCCAGTTATTATTATTGGCGGCATCTTCTCTGGAAAATTCACGCCAACAGAAGCGGCCGTTGTTTCTTCGTTATATGCCTTATTCTTAGGTGTTGTGGTTTACCGCCAAGTTACGCTTACAAGCTTTATCGATATTTTAAAAGAAACCGTTAATACTACCGCCGTTGTTGCATTGATGGTAATGGGTGTGACGGTATTTGGTTGGATTGTGGCTCGTGAGCAGCTACCACAGATGATGGCAGACTATTTCTTAACCATCAGTGAAAACCCACTTGTTCTGCTGCTGCTGATTAACTTACTTCTATTGTTTTTGGGCACATTCATTGAGTCTTTAGCTCTGCTTCTTCTGTTAGTACCGTTCCTTGTCCCTGTCGCTGCTGCGGTAGGTATTGATCCGGTTCACTTTGGTGTGATGGCTATTTTGAACCTAATGATTGGTATTTTAACGCCACCTATGGGCATGGCATTGTATGTGGTTTCTAAGGTTGGAGACATACCATTCCATACCTTAACCAAAGGGGTGATTCCTCTTCTGGTGCCATTATTTATCGTATTGACTCTTATTGCTGTTTTCCCACAATTCACACTTTTCCTTCCAGAATTGATGCTTGATTACGGAAAATAGTTATGAGACAGAGTTATAAAAATCAGTAAGTGGAATGAGCAATGGTTTATTCCGCCATTAGAAAAAATTTAAGGTAGGAACATGAAAAAGTTATCAGGACTAATCGCTGCACCCCATACACCATTTGATGCCGCCAACAAGGTGAATTTTGGTGCCATTGACCAAATTGCCGAGTTGCTCGTTGAACAAGGCGTCACCGGTGCTTATGTCTGTGGAACAACAGGGGAAGGGATACACTGTTCGGTTGAAGAGCGTAAAGCCATTTCAGAGCGATGGGTAAAAGCAGCGGATGGAAAGCTTGATCTTATTATACACACGGGTGCGTTAAGCATCGTCGATACGTTAGATCTTACTCGTCACGCTGAAGAGTTGGATATTTTAGCGACCTCTGCAATTGGCCCATGTTTCTTTAAGCCGGGTAATGTAGAAGACTTGGTGGACTATTGTGCTCAAGTGGCAGCGGCAGCACCGTCAAAAGGGTTCTATTATTACCACTCAGGTATGTCTGGCGTAAACGTCGACTTGGAGCAATTTCTCATTCACGGCAATGATCGTATTCCTAATCTAACGGGTGCTAAGTTTAATAACGTTGATCTCTATGAATACCAACGCTGTGTGCGTGTTGCTGATGGGAAATTTGACATCCCGTTTGGGGTCGATGAGTTTTTGCCTGCTGGCTTAGCTGTAGGGGCTCTAAGCGCAGTAGGCAGCACCTACAACTATGCCGCACCATTGTATTTGAAGATTATTGAAGCATTTAACAAGGGTGATCAAGCTCGAGTGGCTGTATTGATGGATAAAGTTATTGCCATTATTCGGGTGTTGGTTGAATACGGTGGTGTTGCAGCAGGTAAAGCGGCGATGGAGTTGCATGGTATTAACGCTGGACATCCTCGTTCACCTATTCGTCCATTAACAGCAGGGCAAAAAGCTGACGTTGTAGCAAAAATGCGAGACGCTGACTTTTTGTAACAATATAAGGGGGATTTATCCCCTTATATTACGCTTTAAGATGGGATTCTATGTCATTGTTTTATTGAGTCTGTTATTTTGATTCAAGCGTTACATATCTATAGGGGCCAATGTGAATACGCCTAAAAATCTTTTAGTCAGAATGCGTTCTAATATAGAACCCTTGAGTAAGAAACTCACCATTGTGGCGAACTACATAATTGAAAATGCTCATGACGTGCAATTTCAAACAATCACAGAACTTGCTAAAAATACGCAAACCAGTGAAGCGACGGTGGTCCGCCTATGTCGTGACATGGGATACAAAGGATATTCCGATTTTCGTATGGGTTTGGCTATTGATTTAAGCCAAACGGCTAGCCAAAATGCGCCAGAAATTGAAGGTGATATTTGCGATGTTTCCGCTCAAAATGCCGTAGCAAGTTTGAATGATACCGCCAAGCTCATTGACAGGAAATCGTTGGAGAGGATTTGTAAATTAGTCCATAAATCCAGTTTTATAAGCTGTGTTGGGGTGGGTGCATCGAGTATTGTAGGGAGATATCTTTCCTTTCGCTTGTTGAGAATTGGTAAAAAAGTCACTATGTATGAGGATACTCATCTTGCTGCAATGAACGCAGTTCGTTGTACTGAGGGAGATTTATGGATATCGGTGTCTAGCTCAGGTTCGACTAAAGAGGTGGTCCATGCGGCTTCACAAGCGTATAAACGTAAAGTGCCTGTTGTCTCTTTAACCAATATTAGTCATAGCCCTTTGTCGGCAATTTCTACAGAAATGCTTGTTGCAGCAAGGCCTGAAGGCCCGTTGACTGGTGGTGCTTTCTCATCAAAAGTGGGTGCTCTTCTGCTAGTCGATGTGTTAGTGAACAGTTTGTTAGATATGTATCCAGAATATTCAGACTCCGTTTTAGAGACTGCAGAAGTTGTTATGCCTCTAATGACCTCCTAACAAAATAAAAGCTCTCTATACTCTAAAGCCTGCAATTGCAGGCTTTTATTTTATTTAAATATAAAAATTATTTTTTTGTTAAGTTGATCTTATAAAAATAATTTCCTTCGATCAATAATGCATATGAATTACAAACAAGAGATTCATACGTATTCTCATTAACTGAATGGCAGATGATGGTCATTTCAATAAGGAAATTAAGATAATGAATAAACGATACCTCAATAGCTTGGTTATGCCACTTCTGGCGGCTTCTGTATTCCTTAGTACGGCGTCTTTTGCAAAAGAGCAGTGGCCTGATTTACCTGTGGGTATAAAAAGTGGAATTGGCGCTCAGGTAGGTAGCAAGGTTTATGTTGGCTTAGGCTCTGCTGGCCAAGACTTCTACATGTTGGATTTAGCCGACGTAAAAAAAGGGTGGAAACAGCAAGCAGATTTCTCAGGCCCTGCGCGAAGTGGCGCAACGGCGAGCGTCGTTGGTGAGGCAATCTATGTTTTTGGTGGGTCAGGTAAAAATCATTCAAGTGATGATGCCCCCATTCTTTTCGATACGGTTTATCGCTATGACGCAAAGGCCAACTCTTGGGCTCTTGTTAATACAGAAACGCCAGTTGGTTTACTTGGGGCAGCTTCTTATTCGCCAGATAATAAACAAGTTCTCTTTTTTGGCGGCTACAACAAAGGTTACTTTGACAATTACTTGGCAGATATCAACGCGACCAGTAAAAAAGATCAGCCAGAAAAATGGCAAAAAATCGTCGATGACTATATGGGAATGAAGCCAGTTGATTACAAATGGAACTCAAACGTTCTTAGTTATACGCCTGAAACAGGCGTGTGGAACGAATTAGGATCTTCTCCTTACCTGCCTAACTGTGGTTCAGCTTTGGTTCAACAAGGGGCTAAAGCGACGTTGGTGAGTGGAGAAATAAAACCTGGATTAAGAACCTCTGAAGTTAAGCAGTTTGCTTTCGGTGCTGATCAGCCGTGGATGAGCTTGCATGATTTGCCTAAGCCATCGAGCCAACAGACCCAAGAAGGCGTTGCTGGCGCGTTTGTAGGAGAAAGTAACGGTGTTGTGATTGTGGCGGGTGGCGCTAACTTCCATGGTGCGAAAGGGGCATTCGAGCAAGGAAAAATGTTTGCGCATAACGGTTTTGGTAAAGCGTTTAATCCTGAAACGTATGTGTTGAAAAACGGGCTATGGGCGCAATCTACGGATTTACCATACGGTCTCGCTTATGGCGCCTCTTTTACCACTGATGAAGGCGTCTTGGTTATTGGCGGAGAAGATGGCAAGCGTGTGGCACGTAAAGAAGTGTATTTGCTTTCTTGGGACGGCAAAGCTGTTCAAGTCACTCATTAATCACGGAGATAAACATGTCACTTTCTATCGTTACGTATCCTGACTTTCCCGTTGAAATTAAAAACGCTGTCGGTGCTCGAATTGCCGACCGAATCTTCGCAGGATTAGGCAGTGCAGGAACGCAGTTTTATTGCCTAGATTTGAATGCCACTGAACGTGGTTGGCAATCGATGGCAGCGTTTACGGGTGTGGTTAGAAATGATGCGGTTATGGTCGCAAGTGGCAGTGACATTTGGGTGTTCTCTGGCGCCGGGTTACCAGATGGCTGTGAGAGTATCCAAGTGCTTACCGATGTACATCGTTTCGATATTGAAAATGATAAATGGCAAATGATGGCATCGGAAGTTCCAGTTGGTTTATTAGGCGCTAGTGGGTGTGAAATTGCGCCGGGGAAAATTGCTTTCTGGGGTGGATATAACAAACCTTTGTTCGATGACTTTCTAGCAAGACTTTGCCAGATAGACTCCGTGCTTGAAACCGAAAAACATCAAGCCGCTTTGGTTGAGTTTATGTCAATGCCACCCGAGAAATACGGTTGGAATCAGGACATTTGGTTGTTTGATTGCGAAACGCTGCAATGGCGAATCTTAGTGGAAAATCCATTCCCAGCTAACTGCGGAGCTTGTTTAATACAACATGATAATCAGGTGGTATTGATCGACGGAGAAATCAAGCCAGGTCTGCGTAGTACCCAAGTAAAACAATTTACTTTTTCTTCGATAGAAGAAGTGAAGAGCAACACGTTACCGAGCATTCAAGCCTCCCCCCAAGAGCATGAAGGTTTAGCTGGTGCGTATGCCGGGCTGGTGAAAGGCCAGTATTTGGTTGCTGGAGGGGCATTTTTTGTTGGTAGCCAGAAAAACGCAAGAGAAAAGCAGTGGTATACCCATCAAGGGTTAAGCAAACATTATGCTGACGATATTTGGTGTTTTCAGGAGCGACAATGGCGACGGGTAGGCGAACTACCTGTCAGTCAAGCTTATGGTATCTCGATATCCAGCGAACATGGGTTAATCATCATTGGAGGTGAAAACGCAAAAGGACAAGCGCTACAAAGTTGTTATTTGATTAATTGGCACGCATAAGCCGCTCCCCCTATAGGTGACTTACGTGTAAATAGCGGGGCCTAATAGTTATTTATCGGGCTCAGTTTGATTAAGAACCAATTGAACAGCAAACACTTTGGTGGTTTACCCTCAGAGGTCCAAAAGCCATGAGGTTATTGTCTATTGATAGTAAACCTCAGTAGTAGGTGCTTGTTGTTCTCTATTATATTCAAGGAGAATTAAAGTGAAAAAAAGAGAACATTTTCCCCAAGGAATCAAAGTGTTAGTGGGCTTGTTTTTTTGTTCATTATCGGCAGTGGAGAGAAATAGGGGAGTGAGAGCGTGCTTTCTACATGGATGAACAATATCGGGTTTAAGCAAAAAATAATCATTGGGTCCATCATGTTAATGGTGGCAGGTATTGCGGTTAGCAATATGGTTTTGTTTAGTAAATACCAGCAAGATTTAGAGAAAAACCTGATTGAGAAAATAGAGCTGGGCTTGAGCTTAGAGTCTTACAAGATAGAGCAATGGCTTGCGTCCAATGTTCGTAATTTGGAACGTTCGGCAGAGTACTTCCAAACAAGGCGCAACCCAAAAGATATGGTGACTGCGTTAGGCTTAATGGCAGAAACAGACAGCGTGGACGATGTGGTTATCGCGTTTGTTGATGGCACTGGGTTTTCTGCAAAAAATGGCATGTTAGACGTGACCGAGAGTGATCCGCGTAAGACACAATGGTTTACTCTCGTGATGGAGCAACAACAAACCAGCGTGACGGGGTTCTATCAAGATCCAAAAACGGGCAAGCCAACGGTCAGTATTGCTGCACCGGTCAAATATGGTGTATTGACGCTGAATATACACTTAGAGCGTTTTAATGCTTTCCTCCAAAAAGCCAATATAGAGACGGCCGAAGAAACCATCTATAACCAACAGCAGCAGGTTTTATTTTCAACGTCTTCGTCTGACATTCTAGGGCAGTCACTGCAAAATAGGTTCGTTGCGGATGCTATTAATGACCGCTTTCTGGAACAATTATCGGGTGTATTTAAATATACCCAAGATAACAATGAATCCCTTTTCTTTTCTCAGAGTTTTAAGGTTCTTGGTGAAAAAAAGTGGCACCTTACACTGGAAACCAATGGAAAAATCATTGATGAGGTACTGAAAGATGCTTGGCAGCAGCTGTTGATTGGTGGAGGGGTTTCTGTCGTTATTGCAGCCATGATTTTAATTGTAACTCTAGGGTATTTGTTCCGTCCTATTGTCGAGCTTAAAAGACTAGTGATTAGCCTGTCGTCTGGGGATTGCGACCTCACTCAGAGATTGCCTATAAAAAATGATGATGACTTAGGTCAAATAGCGAAGGCTATCAATGAGTTTATTTCTAATCTGCAATTGATGATAAAAGAAATTACGGAGTCATCAGATCAAATTACGCATTCTCTTAACCTTGTACACGATCAAGCTGACTCAAACTTGAATAAGCTAAATAGCCATGCGTTAGAAACGGAGCAAGTGGTGACGGCCATGACGGAAATGACGGCTTCTTCTGAATCGGTTGCGCAAAGCACGGTTTCTGCATCGGAGTTGACCCAAACTGTCATCTGCGAAATGAAGCAATCGCAAAAGGTGGTCAATGAAGCGGTGGTTTGTGTTGAAGCTTTTGTGGATCAATTTGAGGTGATGGCTGAGCGAGTGGCCCAAATGAGTGATGGAGCATCTCGGATCAATGAGGTCTTAACTGTTATCGGAGGTGTTGCAGAGCAAACTAACTTGCTTGCACTCAATGCAGCGATTGAGGCGGCAAGGGCCGGTGAACAGGGAAGAGGTTTTGCGGTTGTAGCGGATGAAGTCAGAGCGTTGGCGGCTCGTACTCAAACAAGTACCAATGAAATAGATACGATGCTGTCAGACTTAACGTCACTTTCGCTCGGTGTGGCGAATAGCATGGGTAAAACCAGCGAAGCCAGTGTTTCTTCCGCGGAGCAAACTGGAAAAATATCAAATCGCTTGGAATCGATGGGAAATTCTGTAAATAGCGTAGCGAATTTAACGTCTCAGGTGGCGGTGGCCTCTAAGCAACAAAGCCTTGTCGCGGAAGAGATTAATATAAATATCAACACTATCAATGTCATAGCGAGTGATCTTATCGATAGTGCCAAAGCGACACAGTCCAATATTGGTTGTTTGTTGGAATCAAATGAGAGGCTAAAAGATGTGGTAAAGAGGTTTCGTGTGTAAACATTAAGATAATAGTTAATTATGCTCTATTTGACAGCATGGGCAAGTATTTACAATATGCACATTTTTAATGATTTTTCTTCTTAATTGTTATGTACTCAACCAAAACTGACTACTATTAATAATATTGTGAATCAGAGTAGTGTTGAAGTATGTATCGAGCGTTTCTTCTTTTAGCGTGGGCTGGGACTTTCTTTTCTTGTGCTGCACAATCCCAGTATCGCATCATTACTGAAGACTTCCGGCCATTTGCCTATCCGACTGAAAATGGAAAGGTAGATGGTATGGCTTTTGAAATCGTTGATTGGCTTTTAGAGGATTTAAACATTGATTCTGAGATTGAGGTATTACCTTGGAACCGAGGAATGAGTTTAACTCAGTCAAAAGAAAACCATGTCCTCTTTTCGGTCGCACGTACTAAAGAAAGAGAGAAATGGTTTAAGTGGGTTGGGCCTTTCTACTCAGACAAAGTATCCCTTTATCAGCTAAATGGACAACCGCCTCGTGATAAGGAAAGTATTAAAGAAAACGACGTTGTGGTGGTCTCTAAAGGGTATCCAGAAGAGCAGATTTTACGAGATGAAGGGTATCAGAACATTGTTCTATCAGATAACAGCGGGTTTGCACTTCAAATGCTCATAAAGCGTCGAGGCGACTATTTTCCTATTGGTCACGCTGCCTTACCTTGCCTATTATCAAAAAACAATTTAGCAGCAACAACGCTGCGCGCGACCGATGTCGTTTTACTTACTTCACATTTATATCTTGCTATGTCACCCAACACGAGCAATGAAGAAGTGGCGCGATGGCAGAGAGCTCTCGACGACATTAAACGCACGGAACGTTACCAAGATATTATCGAGAACCACGCTCGGCACTGCCAATAGGTATTGGTATGTAAGCATGGCAGGGAGGTTGTTGGATTTGAACCGATTCGGCAGCTATCGAGAGGATCTTTCTTCTTGCTGCAGTGAATGGGCTTAGGGCTAATTTAATTCAATTTAATTCAATCTAATTCTATGATACCTAATCCCAAGAAACTCCGGTGGTATCTTGGCCGTTTCCTAAGAACACACCATCGACTTTAGACGCAGCGTGTTCATGAATAACCTTGGGTCGGTCATATTATTTAGCATTGACTGTGTTGGTAAACAATCGTCATCAACATAGTCGACATAATCCGCAGCCGAATCAAAAATTAAAATGTCTAAGGCCAAACGATCCAATCCATACCGTCCTCTGTGGATCATATCCGCTGAAAACACCAATAAATCTCCCGCTGCTAACGTGATCTGTTTACCGCCGGATATACTATCACTGTTGACTTTGCCATTCACTTCTTGGCGAACATTGTATTCTTCTTCATTGTCCCATCGCTTGTGTGTTCCGGGTATGATTTCCATACCGGGCTCATCAAATAGGGGAACGCGAAGGTGGAGCACTTGTGTGCCTAGTATGACGTTCATTTGGTCTTCAATGTCATAGTCATATTGACAATCACGATGCCAGAAGTCTTTTAGCTTCGGATTGACAGGGTTGAAGAACAGCTGAGTATTCATAAACGCTGGATTGTCTGGTATCACCGCATCGACCACATCCATGACTTTTTTTGAGCTGATGAAATCAAAGAGTGCTGCTCTATCGTCGACGGGTAAATATTCGCTTCCCGTAATCAAAGACGAATTAAACGCTTCTTCTTGATAGAACTCCTGGTTGTCTGCTTTCCATAATTCATGGAATTTCAATATCACCTGTCGAAGCGATGAAATTTGAGCGTCATCGAAATAATTTCTGATAACGAAGTAACCCTGTTCGTCGTAACGGCTACTCAATTGTTGGCTATTTTCTACCACTGACTACCTTCATACTCACTATGCCTTCTACCGGCCACTGATTTTCTAGGCGCATGATGCCAGACGGGTGTTATTCAGCCAAGTAACGAATGAGCCCTCGTCATTTTACAAAACGATCTTTGAATCTATAAGCGTTGATTGTAATCTAAAGAAAAACGAGTGTTTTGGGGCCTCATACCCGCATAAACCCATACACGAGTTCAACACGTTATAAGGCTGGTAATGGAATGACGAAAGCGAAAATGATCATCATTGAAGACGATTTGAAACTGCAGCAAATGCTGAAAGACTATTTTGTCACGCAAGATTTCGATGTCACCACGTTAGATAATGGCAATGACGCTGCACACACCATCCTCTCTCAACAACCTGATATCGTGCTATTGGATTTAATGCTTCCTGTAACCGATGGGCTGACAATCTGCCGACAGACGCGTGCTCTCTATAACGGTAAGATCTTAATGCTAACCGCCAGCGATGATGATTTTGACCACGTTGCGGGATTAGAAACGGGAGCTGATGACTATGTCACGAAGCCAATCAAACCCAGAGTTCTGCTGGCAAGAGTACGCTCGTTATTGCGCCGTCAGGAGTCTAACAGCCTGCTTGTCGACGATTCAGAACACCTGAAGTTTGACCAACTTGTACTGAAAAACACCTACAAAAAATGCGAGCTTGCAGGCAACGTTTTAGCACTGACTGATAGTGAATTTGACCTCCTGTGGTTGTTAGCGAACCACCCCGATGCACCACTATCTCGGGATTACCTAACGCAAACACTGCGCGGCATTGAATACGACGGTATCGACCGAACCATCGATAACAAGATCGTGCGATTAAGAAAATTGCTCGGCGACGATAAAACCCCAGCAGAAAAAATCCAGACCATTCGCGGCAAAGGTTACCTGTTTGTTTCAACCGCGTGGTGCTAACACGTTCAAAATGAGCGTAATGACAGAGAGTAATTATGCGACGTATTTATTTGGAATCCTTGTTGGGTTTACTGGTTTGCTTTATGACAGGTATTGTCGCTTATGAGGTCTTCGTTTTTCAGCTCACGACAGATTATGATTATGTACTAGAAGACTATGAAGCCGTCGCTCATCAGCAGCTAATAGAAAATATTGCTAAACATCAAGGTATTGATGCTGCGCATCAGGCTATGAGACAGTTTGTTGACACGTCTAAGATGACATTGACCATTTTAGGACATAACGATGAAATCCCCGCGGTGGTCACAAACTATTTCACCGCTCGTCCTGAAAGTGCAATATTTCACGACGAGGAGCGTGAATTGTGGTTCCGTTTGGCTGAAAGTGACAATGTTTACCACTACGTGATCAATTACGACGCGCCAGTTAGACAAAAAGTGGAGCTAGAAGAAAATCTCATCTGGTTGTTTTTCCTATTAAGTTTCCTCGTCTACGGGCTAGGGCATCTTCTTATCATATTCCGAAGAGTCAAAAAACTTGAAACCGCTACACTGCGCTTTGCAGAAGGGGATCTCTCTTCACGAGCCGAAACCTCGAGCAACCTTGCTATTGGTTCGCTCAACCGATCGTTTAACCTCATGGCCCACAGAATCAATCGCCTTATTGAAAGTAATCGATCACTCACTAATGCCGTCGCGCATGAATTGCGTACGCCGATTTTTCGTATTCAATGGCAAGCTGAAATGTTAAAAGACACACCGCTCACTAAAGAGCAAAAAATGACCGTTGATAGCATCGTTGAAGATACAGAAGAGATGGAACAAATGGTCGATGAGCTTTTATATTATGCCAAGCTAGACAGTAGTCAGTTAGACGTGCTTCAAGAACCCGTGGAGATAAGAAGCTTCCTAGATATAGCCCTCGTCCGATGGAACAAAGAAACCGATCTCAACATTCATTTATTGTTGCCAGATCAACCTAAATCAATACAGGCCGATGCCAAGTTACTCAACCGAGCACTCGACAACCTAGTACGTAACGCTTTTAAATATGCGCGGACTCAAGTGCTATTAGAGGCGACAGCGCATCACCATGAACTGCGTATCAAGATTCACGATGATGGCGATGGTATTGCTGTAGAGCATCACTCTCACCTATTCGACCCTTTTTACGTGGGTGACAAAGCTCGTAACAAAGCCAAAAGTGGCCATGGGCTAGGGCTATCTATCGTCAAGAAAATCTGCGAACAACATGATGCCACTATTGAGGTTGGGCAAAGCAAAACACTCAAGGGCGCTCTGTTTACAATGACCTTCCCTCTTTGTCAGGATTCGGCTGACAAAGCCATACAGTAAAGACGAAACGACTCTGGAATACTACTCATTAATGGTCGAAAGATATTGCAAGGCGCGGTATCTAAACCCTATTCATTGAAAGGTATTTTATGAAAAAGTTATTGTGTATTTTAGGTGTTATGTCACTAGCAGGTTGTTCAGGGATTACTCATAATGATGAAGTTTATACCGCACATGCTGAAAGCTTTAATATCGTAGGGTTGCAGATTCCAGGTAACACTCAAGACCGCGCAATGGACTTAGTTCCTGAAGGCGCGACCGTTGAAACCATTCGAGCGACTGATTCTGATACTGATTCTGCGTTGGGTATCATCAATCGCATCATCGGTATTGATTATGTTCAAGTTGGCGGTAAAAAGCAGTAGGTCATCAAAGCGTTTCTACACCCGTAGACATGAATGCTGAACCGCTTAAAACATTGTCGAAATCATTTCACTGCCTGTGAAAAATTCAACAACCGATGTTAGCAACCTAACATCGGTTTTTTTGTGTCTGAGACTGATGATTGCACAAAGTAGCACATTTATCACCAGCTTGTGCGGCGTTTCAAGCTAACCATCATGGGCGACTCGTCTCTGCCCCAAATACTGAGAGTTACATTGCCGTGAGTAAGCGTTTACTCGTAAATGCTGTATGAAAAGTATTTGCTCGCAATCTTTTGATGTTGCCCGTTGTCGATCAGCCTTTGTATACCGTTATCTATAAGCTCTTTTAGTTCATTGTCTTGTTTTCTCACTGCGACCCCAATACCACGACCAAACCATTTTTCTTCGGTAAATTTAGGCCCAGTAAAGTGGTAGCCCTTACCTTGGTCTGTTTCTAGGAAGCCCGCGTTTAACCCCATTGCACCACCGAAAATGGCATCAAGACGACCATTCAGTAAGTCAGAAAAGGCTTCATCGAATGTGCCGTAGCGACGAATATCGACATCAGGGTAGATCTCGGAAAGATACTTATCACCAATGGTCGCTCTTTGGACCCCGATGGTTAGGTCATTCAAACTGCCATCCGTTAGGTTAATTTCCCGATCATTTTTCATGACAAAGCGAGTTGGAACTTTGGCGTATGGGATAGTGAAGTTAACTTTCTTTTCTCGTTCTTCGGTAATCGTCATTGCTGCGATGATCGCATCGTTTTTGCGACTTAAAAGAGCTGGGATAATACCGTCCCAATCTGTCTTCGAGATGATGCACTTCACACCTAACTCTGTACACAGGGCGTTGGCAAAATCGACCTCAAACCCTTCCAATTTTCCGTCTTGTGTTGTCCAACTAAACGGTGGGTAAGCTCCTTCAACAGTAAAGCGAATTTGTTTCCAATCTTTCGCGTAAGTAAACATAGAAAAAACACTAACGAATGCCACGAATATCCACTTCATTTTTATTTCCTGATAGTAATGATGGATACATACAGTTAACCAATCATTAACATTTATCAATGTAAATGCATGCCATTTGAAGCTCATTCATAAATGTGAGACAGGAAAAGGTGAGATTTGAGTTGTTGATGATTGCCCCGATTCTCGTTGGATATACCGACAAATCGACTAAAAAGATGTGGGTTATCATGATGATTGACTCTGAAAGGCGGAAGGTTTCTGTTACGGAAACCTGAATGGAAAAGTAAAGTTTGAACCTGAGGGGATAATTGTAAGTAATTTGTATCTCATATGTGATGAATGCGATCAATGTAACAAAAGTGTATGTATTGAAATAAGAAAATGGATGAAACTACGCGATTACTGTTCTTAAACTCGTTCGCTTAATACACGATAATAAAAGCATTGAGAGGGTATTCTCTGTGATTAATGATGCTTATCAAGCCATAGATAAAACAAAGCCATGCACTACACGCATCCACGGCGCATTTGCACGCTCAGTGCCGACTAAGAAATGGTTTCGCTGGAAAGGGATAGAGTTACGCCTCGTTTTAGCGTTCGCGATACTCTCGATGACCACGATTTTTCTTTCTGTTTTTTCATCATCGACGTTTAATGAATTGAATCAGCAGCTGATAACACTCAAAAAAAGTGAGATTCCAGCCCTAGATCATGCGTCTCGCCTGAATGATATGGTGAGGGTGATCATCACCACCTCCTCTCAGCTCAGCGAGGCAGATTCGAGTTTAGAACGTAAACATGCGATGCAAGAAATACAAGATGCTATTCTCGTGATGGATAGTATTATGCTGAATTTTCCAGACTATCACGCCTATTTTAAAGACCTTATCGCGCAAGTTAACAACAGTCTTAGTTTGCTTTATCAGAGTGAAATCGAATCAAACGCGCTGAACAGAGAGTTATGGGGTTTGCTTGAGGGCTTTTATCCTTTATTGCAGCAAGCAAGCTATTCGCTTGACCGTTTGCCAGCCAAAAGCAAAGAGAAGATCCAGTACATTCAACTGAGATCACTGCTTTATTACCAACTTGGCTTAGTCGAGAAATTGTATAACGACTCCAGTTTCAATGAATTGGATTACACCAGCAATCGTCTTGAGCAAATCGGCGAACAGTGGTGGACACTGTGGGTGAGTGGTGATTTAAGAAGTGAATTTCCAGAACTCGATCGCCAGTTAGCGATTATTTACAACCTGGCTTCGAGCACTAGCCGTTTGTATGTACTTAAAAACAAAGCGTTAGATCATCGTTATCAAGAGCAATATTTCCTTCAAAATAGTCGAGAACACCTAAACCAGTTGACTGTCCAGATTGAACGTAATACGAACAAGGTCAATGGCAATATTGACCAGTCTATTCAACAGGCACAACTGTCTCTTCAATCAAATCAACGGCTCTCTCTATTTCTTTCTTTATTTAGTGTGCTCGCGGCGGCGGCTATCTCATGGTTTTATGTTCGTAAAAGTATTCTAGAACGTCTATTACAGTTGCAAGATAACATGTTCGCGATCTCGACAGGTCATCTGGATACTGAAGTGTCGATACGCGGAAAAGATGAAGTCACTCAGATGGCGAAGTACCTAAAGGTTTTCCAAACAACCGCCAAAGCCGTTAAACAAACCAATCGCAAGTTAGAAGCCGAAGTAGAAGAGCGCACCATCGCGGAGGCCAAATTGCGAGTGACACAAGACGAGTTGATCCAAGCGGGGAAACTTGCAGCGTTGGGTCAACTCAGCGTGGGTATTACTCATGAGATTAATCAGCCGCTGACAGCCGTCAATAGTCACGTTCGCAGTGCTCAGTTATGGTTAGAGAGAGAACGGTCAGATAAGGCCGTAGCCAATTTGTATAAAATTGAACGGTTGCTCGAAAAAATTGCGGCGATTACCGGCCATTTAAAAGCGTTTGCGCGCAAAAGCGATGGGAAAATAGAAAATGTGGTGTTGTCGAACGTCATTGAGGATGCAATAGAGCTGTTTGAAACCCGACAAAATACCTTGTCGATTGATTACCTAAAACAAACAGAGCTTAACGTTCGAGCGAATCGCATTCGACTAGAGCAAGTATTAGTGAATCTCATCAGTAATGCGTTAGACGCCGTTGAGCACTGTGATCATCCTCGCCTTGAAATATCAGTAAAAGCGTTTCCAGCGACGGTTGAAATTTCAGTGCGTGATAATGGTCTAGGCATCCCCAAAGATGAACTGCCTTTTTTGTTTGACCCCTTCTATACCCGCAAAACCACGAGCAAAGGGCTTGGGCTAGGTTTGTCTATTGCATACAACATAATCAAAGACTTTGGCGGTTCGATTCGTGTTGAATCAATTGAGTACCAAGGTTCAGAATTTATCGTCACCCTTCCAAAAGGCACACACTTATGACTCCCCAAAAACACATAGTCCTCATTGATGATGAAATAGACGTCATCGAAGCCATGAGCGAAATGCTGGAGCTTGAAGGCTTTAGCGTGACACCGTTTACGGACCCAAATGTCGGCCTCAAATCACTGAATGCGAATTGCCAATCGGTGGTGTTGTGTGACGTACGAATGCCCAAAGTGGATGGATTAACGTTATTGAGTTCCATTCAAAATCGCGCGCCGAATGTTCCAGTGCTGCTAATGAGTGGGCATGGCGATATTCCGATGGCGATAGAAGCGATGAAAGCGGGGGCATTTGATTTTTTAGAAAAACCATTGAACCCGGGGGAGCTTGTCGAAAAACTCGATCTGGCATTGATTCAAAGCCAGCAAAATCGACCGAAAACTCGCGATGATGGGGAAGTGGTCGAATGGCCAATTGAATCGGTTGTGATTGGTCAATCAAAAGAAATCGATAACATTCGCAAGCAAGTGTTGGCCTTGTCTCGTACCGGAGTTGATACCATTATTAATGGTGAAACAGGGACAGGCAAAGAAGTCATTGCACGGGCTTTACACCAGTTCAGTCGCCGAAAATCTAAGCCATTTGTGGCGATTAACTGTGGCGGTATGACGGAAAGCATTATTGAAAGTGAGCTGTTCGGTCATGAAGCGGGTTCGTTTACCAGTGCGAACAAAAAGCGAATTGGAAAAATTGAACAAGCCAATGGTGGGACACTGTTTCTTGATGAAATAGAAAGCATGCCAATGGCGGTACAAATCAAATTACTGCGCGTGATACAAGAACGCATGATTGAGCGTGTGGGTGGGAATGAACTGATTTCCGTCGATATCGTCGTTGTCGCTGCGAGCAAAACGGATTTAGCGAACTTAAGTGAATCAGGTGGTTTTCGTTCAGATCTCTTCTATCGCCTTAATATTGCGAGCTTAAACTTACCCGCACTTCGCCATAGAAAAGAAGACATTCAGGTACTCTTTCGACACTTTGTGATTCAAGCCAGTCAAAAGTACAAAACACGTCCGTCGACGATTTATCCCGAACAAATTCAGCAGTTATGTCGGCACGAATGGCCGGGGAATGTTCGCGAATTAAGGAACGTCGCTGAGCGATTTGTGTTAGGCATTGTGGGGGATGGTTTTGATTTGCAGTCACCCATTTGCGAGGCGTCGGGTGAGGATTTTGCGTTTGAAAAGCAGATGGAGCATTACGAAAGAAACGTCTTGATGGAAGCGTTAATTGAAACCTCAGGCAATATTAACGAAGTGTCTAGCAAGTTGAATCTGCCCCGTAAAACCCTTTACCGAAAAATGAAAAAGCATCAACTGGATAAAGACAGTTTCAAAATGTCATAACCGATGTTTTCTAAGATTGTTTTCCAAAACTCCTTAATGACTGGTCATCCCAATGACGTCAGCGAAACGACTTGCATGGCGAAATGAGTTGAGTATTCGGTCAGCGATTAATAGGGACAAGAATGACTCATTTAAAAGTGGTATGAATAAAGAATATATTCAACTTATTGTAATAAAAGACTTTTAGTATTTGGCACAATGCGTGCAATCCCTACGCAGTGGCTTGAGTCCACATGAGGTCATTTCGGGGTATAGCCAAAGCGTACGCGACGGTTATCCAGCACCGAGTGGCTGAATAAGGAAATGAGAAAATAATTGCTTGTTGCAAGGAGATACAAACATGAAGCAAATACTGAAAGGTTCTATTGCACTGATACTTGGCGTGAGTTCAATAACGGCATGGGCTGCGCAAGAGTCAGCAGACTTAGGTCCTCGTCCACTCTTTTTAGTCAACAATATGGACGAGAGCCCTTTGAAAACGAAGCTGCTGAGTTGCAGTGAAGGGCCTTTTCATCGTAGCGATTTTTCTATTGGGCATCGCGGAGCGGCCATGCAGTTTCCAGAGCACACGAAAGAATCGTACTTAGCGGCGATTCAAATGGGCGCGGGCGTCGTGGAGTGTGATGTTACGTTTACAAAAGATAAAGCCTTGGTATGTCGTCACTCACAAAGTGATTTGCACACAACGACGGATGTCTTAGCTCATCCAGACCTTGCGAAGAAGTGTTCGACGCCATTTACACCGGCTAACCCCGTGACTGGCGAAGATGCCAAAGCGGAATGTCGCACCTCTGATTTCACTCTTGCTGAGTTTAAGACACTGAAAGGGAAGATGGATGGTGCAAACCCTAAAGCAACCACGGTTGAAGAGTACATGAATGGGACTCCGGGCTGGAGAACTGACCTTTATAGTCAAAGCGGCACATTAATGACTCATGCTGAAAGTGCGGCGTTATTTAAAGAGTATGGTGTGAAAGTGACGCCTGAGCTTAAATCGGCGGATGTAGAAATGCCTTTCAACGGGTTTACTCAAGAGATGTATGCACAAAAGCTGGTGGATGAACTGAAAGACGCAGGTTTTGAGCCTTCTGATACTTACTTGCAATCATTCAACCTTGACGATGTGAAGTACTGGATCAACGAAAACCCTAAATTCGGTAAACAAGCCGTTTATCTGGATGATCGTGTTTATGAGCAAGCTGACTTTGTTGCCTCTGTAGAGAATATGAAAGAGCTGCACGATGCAGGTGTAAAAATCATCGCACCCCCTCTATTTGCTTTGGTCGATCTCGATGAGAACAATGAACTGGTGGCATCTAACTACGCGAAGCTAGCGAAGGGTGCTGATCTGGATATCATTGCATGGACCCTAGAGCGTTCAGGCTCGCTTGCACAAGGTGGTGGTTGGTATTACCAAAGTGTTAAGCAAGGGATTAACAATGATGGCGATATGATGAAAATGCTCGATGTATTGGCACAAGATGTTGGTGTGTTAGGGGTGTTCAGTGATTGGCCAGCAACCGTCACTTACTACGCTAACTGCATGGACAGTGAGGCTTAGGGGATGTATTAGGCCCGTCGCTATTTAGAGGCATTTCTGTGCGTGGCCGAGTAGACAAATTTTCAAGAAAAAGAAAGAGAAAAAGCAGTGAACCAAAGAGCCTTCGGGCTCTTTTTTTGCCTTTGAACTTAAGGAGCTTGAATCTATGTATCTTGTATTTTTAAGGACTGGCTTTTGAGGACAATAATGACCCAAATGAAGGTCATTTAATTGGACAGCAATGACACAAAGTTTATTTGATATTCTTTGTGCTTGGTTAAATTATTGAAAATAAAAGGATAAAAACATGGCACAAACTCTGCAATAACGATGGTGACTTTCAACAATAAGTAAAAATAAGGTTTAAATATGAAAATCAGTGTTAAAGGACTGTTAATCGCTAGCTCATTACTACTCCCTTCATTGGCTATGGCAAGCGACTGCTCTAGCCGTGGTGTGTTAGACGATCGATACTGTGACGAAAACCAAGATCTAGTGGCTGATTCACCGAAGAATCCAGATGAGTGGAACGATCCAAGTACGCTGGTGTTTACCTACACGCCAGTTGAAGACCCTGCATTGTACAAAGACGCGTTTGCAGATTTCCAAGCTCACCTCAGTAAGATTACTGGCAAGCGAGTGATTTACTACACGGTTCACTCTAATTCTGCACAAGTAGAAGCGATGCGTTCTGGTCGTCTTCACGTTGCTGGCTTCTCGACAGGCCCAACGGGTTATGCCGTGAACCTAGCGGGTTACGTACCCATTGCAGTGAAAGGTGACGAGTCGGGTTTTCAAGGCTATAACCTCATCACTATTGTACGCAAAGACAGTGGCATCGATACGATGGCTGATCTAAAAGGTAAAAAGGTTGCACACACATCTGCCTCTTCCAACTCAGGCAACCTTGCACCACGTGCGCTCTTTCCTGCTGAAGGGTTAGTACCCGATGAAGACTACAAAGTACTTTACTCTGGTAAACACGACCAATCTATTTTGGGTGTCTTCAATGGCGACTACGATGCGGCACCAGTGGCATCTGATGTCTACGATCGTATGGTAGCCGCTGGTCGTGTAGACGATTCTGTATTGAAAATCATTTACCGCAGCCCACGATTCCCTACCTCGGCATTCGGTTACGCTCATAACCTAAAACCAGAACTGGTAGACAAAATTAACGAAGCCTTCTTCAGCTACCGTTTCACACCTGAAATGAGAGCATCATTCAAAGGTGCGGATCGCTTCTCACCGATTTCTTACCAAGAAGAATGGGGTGTTATCCGCGATATCGCTCATGCAACGGGCACGGCTTATACCAAAGCAGGATTGAAAAAACTGGCTGAAAAAGATGCGGCTAAACGTGCCAAGAAAAAGGCGGCAGAGTTAGCGAAACAAGCCAACAGCCAGTAGTTCTCGTCTTCACCTAATCCAACACTCTAAAAATCTATGCCCTGACCGGTAGGGCATAGTTCATCTTAATATTTGTACAAGGAAATGCAGTATGGCCGAAGTAAGCTGTGACGGAATAAAGATCAACAATCTTTATCATGAATATGTGGCAGGAAAGCCAATCCTTAAAGGCATCAACATTGATGTTAAAGAACCAGGAATTATTGCGATTATTGGGCCTTCAGGAACGGGGAAAAGTACGCTTTTACGTTGTATCAATCGTCTTAATGATCCTAGCCAAGGTGAAATCATATTTGATGGTACGGATCTCACGCAACTTAAAGGACAAGCGCTTCGCAAGGAGCGTCGTCATATCGGTATGGTGTTCCAGGAGTACAACTTAGTAGAGCGCCTAACGGTCCTTGAAAACGTGTTAAGCGGGCGCTTAGGCTACATGACGGCATGGAATGCATGGCGTCGTAATTACTCGGAAAAAGACCTCGAGAAAGCCTTTGAACTGCTTGAATTTGTTGGCTTACAAGACTTTGCTAACCAACGTGCCGACAGCTTATCAGGAGGCCAGAGACAACGTGTTGGTATTGCGCGTGCCGTCATGCAGGACCCTTATATTCTGTTGGCCGATGAACCTACATCGTCACTTGATCCTAAAACCGCGGTTGAGATTATGGAACTCATGGAGACGTTCGCCGAGCAGAAAAACATTCCGGTTTTGGTGAACATCCACGATGTGAATTTGGCGAAACGTTACGCAAAGCGCATCATCGGTATGTGTAATGGCAAGGTTCATTACGATGGTAGCCCTGAGGGTATTTCAGAAGACGATCTGAAGATCATTTACGGGGGCGAGTCATGGCTGAATTAACCCCAAGCCCTTTGACAAACGGGCCTTCTTCTAACGGCACTTCTATTGATCGTAAAAATCCGTTCAAGGTGTCTTGGCTTAATCGTGCCATTATCGCAGCGGTTGTAGGCTACCTATTTTATAGCGTATCGATGCTTGGTCTAACCGTTGACCGTTTGGTTATAGGTTTTGGTGAAAGTGAACGACTTTTATCGCGCATGTTTCCGCCTGATTTCTCTCGCTCGAGTTTATTACTGAGCGGTCTTGCCGAAAGTCTACAAATCGCTATTATTTCGAGCTTCTTTGGGATCCTCATTTCACTGTTTCTGGGGTTGCTCGCGGCTCGAAATATGATGCCTTCTCTTGTTTCAACGCCTGTGCGTGGCTTTATTGCTTTATGCCGTTCTTTCCATCCGGTGATCATCGCAATCTTGTTTGTTAAAGCGGTGGGTTTTGGTGCTTTAGCGGGCATTCTTACCTTAGTGTTTGCGTCGATTGGCTTTATTGCCAAGCTGTTTGCGGAGTCCATTGAAGAGATTTCGTTTAAACCAGTCGAGGCGATTAGAGCGACGGGTGCGAGCTTCGCCAGTGTCATCTTGTATGCGGTCATGCCTCAAGTCTTTTCGCGTTTTATTGGCTTTGCAAGTTACCAGTTAGACTCCAATTTACGTAACTCAACGATGGTCGGTATTGTAGGAGCCGGAGGGTTAGGAGGGACGCTGTTCTCTGCTTTCCAACGTTTTGACTATGATTTTGTGGCCGCCATTTTGATCACTATCATCGCATTGATTTTAGTCGGTGAGTTTCTTTCTAATATTGTTAGGAGAGTGTTTTAATGACAACCGCCTCTATCGATAAAGAGTGGCAACGCTTCACGCCTAGTGAGCGCATTGCCCGGTTCGCTATTTACTTCAGCTTAGTCTGTGCGATTGTGTGGTCGTGGCAGACCGTGGAAGTGATTCCTGAGTTCTTGTATGACGCACCTGCGCAGTTTGCTGACATGTTTCAGAGAATGATTCCATTGGACTATGCTTTTTATCCTGAATCGATTCACGCTGCGATGATTGAGACGCTCAATATTGCCACATTGGGTACGCTGTTTACCCTGATATTTGCGATTCCTTTGGCGTTACTTAATGCGCCAAATATTACACAAAATAAAGTGTTAAATTGGGTCGCTCAATTTTTCCTTGTGGCTTCCCGTTCGGTCAATTCACTGGTTTGGGCTTTGTTGTTTATCGCACTGTTCGGCCCTGGCGTTCTTGCTGGTGTGATGGCGATTGCCATTCGTAGTATAGGGTTTGTCGGGAAGCTGTTGGGGGAAGCACTTGCTGAAGTCAATATGGGGCCAATTGAAGCGCTCCGTGCGACGGGTGCTTCATGGATGAGTGTCATATTGAAAGGGTACTGGCCTCAAGTTATGCCTGCTTTTTACTCTATTGTTTTGTTCCGTTGGGACATCAATGTTCGAGAGTCTGCCGTATTAGGGTTGGTTGGCGCTGGTGGCATTGGTGTGGTGCTTAATGACGCACAAAACTTGTTTGAATGGCAGAAAGTATCGATGGTGCTGTTGAGTATTTTTGTGGTGGTCATTATTGCAGAAGCCGTGGTCATCCACATTCGAAACAAATTGATCTAGTTTTTGCTTCCTAAACACAACCATCAGATAAAACGGCTAGAGCTCAGTGACTCGATTAGCCGTTTTTTCTTTTGGATCAAGATTGTCCATTTTTTTGTTTCAGCAGTGCCTTGATCTCAGAAAGCTCTTTTTGCAATGATTCGACTTGCTTGTGTGTCGCGAATATTGGTCTTGGTTCATGGTCCGGAGTCAGCAAGGGCATATCCGAGTCTTTGTCTTGCTCGGCTATAGCATGCTCAGCGGTCATGGTTTCGATCACCACACCGATCATCATGTTGAGAAAGACAAACGCAGTCAGAAAGATAAAAGTAAGATAGTAAAACCAGCTCATTGAGTAGACAGCCATGGTTTCATACATGACGTCTGTCCAGTCTTCAAACGTAGCAACACGAAATAACGTCAACATTGAAATTGAAACGTCTCCCCATAACACCTCGTTGATGTCAGAAAAAACTAAGCTGCCAATCACTGCGTAGATGTAGAAGATGATGAACATCAACACGGCGATATAGCCCATCTTTGGAATCGCTTTAAATAGAGCGTTTATCAGAATCTTGAGCTGAGGTATCGCGGACACCAGTCGAAGCACGCGAAATACACGCAATAGTCGCGCAATGAGAATACCTTGCCCAGCGGTCGGTATCAGGCTACCAATAACGATAATTGCATCGAACCAGTTCCACCCACTTTTAAAAAAATCCCATTTATTTTTGTAAGAGAAGAAGTTGATGACAAGCTCAACGAGGAAAAATAGCAAAATGAACTTATCGAGCCAGTAAATAGCCACGTTGAAACTTTCAGGAAGCTCAAACGTATTAGCACCGATGGTGAGCGCAGCAAGGACGATGACCAGAACAGTAATGGCTTGGAAGTATTTGTTGTTATTAATGGCGGTCAAACGCACGTGCAATGAAGAAAACATGGATACAAACCCTTTTACTAAGACGATACCTAGAGTGATAAATCTGTTCGAGAAAACATTCTAGCGTTCGAATATTACATGGCTAGCGGGCGCTGTAAATAGGCAGTGAACCACATAATAGTAAGCAAATAAAAACGCCCAGAGTCAGTGACACTAGGCGTCTTGGTCAGAGTGAACCACGATGAACGTGAAGGAAACACGCTTTAATTTGTCGTTAATGCTGAATGAAAAAGTTTACAGCTCGCCAACGGTAGCCCATACAGCCGCGAGCATATCATGGCCGAATTTAACACTACGTTCAGGCGACCAGCCGTAAAGCTCATCGGCATGACTAATGTGATCTTTGAACGGCATTTCTACGGTGTAAGACAAGCATTTAAACTGCTCTCCAACCCAGTTAGAGCCGACAGTTAGGTTTGCTTTGCCCGGTTCATCTTTGTCGTACCCAATGTCGTCTTGGAACTCAGGAGTAATGGTTAACAGAGCTTGCTTGAAGTGATTCTCTAAATGGGCGATGCGTGCATTGTAAGAAGGGATACCTTCACTGCCTGCAACAAAGTTGTATGGGATAGCCTCATCACCATGGATATCTAAGAACATATCCACCCCTGTTTCCAGCATTCGCTCTCGAACCAGATACACTTCAGGGCTGCGCTCCATTGATGGCGTTTGCCATTCACGGTTTAGATTCACGCCAATACCATTGGTACGAAGGTGTCCGCGAATACTGCCATCTGGGTTCATGTTCGGAACAACACGAATCACCACTTTGTCGAGCAGTGAACGGCCAACGGTGTCTGTTTCATCGAGTAAACGAAGCAATAAGCCTTCGATAAGCCATTCGGCCATCGTTTCGCCCGGGTGCTGACGACCAATAACCCAAATATTTTTCTTTTCAGGGCTGGGTTCGCCGATCGTTAGTAGACTGATGTCGTTATTATCTAGCGTGTGTCCGAGTGTTTCTAGCTTACATGCCGGATGCGTTTGGGTGCTGTGTAACAGGTCTTGGTGGCGGTCGTACGAGTAGGGTGCAAAATACGCAAAGTACATGGACTCATGCTCGGGAATGATATCGAACGCCAATGCATTACCGTCAAAGGTGGCCGGGATACGGAACCATTCTTCGCGATCATAAGAAGCGACCACATCGTAATCAACCCAACCTTCTGGGTAGGCCGATGTTGCCAGTCCATTGATCGTAAAGTGGTGCGCCTGTTGCGCTTCACTTTCTAAGCGGAAGTGAAACCATTGTGAAATATCTGTCTGGTTATCGGCAGGAATCGTGAGTTGAATGTTTTGTGGAGATTCTGCTGAAACGACGTGGATGTTACCGCTTTCGAAGTTGCTGAAAATTTTCATTGTAGTTGTTATCTCGTGGTTGAGTTGCCGTAAGATTATCACACTTTTTTTCGAGTAAACGAATTACCCTTCGTGCGATCCAGCAGTGATCAGAGCTTCAAACCTAGGGTTCCCATGCAACCCTTCCAAATCGGGTTCGGTATTGATGAGATCTCTGATGGACGGGCTAGCTTCAATGGCCAGTTCTAAGTCTTCAATGGCTTGATCTTCAATACCTAATCTCGAGTAAGCGCACGCTCTTTGGTATAAGGCTGGGCCGTTAGTGATGTCTAAATCGAGAACTCGGTTACACAAACTTAATGCCCAGTGGTATTCCTTGATCTCCATTGCTGCATCGGCTTTATAGGTGAGCGCTTCTAAATCGCCGGGGCGAAGGGTAAGAATTTCATCATAAACGTCTATTCGCTGTTCTGGTGTTTGCATACTTTGCGCTCTTAACCACAGGTTGTGGATTTCGCTAATTCTTTCAATTTCTTTGTTATTTTCGCTGATGATCCGTGTTTTTCGCTTCAAGTCTCGTTCTAGAGCACTGAATTTTTTTTCATATTCACTGGCTATTGAGTCCAGTCGCTGATCAGCCATTTCTTTTGTGCTGCTCTTAAACTCGCGCAGTGATTGCCACCCTACGAGAGCAATAAGAGACGCAACGCCTGCAATAATGTAGAAAAAATAGGTCACCGTTATGTTCGCGTAATTCAGTGATTTATCGGCGACGGCAAGTTCACGATCGGTGATTTGGACGATCATTCTTTTTTCTAAACTCTGTTGGTCTTGGCGTAGCGTTTTAAGCTCGTCGAGGATGTAACGCTCCATCAGGGGTCTGTCCAGTAACTCTGAATCAGAATAGACCGTTTGTTGAGCAAAGCTGGTGAAGGGGAATAAGCAGGCGACCATAAAAACGATGACCAAGATTTTCATATTTGTACTCCAAATTATTCTTATTATTTTTTGGGTCTAAAACTATTTGATCTAAAGCTAACTGTAGATGCGAAGCGGGAAGAGTTTTAGTTTTCTCGATCGTAACATTTCATAATTGGTTAGACATCTAATTAATATGGCGGCAGCAATAAGTGTGATTTGTGTCACATCGTGCTCGTTTTCTTTTGATTTTAAAGGGGGGGGGTGTCAGATAATAAAAAGGAAATTAATTAGAGCTCAAAGTAAATTTAGAGGTGGAAATGAGAGCGATGAACATCAGTGAGACGTTTTTCATGGTAGAAAATGAAAATGACGCTCAATCGAGAAACTGGTCTTTTCGAGCCCCTGTCGCTAAGGATGGACTTGCTGTAAATAAGTTAATCGAGTCTGCGGAACCCCTCGATGACAATTCGGCTTACTGTAACTTTCTTCAAGTAACGCACTTCAGAGAGACATCGTTGGCCGCTTACTATCGTGGTGAATTGGCTGGCTTTATATCGGCTTATCTAAAACCTAACGTTCCAAAAACTCTGTTTATTTGGCAGGTCGTTGTCGGCAAAGGTTTTAGGGGGCAAGGAATAGCAAAAAAAATGCTCAACAAGCTGCTGGAACGTCAAAACTTGAGAAGGTTAAAGGCGATAGAAACAACCATTACCAAAAATAACAAAGCGTCTTGGGCATTGTTTAACGGAGTAGAAAAAGAGCATGGAGAAAAAAGCGTGGTGTCTGTGTTTCTTGATCGAGATATTCACTTTGATGGTCAGCATGACACCGAGTATTTATACCGAATTTCTCTTAAGAAAAATCAATAACAAAGGAAATAAGGAGACAAATTATGATGGATATTTTTAAAAAACAAGAATCAAACGTTCGATCATATTCAAACCATTTCCCTGTTGTTTTCAACAAAGCAAAAGGGTGTTGGTTAGAAACAGAATCTGGCGACAAATACTTAGATTTTCTCGCTGGCGCAGGTTCTTTAAATTATGGACACAACAACCCAGTGTTTAAGCTTGAACTGCTTGAGTACATTGAAAAGGATGGCATAACACATGGTTTAGATATGCACTCAAACGCGAAAGCTGATTTTTTAGGTGCATTGCAAACTCACATCCTTGAGCCTCGTAACCTCACATACAAAGTCCAGTTTACGGGCCCGACGGGGACTAACGCGGTTGAAGCGGCCTTAAAATTGGCGCGTAACGTGACAGGGCGAAGCAATGTTGTGGCATTTACCAACGGCTTTCACGGTTGTACCAGTGGCGCACTGGCTGCAACGGGTAATCAGCATCACCGTAATGGTTCAGGCGCTCCATTGCCCGATGTAACACGACTTCCGTTTGAAGGGTATGCGGGAGTTGATGGGCTTAAGTTGTTTAAAGTGATGCTCGAAGATAACTCTTCTGGTTTGGATAAACCAGCGGCGGTACTAGTGGAGACCGTTCAAGGCGAGGGTGGATTAAATGCCGCTTCAGATCAGTGGTTACAACAACTCGCTCAGATATGTAAAGACAACCAAGTCTTGCTGATTGTTGACGATATTCAAGCTGGATGTGGTCGGACGGGTTCATTTTTTAGCTTTGAATCGTCTGGAATCAAACCAGATATCGTGACTTTGTCGAAATCGTTATCTGGTTATGGGTTACCTATGGCCATTGTATTACTCAAGCCGGAGTTGGATATCTGGAAACCAGGCGAACATAACGGCACCTTCAGAGGTAACAATCATGCTTTTGTCACGGCAACGAAAGCGATAGAAACATATTGGATAGATGAACAGTTTTCTACTCACATTAAACAATGCGCGACCTTGGTTTTAAACACGATAGAGAAAGTGCTGGCTCGTTACCCAAATCAATTTGTCCGTAAAAAAGGCAAAGGCATGATGCAGGGTATCGAAACCAAATCTGGCGAATTGGCTTCGGAAATCGGTCAGTCCTGTTTTGATAAAGGACTGGTTATTGAGACCGCTGGCCCTCGGGATGAAGTGATTAAGTTCTTTAGTCCACTAACGATCACTCAAGAAGAGCTGGGATATGGTTTGAATCTATTTGAATCCGCTGTCGATGCGGTGATTTCTAATCAGTACCAACGCGCATCATAAATTAGGAGCAAGCTATGATAGTCAGAACACTCGATCAATGCCGAGATAGCGAGCGTCGCGTTAGCAGCGATACTTGGGAAAGCGTCCGAATGTTACTCAAGGACGACAATATGGGCTTTTCTTTTCATATTACGACCATCTATGAAGGTACGGAAACTCATATCCACTACAAAAATCATCTTGAATCGGTGTATTGCATAAACGGTGAAGGAGAAATTGAGGTGGTTGGTGGTGAAACCTACCCCATCAAACCAGGAACCTTGTACATACTAGATCAACATGATGAACATTATTTAAGAGCGTACGATAACAAAGAGATGGTAATGGCATGTGTGTTTAATCCACCAATTACAGGGCAGGAAACACATGATAAACAGGGTGTTTATCCATTGATTGACTGATCGCTACCACAATGCGTGAACTCAAGTGGTTCAGCCCACAATCTCACTCAACCCATTATCTCATTCAAACAAAAATAGGCTTACTATGACTTATACCGTAGAAAAAATCGGCGGTACATCGATGTCCGATTTTGACAGTGTGTTGGACAACATACTTCTTCGCCCCACCCAAAATAGCCATATGTATCACCGAGCATTTGTGGTGTCTGCATACGGTGGTTTTACCGATGCATTACTGGAATGCAAGAGAACTCAGCATCCTGGGGTGTATCAACTGATTGCCAACTCGGATGAACGGTGGAGAGAAGAACTGGAGACGATTGAGCGTCGAATGCTTTTGACCAACGAACATATGTTTGCAGATCCGATGGAAAGAATCCCAGCGGATAATTTCATTCGCTCAAGAATTTCGGAGGCCAAGTCTTGCATTAGCAACCTTCTCGATGTGTGTCAGTATGGACAGTTCGATCTCGCGCAATACTTGCCTCAAATTCGTGAGTTTTTAGCCTCGATTGGTGAAGTTCACAGTGCGTACAATACGGCAACAAAACTCAAAGGTATGGGCATTAATGCAAAATTTGTTGATTTGTCGATGTGGGATGCCCAAGACATGCCCGAAACGCTAGATGACTGTATTCAGGCTGCTTTTGAATTGATAGATGTCACTAAGGAGCTTCCGATTGTCACGGGGTATGCCGCATCAAAAGAAGGTGTGATGTCGAATTACGATCGCGGTTACAGCGAAATGACATTCAGCCGATTAGCGTGTGTTACCAAAGCGGATTTAGCGATCATTCACAAAGAATACCATCTGAGTACCGCTGATCCTCGATTGGTTGGCGCACATAAGGTTCAACCTATTGGGGAGACAAACTTTGATGTCACAGACCAGTTAGCGAGCCTTGGTATGGAAGCGATTCACCCTAATGCGGCCGATGGGTTGCGTAAAAGTGGCATACGACTGCAAATTAAGAACACGTTTGAACCTGAGCATAAAGGAACAATGATTTCTGAAACGTTCCAATCAGAAGACGATAGCGTTGAGATCGTTGCAGGCAAAGATAAGGTGCACGCGGTGCATTTGTTCGACCAAGCCAAGGCGTGCCAGTTGGATTTGGTGAGCCTAGAGATGATGAAGATCATCGCGGATACAGAGGTGGGCTTAATTAGTAAAGAGATGGATGCAAACTCATTAACTTATTACTTAAACGGTAATACAGACAGCATCAATGAAGTGCAAGCAAGAGTGAAATTATCGTACCCTGATGCTCAAATCAAAGGTCAAACCGTTGCTTTGGTCTCGGCTATTGGCTCGAGTTTAAATACTCACGAGACATTAGCAATAGGGACGCAAGCGCTGATTAACGAAGGTATCGCTCCTATAGCCTTGCATGCTCCTATCCGTAACGTCAGTGTGCAATATATTGTTGAAGAGGCCAATTATAAACAAGCGTTGAGTATTGTTCACGATGCATTGTGTAACAGCAACCAAACTAATAATACGCTGAATGCGGCTTAATTGATAAGCGCTGAACTAGGCGTCAGGATTACGGTTAAAATCAATATTTGGCTAAAAACAGGTAAACCTTTATTTAAAGCCTCACTATCTAAAGCGCATCATAGAAATAGTGACGCCATTTTTGTATATTCGCTCTAAAGCCCGCTTTGGTTTGTGGATACAATTGATTTATGAATGCAATGGAAGAGCATCTAAATAGAGTCGTACGCCTTGAAAAAGAGAACGAAGCACTCAAGCGTGAGAATGCCCGTCTTCAAGAAAAATTGAATGCTGCTCTCGATAGCAACGGGCTTTGTTTGTGGGAGCAGCATATCCCTTCGGGCACTTTAACCATTTTCAATATGCAGTGGGGCAAAATGCTCGGCTATCAACCGAACGAGCTGACTGCAACGGTAGATACATGGAAAAGTAATCTACATCCTGATGATTACGACCTTGCCGTTGGTGCGTTTGATGATCATATAAAAGGAAAAACCGATCTTTATGAAGTGGTTCACCGCATGATTCATAAAGACGGAAGTGATAGTTGGGTCTACGATAGGGGCCGTATTGTCGAGTACGACTCTAATGGCGATCCACTTCGCATGATGGGGACACACATCGACCTGACGAAAGAGAAGCGTTATGAACAGGAGTTGGCTAAGTTGGCATCCACTGATCCGCTTACTGGGCTTTTAAATCGAAGTGCTATCGTTGAACATTTTTATCGTCGAGATACCCCCGATCTTTCGCAAGAATCAGCCATGCTATTTTTTGATATTGATAACTTTAAATCGGTTAACGATGCTTTCGGCCATCATGCTGGCGATACGTTACTCGCCAATATCGCAAAAGAACTAACTGAACGGGCACCTGGTGACGCTAAAGTAGGAAGAATTGGGGGGGATGAGTTCGTTATATTGTGCTCATACGCTGACCGCACCAAGTTGACAGCACTGTGCGACCAACTTTTGTCATCCTTTATCCCTACGCTCAATCAGCCCCTTGCTAACGTAAACATTGGAATGAGTATTGGTATTTGTTTCTTTCAAAAAGGGAAGCATCACTTTGATGGAGTTTACCAAGCCGCTGATCAAGCCATGTACCAAATAAAGAAAAATGGAAAAAATGCGGTAATGACCGTCGATCTTGATTGTGAATGAGGCAAAGATCCGAGCGCTAGATTTTCTCTTTTCTATACCTTCTTTATTTTTAGCGTAATCACTCGTTAAATATACACTAGCCCTCCCCGATGCAATATAGCGTTACCCCACAGTCGCTTAGAAAGTGACGATTGATGTGCCATGTCGACACGTTTTTATTGTGGTTCTTCGTCGTTTCAATTAGCTTTGTAAAGTCTGCTTTTAATTAGGATCATAGAATGTGCCGATGGTTAGCCTATCAAGGTGTTCCGAGATATATCGATGAGTTGGTTTATGAACCTGTCCATTCGCTTATTAATCAGTCTATGGACGCTCAAAAAGCCGTAACTCGGGTTAATGCCGATGGGTTTGGTATCGGGTGGTATAACGAAAGGCGCTCTCCCGGCCAGTTCCATGAAGTCTTACCGGCTTGGAGTGATGAAAACTTACGTTCACTTGCTCATCATATTCGTTCTCACCGTTTTATGGCGCACATCCGTTCTTCGACGGGAGCACAAGTCTCACGAGCCAACTGCCATCCGTTCATCATTGATAATTGGATGTTCATGCACAACGGTCAGATCGGAGACTTTGAAAGTGTGAAATTTGAATTAGAGCGGCAGTTGGATAAAGAGTGGTATCTCAAGAAAAAAGGTTCTACTGACAGTGAGTTGATATTTCTTCTGGCATTGGCTAATGGCCTTGAAACGGACCCAATTTCATCACTTCAGAAAACCATCCAAATGATTTCTAATACGCTTAAAGCGCACCGTATCTCTGAGCCTTTTAAAGCATCTATTTGCGTGTCCGACGGTAATGCGTTTTGGGTCATTCGTTACAGTTCCGATAATAAGCCGCCGACCGTGTTTATTTCTCAATCAACAGACGCCATCATTTTAGCCTCAGAGCCCCTAGATAAGGAGCGTTTGTGGAAAAGCATCCCACCACAAACCATTACCTTCATTAACAAACAGTCAGTAGAAACCTATCCAATAAGTGTGAATAATTATCTGTGAGGGTTTTTCTTTCGGTCTTCTCGTAAATTAATCTTTACAATTTCTTTAATTTCAATGTGTTACAAATGCTTTCTGGTGCTTGCTAAGCGGTAGGAATTATAGTCCTCTGACTACTTGTTATTAGGTGGTATCCCTTCTAGAACTGATATTTTCATTTGCAGGCTGATTCAATACCAAACGGTGAACGCAATGCCAAGCATATAAGTCAGCGGCGGTCGGTACCACTTTCCTTACTATTAATAAAATGAATAAGGACAGTTATGAGTCAGTGGTTAGGTCGTATTAAGCTCTCGCGCTTGATAATAGGGGCCCTAGTATTTATCGGTGTTGTACCTGCACTGTTGTTAGGGTTGAATGCGGTTTTGTTAAGTCAAACAGCCTTATCCGAACGTTCATACAACCAACTCGATACGGTGAGAAGCATCAAGTCTGCACAAATCAGTACATTTTTTGCTGAGAGAGAAGGGGACATGGATGTCCTTGTGGATGTTGCCACGACGCTCAAGCTCGAAGGGTTTCGTAAACTAGAAGCGCTTAATCAAGCTCAAGCCCAACAAGTAGAGGAATACATTACTCAGCTTAAATTGGGGTTACGCCTCTTCGCAGATTCTTACACAACGAGAATGGTGATGTCGGAATTTGACCGAGCTTTTCAAACGCAAGGCGGAAAAGTGAGTGGTCGCCAATGGTCAGGTATCGCAGATAACTACGGTGAAGAAATAGACCGATTTCAGCAGCAGTTTGGTTGGTATGACGCCTTTTTAATTAATACCGATGGAAACATTGTCTATACATCCACGCGTGAAAATGATCTAGGAAAAAACATACAATCTGAGAATATCGTTGGCTCTGGTTTAGAGAAAGCATTCCGTCGCGCTCAGCAATCAAATCAACACGATCAAGTCCATTTCGGTGATTTTACTCTCTATCATTATTCCAATAATTCGCCTGCGGGTTTTTTTGTCACGCCTATTACTGATCAGCAACAAACCGTGATTGGCTATGCAGCTCTTCAGTTTCCGATAAATAAAGTGAATGCGATTACCGGACAAATTCAGGGGATGGGACAAACGGGTGAAACGTATCTTATTGGCCCCGATTCATTGATGCGATCGGATTCTCGCCTTGACCCTGAACGATATTCTGTTGCGTCCTCGTTTAAGAACAATACCAAAGTACAAACAGAAGCTGTTCAGCGAGTCTTCAACAATGAGGCAGGCTCTCGCATCATCACTGATTACAATGGAAATCTGGTCTTGTCGGTTTGGCAACCCATTACTATTGATGAGTCAAATCAGTGGGGGATTATTTCAGAGCAAGACGTGACAGAAGCTTTTGTACCAAAAGACAATAACGGAGTAGAGTTCTATAGCAAATACATTGAAAGCTATGGTTACTATGATCTATTTTTGATCGATCCGAATGGTGAAGCATTTTATACCGTCACCAAAGAAGCAGATTATCAAACCAACCTTGTTCATGGTGTCTACGCGTCAAGCAACTTAGGTCAATTGGTTCGAGATGTGATTGGAAGTAAGCAATATGGGGTGGTTGATTTTGCCCCCTATGCTCCCTCGGATGGCGATCCAGCGTCATTTATCGCCAAACCTATTTTAAATGAACGCCAAGAAGTTGTGATGGTGGTGGCCTTACAATTGTCGTTGGACGCGATTAACTCGGTGATGCAATTGCGTGAGGGAATGGGTAACAGTGGTGAGTCTTACTTAGTGGGTTCCGATTATTTGATGCGTTCCGATTCGTATTTGAACCCATCGGAGCGTTCAGTCACTGCCTCATTTTCTGGTAATGTTGAGAGAAACGGAGTCAAGACTGAAGCGACTATCGAGGCGTTAAGAGGAAACAGCGGTGCTCGTCTCATCACCGATTACAATGGAAACCAAGTCCTATCTTCTTATGCGCCTCTTGATATTGGTGATATTCGCTGGGCGTTGGTGGCAGAGCTAGATCAAAGCGAAGCGTTTGCGTCGGTCTATCAAATTCGTAGCAGCATCATTTATTTGATGATAGCGACGTTACTGATCACCATAGCACTCGCTGTTTATCTTGCTAAAATCATCAAGAAACCGCTCGGCGGGGAACCGCGAGATATGATGCTACTTGCTCAGAAAGTCGCGAATGGAGATTTAACCCACCAATTTGACCATTCAGCACCCACAGACAGCTTATATGGATCATTAAGAGAAATGTCTGGCAATTTAAAGCAGTTGATTGCTCACCTTCTAGAGGCAAGCCAAGGTTTGGCGTCAACGGCAGAAGAAACGTCGGTCGCCAGTGCTCAAACCACCCATGCGGTTACGACTCAGCATCGTGAAACCGAAT
>NZ_AJYQ02000118.1 GCF_000287055.2 Vibrio genomosp. F10 str. ZF-129 | reverse complement strand
AGCCTTGTGGCGTCTGCCGTCTCAGTGGTTTCGCATTATAGATAGTTCAATGTTATTGGCAAGCGATAAATACAAAAAAACACAATAAAAAAGCCTGAGTGATTACTTATTGCTCAGGCTCATATTTACGCACCACTTACCCAAATATAACACACAGGCTAATAACAAAATCCTGTGGATAACTCTAATCATCACTCTCAAAGAAGTAAGAAACCCGTGATCTAGGATTTAGATACTCCTTTACTTTGTCAGGAAGCTTACTTGGCAAAATTGCATTAACTATCTTTATCTCTTTTTCTGCTAGGTCAATGATCGGTGCCTGAGTCCTAGGTACAGAGGGGTCGTAAATAAGAACATTAGGAAAAAGTATATGCTTAGCATTCACAGAAATAACTAACCCAACCATTTCATTAGACAATTGAACGACCGTTCCTGGAGGGTAGACACCCATAAACTTAATAAGAACGTTTAAGTTTTCGTTGTCATAAAGATGCTTACACTTCTTATATAAGTAAGACAACGCAACATAAGGAATCTTTTGCTCGGTGGGATTCATTGGATGACACAAATTGTCATAAGCATTTGCAACAGAGACAACCTTGGTTAGCTCATCAATTTCACCTTCCTTTAAACCCTTTGGATATCCAGACCCATCATTAAGCTCGTGGTGTTGCTCTATCACTATCTTTGCTGAATCAGGAAAAGATTCCATATTTGCCGCTAGGTCTAACCCGTACTTGGTATGTTGCTTTAAGTAATTGAACTCTGGTCCTGATAATGGGGTTTGCTTTCTTATAATAGCCGCTGGAACTTTAATTTTACCCATATCATGAAATAGTGATGCAAACGCAATATCTTTAATTTGTTGAGCAGACATTCCTTTTGCCTTAGCGATCATCATCGCAATCACTGAGACATTTAAAGAATGAAAGTAAATATCCTCGACTTCACTCTTGCTATTCATCAAATGCAAGGTGACACCTTCATTGTTTAATAATTTATCCACTATGCCATCAACTAAGGCAAGAGCTTCATCAACCGCTTTTTCGGGGCGATTGCGAATTTTGTTCATCACCGCTCTCATCTGAGCAAGAGATCGTTCGAATTCTTTTTCGCATTTAAGCACTTTCCGACGATAGGCGTTGAGCTCTTCTATTCTTTTTTGTTTTTCTTCCCAGAGTTTTTTTGCTTCAGCGTCAACTTGAACAGAAGTCTCAGATGGCTCTGGAATGGCCTGATTAGCCGGTAATGGCTGAGCATCACTTTGAGATGGGTTAATAAAAACATGCTGAATACCCAAATGTTTAATCATTTGGATTTGTTCTTCGCTTTTTATCTTAAAGCTATTAAATAAGAAGGGATGATCGTTCCACTTAACAGGAAGTCGGACATGCAACCCTGGTTGAATACGATCAACCGAAATTTTAATACTGGCCACAAATATACATCTAAGTTATTACCTCAAAACACATCACCAAACACTATGCAAAGAAATCTTGCATAGCCAGTGCCTATAGGTGAGATTTTATGTCATTAACAGCTAAGATACCAGTTCACAGTTAAGTATCCAACGGACACCAAATTGGTCCTCTACCTTGCCAAAGCGTGCTCCCCAAAAGGCATCCGACAACGGCATCATTACCCTCCCGCCCTCTGATAATTTATCAAATACCTTTTCTTGTTTGCCGAGGTCATCAAAGACCAGAGCCAGTGCCATATTATTGCCGCTGCGTTCCGTTGCTAACACACCATCGGACATCATGATTCGCATACCAAATGCCTCAAATTCCGCATGCATGATCCAATCAGGGTCTGCTCCATCAATTTGTTGGGGAGCATCTTTAAATCTCTGTTGTGATACAACCACACCACCAAAACATTTATGGTAAAAATCTAGAGCCTGTGCGCATCTGCCTGCAAAAAAAAGGTATGGGGTTAGTTGCATCATAGCTATCTCCTTATAAGTATTAACAAAATATAGCTGAACGATGGGTACCTTTCCTAATCAAAACCTTAATTTCAGTTATTTTTTATTACTTGTGTTAGATAAATCACTTAGATTTCTACTTCTAGCAATCAATACCATACCGTCTATACGTATCCACATTGGTTAGATTCAAAGATAATTAGAGGAGATATTTAAACCTAAAAACAGCAAAGCCCCGAATTAAACCGTGGCTTTGTTACTTTATATATCAAGGATCTGACTAACCTAGCTACTGTGGAAGATTTGATCGGTGTCTAGTGAAGTCATTGAACGGATTTGTCGCCATAGATAATAGAAGATACCAAACATCATCAGCATGCTTGGAACCGCAATAGCAGGGTAACTATAGAGAGTCAGCTTTCCTAGCTCTTCATTGAATGCCGCGGTACCTGAAGGGCTGGTTACAATCCAAGTGGCGAGAAAATAATTCATTGCCGACGAGAAAGCAAAAGTACTTGCAAACAAGTAATTCGATATAACCAAACAGCGCTCAAATGCAGCTTCATTACCCGTTTGTTTTAATCTCTCTTTTATTAACGATAGATTCAATACCGTATCGTTCAAAATCACTTTCTTCACGATGGGATAGCGCGTAAAAGTCGAACCCAAAACCGTCAAACCGATCAGCCCCGGAATCAACGCCTCTTTAAGAGCGAGCCAACGCGTATCCAACTCTAGCAAACCAATCCCACCCGTCAACAGCACACTAATAAACCCTAGCGCAGCAATAAAATTAAATTTCTTGTTGCGAATTAGATCCATTCCGCCATAAGCGACTGGAAAGGCCAAAGCAACCACCAGCGCCATCACAGTTCCAAGATGTTCATCACCGCTGAATTTCATCAAAATAAAAGATGGAAGAAAAACGTTAAAAACAATCTCGAATAGGGGGTTCGATTTTTTACTTGCTGTATTACTCATAATTTTCCAATTTAAAGACGATAGATTAATTCTAGCACTAGGAGAATTGTTCATTGTCTAGACCAAGATGTAAAGCCCTGTGACTTTGAGCCGTGAGTTTGAATTTGCAAAAGCATGTGTACCCATCCCCTAAATCAAGCTGGAGTCTGCTCTAACAATGCTAAGCACTAGAGAAAATAGCTTCCATCTTTAGGTGAAGGAAAACGCAGGGGTTTTGTGCGTAGAGACATGACGATAATTGAAACATTGCACGTAGAAGTGAATCGAAAGGTACAGTAAACCTCTAGGATCATAAAGATTTGAATGGCATTAGATACAACAAAGCCCCGACGTGAATCGAGGCTTTGTCATTTAAATATGGTACCGGTAGGCGGACTTGAACCGCCACGCCCGAAGGCAACGGATTTTGAATCCGTCGTGTATACCAATTTCACCATACCGGCATCTTGGGGTTTCCCCTTTGATGTTTCGCATTATACGTAACATCATCGGCTTCGCAAGCCTAAAAGCTTGAAAACCTTTTCGTTTGACGATAATTTCACCATGGAGCAGCAAGGTGTGCGTTTGCTCTCTTCCCTAGAGAGTCTCAACACTATATTCTTTCCGCAATATTTACACATTTACGAATCAATTATGACTACAACCAATGCCCTTCCACCAGCGGGTTTAATGCGTCGCTTAGGTGCTCTTTTTTATGACTCACTTATTGTTATGGCTATTTTGATGATGGCTGGAGGATTGATTGTTGCAATCTTAGAAGCTCTCGTTGCTCTAGGTGCTGTGAATTATACCCCCTATGCAGATGCTAGTGATTTACTCAGTAAGCACCCCGTTTGGAGCCCTATTTATACTTTTTATTTGGTTGCCGTTGCGGTCTATTTCTTTGTTTTTTTCTGGACTCGCGCTGGTCAAACACTAGGAATGCGCGCCTGGAAGCTTCAAGTTCAAAACAAACAAGGTGGTGCGATCAGTATTACTCAAGCACTAATACGCCTGTCTACCTCCGCATTTGGGTTAGGTAACCTAACGGTGCCATTTGATCCGCAAAAACGTGCTTTCCAAGATATTTGGGCTAAAACACAAGTTGTTGTGCTACCTAAAGCCAATTAATTACACGTTTAAAAACCAAAAAAGGAAGCGACTAAGCTTCCTTTTTTGGTTCTGGACGATTTATAGAACAGTCTACATTGTCGTTTCTAGGCTATAGTTTTCGGCGTAATAGCATCAATGCAATTGAAAGAAATACTATGCTCGGTGCGACGGCGCCAAAGACCGGGGGAATCCCATAAACCAAACTTAATGGTCCAAAAAACTCACTGGAAATGTAGAAAGTAAAACCAGCCACTACCCCTGAAAGAATCCTTGCTCCCATGGTTACCGTTCTCAATGGGCCGAAAATGAATGACAGCGCCATCAACATCATCACTGCAATAGAAAAAGGTTGCGTGACTTTACGCCATAGTGCCAATTCATATCGAGATGAATCAAGCTCAGAGTCATTCAAATAACCAACGTAATCAAACAACCCGGTCAAAGAAAGCTCCTCGGGTTTAACGGTCACAACAGCCAACTTGTCAGGTTCCAAAGAAGTCGTCCACTGATATTCTGTCAACGTCTGTTTTGACAACTCAATTCCATCACGCATATCGGTCACTTGGACATCGCGCATTACCCACTGATTATCTTGTAGGTAATCCGCTGACTTAGCGTACACGACGGTTTCAAGCTGCTTGTCATCATCAAATCGCCACATATTGAGCGAAGACAATCGATCATCATCGACCTTACCAATAAAAATAAAATCATTAGCATCTCGCGCCCACACCCCGGTTCTTACCGACAATAACTGTCCGCCCGACGTTGCAAAAGCACGCAGGTCTCGCGCCATTTTCTGCGCTTGAGGGGCGCCCCACTGCCCTAACAACGTGACGATGATCATAAGCGGAATCGCGGTTTTCAAGACGGACACACCAATGTTCAGCTTTGAAAAGCCCGACGCTTGCATGACCACAAGTTCAGAACTTGAGGCTAGCATCCCTAAACCAATGAGAGCACCCAATAACGCGGCCATAGGGAAAAACATTTCAATGTCGCGGGGAATGCTTAAAACGACAAAGAGGAGAGCCTGAAGAAGATCATAGGTCCCATTACCCACTTTTCTTAACTGCTCAACATATTTTATGATGGCAGACAGTCCGACAAACGTGGTTAACACCAATGAGGTCGTCGCAATGATCGTTTTACCGATGTATAAGTCTAAGATCTTAAACACTTGCTTTCGCCACCTTTTTTTGTCTAATGCGGTCTTTGAATTGTCTGACCAATATACTGTCCATCATATTCGCTCCAATAGCAGCCAGGAGTAACATCGCGTTAATTGGCCACATGCCGACAATAACAGGAATGGAGCCGTCTTCAATCGCTGACTTAGTTGCACTGATGGATAAGAAATAAGCCAGATAAATTAATATTGCAGGCCCCATTTTCGCAAAGCGACCTTGACGAGGGTTGACCGCAGAAAGTGGCACCACCAACATCGTCAATAACGGAATACATAACACTAAAGAAATACGCCATTGCAGCTCGGCCTGCGCTCGCATATCACTCGTTTTAAGTAATTCCAGCGTTGATTTGGCTTCCCAGTCGCGTCCTTTCGGTTTGACGTCTCGCTGGCCAATTAGTCCATCGTATTCATCAAATACTGTATTACGATAATCAAGGCGAGTGGGAATACCCTCATAACGGATGCCTTCATACATGGTAATCACTTGGCGGCCATCATTGGTCTCTTTTATATCACCGTGATTCGAGAACATCACACTTGGTAGAATCGTACCACTAGGGCGTAACTGTGCAACAAAGACATTATTGAGCTGTTTGTCTTGGATATCATCAATAAACACAACCGAAGACCCATCGGGTGTCCGTTGGAAAGTCCCCTTTTTCAAAAGGTCAACGGTATTTTCCGATTCCAGCTGCTCCATTAATTGTGTTTCTTTTTCTTGGCTCCATGGTGCTAACCAGAAAGAGTTAAAAGCAGCAATACAACCCGTAATCAATGCCAAATACAGTGCCGCTTGAATCAGAAATTTATTGCCAATTCCGGTGGCGTTCATCACAGTTATTTCACTTTCCGCGTACAAACGACCAAAGGTCAGCAAAATCCCGATAAACAAACTTAAAGGGAGCATAAGCAAACCCATAGTAGGCATATTGAGACTAACAATGGATAAAATCATACGTGCAGGTATTTCACCGTCAGATGCCTCTGCCAGTACACGGATAAACTTTTGGCTTAGAAACACTAAAAAGAGCACAAAAAAGATGGCTAATTGGCTCTTGAGTGTCTCGCGGATCAAATATCTAACAATAATCACGCTGAAAGTACCTATAGAAAACTTGTTTTTTTGGTTGAATCACTATAATTTCCCGATGAACCTTTTATTTTTAAAATTTTCACTAACTGTTAGTTCGCTTAATTAAAACGTAGTTCCAAGTATGGATTCAACAAGTAAGCTTGCATTATCTAACATTTAGTTCGATTTGTCTTCAGGATGTAGGAGTACGCATGGAGTTCAATGTAAAAAGTGGCAGTCCAGAGAAACAACGCAGTGCATGTATTGTTGTCGGAGTGTTTGAACCAAGACGCCTTTCTCCAGTAGCTGAACAGCTGGATAAAATCAGTGACGGCTACATCAGTTCACTTCTTCGCCGTGGTGATCTAGAAGGTAAGCCAGGACAGATGCTGCTATTGCATCAAGTACCCGGTGTACTATCAGAGCGTGTTTTACTCGTTGGATGTGGTAAAGAACGCGAACTTGGCGAACGTCAGTATAAAGAAATTATCCAAAAAACCATCAGTACACTTAACGAAACAGGTTCTATGGAAGCGGTATGTTTCCTGACAGAATTGCACGTCAAAGGTCGAGACACCTACTGGAAAGTTCGTCAGGCGGTTGAAGCAACCAAAGATGGCCTTTATACCTTTGACCAGTTCAAGAGCAATAAGCCTGAAACGCGCCGCCCACTTCGCAAGTTAGTCTTTAACGTACCAACACGCCGTGAGCTCAGCCAAGGTGAAAAAGCGATTGCTCATGGTCTCGCGATATCTTCAGGTGTCAAGGCATCAAAAGATCTTGGTAACATGCCACCAAACATTGCTAACCCAGCTTACCTAGCCTCTCAAGCGCGTCGTCTTGCCGATGATTATGAAACTGTGACGACAAAAATCATTGGCGAAGAAGAAATGGCCAAACTGGGCATGAACTCATACTTAGCCGTAGGTCGTGGTTCAAGAAACGAATCTATGATGTCAATTATGGAATACAAAGGTAATGCTGATCCTGACGCAAAGCCAATTGTATTAGTGGGTAAAGGGCTGACCTTTGATTCAGGCGGTATTTCACTTAAGCCTGGCGAAGCAATGGATGAGATGAAGTACGACATGTGTGGTGCAGCGTCTGTATTCGGTACAATGAAAGCACTGGCTAAGCTCAATCTACCGATTAATGTGACCGCTGTTCTTGCTGGTTGTGAAAATATGCCAGGCAGTAACGCGTACCGCCCGGGTGATATTTTAACCACCATGTCAGGCCAAACGGTTGAAGTGCTTAATACGGATGCAGAGGGTCGCTTAGTGTTATGTGATGCTCTTACCTACGTTGAGCGTTTCGAGCCTGAGTGTGTGATTGATGTTGCAACATTAACAGGGGCTTGTGTGATGGCGCTTGGTCACCACATCAGTGCGGTTCTTTCTAACCACAACCCGCTATCTCATGAATTGGTGAATGCATCAGAGCAAGCCAGTGACCGAGCTTGGCGCATGCCGATGGCTGATGAATATCACGAACAGCTAAAGAGCCCATTTGCTGATATGGCAAACATTGGTGGTCGTCCTGCGGGAACGATTACGGCCGGCTGTTTCTTGTCAAAGTTCGCCAAGAAATACCACTGGGCACACCTTGATATTGCAGGTACAGCTTGGAAGTCAGGAGCAGTAAAAGGCTCAACTGGCCGCCCAGTATCAATGCTTGTCCAGTTCTTGCTAAATCGAAGTGGCCAAGAAGGCGAAGAGTAATCGTCAAAAAGGGCCGAGAGGCCCTTTTTTATGCACCACGACAAAAGCAACATCCCTCAGTCATTGAGCCATAGTGAGAACCATGAACAAGGCCACTTTCTACATCGTCAATCTCGATAGCCCTCAAGCGACGAAAAAAGGGTTTGATGATTATGCGTTGTTTATGAGTAAACATTTTGCCAAGCAAGGTGCTAAAGTCTATTTGCACTGCCACAACAAAGAGCATGCCGAACACATCGCCGAGCTCTTTTGGCAGTCCGAACCCGAAGACTTTATGGCGCATAACCTGGTTGGTGAAGGGCCTAAGTACGCTACAAATATTGAAATTGGCTACCCAAACGTAAAGCACACATGGAATCGCCAAATCGTAATTAATTTGGCGGATAATAATACAACCTTTGCGAAGCAGTTCTCAGAGGTGGTAGACTTCGTTCCTTGCGAGGAAAATGCCAAGCAGCAAGCTCGAGAAAGGTATAAAATTTACCGGCAAGCAGGTTTCAACCTGCAAACCATCGAGATACAGCACCCATAGTCAAACCTTATAGTTAAAGCGATCTTAGCCTAATTATTTCAGACGTAGATCCTTCACTTATAAAGTTTGACCATTTACTAATTCACAGTACCGATTTAAGAGCACTATGGAAAAGACATACAACCCAACATCTATCGAACAAGCGCTATATCAAGCTTGGGAAGAAAAAGGCTACTTCAAGCCACACGGTGACACATCAAAAGAAGCGTACAGCATCATGATCCCGCCACCGAACGTTACTGGTAGCCTTCATATGGGCCACGCATTCCAAGATACCATTATGGATACCTTGATCCGTGCGCAGCGTATGAAAGGGAAGAATACCCTTTGGCAAGTGGGTACTGACCACGCTGGTATCGCAACACAAATGGTGGTTGAACGTAAAATTGCTGCAGAAGAAGGCAAAACAAAACACGATTACGGCCGTGAAGCGTTCATCGATAAGATCTGGGATTGGAAAGCGGAATCAGGTGGCACGATCACTCAACAACTTCGTCGTCTTGGTGCGTCTGTCGATTGGGATCGTGAACGATTCACTATGGATGACGGCCTATCGGCTGCGACTCAAGAAGTGTTTGTTCGTCTATACGAAGAAGACCTAATCTACCGTGGTAAGCGTCTAGTAAACTGGGATCCTAAACTGCACACGGCAATTTCTGATCTTGAAGTTGAAAACAAAGACAAAAAAGGTTTCATGTGGCACTTCCGCTACCCATTAGCGAACGGTGTTAAAACGGCTGATGGCAAAGACTACATCGTTGTTGCGACGACTCGTCCTGAAACTATGCTTGGCGATACAGGTGTTGCGGTTAACCCAGAAGATCCACGTTACAAAGATCTTATCGGTAAAAAAATCCTGCTTCCTATCGTCAACCGTCTTATCCCTATCGTAGGCGATGAGCACGCCGATATGGATAAAGGCACAGGTTGTGTAAAAATCACTCCAGCCCATGATTTCAACGATTACGAAGTGGGCAAGCGCCATAGCCTACCAATGATCAACATCCTAACGTTCAATGGTGATATTCGTGATGCGGCTGAAGTCTTCACGACTAATGGTGAAGAAAGCGATGTCTACTCAACAGAACTTCCTGCTAAATACCAAGGCATGGAGCGCTTTGCTGCTCGCCGAGCAACCGTTGCTGAATTTGAAGAGCTAGGCCTTCTTGACGAGATCAAAGATCACGACCTAACTGTCCCTTACGGCGACCGTGGTGGCGTGGTTATCGAACCAATGCTGACTGACCAATGGTACGTGCGCACAGCGCCTCTTGCTGCACCTGCGGTTAAAGCGGTTGAAGATGGTGAAATCCAATTCGTACCTAAGCAGTACGAAAACATGTACTTCGCGTGGATGCGTGACGTGCAAGACTGGTGTATCTCTCGTCAACTTTGGTGGGGCCACCGTATCCCAGCGTGGTATGACAACGATGGTAAAGTTTACGTAGGTCGCACAGAAGAAGAAGTTCGTGAAAAGAACAACCTAGCGCCTGTTGTTGTGCTTAAGCAAGACGACGACGTACTGGATACCTGGTTCTCTTCTGCACTTTGGACGTTCGGCACACAAGGCTGGCCTGAAGACACTGAAGCAATGAAAACATTCCACCCATCAGAAGTACTGGTATCTGGTTTTGATATTATCTTCTTCTGGGTTGCTCGTATGATCATGATGACCATGCACTTCGTAAAAGACGAAGATGGCAAGGCTCAAGTACCTTTCAAAACCGTTTACATGACGGGCCTTATCCGTGATGAAAACGGCGACAAAATGTCTAAGTCGAAAGGTAACGTACTTGACCCTATCGACATGATTGACGGCATCGGCCTTGAAGAGCTAGTAGAAAAGCGTTGTGGCAACATGATGCAACCTAAACTGGCGGCTAAAATCGAGAAGGCGACACGTAAAACGTTCGAAAACGGTATCGAACCATACGGTACGGACGCACTGCGTTTCACTCTTGCTGCTATGGCTTCAACGGGCCGTGACATCAACTGGGACATGAAGCGTCTTGAGGGTTACCGTAACTTCTGTAACAAGCTATGGAACGCAAGCCGTTACGTACTGATGAATACAGAAGAACACGACTGTGGCATGTCTTTGTCTGTTGAAGACCGTGCAAACATGGAATTCTCTCTGGCTGATAAGTGGATTGAATCTCAGTTTGAAGTTGCCGCGAAAGAGTTTAATGCTCACCTAGACAACTACCGTCTAGACATGGCAGCAAACACGCTTTACGAATTCATCTGGAACCAATTCTGTGACTGGTACTTAGAGCTAACTAAACCTGTTCTTTGGAAAGGTACTGAAGCTCAACAACAAGCGACTCGTTACACGCTTATCACGGTTCTTGAGAAGACTCTGCGTCTTGCTCACCCTGTTCTTCCTTACATCACTGAATCTATCTGGCAGAGCGTTATTCCACTGATTGACGGCGTTGAAGGCCCTGACTCTGAAGACAGAACCATTATGACTCAAGCACTGCCTCAGTTTAATGAAGCGAACTTCAATGCAGAGATCGTAGAAGACATCGAATGGGTTAAAACGTTCATCACCGCTATCCGTAACCTGCGTGCGGAATACGACATTGCTCCTAGCAAAGGCCTAGAAGTGATGATCAAAGTGGCGAACGAGAAAGATGCAGCTCGTATCGAAGCAAACAAGATCGTTCTTACTTCTCTAGCTAAGCTAGACGATATAAAGGTTCTAGCAGACGGCGAACCTTCTGATCAACAAGAACTACCGGCTTGTGCAACGAAGTTAGTTGGCAAATCTGAGCTGATGATCCCAATGGCGGGTCTTATCGACAAAGATGCAGAACTTGCTCGTCTAGACAAAGAAGTGGCTAAGACTCAAGGCGAAATCAAACGTATCGAAGGTAAACTCGGTAACGAAGGTTTCGTTGCTAAAGCACCTGAAGTTGTTATCGCAAAAGAGCGTGAAAAGCTAGCAAGCTATAAAGAGACTCTGGTTAAGCTTGAAGAGCAAAAAGCGACCATCGCTGCACTTTAAGTTCCAAGCAATCTCATCAAGAAGCCAACCACTCGGTTGGCTTTTTTTATGATCTTTTTTCTGAGCATTGAACAAACAAATATTCTCTTCTAATCTTTAGTTAATTACCGCATTCATAAGGACGTACCCTGTGAGATTTAGCCTATTGCTCAGTGTATTAATGTTGGCCTTTCCCTCTTTCGCCGATGATTCTTCATCATCTAAGATCATAAAGATTTCCGCCGGAGATTGGCCTCCATTTATCGGAAAAGATCTCGACGCTTTTGGTTCAGTAGGAAAAAAAATCACCGAGGTTTTTGCCCTTCAAGGCTATACCGTAGAATTTGAGTTCTACCCTTGGACACGAGCTTACGTAAAAGCACAAGAAGGCGAATTCGACGCAACGGCGGTATGGATGTTTGATGAAAGTCGAACGGAACACTTCTACTATAGCGATCCGGTTGCAAAAGAAGAGTTTGTCTTTTTCTACAATAAAGAAACCCCGTTTAGCTGGTCTAGCTTAGAAGACTTAACAGGGAAAGAGCTTGGCGGTGGCATAGGCTACAGCTACGGAGAGCCCCTCAATAAACTCATAGACTCAAAACAAGTCAGCATGAGCCGAGTTAAAGAGCCTAGCCAAAATATCCTGCGACTAAAACATCAAAGAATCGATCTGTACCCAGAGGAAAGACAGATAGGCATGTATAACCTAAGTCAACAACCAAAAGAGGTGCAAGACAGTATTACCTACCACCCTAAACCTTTTTTGAGTAATGACAGTTTCCTCTTATTTTCAAAACAAAGCCCAGATGGAAAAGCGTTACTCGACATTTTCAATCAAGGGCTTAAACAATGGAACGCAAGCCAGGTGACTGACTAAGGCACAAGACTGATAAGCTAACCTAAACCACTCTATTTTGTGTACGGCCTTCATGAAAGGCCACCACATTATCAATCAAGATATTAGCCAACTTTTGAATCGATGAGTCACTTCCCCATGCAACGTGGGGAGTCAAAATAAGGTTAAGCATTGAGGCATTCGCCAAAAGCGGATTATGCTCATCAGCAGGTTCTTGAGTAAAGACATCCACCCCAGCTCCAGCGATCATGCCAGATTGCAGTGCGTTGACCAACGCTTGCTCATCAACTAACCCTCCTCGACCGGTATTAATCAAAATAGCGGTTGGCTTCATCTTTTCAAATTCAGCCGTTGAGATAATGTGGTGTGTTTGAGTGGTTAGCGGACAATGTAATGTCATCACATCGGCTTGCTGAAGGACTTCTTCAAACGGTAAATAACCTTCTCGACAATCTTTGCTTGGTACGCCCTTTCGCTCCGAAAAGACAACCTTCATACCAATCGCTTTGGCTAATGCAGCCGTTGCTTGACCTAATGCACCACTACCGATAACGCCTAATGTTGATCCCGCCACATCCCCAATAGGATGAGTAAAGAAACAGAACTGTTTATCACGTTGCCACTCACCGTTTTGAATATCTTGATGGTACCCAACTAGATTTCTTCGAAGAGTAAACAGCATTGCAATGACATGTTCAGGCACTGACTGCGTGGCATAGCCTTGCACATTCGTCACGGCAATATTTGCACCACGACAATACTCAACATCAACATTGTTATACCCCGTTGCAGCCACGGCAATAAGGCTAAGGTTCGGTAGCTTAGCTAAGATATCAGCGTCAAGTACGACTTTATTGACCAACACAATATCAGCGTCTTTAATACGCTCAAAACACTGTTCAGGTAAGGTGTAGTCGTATTCAATCCATTCATGCTCAAATGGTAATGTGGCGATGTTTATCTGCTGTGGGACGGTTGCTCTATCTAGAAAAACGACGGTTGGCAAAGGCATAAAGATTCCTTATTTAGCAGCGTGGTAATGTTTTGTAATCAGGCAGTGTTTCTGGGCAATCAAAGTGTTGCAAAATTTGCGCGTTAACACCTGGGTAGAAGTCACACGGTACAAAAATGGTTTGTCGCTTCTCTGTCGCAGGATGATAAAAACTCAACTCTGCGGCATGCAGCTCCAAACGCGAGCTAAACGCTAGCGCCTCTGCGTTAGCATAAAACTCATCGCCAACAATCGAATGCCCTATGGCTTGCATGTGAACGCGAAGCTGATGAGATCGCCCAGTAATGGGAAGTAGACGAACAATTGAGGTACTCGCTTCATGCTCAACCAACTGATACTTAGTTTGCGAGGGCTTACCGTCATCAAAGCAGACTTTCTGTCTCGGTCTATTCGGCCAATCACAGATAAGTGGCAAATCAACACTCCCCTGCTCAGCTTCAAGACTGCCCCAGACTCTCGCATAATAGATTTTATGCGTTAAACGGTATTGAAACTGCTTTTTCAATGATCGTTCTGCCGGTTTATTTTTCGCCAGTAGCATCAAACCCGATGTCGACATATCCAAACGATGCACCACTTGAATCTCAGGGTACTCCACCACTAAACGACTCCACATACTGTCGTAGTGATCAGCCAAACGACCGGGAACAGAAAGAAGGCCTGAGGGCTTATTGACCGCTAAGATATCGTTATCTTCATAAACAATATCAATCCAAGGATCGGTTGGTGGTGTGTATTCGAGCATCGCCATAGTAAGTTCTCAACATGGACTAAAAATAGAAAAATGGCTGTTAGCCAAAAGATGCTTTTAGCTTCTATCTTTTAGCTTCTAAAAGAAAAATGCTTCTAACAAAAAGAAGAGTAGCCCTTTCTATTAGAAGCAATGATATTACGAGTTTTGGTCAAAATTACGAGTTTTGGTCAAAGCTACACAGGTTTAGTTGTGGCTCACCACAATCAAACGTAATGAATCCAATTGAACCTGAGCTTTACTGATATAGACAGTCAACTCTTTGATTTGTGCATCAATCGCTTCAATCTCCTCATCACGGATATTCGGGTTCACCGCTTTCAAGGCTTGTAAGCGCTCCAACTCACCATTTAGGCTCGCTGACATCTCTTTCTGGGCTTGCTCTCGAACCGCTTCCACTTTTTCAGCAACCAGATTGTCACCCGCCTCAATCAAACCGTGGACTTCATTTTGTACTGAAGAAACCAGTTTACTAGCAAGATGACGATTCACAGGGCTGAGTTGGCGGTTAAAGCTATCGAACTCCACTTGGGCAGAGAGATCATTGCCACGTCCGTCCATCATCAAACGGATTGGGGTTTGTGGCAAGAAACGAGTAATACCACTGCGTTTCGGCGCTTGTGCATCCACAACATAGATAAGCTCTAACAGTAATGTACCGACTGGTAGCGCTTTATTTTTCAATAACGAAACCGCTGATGCCCCCACACCTTCACTCATCAACAAGTCGATACCACCTTGAATCATTGGGTGCTCCCAACTGATAAAGTTCATATCTTCACGTGATAATGCGGTTTCACGATCAAAAGTGATCGTCGCACCTTCATAAGGTAAGCCAGGGTAGCTTGGTACCATCATGTGTTCTGATGGAGTCACAACCAGTGCATTTTCGCCTTTATCGTCTTGGTTTAAACCAATGGTATCGAATAAGCTCAATGCAAAACTGACCAGATTGGTATCACCATCGGTTGCAGAAATAGTCTCCACAATGGCCTGCGCTTTATCGCCACCATTAGAATGCATTTCAAGCAATCGATCTCGACCATTTTCTAATTGAGACTTGAGTTCTTTATTCAGTTTCGCAGATTCTGAGATGACTTCATCAAGCTGCTCGATTTCACCAGATGCCAGCATATCCACTAACGCATCAGAATATTTATCATAGACAGCACGACCTGTAGGGCAAGTTTCTCTGAATGCATTCAAGCCTTCGTCAAACCAACGCGCTAGGATTGCTTGGGAAGTGCCTTTCAGATATGGGACATGAATATCAATATCTCGTTGTTGGCCAATACGATCTAAGCGACCAATACGCTGCTCTAACAGGTCAGGGTTAAACGGTAAATCAAACATTACGAGTTGATTAGCAAACTGGAAGTTACGTCCTTCTGAACCAATTTCGCTACACAGAAGAACCTGCGCACCGCCTTCTTCCTGAGCAAAATACGCTGCTGCTTTATCACGCTCAATGATCGACATGCCTTCATGAAAAACGGTCGCACGAATACCTTCGCGTTCGCGAAGTGCTTGCTCTAATTGCAGTGCCGTACTAGCGCGAGAAGCGATAACTAAGATTTTTTCACTACGCTTTTCTTGTACTTTTTCAATCAACCAGTTAACACGTGAATCAAACTGCCACCAGCTGGCATCATCACCTTCAAATTCTTGGAAGATCTCTTCTGGGTAAAGATTTTTTAAAGCGCGAGCTTGAGGCGTTATCTTACCGCCAATCAATCCAGAAACACGCATAGAGGTCGCGTATTGCGTTGGAATCTCCATGGGTAGCAAATGCACATTGCGTGTTGGGAAGCCTTTGATCGCAGCGCGTGTATTTCTAAACAATACTCGACCAGTGCCATGGCGATCCATTAGGTTATCGATCAGCTCTTGGCGAGCAGCGGTTTTGGCTTCTTCATGATCATCATTTTCAATAATGCGAAAAAGAGGCTCAACATCTTGCTCAGACAACAGCTCTGTGATTTGATTTTTTGCATCATTTTCCAGCTTGTGACCTGAAAACAATGCAGCAACGGAATCGGCGACAGGCGCATATTGCTCTTCTTCTTGGACAAACGCCTCGTAATCATAAAAACGGTCAGGATCAAGCAGTCGTAAACGAGCAAAGTGACTTTCTCGACCAAGCTGTTCTGGCGTTGCCGTTAGCAACAGCACTCCCGCTGTTTTCTCCGCAAGCCCTTCGATCACTTGGTACTCTCGACTCGGCTTATCTTGGCTCCACTCTAGATGGTGCGCTTCATCAACCACCAACAGATCCCAATCAGCATCAAGCGCTTGTTCAAAGCGTCGACGGCTTTTACGAATGAAGTCTAAAGAACACAACACGTATTGCTGAGTATCAAATGGATTTTCAGCTTCCGCGAATGCCTCGATACAGCGTTCTTCATCAAAAATTGAAAAATGCAAATTGAAACGACGCATCATTTCCACCAACCATTGATGTTGAAGCGTTTCAGGCACAATGATCAAAATGCGTTCAGCACTGCCAGATAAAACCTGCTGATGAATAATCATGCCTGCTTCAATGGTTTTACCTAGGCCCACTTCATCGGCAAGTAAAACACGAGGAGCATGACGGCGCCCCACTTCGTGTGCAATGTAGAGCTGATGAGGAATAAGTCCGGCGCGCATGCCACATAATCCACGCATTGGGCTCTTATGCTGCTCAAACTGGTTGGTCAATGCTTTGTAACGCAGCACAAAGTTATCCATACGATCGACTTGACCCGCGAACAACTTATCTTGAGGTTTGTTGAAGCGAATATTATTGCTCAACATGATCTCTCGCAACATCACTTCTTCGTTGTTATCACTGCGTGTGCCAAGGTAGAAGTAAACGCCTTTGTTCTCTTCGACTTGTTCTACCTTGATAGACCAACCTTCTTGGCTTTCAACGACATCGCCGACATTGAATGTCACTCGGGTCACGGGAGCATCACTGCGTGCATATACACGATTTTCTTCTGCGGCGGCAAACATCAATGTCACTGTACGAGCATCCATTGCTACCACGGTACCTAAACCTAAATCGCTTTCCGTATCGCTGATCCAGCGCTGGCCCAAAGCAAATGTCATGAATCGACTACCTCATTATTCAAAATTGAAAATATTCTTTGTTATATTAGTTTGTATTTCATCAGTACGGGCATAAAAAGGATGACCCCAAAAGAATAATCATGAAAAAATCCGCACCAAAAAAGGTCGCTAATCTTACTTGAAGCTGTGATATAGGTCACGAGGTATCAACGGATTTTTTAACAGAAATCAGCCCGCCATCAAACTGTAAGAAAAGCATGTCATTTGTGTGTTTGAGTGTTGCTATAATCGTTAATGAATAAGCATGAATTTGTGTCACAACGGTCATTCATGGCACAAATTATGCTTTTTATGTCTAGAAATAGATCCACTAGGTATAGAAATAGATCAACACGGATTTGCAGTTGTAGGGCTTGGATTAAAGTACCAAGTGCGACGCATCTTCAAACGCGTTGTCACTCAGCCCTCTTCTGCAAGAAAGACTGCTAAGCAATGCCGCCGGCAAGGAGATGCTTATGACTGATACCGATCGAAAACTATTCGTTCTTGACACCAATATCCTGCTTCACGAACCTTTTGCTATCTACTCCTTTCAAGAGCATGACGTGCTCATTCCCATGACGGTGCTTGAAGAGCTTGACCGAATCAAAGACAGTAAGCGAGATGTTGCTCGAGACGCGCGAGTGGCCATTCGTGCTTTAGAAGGCATTTTCAAAGACGCCACGCCCGATGAGATTTCAGAAGGCATTCAATTTTCCAAAGAGATAGCCGCAACCGGGTCTATTTCTATTGTTGCTGATTTTGAATTGCAGGAAACCGTCAAAGCCTTTGCGGATAAAGCAGGTGATAACCGTATTCTCAATGCGGTACTCGATTTACAAACCAAGCACGCTCCCCGAGAAGTCATCTTAATCACCAAAGACATTAATATGCGTTTGAGGGCTAAAGGCGCGGGTGTCCGCTTTGTTGAAGATTATCGAACCGATCAACTCATTGACGACGTTCAATACCTCACCAAAGGCTTCCAACAACGCAAAGGCGCATTCTGGGAGAGCGTTGAAGAAGTCGACAGTCAATCTATTGGGGGGAAAACTTTCCACACTCTCGATCGCGAACCCTTTGAACCCACATTCATCAATCAATACATCATCGACGAAGAGAGTGACTTTGCGGCGAGAGTGGCCGAAATATCTGATGACAGCATCACGCTACAAGATCTCAGCCGCGAACGAATGATGCATAAACGTGCATGGGACATCACGCCGAAAAACATCTATCAAGGCATGGCGATGGATGCCCTACTCGACCCTGATATTGATCTGGTCATCTTAACGGGGGCGGCAGGGAGTGGTAAGACATTGTTGGCGATGGCTGCCGCACTGGAACAAACCATTGAGAAGAAGATGTTCGATAAAATCATTGTGACTCGAAACACCCCTGATATCGGTGAATCTATTGGTTTCTTGCCCGGCAGTGAAGAAGAGAAAATGATGCCTTGGCTTGCTGCTATCACCGATACACTCGAAGCGCTGCATAAACACGACCACTGTACCGAAGGGTCGATGAAATACATCTGTGATAAAGCCAATATTCAATTTAAATCGATTAACTTCATGCGTGGTCGATCCATTCAAAATGCTTTTGTCTTGCTCGATGAATGTCAAAACTTAACCGCATCTCAAATCAAAACCATCATCACCCGCTGTGGAGAAGGCACCAAAATCGTCTGCTCAGGTAATCTTGCTCAGATTGATTCCCACTACCTTACGCCCGTCACATCAGGGCTGACTTACATGGTCGAGCGATTTAAGAATTTTGAAGGCAGCGCCAACATACACTTAAACGGGGTCGTTCGTAGTCGACTCGCCGAATTCGCTGAAGAAAACCTGTAGCTTATAACCTCCATATAGAACCCCTTCTACAAAGCGAGGCACTCACCGTGCCTCTTTTTTATTTTAAAATAATTATTCACAAATGGTGCATTTATATGTTTTACTAATCCCCTAGATAAAGCATCTTTCAAGGACTCATTTTATGGCTTTTAACCTGCGTAATCGTAACTTTCTTAAACTTCTCGACTTTACTCCTAAAGAGATCCAGTTTTTGATCGATCTTTCGGCCGATTTAAAAAGAGCAAAATACGCAGGAACCGAACAAAAAAAATTGGTCGGTAAAAACATTGCTTTGATCTTTGAAAAAGCCTCAACTCGAACACGTTGCGCCTTTGAAGTCGCGGCCTTTGATCAAGGCGCACAAGTTTCTTACCTTGGCCCTTCGGGTTCACAAATTGGCCAAAAAGAGTCAATGAAAGATACCGCTCGGGTACTGGGTCGCATGTACGACGGCATTGAGTACCGTGGTTTTGGTCAAGACATCGTTGAAGAATTAGGAGCGCATGCAGGCGTTCCCGTTTGGAATGGCCTTACCGATGAATTCCATCCAACACAAATTCTTGCCGATTTCCTCACCATGATCGAACACGGAAAAGCAAAGCAGTTACACCAAATTAGCTTTGCTTATTTAGGTGACGCACGTAATAACATGGGCAATTCTTTGATGGTAGGTGCGGCGAAAATGGGCATGGATATTCGCCTTGTTGCTCCTAAAGAATTTTGGCCAGAAGCCTCTTTAGTCGCCACTTGCCAAGAGATCGCAACTCAAACCAACGCCAAAATCACCTTAACTGAAAACGTAGAAGAAGGCGTTAAAGGGTGTGATTTCCTTTATACCGATGTCTGGGTCTCTATGGGTGAAGCCGCTGAAGCGTGGGATGAGCGTGTCACCAAGATGACCCCATATCAAGTAAACACCCAAACACTCGCGCTTACGCAGAATTCAGATGTGAAGTTTATGCATTGCCTACCCGCTTTTCATAACGATGAGACGGTCATTGGTAAAGAAGTCTCGGAAAAATATGGCATGAAGGGGTTAGAAGTGACCGAGGAAGTGTTTGAATCTGAACACTCTATTGTGTTCGATGAAGCAGAAAACCGCATGCATACTATTAAGGCGATCATGGTGGCTACATTGGGCCAATAGAGTGTCATTAAAGCTTGACGTAATCGCTTGCGCAGATTGCATGAAAGCGTATAATGCTCGGCAATTTGTCAGAGGATTACCAAATGATGGCGTCAGTATCGTGCCCGACTCAGCGATATTACAGATTCAACGATATTACAATGTGCAAACTGCGACTGCTTTCCAAGCTTAGCGGTGCTGTCATTCTTTTTGTAATTCTCTCAATTTTTTAAGCCTCCCATTTATGGGGGGCTTTTTTTTGGCCTAAGAACACTCAAGATAGGGAAGAAGAACATGACAAACTCGCTTTATCAAAAGCATATTATCTCGATTCCAGAGCTTTCTCGTGAAGAACTGGAACTCATAGTTAATACAGCCGGTCAGTTGAAATCTCATCCTCAACCTGAACTGATTAAAAACAAAGTCATCGCTAGCTGTTTTTTTGAACCTTCGACACGAACCCGACTTTCCTTTGAGACCGCCATTCAACGCATCGGTGGTGATGTGATTGGTTTTGACAGCGGTGGTAATACGTCTTTGGCAAAAAAAGGGGAAACATTGGCCGATTCCGTTCAAGTTATTTCCTCTTATGTTGATGCTTTTGTCATGCGTCACCCACAAGAAGGCGCCGCTCGCCTTGCTTCTGAGTTTTCCAATGGCACGCCCGTGATTAATGCGGGTGATGGTGCGAACCAGCACCCCACTCAAACCTTACTGGATTTATTTAGTATTTCAGAAACACAAGGTCGATTAGATGACCTCAATGTTGCTTTTGTCGGTGATTTAAAATACGGCCGCACGGTTCATTCGTTAACACAAGCGTTAGCCAAATTCTCCAACGTCCGCTTTTTCTTCGTCGCACCAGACGCACTGGCAATGCCGGATTATATCTGTGAAGAACTGGACGAAGCGAACATTCAGTACAGCCTTCATACCGACATGGAAACCGTCATCCCTGAACTGGATATTTTGTATATGACACGTGTACAAAAAGAGCGTTTTGATGAATCAGAATACGCACACATTAAATCGGCGTACATTCTAACCGCGAGTATGCTTGAGGGGGCACGTGAGAACTTAAAAGTACTACACCCACTGCCACGCGTGGATGAGATCACGACCGATGTTGATAAAACGCCACACGCTTATTATTTTGAGCAAGCTGAAAATGGTGTTTATGCGCGCGAAGCTTTGTTGGCACTTGTTCTTAATCCTTCCATATCCAACTCAAACCTGTCATAGAGGAAATTATTATGTCTAAAGAAACTCAATTGCAGGTTGAAGCAATTAAAAACGGCACTGTTATTGACCATATTCCGGCACAGATTGGCATTAAAGTATTGCGACTGTTCGATATGCATAACTCCAATCAACGTGTCACGATTGGTCTTAACCTTCCCTCATCAGCGCTAGGTGCGAAAGACTTACTCAAAATTGAAAATGTCTTTATCGACGAAGATCAAGCAAGCAAATTAGCACTTTACGCACCACACGCTACCGTCAATCAAATTGAAGAATATCAAGTTGCTAAAAAATTGGTGCTAGAGCTACCTAAACAGGTCAACGATGTCTTTAATTGCCCAAACAGCAATTGCATTACCCACAATGAACCCGTTGAAAGCAGCTTTAGTGTTATTGAGAAAAATGCCGATATCCGCCTTAAATGCAAATACTGCGAAAAAGTGTTCTCTAGAGAAGTGGTGACGGAAAGATAAATCAACACGACTAGCTTAAAGCGAATAACGGCAATACACCACGTTCATTTCTATTCGCAATAGGTCGTATTAATCCCTTGTCATGCACCACTTCTCGTGGACGATTGATAAGGGATTTTTTCTTTACGTCATCTCAAATTCACGGCACACTGAGTGCTCATCTTCCCCTCTACTGACGGAATAAATAACATGACAAAAGTTCTTCATACTGACTCTGCTCCTGCAGCCATTGGCCCATATATTCAAGGTGTAGACCTAGGTAATATGGTGTTAACTTCAGGCCAAATCCCAGTTAACCCAGTAACAGGTGAAGTCTCTAGTGAAATTACAGAGCAGGCTCGTCAGTCTCTTGAAAATGTTAAAGCGGTTGTCGAGGCTTCAGGCCTTACCGTGAGTGATATTGTGAAAATGACCGTTTTCGTTAAAGATCTTAACGATTTTGGCGCAGTAAACGAGGTGTACGGAAAGTTCTTTGATGAACATAATGTCGCTCACTACCCAGCTCGTTCATGCGTTGAAGTGGCTCGTCTACCAAAAGATGTGGGCATCGAAATTGAAGCGATTGCGGTTCGCAAATAGTACGTTCAATGGTTATGAAATGACAAAGGCGAGCACGATTTTATATAGAATGCTCGCCTTCGTTTTATCTAGAGTGTGAAACGGTTTACTTAAAGCCTTTAACCTTTTTTATCAGGTCATAAGCGTTTTGAATTTCCTGTGATTTTTCTTTCGCGACATTCATCATCTCAGGAGGGAGACCTTTCGCCATCAATTTATCAGGGTGATGTTCATTCATCAGCTTTCGATAAGCGCGTTTTATCTCTTTCGACTCGGAACTGTCACTAATACCAAGCACATCATAGGCCGCCGCCAACTGATCCACTTGATTTGCTTGCTGCCAACCACCCGATTGTTGATGACCTCCTTGATGGGAGCCACCACCATGTTGAAAACGAAACGCCGCTTCTTGCATTCGAAGGCGCTGCTCTAATTGTGCTGAAGAGAATCCTAAACCTTTCGCTATCTTGTGTAATACATTTCGCTCGCTCGGATGGAGATCGCCATCAGCAAACGCAGCAGATATTTGAAGCTCCAGGAAGAACTGCAATAAATCAAAACGACCTGCAACGGATATTTTCACTCGCTCTAACACACTGTCCAATGGAAAGTCGGCTTCTTTTCCGTCTCTAAACGCGTCTTGAGCTGAACGTCTCTGCTCACCATGCAGGTTCATGCGCTCCATCATGGTCGTTGCAAGTTGAATCTCTTGCGCTGTCACTTGACCTTTCGCTTTCGCAACATGCCCCATCACCGCGAAAGCCGCCTTAAAGAATTCACCTTGGCGCTCAGCTTGGCTTGGCCCAGAACCAAATGCCCCTCCTCTAAAACCCGCTTGATTTAAACGGCGCGCCTTATCAAATTGATGGCCGATGAACAGTCCCAAAAATAAACCGAACGCCCCGCCAAATAGGAAGCCAAAAAAAGCGCCCAGAATTTTGCCAAAAATATGCATTATGTGCTCTCAATCTCTGAATTTTTTTGCCACAAAGTGGTCTGATAGTGCCGTAAGCATTAAATTCCTTTATGATAGGAGCCGTATTCTAAAATTCGGGTTCCAATCACCGGATAAATCAAGTTCAACAGGACAGTAAAACTCGATGCCATTTTTTCCTCGCACTTTAATAGCCGCTTCCATCAGTACCGCCTTTCTCGTTCCTCAGACTAGTGCTGAGACGGTATTAGACGAAGATGTGCTCGAAATGCCTGCTTTCGGACAATGCCAAATATTAGACCCTATTGACCAATGCTTGGTCAATCTACCTGATGCAGAAAATCCAAATGAGCTACCGATTGATGTAGAAGCCAACGCGCTAGAAGCTCTAAATAACAACAAATCGGTATACAAAGGCGACGTTGTTGTGACTCAGGGTAAAAAGCGCCTGACCGCAGATGAAGTCACTTGGCATCAAAAAGATAATATTGTCGTGGCAAACGGGAATGTTCACTTTAGTGATGGGGAAATTAAGACAATTTCGGATACTGCCACCAATGATCTCACGACTGATGAGCTCACCGCAGAGAATACTCAGTATCAGTTTTTATGCGAACCTGGTCGTGGAGAGGCGGTCTTTATCGCCAAAACCGGTAAAGCCGTCTATGAAATAGAAGATGGCAGTATTACCTCTTGCCCTGAAGGGGATAAATCGTGGCGAATGCGCGCCTCGAGTATCGATATCGATCAGAACGAAGAAGAAGCCACCTTCTACAACCCTCGTTTTGAGATTCAAAACGTTCCCGTGTTCTATCTACCATTCTTAACTGTGCCGATTGGTGACACCCGTAAAACCGGCTTTTTGTACCCAACCGTAGGGTATGGATCCAGTGATGGTTTTGAGATGGATGTGCCAATTTATTGGAATTTAGCCCCCAATTATGATCTCGAGACCACGATCAAATATATGCAAGAGCGAGGCACACAACTCAATAGTGAGTTTCGCTACTTGTCAGATTTAGGTTACGGCACTATTAAATCTGAGTACTTACCTGACGACAAAAAATACACCGACTACGGCGATCGTTGGGGCTTCCAATATCAACATAGCGGGATTTTTCAACAAGCGTGGAAATTTGATATCGACTTCTCTAAAGTCAGTGATATTGACTATTTTAGCCACGTTTCGTCAGACATAGGCAATCGAGAAGATGGACAACTACTCCAGGAAGGCCAAGCCACTTATCGTAGTGATTCTTGGGATACCTCAGTGTTAGTCCGTGATTTCCAAGTTCTCACCACCAGCGGAAATTTGCCTTATCGGTTAATGCCTCAGGTCGAGTTTAATTACTACGCACCAGAGCTAATGAAGCATTTAGATTTTGATTTAATCAGCCATATTTCACGATTTGAAACCGACGCTGATAATCAACCATCAGCAATGCGTGTTCATATTGAACCTGGTTTGACTGTCCCGCTTGCCAATACCTGGGGTACCTGGACAACCGAAGCAAGATTACTCGGAACCTACTACCAACAGGATCTGACAGACGTGCTTAATTCTGATTTAGAAGAGAGTGTTTCTCGTTTAATACCCGAGTTTCGTACTCATGCTGGTGTTGTTCTAGAGCGTGACACTATTGTCTTAGACAGCTATACACAGACATTAGAACCTCAAGTTCAATATCTCTATGTGCCAGAAGAAGATCAAAGTGCTATCGGCAACTACGATACCACGTTGCTGCAAACCGATTACTACGGACTGTTTCGTAGTAGAAAATACAGCGGTGTGGATAAAATAGCCGCAGCGAATCAGTTTAGCTACGGCGCATCATCTCGCTTTTTCGATGACGCCTATAAAGAACGTTTGAATATCTCATTTGGTCAGATTTTTTACCTTGATAAAGACACCAAAAACTCTTCGCTAAGTAATCCAACGAGTAGCTCTCAACCCACCAATTATTCAGCGTGGGCGGTTGAAATGGACTTTAACTACGATGATTACCTCTTTTATCACGGTGGTATTCAGTACGATATTGATTCAAGTACCGTGCAGCTGGGTAACAGCACACTGGAGTACCGCTTTGCCGGGGGTTATATTCAAACTAACTATCGATACGTAGATAAAAATTATATCCAATACACTCTGGGTTATGACGATCCAGAGTCGCTAAATGGGATAACTAAAGATGGAATTTCTCAAGCAGGCTTGCTTGGTGGCTATCAAATAAGCAGCAAATGGAACGCCAGTGCACAATATTTTTATGACCTCACCACGGAAGAAAACCTAGAGTGGCTTGCGACACTCAGTTATCGCGATGACTGCTGGTACATAGGCTTTACCTACAGTAACCAAATCATTAGCTGGAACGGTGATTTTGTTAATGACCCGAGTGCCACCCCTGTTTATGAAAAAAACCTGGGTATCAACTTTGGTATCATCGGGTTTGGTACTACGATTGGCTCCGATTCAAGTGCAGCAGGAGCCGCCAGTGCAGGCAATGCTCTTGGCTATGGACGACCGTTCTTCTTAAATAACTAATTTTGACTTTTAGCAGCCTGGTTGACCTTGCTGCTAACCCATACTGATTTATAGGATAGAAAATGAAACTGTGGAAACAGATCCTGCTAGGCACCATCACGAGTTTGAGTACAGCAAGTGTCATTGCAGAGCCTGTGGCTCTGGATAAAATTGCCGTTATCGTCAACGAGGGTGTGGTACTGCAAAGCGATATTGATACTGCTTTTAAAACTCTCAAAGCCAACGCTAAAGAGAACAAACAAGCCCTTCCCACTGAAGACATTTTGCGCGAGCAGGTATTAGAAAAACTGATCATTGATACTATTCAACAGCAAGAAGCAGAGCGTCTTGGTGTACGTATTGATGATAACCGCCTCAATGAAGCGATTGCGGATATCGCAAAAAATAACCAACAAAGCATTGAAGAGCTGACGGCATCAGTGGCGGCTGAAGGGCTCACTTACGCGGCCTTTCGTGAGCAAATACGAAAAGAGATCGCCGCGAGTGAGGCACGAAATGCACTCGTACGACGTCGCATTAACATTCTTCCTGCAGAAGTGGATAACCTGGCGGATATTTTAGCGCAAGAAACCAATGCCACAGTTCAGTATCAAGTGAGCCATATTCAGCTTCGTTTCAATGACGATCAAGAAAAATCAGAGCTAGAAAAGCAAGCCAATGAATTGGTTCAGCAGTTACAAGATGGTGCCGATTTTAAAACCATGGCCTACACCTATTCAAAAGGCCCGAAAGCGCTAGAAGGCGGCGATTGGGGTTGGATGCGTAAAGAAGAGATGCCAACGATTTTTGCCGATCAAATAAAACTGCAAAACAAGGGCAGCATCATTGGGCCGTTCCGCAGCGGTATCGGTTTCCACATATTAAAAATTGATGATGTAAAAGGTCTAGAAGTTGTCGCGGTGACTGAAGTCAATGCGCGCCATATTTTGATTAAACCGACCGTGATTTTGAGCGATGAAGGTGTGCAACGAGATCTTCTAGAAATCACTAGAAAAGTCGCGGCTGGCGAAGCGACATTTGGAGAACTGGCTCAGCAATACAGTCAAGATCCAGGCTCTGCGGTACAGGATGGTGAATTAGGCTATCAAACTCCAGATCTGTATGTGCCAGAGTTTAAGTATCAGGTTGAAACGCTTCCAGTAGGGAAAATCAGTGAACCCTTCAAAACCGTTCATGGCTGGCATATTGTTGAGGTCATTGATCGCCGTGAAGTGGACAGAACCGATTCGGCTTTAAAAAATAAAGCCTATGGCATTTTGTTTAACCGTAAATTTAATGAAGAAGCCAGCGCTTGGATCCAAGAGTTACGTGCCAGTGCCTTTGTTGAAGTGGTAGAGGAACAACAAGATGACAATTAAACGTGTCGTGGTCACCGCTGGAGAACCTGCAGGTATTGGTCCCGATCTCGTTTTAGCGTTGTCCCAAGAAAACTGGAACCATCAAATCGTCGTTTGTGCCGACAAAAATCTCATTGAACAACGAGCAAAGCAGCTTGGCATAGATGTACAACTGATTGATTACACCGAATCTCTCGATATTAAGCCACAAAACTCCGGCTCACTGGTTGTTGACCATATCGCACTTGATGCCCCATGCGAAGCAGGAAAGCTGAATGAAGCGAATGGCCATTATGTATTAAAAACACTAGAAAGAGCGGCTTTAGGCTGTATGAATGGTGAATTTGATGCTATTGTCACCGGCCCTGTTCACAAGGGGGTGATTAATCGAGCTGGTGTTGCTTTTAGTGGGCATACCGAGTTCTTTGCCGAGAAGTCCAATACCCCTCTAGTGGTGATGATGTTGGCGACGGAAGGATTACGCGTTGCGCTTGTAACGACACATATTCCCCTAGCCTACGTTTCTCAAGCGGTGACAGAGCAGAGGCTTGAAAAAGTCATCCGTATTCTTCATCAAGATTTGGTTGAAAAATTTGCCATTGAGAATCCATCTATCTATGTCTGTGGGTTAAATCCTCACGCGGGTGAAGATGGGTGCCTTGGCCGTGAAGAAATAGAAACCATTACACCAACACTGAATAAAATTCGTCAAGAAGATGGGATTAATGTTATTGGGCCACTGCCTGCCGACACTATCTTCAATGAGAAATACTTACAACACGCTGATGCGGTATTAGGAATGTATCACGACCAAGTACTCCCTGTACTTAAGTACAAAGGTTTTGGCCGTTCCGTAAACATTACTCTTGGTCTACCCTTTATAAGAACATCGGTCGATCACGGTACCGCTCTCGATCTTGCAGGGACTGGCAATGCGGATACAGGGAGCTTTAAAACAGCACTGACTCACGCGATTGAATTGGTCGATAAACAACCTAATTGATGCGATAAAGCACGAAATTCGAGAAAAATATGAGAAATGATGTCCACTTGGGGCACAAAGCGAGAAAACGTTTTGGTCAAAACTTCCTAAACGATCCCTATATTATTGATGGGATTGTTTCAGGCATAAATCCTCTACCAGGTCAGAATCTAGTAGAAATTGGCCCTGGCCTTGGCGCTATTACCGAGCCTGTTGGCAGACTCGTCGATAAATTTACCGTCATAGAATTGGATAGAGATCTTGCTGAACGTCTGCGTAATCATCCAGACTTAGCGGACAAGCTGACGATTCACGAAGGCGATGCAATGAAGTTCGACTTCGAGCAATTGGTGATACCCAATAATAAACTGCGTATTTTTGGTAACTTACCTTACAACATTTCAACGCCATTGATGTTCCACCTTTTCGAGTTTCATAAAGACATCCAAGACATGCACTTTATGCTTCAAAAAGAAGTGGTTAACCGTTTAGCCGCTGGCCCAGGAAGTAAAGCCTATGGTCGACTAACGGTCATGGCGCAATACTACTGTAAAGTTACGCCGGTACTTGAAGTTCCGCCAACCGCCTTTGTTCCGCCACCTAAAGTGGATTCTGCTGTGGTTCGCCTAACGCCCTATGAGGTTCTTCCTCATCCCGCTAAGAACTTAAAGTGGCTTGATCGTGTATGTCGTGAAGGGTTTAACCAACGACGTAAAACCGTACGTAATTGCTACAAAGCATTAATGAGCAAGGAAACACTGGAAGAGCTCGGGGTAAATCCAAGTATGCGTCCTGAAAATCTAACTTTAGAGCAGTTTGTTGGTATGGCAAACTGGTTAGACGCTAACCATTCATAGCCTCTATTTGGCCTCTGTCTTTTACACCTAAGACTTTTACACATTGAAAGTTTTACAAATAATAGATAGGGGCTGAATTTTATAAGCGCACAAACTGATCGGGAGTGATCATGATTGAGCCAATTCCTAACATCAATATTCAAGTACAAACCAAATACGTAGAAGAGCAATCGACACCAAGCAAGGATGACTACGTTTTCGCTTACCTCATCACGATAAAAAATTTGAGCCCCCAAACCGTCCAACTATTATGTCGACGCTGGTTAATTACCGATGCCAACGGAAAACAAATGTCCATTGAAGGAGAAGGTGTCGTCGGCCAACAGCCCAAGATTAAAAGCAACGATGAATATACCTACACCAGCGCAACGACAATCGAAACACCTGTCGGCGTCATGCAAGGGCACTATATTTTTATCGATCATGACGGTAATAAATTTACCACCGAGATCAGCCCTTTTCGTCTCGCTATTCCCAACATTCTGAATTAAGGATCTTTTGTGTCTACCTATATTGTTGGTGATCTTCAAGGCTGTTTAGATGAGTTTCAACACCTACTCAAGCAAGTTAATTTTGATCCAAAAATAGATAACATATGGGTTACGGGTGATCTTGTTGCACGCGGGCCAAAATCACTTGAGACACTCAGGTTCATTAAAAATTTGGGATCCTCGGCGCAAGTTATTCTGGGGAATCACGATCTGCATTTATTGGCTGTTTCTCTAGGCATCCATAGGGTTAAAGACAAAGATAAGACCGCCCCCATCTTTGAAGCCGCCGATAAAGAAGATCTTCTTACCTGGCTTAGACACCAACCACTCTTGGCTGAACATGCAGACTTTGTAATGACCCATGCGGGTATTTCACCTCAATGGGATTTAGCTCAAGCAAGATCTTCAGCAAAAGAAGTCGAATGTATTCTACAAAGTGATCAGTGGCCATGGCTGATTGAAAATATGTACAGTAACACCCCATCACAGTGGCAACCCGATTTACAAGGGATAGAGCGTTATCGCTACATTATTAATTCGTTAACCAGAATGCGTTTTTGCTTTGCTGATAAAAGCTTAGATATGGCGTGTAAGCTTCCGCCTAGTCATGTTGAGCAAAGTGGTGAGACGACTTTGTTTCCGTGGTTTAAAATCAGTGACAGAATCAAGATTAACAAAACCATTATCTTTGGCCACTGGGCCGCTTTAGAAGGATATAGTGATTCGAAGGTGATTGGTCTGGATACGGGTTGCGTGTGGGGAGGAAGTTTAACCATGTTACGCTGGGAAGATAAACAGTTTTTTGAGCAGCCTGCTTTTAAAGACTAAACCATTAGCTATCAACTAATGGAAAATGGGTGAAATATAATAGCCTAAACAAACCGTTAGGCTATTTAGTATGATTGCTATTACTGGGCCGTTCGCTCTAACACTGTAAATTTCATATCGTACGCATTTTTTTCGTCAGCCGTGTAATGCTCGACATAGCCTTCTTCAAAATCCGATCCCCAGCTCGGAAATTGAGTATCGCCTTCAATTTTTGCATCAATAAAGGTCACGTATAGTTTCGTTGCCATAGGCAGACACGCACTATAGATGGCGCCGCCCCCAATGATCATCACTTCATCGACATCACCGGCTTGTTTCAGGGCTTCATCAATCGAAGTGACCGTTAAAACCCCTTCAATAGACAAACTTTCATCTCGACTGATCACGATATTCTGCCTGCCTGGTAATGGACGTCCAATAGAATCATAGGTCTTTCTTCCCATGATGACAGGCTTTCCCAAAGTGCAGCGCTTGAACCAGGCGAAGTCTGCTGGTAAATGCCAAGGCATTTGATTATCTTTGCCAATAACTCGATCGTCAGCCATCGCGGCAATCATACTAATGAGCATCTCTTTGTTCCTAACTGTTTGCTATACAATGGGTTTACGACGGTAGAATAACAGGCCTGGCATTGCTAATCCAATCGCTAGTCCAGCGATAATAAACATCGCTTTCAAAAAGTTATCAAACAGGACTGCCACAAGTTCAGGAGAGTAACCCTGTTGGTTCATTTCCACGATGGCGATCATGGCTTTAAAGGCAAAAACACCCGGAACCATTGGAATCATAGCAGCGACCGTAAACACTTTTGGGTGAGCTAAAAATCGGTGAGACCAGTGAACACCGATCATGCCGACCAGCGTTGCGGCAAAAAAAGTGGCCCACTCAATAGGGACACCAAAATGCATCATGAGATAACGTGAACCATGGCCTATTGCGCCACCTAAGGCACAATAGACTAATGCTCTTTGCGGAACATTAAATACGAGAGCAAACCCAACAGCGGGAATGGCTGCAAATAGCATGTCATTTGCTAAACCTAATAAAAGCGTCATCATACTTTCAGTCATCATAAACCCCGTCATCATAAACCCCAGCCCCAAACATCCATGACACTCATCGCAGCAACAATCCCTAGGCACGTTGCTAAGGTCAATAGGCTGGCCATGACAAATCGTGCGATCCCCATATTGATGTAGCCTTTGATCATATCGGCAACCGAATTGATCAATGGAAACCCCGGAACCAGCATTAATACTGATGATGCCATCACAATAGTAGGGTGATTTCCGATAGAAAAGGAAACCGCTTGGGCTGAAATAATCGTTGTCACAAAGGCGGTCGCAGAGAAGTTGACCATAGGGTTAAAGTGACGGTGTCCAATCTCTTGCCGAACGATCATCCCCACCGAAGAAGCGATAAAAGTCATCATAAATACCGCCCAATCGCCACCCGCCAATCGGCTGAATGAAGCACAAGATAAACCTATCATCACCACAACCAACCAGCGATTATAACGCTCTGGCGTGATGTCATTAAGCTTCTTTTGAGCAAGATCGCAATCAACGATCCCTTTTTCGAGCATGATACAAATGCGTTGGATTTGAGTGATTACCCGCATATTGATCCCTCTATCTGGGCTTCGTCTCGCGGTGGTAATACAGTGATCTTGATAAACCGTTGTCACAACTAAAGAGCTAGCTGATAGCGAAACTTCGACTTCATCCATGCCTGCCGCAATACCAATTCTGTGCGTGATGCTTCCTACTAATGTGCTTTCAGCACCATGCGCCAGTAACATTTGTCCGGCTTGAGCAATAAGTCTTGAGACCGCTCGTTGGTGTTCGTCCATGAGTCCTTTCCAAAATACGATTTGAATCGCTATAGTGCCAAATAATCACACTAACCAACATGATTTAGATACAAAAAAACCGCAAAGCCTTACAGCATTGCGGTTTTCTATTCAGTATCTAACTGATAAAGAACTAACGCCGATCAGTCACGAACGTAGATAACATGTCCGTCATCTTCTTCATCATCCCAATCATCTTCATCGTCCCAGTCATCTTCAGTGACAACATTATCGCCACTCATTGCATCTTTGTGGTAATCGTCCCACATGAAATCGACTTTGTCTTCTTCATCAATTTCTTCAAGTTCACGTGGAAGCTCTTCCATAAAGTCAGCAAGTTTGTAACAAAGCTCTTGAGTACCGCTCTTATTAATCGCTGAAACTTTGAAGTAATCCCCTTCCCAAGCAAGCGCTTCAATGATCTCTTGGATCTTTTTGTCCGCTTCCTCTTCAGGCATTAGATCAACTTTGTTGAAAACTAGCCATCTTGGTTTCTCTGAAAGCTTTTCACTGTATTGCTCTAGCTCATCGATGATCGTTAGGGCATTTTGTGCCGGATCGCTTTCATCAATTGGCATGATGTCAATCATGTGGATAAGAACGCGACAACGCTCTAAATGCTTAAGGAATCGAATCCCGAGACCTGCACCATCCGCTGCGCCTTCGATCAAACCAGGGATATCAGCAACCACAAAACTCTTTCCAGGAACCACACTCACTACACCTAAGCTAGGAATAAGCGTCGTAAATGGGTAGTCAGCAACCTTTGGCTTCGCCGCAGAGACAGAACGAATGAACGTTGATTTACCTGCGTTAGGTAAGCCTAGCATACCTACATCAGCCAATAACAATAGCTCAAGACGAAGTTCACGAACCTCACCTTTGGTACCCATAGTCTTCTGACGCGGTGCCCGGTTTACTGACGATTTAAAGCGAGTGTTACCCAAACCATGCCAGCCACCTTTAGCGACCATGATTTTTTTGCCATGTTCGGCCACTTCACCAACAATTTCATTGGTATGAATATCAACCGCTCGCGTACCGACGGGTACTCGCATTACTTTGTCTTTACCGCGCTTACCGGTACAGTTTCCACCGCGACCATTCTCACCGCGTTCTGCGTCGTAAAAACGCTGAAAACGATAATCAATCAAGGTGTTTAGGTTTTCATCAGCCTGTAGATAAACGTCACCGCCATCACCGCCATCACCACCATCAGGGCCACCTTTGGTGATGAACTTTTCTCGCCAAAAACTTACGGTACCATTACCGCCATCACCGGCTTCAACTTTAACCGTTGCTTCATCAACAAATTTCATTTTAAACTCCACTCATGCACGTGGGAAATCACTACTAGTCTAGTAGACGTTAGATCATAAATCCCAGTGAACACTAGGGCCTAGGATGTAACGTCTATAAATAAAAAACCCCGCCGAATTGGCAGGGCTTTTAAATTCAGCTTGAAAGCTAATAGAAACTAAGCAAATGCTTAATTACTCGCCTTCGATGCTAACGAATTTACGGTTTTTAGGACCTTTTACTTCAAATTTCACTTTACCTTCAGTAAGAGCGAAAAGAGTATGGTCTTTACCGATACCAACGTTAGTGCCAGCGTGGAACTTAGTACCACGTTGACGAACGATGATGTTACCTGCAAGAACAGATTCACCACCGAAACGCTTAACACCAAGACGTTTGCTTTCTGAATCGCGGCCGTTATTAGTAGAACCACCAGCTTTTTTATGTGCCATTGTTAAACTCTCCTAATACTTAAGCGTTAATACCAGTGATTTTCACTTCCGTGAACCACTGACGGTGACCTTGCTCTTTACGAGAGTGCTTACGACGACGGAACTTAACGATTTTAACTTTATCGCCACGACCGTGTTGTACTACTTCCGCAGTCACTTTGCCACCTTCAACAAGAGGTGCACCAACAGCGATTTCTTCGCCGTTAGCAACAAGAAGAACTTTATCAAATTCTACAGTTGCACCAGTTTCAACGTCTAATTTCTCTAAACGAAGGGTTTGACCTTCGCTAACTCGGTGTTGTTTGCCACCAGATTGGAAAACAGCGTACATATTTTACTCCGCTTTTTCCGCACAGCCTTTGGTTGTTATTTGTACAACTCGGGTGTGCGCTAAACTAATCAATAGGGCGCAGATTCTACGGGAATCATGCGGCTATGACAAGCCATATTTATAAAAAATTGGCGAAAAGCTAATCGCCAAAGAAAAGTGCGGCAATCATGCCCTTTAGTGATGTATTAATCAACGTTTTTTAGTGTATTATTCGACTACTAAAGAAGATAAGAACACCTTACAGGGTCTAACCTCAGCCGGATTTATAATGGATTTTAAAGCTATCCAAGCGCTTACTGCCGACGACATGGCAAAAGTTAATGAAACAATTCAAGCCCAACTCAACTCTGATGTATCTTTAATCAACCAGCTTGGTTTTTATATCGTCAGTGGTGGTGGGAAACGTTTAAGACCAATGTTGGCCATTTTGTCAGCACGCGCCTTAGGCTACCAAGGAGAAGCTCATACAACCGCTGCAGCGTTCATTGAGTTTATCCACACGGCGACCTTGCTACATGATGATGTTGTCGATGAATCAGACATGAGACGCGGCAAAGAAACAGCGAACGCGGCATTTGGTAATGCAGCGAGTGTTTTGGTCGGTGACTACATCTACACTCGATCATTTCAAATGATGACCAAGCTAGGATCGTTAAGGATCCTCGAATTAATGAGTGACTCTGTTAATGTCATCTCAGAAGGTGAAGTTCAGCAATTAATGAATTGTAATGATCCTGACACCACAGAAGAAAGCTACATGCAAGTTATCTACTCAAAGACCGCCCGTCTTTTTGAGGCAGCGACTCAAATTGGGGCCATTTTAAATGATGCACCAAAAGAAATAGAAGTAGCGCTACAAAATTATGGTAAATACCTAGGTACGGCCTTCCAATTGATTGACGATGTGATGGATTACACCTCTGATGGTAAAGAAATGGGTAAGAATGTAGGCGATGACCTAGCAGAAGGGAAACCGACCCTTCCACTACTCCACGCTATGCGTCACGGCAACGACCAGCAGGCAGCGATGATACGCGATGCCATTGAGCATTCGAATGGCATGGATCGCCTAAATGAAATCCTTGCTGCAATGGATCAAAGTGGATCGTTAGACTACACGACAAGTAAAGCACTAGAAGAAGCAGACAAAGCCATAGAGCAACTTTCTATACTGCCAGAGTCTGATTATAAGGAGGCGTTAATTGCGTTGGCTCATCTTGCTGTTAAGCGCACTAAATAAGTAGGCTCTTGCCTCGAACATTTTCATGATCGGTCACAAAAGAGCCTGCAGGCTCTTTTGTTTTAGGGCATATATCCACTCCGAAGATGATTTAGTATCGACTTGCTTCTAGTGATAGTGGTAAATGTGCTTCAATTTCTTCTAGCTCTTCCATTGGCACAGCATACTGTTCATGTTCGTTATAGGTCTCTACTAACGCATATTGTTCTTGTTCATCAATAACTAAAATTTTTCCTAGACGCCCCAAATACTCGACATTCATACCTTTTTGTACACTGGCCATATATTTTTCCTCCGCTGTTTCTAACCACCTAGTTACCGCGATTAGTATTACAAGAATAGATACGGATGAATTAAGTTCTAGGATCAAAAAAGCCGACCATAATGGCCGGCTTTATCTGTGATGATCAAATGATGTGATAGTTACTGACTGGTTTGCTTCCTTACTTACTTAGCAAACTCGATACCAATCTCAATATCACCATTTAGCGTTTCTAGCATACCGTCTAGTGCCGATTTTTCATAATCGCTCAATTCACCGTAGCTTAAAATAGCTTCAGCGCCATCTTTACCAAGCTTAACCGGTTGAGCAAAGAATGGAGCATGTTCACCTGCCCCTTCAACGTAGGCACATTCAATAACAGACTCATCGCCCTGAAGTGCTTTTACAAGCGCTAGGCCAAAACGACACGCTGCTTGCCCCATAGAAAGGGTTGCACTACCGCCACCCGCTTTCGCTTCTACAACTTCAGTACCTGCATTTTGAATGCGCTTAGTTAATGCTTCAACTTCTTCAGCAGTAAACTCCACACCTTCAACTTGAGACAATAGAGGAAGAATAGTTACGCCTGAGTGGCCGCCAATAACTGGCACACGAACATCGCTAGGATCTTTATCTTTCAATGCCGCAACAAAAGTTTCACTTCGAATAACATCAAGCGTGGTGACACCGAACAATTTACGCTTGTCATAAACACCCGCTTTCTTTAGAACTTCAGCAGCAATTGGCACTGTGGTATTTACCGGGTTGGTGATGATACCGACACAAGCTGTTGGGCAGGTTACCGCAATTTTTTCCGCCAGCGATTTTACAATCCCTGCGTTTACATTAAATAGATCCGCGCGATCCATACCTGGTTTACGAGCCACACCCGCAGAAATTAGGACAACGTCAGCCCCTTCTAATGCTGGTGTCGGATCTTCACCTGAATATCCTTTAATAGAAACAGGTGTCGGTATGTGGCTTAGATCTGCGGCAACTCCTGGTGTAACAGGAGCAATGTCATACAAAGCTAAGTCAGAACCCGCTGGAAGGCGGTTTTTAAGAAGAAGGGCTAAAGCTTGGCCAATGCCACCAGCGGCACCAATTACGGCTACTTTCATTGTTGTCTCCTTGAGATTGGATCTCTTATAAATGTTATGTAGGGGATTTTGTGATTGTTAGAATAAAAAATATATTATTCATATCTTGATTACAATCGATTAACGTCATCTTTGCGACCTAGCGCAACTCAATAAAAACGTGCTACAAGCCCCGCCAATTATGCATTTAATAACCTTAATCGACAAAGGCTTATCGCCTAAATTCAACCCTATCGAAAAATAGTGTTCAGTGACCGCTTAGACAGAATTAATGGCTAAGGTTTGGATTATTCTGCATAGCTATGCGAAGATATTCACTATCAGACCAATCATAGAATCTAAATCATGCGCAATACAGAGAAACAAGATAATTTAGTCCGTGCTTTCAAATCCCTACTGAAAGAAGAAAGATTTGGCTCTCAAGGCGATATTGTTGATGCTTTGAGAAATGAAGGTTTCGAGAATATCAATCAGTCCAAGGTTTCTCGCATGCTCACCAAGTTTGGTGCCGTGCGTACTCGTAATGCGAAAATGGAAATGGTGTATTGTCTGCCAGCTGAACTCGGAGTACCCACAGTCTCCAGTTCACTTAGAGAATTGGTCTTAGATATTGACCGCAATGCGGCCATTGTTGTTATACATACAGGCCCAGGCGCTGCTCAGTTAATTGCACGTTTATTGGATTCTTTAGGAAAGTCTGAAGGTATACTGGGCGTAGTTGCAGGTGACGACACAATATTCATCACGCCTACGCTGTCGGTAACCACTGAGCAGCTGTTCTTATCCGTCTGCGATCTCTTCGAATACACTGGCTAAATAGGTTTTCCATTCATATTGGTCACGAAATGACGTTTTCATTCGTGACCAATCTCACATCTCAAGAATGTCGTAAGTAAGCCAAATAAACAGCTTAAATTATTGATATCAATAAAAAACCAACCTAAAAACCCTTTTAACCAATCGATTACAAGTCAGTCTATTCTTCTACATTTCTTAACATTGATATAATTATTCTCCTTTTTTTTGCTATTATTCAGCCACTTTTCCAGCGTACGGATTGGAAAAGATGCCGTTTCCAAACGAGGAAATTCTCAAAGCGACTACACTTGTTTTGAGGCTACTAATGAATTAAGGAAGGATTATTCATGGCATTTAAGAAACTTATTAAGATCGGTGCAATTGCCGCAGCAGTAATGGGCACAGGCGCAGTTAACGCTCAAGAATTCATCACAATTGGTACAGGTTCGGTAACGGGTGTTTACTACCCAACTGGCGGTGCAATTTGTAAGCTGGTGAATAAAGGACGTAAAGACCACAACATTCGTTGTTCAGTCGAATCTACTGGTGGTTCAATTTACAACGTGAATACCATTCGCGCCGGAGAGTTGGATTTCGGTGTTGTTCAGTCTGACTGGCAATATCACGGCTACAACGGTACAAGTAAGTTTGCAGAACAAGGTCCGTACAATAAGCTACGTGCAATGTTCTCATTACACACAGAACCTTTCAACATCATCGCTCGCTCTGATTCAGGGATCAACGGCGTTGAAGATCTGAAAGGCAAACGCGTTAATATCGGTAACCCAGGATCGGGTGACCGTGCAACGATGGGTGTGGTAATGGACGCGTTAGGTTGGACTAACGATAGCTTCAAACTCGCCTCTGAGCTAAAAGGCTCTGAGCGTTCACAAGCACTTTGTGACAACAAAATCGATGCCTTCATTTATATGGTTGGTCACCCGAACGGATCAATCAAAGAAGCAACGACATCATGTGATGCTAAGCTGGTTTCAGCAACTGGCCCTCAAATCGATAAGATTGTAGCAGACAACCCATACTACGCTTACAGCACAGTACCTGCTGGCATGTACCGTGGTACAGAAGGTGATGTCAACAGCTTTGGTGTTGCTGCAACAATGGTAACCACCACCGATGTTTCTGATGAGATCGCGTACAATGTTGCTAAAGCAGTATTCGAAAACTTCGATACCTTTAAACGCCTTCACCCTGCATTTGCAAATCTGCAGAAAGAAGACATGGTGAAAGCAGGTATTTCAATCCCTCTTCACCCAGGTGCGGAGAAGTACTACAAAGAAATTGGTCTACTAAAATAGGTCAATAACTGAGTACATCAAGGGGGCGTCATGCCTCCTTGATTATTACAACCCTATCTAGATTATCACTGCTAGAAACCTAACCTCGTTTTACATCTATAATTACAACCATTAATGCAGTGTAAGTCGACTTCAATCTGTGAGTTCACTAAACGAATCACAAGCAAAAATGCACTATAGATAAACCAGACCATCAATAATAAGGACAAAGTACATGACGCAGACAACAACACCGTCTCAAGATGTGCAAGAAATGGTGGCACAAGCCGATACTGGCGCTCGTAATCCGAAAGGCATTCCAGGGCGTATTCTTTGGTTTGTTCCATTGTGTTGGTCACTGTTCCAACTTTGGTACGCATCTCCGCTACCGTTTATTTTTAATTTTGCAGTACTTAATGACACGCAAGCCCGCGCAATTCATCTCACATTTGCCGTTTTTTTGGCGTTTACCGCTTACCCTGCTTCTAAGAATTCATCTCGGGATCAGATACCCATTATCGATTGGTTATTGGCGTTAGCAGGCAGTTTTTCCGCTGCATACATCTATCTTTTCTATACCGAGCTTGCCGAACGTTCTGGTGCACCAACAACGTTTGATATCGTCGCCGCTGTGACGGGTATGATTCTTCTTTTAGAAGCCACACGACGCGCCTTAGGGCCACCTCTTATGGTCGTTGCCGCTGTCTTTTTGCTTTACACATTTGGCGGACCTCACATGCCAGATGTTATCGCCCACAAGGGTGCGAGCTTAAATAAAGCAATGTCGCACCTGTGGTTAACCACTGAAGGTGTATTTGGTGTTGCTCTGGGTGTTTCAACGTCCTTTGTTTTCTTGTTTGTACTATTTGGTGCAATGCTAGAACGCGCTGGAGCCGGTGCATACTTTATTAAAGTCGCGTTCTCTTTACTGGGTCATATGAAAGGCGGTCCAGCAAAAGCAGCGGTCGTCGCTTCTGGGCTGTCAGGCTTAGTCTCCGGCTCTTCGATTGCCAACGTCGTGACTACAGGAACATTCACCATTCCTCTCATGAAACGAGTGGGTTTCCCGGGTACAAAAGCGGGTGCTGTTGAAGTTGCAGCATCAACCAACGGGCAACTGACTCCACCGATTATGGGTGCAGCAGCCTTCTTGATGGTTGAGTATGTCGGTATTTCCTATGTTGAAGTTATCAAAGCAGCTCTTTTACCAGCTTTAATTTCTTACATCGCACTGATTTATATTGTCCATTTAGAAGCGTGTAAAGCGGGTATGACAGGCCTGCCTCGTCGTCACACTCCGACATGGGTTCAAAGCCTATTATCATTTACTGGTACAATTATCGGCCTCGGTGTTATGAGTGCGATTGTTTACTACGGCGTTGGTTGGACGAAAGATGTCTTTGGCACCGCAGCAACACCGATTGTCACCATCGCTCTATTGATAGCCTATGTCGCTTTGGTTCGCATTTCCTCGCGCTATGCAGATGAAGGAATGGACCTTAATGCGGAACTGACCGAAGTGCCAGAACCTGGCCCTACCATCAAATCAGGGCTGCATTTCCTGCTTCCTATTGTCGTATTGGTTTGGTGCTTGACTGTCGAACGATTTTCGCCAGGGCTATCTGCATTCTGGGCAACCGTGTTCATGGTCTTTATCTTGATCACGCAACGTCCACTGATGGCAATGATGTCTCAGTCAGGCGATGTCTCTGAGCAAGTAAAAGCTGGATTTGTTGATTTAGCAGAAAGCTTGGTATCAGGCGCTCGCAATATGATTGGTATTGGTGTTGCAACTGCGGCGGCCGGAACCGTTGTAGGGGTGGTAACCTTGACGGGTATCGGTCTTGTCATGACTGACTTTGTTGAGTTTATCTCAGGTGGTAGCATCATTCTTATGTTGCTCTTCACCGCGGTTATCAGCTTGATTCTGGGAATGGGCCTACCTACAACCGCGAATTACATCGTTGTTTCGACCCTTATGGCACCGGTCATCGTGACTCTAGGGGCAGCACACGGACTGATTATTCCTCTCATCGCTGTACACTTGTTTGTTTTCTATTTCGGTATCCTTGCCGATGATACCCCTCCGGTCGGACTGGCGGCGTTTGCAGCCGCGGCTATCGCAAAGTCAGATCCAATACGAACAGGTATTCAAGGCTTTACCTACGACATACGAACCGCGATTTTACCGTTTATGTTCGTTTTCAATACTCAACTGCTATTGATGGGTATTGATAGTTGGTGGCACTTAGCTTTAACCATTTTCTCCTCGATAGTGGCTATACTCATTTTCTCAGCAGCAACGCAAGGTTGGTGGTTAACTAAGAGTAAATGGTGGGAAACCGTGTTATTGCTCGTGTTAACTTTCACTTTCTTTAGACCTGGGTTTTGGTGGGATATGGTATACCCTGCTAAAGTTTACTCTCCAGGTGTTGAGATTGCAGAGATTACTGGAAAACTCGATATTGGACAGCAGCTTGAGATGCAAGTGGCGGGTGAGAACATCGAAGGACGCTACCTAGAAAGAACGGTGCGTTTACCTTTCGAAGATCGAGCGGTGACATCAGAAGAACGCATAGCTTCAATGGGTCTCATGCTGACTCAAAATGATGACCAAATGATTGTTGATATGGTTGAATTTGGCAGCCCAGCAGAAGCGGCAGGTATTGACTTTGATTGGGAAATCAAATGGATTGTCCAAGACGCGGATCGTCCAATGAAAGAGTGGGTATTTGTCCCTGCCCTATTGATCTTAATCGGTCTAGGACTGAACCAACAAAGACGTGCTAGAAAGGAACAACTGAGCGCGTAATGAGCGTTATGACATAATGAGATGGCCTTATTCCGTATTAGATTGTCGCGAGATAAGGCCAATATTTGAAAGGATTAGCTTGGCTATCAGCCAAAAATATCAAGAGTAAAAATAATGTATAAACAAATCCTTGTTCCTGTAGATTTAAATGATAAAGGCTTTTCAGACAAAGCGGTTGAGTTGGCTGTTTGGCACGCTAAGCATTCAAAAGCGCAGATACATCTTTTGAATGTATTGCCGGGGATACATATGTCGATGGTGGCCACCTATTTCCCGAAAGATGCCGCGCAAAAAATGAAGGAAGATGTCAAAGAGCAACTTAGACAGTTCGCTGTCCAGCACATTGACGACAAGATTGTGTACAAAGTACATGTCGCTGAGGGCAAGCCTTATTCAACCATTTTAGAGTACGCAGAAAAACTGGGGGCTGACCTTATTGTTATGCCAAGCCATAAACGCTCTAAGCTTGATCATGCGGTGCTAGGCTCTGTCGCCAGCAAAGTGGTACAAAACTCGCGAATTAACGTCATGGTTGTCAAGCCTCAAGGCTAGTTGTGACAACGCCTACATGGTATCAGATCGGTAAAAATATAATCGTAATCTTTTCTATCAGGGTTACGTTTTTCTTTATCTGTCGCTTCTTAATTTTTGTAAAGCTCATCTGCGTTGACGCACTGATCATTACCATAGAAATGGCTGATGAAACCGATAGGCAATAACCATTTTAATTAATGATAATAATTCTCAATAATGCTCCTATACCCACAAGAACTGATTTGAGAATCCTAATGAAAAAAACACTCAACTTTGCCGCTATTCACTTCACTATTGCCTTTAGTGTCGCTTATATCTTAACGGGCGATATTCTCATCGGTAGCTTAATTGCGATGATCGAGCCCACAGTGAATACGTTTGCATTCTATTTCCACGAAAAAATATGGAATCAATGGCAAGCACTGAAACGCTTTTCTCGCTCAACAAAAATAAAAACAATGAGTTTTGCAGTCGTCCATTTCAGTGTGGCATTTGGTGTGGTTTATCTATTAACGGGGGATGCGTTAGTCGGTGGAATAATGGCAACCGTAGAGCCTGCTTTTAATACCTGTGCATACTATTTCCATGAAAAAATATGGCAAAGTAAGCACTCTTCACAATGGCACTGTGCTCACTAAACGCGACGATGAATGAACTGATCCAACGGCTCATTAGACAAGTTCAATAAACGAAACAACTCACTTAAAAAACAGGGGGAATCTCGCGCTGATAATGCAAAGTTGTCCCTTCATCACTGCCATTCACTAATCCAATTTGGTGAGTTTGATGAGCCTGTTCAAGTTGAACATCTAACTGGTAACAATCGTCCTCAAGCAACCTTCCTTCTGGCTGAATATATTTTGGCGCATCCAGTTGAAATATCGCCGTCGCTTTTGAAGCTCTAACATCAATGGGAAGACGGTAAGTCATGCCATTGAATTTGATCTCAGCGGAAAGCAAACCTGGCTTGAACACTGTGTAATGTAAGTGTACAAGGAGCTCACACCCCCCCACTAAATGGCAAACTTGTTCAGTCTCCACACGATCCAAACGCACCGTTGGCAAGACGTCTAAATAAGGTGTGTGCCAAATCCCCATTCGATCTTCAATTTCGTTCGATACGAGAGGGACTAGATTGCCAATTTCATCGTGTTCTTCGTCGAGTAACCAATCATCATCAGGTTCAAGAAACAGAATTTCAAAACGATTTCTCCCCAATTGCAGATAGGGAAGCACATCTTTTCGATAATGCTCTTGAAAGTCGTCACAATCAAAAATAGCCTCTCCATTGATTCGAATTTCAGCATGATAACCAATACCCGATATCACTAGATCTACCGCTGAATTCGACAACATCGCTTCATCAACTTCAATATCATGCATTAGGTGCCATTCCTGCTTGACGATATCGTCTTCCGAAAGATTGCTCGGCAACACCGCGCTGAGTGGCCCTGGAAAAGTAATATCATCTTGAGGGATAGAAAGGTCAGTCAATGGCGATAGCTGCCATAAACCGGCTAAAGGGATGTGCATAATAAGTTTGCGCTAGATCAAGTTTGCTAAAGTATAGGGACTTCACTGATCTAAATAAACCGCTAAATAACAGACAATAAAAAAGGCCTAACAAGAAGCTAGACCTTTTAGTAACAAATTAACTTACTGCGATGCGATTAAGCCAGCAGCTCTTTTGCTGTGTTAACAACATTTTCAGTCGTGAAACCAAACATCTTAAATAGCTCACCAGCTGGCGCAGATTCGCCGAACGTTGTCATACCGATGATCTTGCCACCAAAGCCAACGTACTTGTACCAGAAGTCAGCGATGCCAGCTTCTACTGCGATACGTGCTGTAACGTCAGACGGAAGTACAGACTCACGGTACTGCGCATCTTGCTTGTCGAACGCATCAGTTGCAGGCATAGATACTACGCGAACTTTTTTGCCTTCAGCCGTTAATTCAGCCGCAGCGTTAACCGCTAGCTCAACTTCAGAACCCGTTGCAATGATGATAAGTTCAGGTTTGCCTTCACAATCTTTCAGGATGTAACCACCCTTAGCGATGTTTGCAACTTGCTCAGCGTCACGGTCTTGCTGTGCCAGGTTTTGACGAGAGAAGATAAGCGCAGAAGGGCCATCTTTACGCTCAATCGCCAGCTTCCAAGCCACTGCTGATTCAACTTGGTCACACGGGCGCCATGTGCTCATGTTTGGAGTTAGGCGTAGAGAAGCGATTTGCTCAACCGGTTGGTGAGTTGGGCCATCTTCGCCAAGACCGATAGAGTCATGCGTATAAACTTGGATGTTCTGAATTTTCATCAGAGCCGCCATACGCATCGCGTTACGAGCGTATTCCATGAACATTAGGAACGTCGCGCCGTACGGTACGAATCCGCCGTGCAATGCAAGACCGTTCATGATCGCTGTCATACCAAATTCACGAACACCGTAGTGGATGTAGTTACCTGATGAGTCTTCAGCGGTTAGAGACTTAGAGCCAGACCACATAGTCAAGTTAGAAGGTGCTAGGTCAGCAGAGCCACCTAGGAATTCTGGTAGCATAGCTCCGAAAGACTCTAGCGCGTTTTGAGACGCTTTACGTGAAGCGATGTTAGCTGGGTTAGCTTGAAGATCAGCGATGATTGCCGATGCTTTTTCTTCCCACTGCGCAGGAAGCTCACCATTTACTCGGCGTTTGAATTCTGCTGCCAATTCTGGGTATGCTGCTTCATAAGCTGCAAGTTTCTCGTTCCACGCTGCTTCCTTAGCTGCGCCTGCTTCTTTCGCATCCCACTCTGAGTAAACTTCCGACGGAATTTCAAAAGGACCGTGCTCCCAACCTAATTGTTTACGTGTTGCTGCAATTTCTTCAGCGCCTAAAGGTGCACCGTGACAGTCGTGCGTTCCTGATTTGTTTGGAGAACCAAAGCCGATAACCGTTTTCGTACAGATAAGGGTCGGGCGAGGGTCTGCTTTAGCGGCTTCAATGGCCGCATTGATTGCGTCAGCATCGTGACCATCAACCGCAGGAATAACGTGCCAGCCGTAAGCTTCAAAACGCTTAGGCGTATCGTCAGAGAACCAACCTTCCACTTCACCGTCGATAGAGATGCCGTTGTCATCCCAGAAAGCAACTAACTTACCGAGGCCAAGAGTACCAGCAAGAGAACACGCTTCGTGAGAGATACCTTCCATCAGACAGCCATCGCCCATGAATGCATAGGTATAGTGGTCAACGATGTCGTGGCCTTCTTTGTTAAATTGCGCAGCGAGTGTTTTCTCGGCTAACGCCATACCAACAGCATTAGTAATGCCTTGGCCAAGTGGACCGGTTGTTGTTTCGATACCCGGAGCATAACCGTATTCTGGGTGGCCTGGTGTTTTAGAGTGTAGCTGACGGAAGTTTTTCAACTCTTCGATAGAGAGCTCGTAACCCGCTAGGTGAAGCAGAGAGTAAATCAACATTGAACCGTGGCCGTTAGACAGCACGAAACGGTCGCGGTCAGCCCATTCTGGGTTTGATGGGTTGTGGTTTAGATGTGAGCGCCAAAGCACTTCAGCGATGTCAGCCATACCCATAGGTGCGCCTGGGTGGCCAGAGTTTGCTTGTTGTACGCCGTCCATGCTGAGTGCGCGGATAGCGTTAGCAAGATGCTTTCTAGATTGAGTCATAATTGCTTCCAAATAGAGTTAAAGTTTGAATTTGAAATAGATAATTTGATATGAAGAGGGGAACGCAAACGTTCCCCTTTTTTAATTCTTAGCGACTACAGCTTAGCGGCAATCATGTCTTCAAGCTTGCCTTGGTCAACGGCGAAGTTGCGGATGCCTTCAGCCAGTTTCTCTACAGCCATTGGATCTTGGTTGTGATCCCATAGGAACTCAGCGTGAGTCATGGCAGCGGGACGCTCTTTAGTACCGTTAGAGTCAATCAGCTTCTCTACAACGTCACCTTCCGTCGCTTCGAGTTCTGCTAGAAGCTGAGGAGCGATAGTTAGACGGTCACAGCCAGCAAGTTCAAGGATCTCGCCGATGTTACGGAAGCTTGCGCCCATAACAACCGTCTTGTAACCGTGGTCTTTGTAGTAGTTGTAAATATCGGAAACAGAGATGACACCTGGATCTTCTGATGCTTCGAAATCACGACCTTCTTTCGCTTTGTACCAGTCCATGATGCGACCAACGAAAGGAGAAATCAGGAATACGCCAGCTTCAGCACAAGCACGAGCTTGAGCGAAAGAGAATAGAAGCGTTAGGTTACAGTTGATGCCTTCTTTCTCTAGGATTTCAGCCGCGCGAATGCCTTCCCAAGTAGAAGCCAGTTTGATTAGGATGCGGTCGTTAGTGATACCTGCATCATTGTACATTTTGATAAGTTGACGAGCTTTAGCAACGCTGCCTTCCATATCGTAAGAAAGACGAGCATCTACTTCAGTAGAGATACGGCCAGGGACAACTTTCAGGATTTCTTTACCGATGTTTACGTTCAGCATGTCGCAAGTGTCTTGAACTTGCTGTGCTTTGTCGTCGCTTTGAGCTTTAGCGTATTCGATAGAAGCGTCAATTAGAGGCGCGTACTCAGCAATTTGAGCCGCCTTAAGAATTAGAGACGGGTTAGTTGTTGCATCTTCTGGCGTGTATTTTGCGATCGCTTCGATATCACCAGTGTCCGCTACAACTGTCGTCAGTTTGCGAAGTTGCTCTAACTTATTGCTCATAATCATTCATCCTATTTTTGGGCTTCGCTCGCCATTGGGCGATTGAAAGGGTTCAGCAAGCATGTGATACGAAGAACTCATTTCTTTGCATCAGATCTAAATTTTTATGCCGTGTGCAAGTGCTCTTGAGCGCATGCTCATTGCATGAGTAATTGATGTAATCATAATTATCGTATTCTGAAATATTGTCAATTGTTATGAGCCCTATAAAGTGAATGTTGTCATGAAATTTATTTATATTAGTGGATGCAGTAGCGGTATAAACGTTTGCTTGGTTTTCTATGGCTCGCAACGATGGAGAAAACACGCTGAACATTTGTAATCTAGCTGCGCAAATGCTTGCGATCTGGTGTGAGGTTCACTTAGAATCAGTCAGTGATCTCATAGCGTAGGAATCCTTGTGCAAAATACTCAAGATATCTCACTCGAAGTAACTAACTTACTGACGGAAATTGCCGTGGCGTATTATCAAGATGGGGCCACCCAAGAGGAAATTTCACGAAAATTCTCAATATCACGGGCAAAAGTGGGTCGGTTGTTGAAACAGGCGCGTGATGAAGGGATTGTTGATATTACCGTCAAATACCACCCTGTCTTTAGTGCCAAGATCGAGCAGCGATTAATCGAGCGTTTTGGTGTGAGCCGGGCGTTAATCGCGTTGGATCAGCCCAGTGAAGAATTACAACGTGAACAAGTCGCTGGTCTAGTCTCAAACTATCTGACCAGCTCGTTAAAAAATGGCATGGTCGTTGCCGTTGGGCAGGGCAGAAACGTCTCTTCCGTTGCACATCATGTTGGTGTCATTACCCCCCGTGATTGTAAATTCGTCTGTGGCATTGGAGGCATTCACCCAAGAGGGGGTATGTTTAACGCTGACCATATCTGCCGTCAGCTCGCCAAGAAATATGGAGGTTCGTCGGAATCTCTCTACGCCCCTGCTTATGCTGAGAACCCAGATCAGAAGAAAGCGTTTATGCAAAATGCGACGGTAAAGCAGACCCTCGATCTTGCGCGTAAAGCCGATGTCGCGTTAGTCGGCATTGGTGACATGAGTGAAAATAGCTATATGGTCGACTTAGGCTGGTTTAGCACTGACGAGGTCGTTCAGTCACGTTTGACACAAGGCGTAGTTGGCGATTTTGCGGGTTATGATTTCTTCGATATTCACGGAAAGGTCGCGATTACCGTCATGAGTGACCGAGTCATCGGTTTAGGTATTGAAGAATTTCGCCCGATTGCGGAAGTCATTGCTATTGCGGCTGAAAACTCAAAACCGCTAGCGTTACTTGGTGCATTAAGGACTGGAGTGGTGGATGTTATTGCGACCAGTGTGAGCAATGCGCTCACGGTATTGAATCTTGACGAGCAGATGAGGTAGCAGTCGATCGCCGTAACGCTGATCTTAGAGTAATAAGATAGGCTTATGAATGACTTAAAGTCGCCAGCTTTGATCTGAACGTTAAAAATATTGCATCCTTGCAACGATTAGTGGGGGATGACTCGCAGCCCGATTTACTTCAAGTGCTAAATAAATAGCCAATGACTATTTTGTAACCAAATAACAGGAGGTTACAAATGAAAAAAACACTTACAACGCTGGCTATGTTGTCTGCACTCTCTGTTTCATCGGCAAGTGCAAATGAGCCAGTCGTGGCGGGTTACTTCGCCGACTGGCAATATAACAAAGAGCAAAACCCTTATACGGTGAAAGACATTCCCGCCGATAAATTGACTCACATTATCTACGCATTTTTAAGTATGTGTGGCCCTCATACTGGAGCGTCGAATGCGGTCCAAGAGCAGGTTGAGAAAGCGTGTGAGGGTAAGGCCCCTTTCAGTGCGATTATTGTTGATAGTCAAGCCGCCCTGCAACATGACTTTGGTGATGTAGAAGTCGATGTTAACTACAAAGGTCACTTTGCTCAGCTTGCTCAGTTAAAGAACGACAACCCTTCAATCAAGATTTTACCGTCATTTGGTGGTTGGACGATGTCGGAACCCTTTCATGCCATGGCGAAAGACCCTAAGGCTATGCAACAGTTCTCGAAAACAGCGGTCGAGCTTATAGAACAATATGCGTTCTTTGATGGCATCGATCTCGATTGGGAATACCCTGGGGGAGGCGGGCTGACGACATCGCCTTGGAATCCGGACACAAAGCTTAATGATGACCAAAAAGCCCAAGAACGAGAAGCCTTTACCTATTTAGTGAAAACCCTTCGCCAGGACCTCGATGCTTTATCGAAATCGACTCAACGAGAGTACGAACTGTCTACTGCTGTAGGTGTTGGCCCTAAAGCGACTCAAATTGACTGGGCGAGCGCGGCGCCTTATTTAACCAATATGTTTGCAATGACCTACGACTTCCTCGGAGGGTGGGGGCAACAAACGGGACACCTTACCAATCTTCACGCAACAGAGAGAAGCTGGTGGGGAATGGGCGCTGATGTGTTCATCAACCAAATGATAGAGGCGGGCATTCCAAGTGAGAAACTGGTTCTGGGTGCCGCATTTTATGGCCGAGGTTGGCAAGGAACAAAAGACTATCAAGGTGGATTACCTTCATCAGACCTAGTCTCTGAGAAAGGAGCGGAATTTGGTACCGGTGAGAATGGGTACTTTATGTTCTGGGATTTGATGGAAAATTACAGTGACAAGCAAGGTTATAGCTACCTATACGACGAGCAAGCTCAAGCGCCTTACTTGTGGAATGAAAAGGACAAAGTGTTTATTTCGTTTGAAGATGAACGATCCATCCGAGCAAAGGCAGATTGGGCCAAATCAGCTAAATTAGGCGGTATCTTTACTTGGGAGCTGTCAGGCGACCCTTCTGGGAATCTCGTCGACGCGATGCATGATCAGATGAATAAGACCAATCACAGTCAGTAAGTGATCAGAAATAGCGTAGGAAAAAAAGCTTGAGAACAAGGAGGAATTTTTTGATAAGTTGTTATTCTACAATCAACAATTCTAACGCCGTTATCGAGTATTTTAACTAGCTAGGGTGAACAGTTATTTACTACGATTGGTATAAGTAGCGGTTTTATTAAAAGCGGCTAGAAACAAAAATAACACCCTTTCGTAGGGTGTTATTTCGTTATAGCCTGGCTGTTTTGCCTCATTATTCAATCACACAAGCAATTTTCACTTGTTTTTCGATGAGCTATCACTCTTTTTTCAGTGAGTTATCACTCAGTGCGTTAGGATCATCGTCAAAGGGATGCTCAGCGCGATCTCTTAGCACCTCTAATTGATGCTCTAGCATGTTAACGGTATCGTAATCAGCTTCTGAGCAAGCGATATAAATTTGCTGCTCCAATGCCTCGATACTATCTTTTAGTGCCATGATCCACCTCCTATACGTGTTACAGACCTGATTTGCCTGTTCTCAAATCTATCTATTTTCAAATCTATTGTAGTCAAGCAACCCAAATTCGATAGGCTGATTTTTCTGGTACCAAGCGTGCAGACGGTCACTGAACGGCCAAAAATATGAGTCACTGCGTCGAATAGCAAATCGATCCAGTAACTTAATGTAGTCTTCTTCCGTTTTAAGGGTGGAGAGCATCTTCACTAAATCAGTAACCTCTTTTTCACCGACAAGAAGAAACGCCGACGGATAGCTTCCTACAATACCTTTGACTAATGTTAAGTCGTCATTATCAAAATCACGATTACTCTCTTCATTAAACAAACTCGAAATATTCGTGTGGGCGGCATTACGCAGGAGGGTAAATACTTCATCCTCTCCCGTATCTGCTTCAACGATCATCATGATGATCTCTGGAAGAAACTGGACACCATTGCCTGTAATACCATTAACCGAGTTAAGGATACGCTCGTTACGGGGTGAGAGATCAGTTTTTTTTATGTCATATCGAGCATTGAGCACCGGTCCAAGCTGAGTTTGTAGAATATCGTACAGCTCATTTTTGTAATCTGTCGTCTGATATGGAACGAGACTCTGTTGGTCAAATGGACGGATATTACGCTGGAAAAAATCACTCAAGTCGCTACTTTGATTTTGATACCAGCTCGAATGTTCGATATGGCGAACCTCTCGTGGTAACAGAGAGATAAAATTCGTTTCCCCTTCGAGTCGAAGAAAATCCATAAACATACGAGTGATCAGTTGGTGGCCAAAGTTACCATAGATATCAAAGCCTGCTACCAGAAGGTAATGGATTCTTTCAAGGAGTGCGTAATCGAGAACCCACGCGGTTTTAGGCGGGTGTCCGACTAACCCTTGCACCACCGAGGCGCTGTCAAAATGCCTGAAAATGGTGAGGGCAGCGTTGTGATTACTGCCATCACCTTGCCAAAGGATATCGGTGGTTAAGTACTCACCCTGATTGAACCAATCGTTAATGAATGTTGATTTTGCTTCTAAATAGCGAGCTTGTTGACGTGAGTATTTTACCCAACTGACAACAGGGACAGTTGTGCTATCAAGTTCAGAGGGAAGTCGTAAATTATTTACTTGCGATTGATAGAATTCATTTATTTCTGGAAGATTAGATTTATCAGGATCAATAAACATCACCCAGAAACGATCGTTAATCACGTTGAGTGCGAGCTGACCACGACAAACGGGACCTTTTATAAACGCGCCAATGGTGTTTTGAGCGGTATCGACCATAAATTTAAACCGTGAACGAACTGGCAAATCAAAGAAAGCGGTCAGAGGATTAGCGGCGACACCGATTTGGTAACTAGGTAATCTAGTGACAGTGTAACTCTCATCTACAAACCACGCTTTCCAATCTTGTATACGAGCTTTGTTTAATTCAAAGGGTAAGTGAGTCTTGCTTACGGTCGTCCCTTGTTCTGGAATTAATCGATAGTAAACACGGTCAACCCCTGGGCTATCATAAGGCCTACGAGTGACTATACGTTGAACCGACTCTCCTGGTGGGGTAGAGGATCGGACAAGACTGAAGTAACGAGGGCTATCGGTGAGATCCGAAAAATAAAGATGGGAAAGAAAAAGGTGTTCATAAATGTACCGAGCCGAGAGTTGGCTTTTCAGATCATCCTTGTTTAGAAAGGTTTCATATTCCGCTATCTTACTCAGTTCCGCCTTAGACAAAGGAAGAGAGGCATTCATGATTGAGCCGTTCTCAACCCATGCCATCAGTGTGCTGTATTCGTGACTACTGATATTAGGGAGTCCGTAAGGCATTCCCCAGGTAGGGAAATCTTGCTCATAGTTATCGAACTCTTCAATAGAAGGGCACTCCTGCAATCGATCAATGGCAAAATCAAATCCCTCCAACTGCTTTTGATCGGGCAGAGGGTGATTTTCTTTTTGCATCAGCATACGAGAAATCAAACTGGCTTGAATATTCGCCGTGGGGGTTTGAGCACGCTCATTGAGTATCGGATGAAAATTGAAAGCTCGCCATTGCTCGGTTGACTGTGCGTCTTCAAACAGTCGTGTAGGCTGAGCCGCGGTTAAGCGTGTTCCTTGGTACACCAGAGCGTCACTGGCTCCACGATCTATCCCTTCGACAGACGACATCTTGAGTTGGCAAGGTGCGTCGTAACAAGCGTGGCAAACCACGCAGCGGTTATCAATGATGGGTCTGACTTCATTGAGGAAAAAATCAGCCTGTGCGGACTCGTGGCTAACTGTCCGTTGCTGAACACTCGCTTTACCGAATAGCTCATCGTAGTTCAGCCCTGCGTAAGTTGCACAACCTGAGAAAATGACGACAAAACTTAAGAAAAGGAACTTCCTAAAATTCATGTTGTTACCGAAAGAGATTAAAACTATCTATGATTATACAACAAAAAATAGCTGGGTTTAATGAAGCAACTTGACTCTATACAGCGTGAGTTACCCATCGTTGCTCAAGTCACTCTCGTCATGGAAATAGCCATGGAAATTTGATCATAAAAATCTAGCTATGGGTCATAACGATCAAGCAATAACTATTAAGCCATATGTATTAAGCCATATGTATTAAGTATAGCAAGATGAACACGTAGCGAGGGTATAGAAAGGAAGAGTTGAAAGCGGATAGAAAATGACCCAACACAAGGTCGGGCCATTTCAAATAGTGAGGTATCAATAACGATTATGCGCTTACCGCTTGTAATTGGTCTGCAGACACTTCTTTCACAGGTTTAGTAACAAATGCTAGAACAATACAAACAGCCATCATTGCAGCAGAAATCGTATAAGCTAGACTGTAACCACCGTTATGAGACATAGAATACCCCACAACAGCAACGCCTAGTGCACCACCAATGCCCCATGCTGTGTAGAGCACGCCGTAGTTGGTACCGTAGTTTTTTAGGCCGTAATATTCCGCAGTCAGTGATGGGAAGACTGCGAGCAATGTGCCGTAGCCAACCGCGGCAATAGCGGTACCAATAATGAGTGTAAATTCAGAATCGAATGTCGCGAACAACACCATATTGATGCCTTGCAGGATAAAGGCAAGAAGAAGGGTGCGAACACCCCCAATTTTGTCTGACAACATACCAGCGCCAACACGACCTGCAGAGTTAAATACAGCAAGAATAGACGCTAAGTAAACCGCATTTGGTAGATTTGCCTGAACACTTGCAATGTTAGTAATGTTACCAATCACCATCAAGCCCACTGATGCTGCAAACGCATACATCACCCAAAGTGAATAAAACTGAGGGGTTTTCAGCATTGTCTTCCAGTTGATGTCAGCCGCTTTTTTAACAACGATTGGAGCTTGGCCTGCTTTTACTTTTGGCTCTGCTGGTACGTAGTCTTCATCAGGGTTATTGATGGTACATGCTAATGGAACGGCAATGAGTAAAACGCCTGTTCCGAGAATCATGAATGCCGTGTTAATACCTAGGTCGGTAATAAGCATTGAAGTGAGCGGGGCTAAGTAGATAGCAGCAAGACCAAATCCCGCGGCAATTAAGCCGTTAACCATGCCTTTTTTAGATGGGTGAAACCACTTCATGGCTGAAGGAGACAAACACGCATAGCCGAAACCAATGCCTGCCCCGGTGATGACACCAAAGGTGATATTAAGCATGAGTACCGAATGAACAAAACCAGACGCAATCATGCCAAGGCCAGTCAGCAAGGTACCTAAGATGAGGATCTTACGTGGCCCCATGCGATCTTGAAGAATACCGGCGACTAGAAGGCAGATAGAAAAAGTGATGGTAGCCGTAGCGTATGGAGAAGAAGCATCCGCCGCGCTCCAACCAAAGTCAGTAACCAGTGCTTTATTAAATACACTCCAAGCATACAGGATGCCAAGACAAAGGTTGATACAGAATCCCGCTAGTAGGATACGCATAGCTTTATCGATCTTGCTCATTATTTATTCCAGTGTTGCCTCGACGTATCGAGGAAGTGATTAAAGGTATTTCTTCAAAATTAGTTTGCGTTTATCAACAATTAACGCAAAGAGCGCGGATTATAACCAATATAAATGTGATTGGAATCTCTTTTTTTATCAAATAATCATTTAATTTCAATGTGTTAAATAATTGAAGCAGTTGTTAAAACTATGTGTTCGGTATGAGTATTGTCAAGACTGATGCAATGAATTATTTGTAGAATTAACACTTTGTTTTATCGTGGATTTATTATAATTTGCTGGATAGCAAAATCAGTATAAATAATATTGATGCAAGTGGGTAATGAAGCCTCAGTTAATTTATTCTTTGTGATCTTGCTATAAAGAGTTGCAAGGTTAGGCTTTCTCGACTCTGCGTTAATGTTTATGCTCATGTGAGTGTCGATATCCCCAATTAAACCATAAAATACGGTCTATCTAGTTTCCCGAAATAGTAAATAGAGGTTCTCATGCTTGATTCAACAGTAAGTGCTTTAGTGGTTCAGGGTGGCGGTCAAAAAGGCGCCTTCGCGGCAGGTGTTTTGGATCAATTTAAGCGACAAGAGTATGACCCGTTTTCTCTCTATTTGGGTACGTCCGCTGGGGCGTTAAACATCGCGGCATTCATCGCTGGTCAAACGGGTTTGGCACTCGATTTTATAATGAACTACACCACGAATCAGCGTTTTTTTGATTTCAATAAGTTTGTGAATAAACAGCAGCCGATGGATCTGGATTGGGCGTTTCAATTTGTGGAAAGTGGGGAGTTTCCATTAGACATAAAAAAAGGAAAAGAGAAACTAGAACAACTTCATCTTGGTCGTAAAAGAGAAGCGCTGGCCTGTGTGACACACGTTGAAGAGCTTAAAGATTATTACTACCCGATTTTTGAAGACAATTGGTTTGATATTTTACGTGCAACCAGTGCGATTCCCGTTCTCTATTTTGATGACATTGAATTTGATGGTGCAACTTGGGTTGATGGGGGCGTGACATCAACGATTCCTGTACATGAAGCGTATCGACGTGGCGCAACAGAACTGGTCGTTATCACCACTGAACCTATTATGAATGAAACGCCATTTGTTAATGAGCAGCAGCTTGCCAATGAAAAGCTACTTGTTAACGAAAAGCCGTTGGCTAACGAAAATCAATCGCAGCCCAAACCGCCTTCCCAATTTTCTCTTGGCATAGAAAGCGGCTTTGATCAGTTTGTTGAAAAGTATGGCTTAGTTGGGCATGTGTCTCGTTTGAATGAGTTTCATCAGCAGTTTTCTCAAGCGGTTGAACGGGTAAAGTCAAATTACCCTTCATTAGCGGTCCCCTCATTAACCATGCCTTCATTATCTACTCCTTCATTATTAAGAAAGTCAGGCAATATTAATTGGGTGCCAGAAGTAGAAAAGCTGGCTAATTTGCTGAAAGAGCAATCGAAGAAAGGGCATTTTTCAGGGGGTAGTTCAAAGAAAATGGAGATGTTAGTCTCTCATTATCTTAACCATGAATCGGTCAAAGAGTTCATGAATAGGCCTCCTGAAGGTATCGTCATACATGAAATATCACCGGCAAACCCACTTTCAAGTCGAGGCCTACTCAGTGGGAAAGATGATATTCTCAGTGACTACCAGCAAGGCTTGCTGGCAGGGAAAGAGTTCATTATCAATCAACGTAGCCAAATAGAATCTCGGTGCTCGACTTCGTTATAAGCTGACGCAGTAGCGAGTTGTTTGTCAGCGAGTTAACTATTAGTGAGTTAGCTATTGGTTAGCCAGATAAGTCACTATAAAATAATTACTTGTAAGAATGGTGTGACGGGAATGTTTCATAAAAGCAGCGATAACGATGTTATATTTAGCTCAATACAGCTATATTGGCCTATTGGTTAAATATAGGAGTTAAAGGATGAAACTCTCGATATCAGGGAAGTTGCAGCTTAGTTTTCTGCTACTAGCAGTACTTTTTATCGCATCCGCATTTTTTGCATACCGTAGCGTAACCGTTGTTGAAGCTCAGACACATTCACTTCTTCAGTCCGATTTACCGACTGTAGACACCAGTCGTTCACTGCAACAATCCGTTCAAGCAACGCTCTCGACGGTTCGCGCCTTTATGCTACTGGGCGATAACGAACAGGTTGGCGCAGAGCAATTGGACACATTAAATCAAATAATAGCGTCTACCGATGAACGATTACCCACTCTCGAAGTGTTGATCTCGGAGGAAGAGTTTGCTCAGATAAGTGGTCAATGGATCCAACTAAAGGGCTTAGTCACAGAGATCACCGATCTTAGCCACAGTGATGAAAACCTTCCGGCTCATAGCTTATTCATTAACGAAGCTGCGCCTATCGCTGAAGTGGCACTTGATCAAATTCAAGGTTTGATTAATGAAGAATCATCAAATAAGGAAGGCGAAGAACGAAAACGCCTGTTTAAACTATACGCGGATAGCTATACCTCCCTTTCAAACGCGTTGGCTTCAATGCGAGACTTTTTGCTGTATGGGAAACAAGTTCATCTTAATAAGTACGCTGATTTTATAAACGTTCATGAAAAATCCGTTGCAGAGATCGAATCTAAAAAGGAGCTGCTAGACAGTAGCGACGTCGTCCTGTGGACGTTGTTTAATGAAATGCAGCAACTTTATTTCCCATTGGTACAAGAAGTCGTTGAACTGCGAAAGTCCGCGGGATGGAACCGAGCAAATCAAAAAATGGCGGATGAGCTTATCCCAGCCGCGCGAACACTTGAAGTATCGCTCGAAAACCTCGTTGTAACCCAACAGCAGCAAGCGGATAAAACAGGCCAAGAGATATTTAGTGCTATTTCTAGCGTGATTGGACTACTGATCTCAGCAGGATTAATAGCGCTTGTTGCAGCTTTTACCATTTCACATTTTATGGGGCGTAATATCGGTCGGCGAATTAGCCGTATCTCTCAACGAGCTCAATTAATAGCGAGTGGCGATGTATCACAACCGGCCCTTGATGTTGAAGGCAACGATGAATTGGCCAGTTTAACCGACTCTATTAATCGAATGAATCAATCGTTAGCTGGCATTGTTCAAGGTGTGACAGACAAAGCTCATCAAGTTGATGACAGCATTTCAGGCTTACTGACAGCCAATCAAGAGACGCTCAGTCAGGTTTCTGGGCAAAAAGAGGACATTCATCAAATCGTTCAGCAATTGGATGACGTGGCCCAATCGGCACAAACCACGGTTCATCATGCGGATCAATCGATGAAAACACTGGCCCAGTCGAGCGAGCTAATCAGCCAGGGTTCAGAGGCATTGGGCGAAAATAAACAAACGGTCGAAAAGCTATATTCAACCATTGAACAAGCCAGTGCCGAGGTGACGACGCTTAGTCGTGAAAGCGAAGCGATTGGTAGGGTGACGGAAGTTATTGAAGGTCTTGCACAGCAAACGAACCTACTCGCATTAAACGCCGCAATAGAAGCTGCTCGAGCGGGAGAGCAGGGGCGAGGCTTTGCCGTTGTCGCCGATGAAGTTCGCTTGCTAGCGACAAGAACAACAGAATCGACAACCGAAATAAACCAAATTGTCGATGCTATCCAAGCCTCCACATCATCGGTAGTTGATGAGATTGAAGCGAGTAAGAGTTTGGCTCAGCAAGGCGCACAACACACAGAACTAGCCGTTGCAAAATTAGTGTCAACGGTTAAGCAAATAGAGATGCTAAGTCATGAGATGTCAGAACTCGCGAACGCAGCAGAAGCACAGTCGGATTCTACTCAAGCTATTAACGCTTTAATGGGCGAGGTGTCCAGTTCAATAGACGATGTATCGAGAATTGCAGAAAGTACTCATGCGACATCGGTGACGGTGAAAGAGCAGGTGGTTGAACTCAATACAGAAATGGACCAGTTTACGCGAGTGTAACTTTTGTTATGCGTGACCCTTCGCCATTTTGATTCATATTTCAATTAAGGTTGTGGATTAATGAGAGATGCGTTTTGGTGGTGAAGTGATTTTATGGTTTTCAGCATTTCAGCATTTCAGCAACGTTAACGTCACTTCAGCCAAAAAACAGTGGTTATTGTTAAAAAGGACCTACCCGAAGGTAGGCCAAAATCCCTAAAATCCCTGTGGAGCGAGGGGTGGGGGAGGGAAACTAACCGCCTTTAACAGGCAGTAATGCAAGTGCTTGGTTTGATTTGAATCAACTGGCTAATATTGATATCACCGACGTTTTCAACCGATTCAAAACGAGAAATAAGAAGGGAAGAGATATTACGTTTTTCCAGTTCACGACTTAGCAGTGGCACAATGATCGATGTATCATCCGACGATGAGTGGGTGGTGTTGAGGTAAATCGCTTCAACGCCGCGCAAAATACTCATTCTCGCGAGCAATTTCTCATCGTTACTCAGCGCCCAGATCACTGCTTGGCTTTGGCAGCGAGACATCAGCAAAGGCGTCTCTCCACTTTCCGTGTAGACAGCAACCCCCAGCGCTTGCTCTGAGCGTGCAGCTGAAATCATTGACGAAATTGCAAAACTCTTGCTGTTGTCGCTGCATAACTGCTGAATTTTTTGCCAACATGCATCAGCGCATAAGCTTTCGGTTTCGACACCTTCAGCCACTCTCACCATGGCTTCAACGGCTTCTACCGGATAGCACCCCATTGCAGATTCTCCTGACAACATGATAGCGTCTGTGCCGTCTATTATAGCGTTAGCGACATCCATAACCTCTGCGCGAGTTGGTAGTGGATTCTCGATCATAGATTCCATCATTTGAGTTGCTGTAATGACAGGTTTTCCAAGATGCTTAGCGCGAGAAATAAGCATTTTTTGAACTGACGGGAGACGAGCATCACCGATTTCTACACCAAGATCACCACGTGCCACCATTATAATGTCTGAAGCGGCTATCACTTTGTCCATTGAATCTGCATCTGTCACAATTTCAGCGCGTTCAATTTTAGCCACAATTTGCGCGTTGCAACCTGATCGCACAGCGATAGCACGAGCATCGTGCAAGTCGTCTGCATTGCGTGGAAATGATACAGCAAGGAAATCGGCATCAATCACCGCTGCGGTGGCAATGTCTTGTTTATCTTTGGTGGTCAATGCTGGTGCAGATAAACCACCGCCCAATAAGTTGATGCCTTTGCGGTTTGACAGCTTGCCGCCATTTAACGCTCGAGTTTCCACCTTTTGCGTTACTTTATCGACTGACAAGGTTTCCAATTGAACACGACCATCATCCAATAGAAGAATATTGCCAGGTTCCAAATCCTGAATCAGTTGAGGATAATCTAAACCAACAGAATGCTGGGTTCCGGCATTGGGCGCTAATTTCCCGTCTAAGTAAAAAGTATCCCCTTGATTCAGGTAGATAGAATCAGATTCAAAACCCGAAATACGAATTTTAGGGCCTTGTAGGTCAACGAGAATACCGACATATTTCCCCAGTTGTTTGGCGATGGTTCTTACTTTAAGCGCGGTTGCTATGTGGTCTTCTTGATTCCCGTGAGAGAAATTGAGTCGAACAACATTGACGCCTGCTTTAATCATTTTTGTTAATGTTTCGGCATCTTGGCTTGCGGGGCCAAGGGTTGCGACAATTTTTGTTTTATTCATGGGCTTACCTATAACGACATAATTGAAAGGTTGGAAGAAAATGGGTGAGAGGAGCCAATTAAGACTCCTCAATATGTCATTAACTTGCTGTGCTTGGTTTGAGTTCGCCTTCCGACTCATCAATATCCACGACTTTTTTAGCGTTCCATACTGTGAGCGCCAGAACCAGTGAAACCACACCTGCTGCTAGCCAGAAGTACTGAGCTTGAGTGAAGTCGTACGTCGTCACACCATCGACTTCAGTAATGTTAATCAACGAAGCTGAAACCACTTCTTGAGCGGATGCGGCCATGTAAGAGAACAGCCCGATGAAGCCCTTTACTGCACCAACCGCATTCTTCGGCATCAAATCACAAGCTGTAAGGCCAGCAAGGAATACCACTAGACCGCCGATAGCAAAGCCGATGAGGCCAAGAGCCACTGCGTCAACCATGCGGTGGTCTGGTCCGAAGAACATCAGGCACATACCTGCGATGTTGGCAATTCCGTAAAGTAAGGTTGGGATATGACGATTAGCGTTAAACACTTTGTCAGAAATAATGCCCGATAATATAGCGCCCGCCAGACCTGCAATTGGGTAGGTCGACATAGCAAAACCAGCATCGATCAGTGAGTAGCCTTTCACTTCTTGTAAATACAGAACAGCCCAAGACGACATCGCATAACGTGAGACATACATTGCCGCACATGCCATAGCAATAAGCCACATGGTTGGTTGTTTAAGAATAAACAGTTGTGCACGTCGAGTTTCTTTTGGATCGTTCTTTTTCTTAATTTCAGGGTCTTCGTCAAATGCCGTTGCCGCATCAGGTAGGCCATAAGTTTGAGGACGGTCTTTTAGCGCAAAGAACATACATAGCGCGGCTGCAATGGCTGCAATACCAGCACCGATGAAACCTGCGCGCCAACCTAAGTAGCTCACTAATGTCGCGGTTAGAATCCAAGTGATACCCTCACCAATGTTACGAGAACCACCCCAAACAGAGTAACGACTACCACGCTGTTTTGGTGAGAACCACTGGAATAGAGACACACAAGAAGGTGCAGAACCTACTGATTGGAACCAACCGTTTAAGCCCCAAAGCAGAACGAAAAAGAAACCGGTAGTGTTAAGGCCCATTACGATCGCTGTTGCACCAGACAGGAGCAATGAAAACGACATAAAGCGGCCAATATTGGCGTAGTCAGAAAGGAAGCCGTTCGAGAATTTGCCTATTGCATAAGTAAAGAAGAAGGCTGAACCCATAATACCAAGCTCTTCGATGGAAACGATTCCAGCATCAAGCATCGGTTTTTTTACGACACCTAAACTCATTCGAACCACGTAGAATACTGCGTAGCCGAATACTAAGCCTAGGAATACTTCCCATTGATAGCGTTTGAACCGCTTTTGCATGGCCTGCTTATTTCCGTCGGACAAGGGCTTGTCCGGACGGGTTTTGAAAAAATCAAACATGATGTTTTACTCCGATAAATTGACGATAATTAATTTGTCCGGGGCATCATGGCGAGCGAGGGTAAGAGTTACAAAAAGCCACTTTTGAGACGAAAATGACTCAAACTTTAGTTTGGCATGAGTTAAAAATGGCGCTTTTAAGTCCGCGAATAGGCCGCTAACTGATAGAATTATGTCTATCGGGATAAAGCGTTGTGTCGGCTTTGACCCAATAGATAAATGGCCTAATTATTAGCTTGTTGGCGAATTTTGAATTGACGCACACTTTTAAGGGACTTTGTGACGTGGGTATACAGAATGCACGAACGATTATTCGTTCGATATGGTTGACCGTTCTTGGGCTGTTTAGCTCGTTGAGTTTCGCAAACCAAGAGCAACTGGTCATTTTGACTACGTTTTCTAGTGAACCTATGGCTGAATTGATTGCAGAATATCAAAAGCACCATCCGCTTGTGGATATCAAATTGATCCACCGCCGAACTCAATCTGCTATTCAAATGCTCAACAAAACCTATATTGAAGATGTCGATGTCGTACTCAGTTCTTCTCCGTTTTTAATGCAAGAGCTTAACAAGCGGAATCAGCTAGCCACGGTGGATTTCTCTAATGAGGTACCGGATTGGCTGAGCCAGTTTGTATTACCTGAACAAAATAAAGTCACCAGCGTTGGTTATTCAGGGGCGGGTTTGGTTTGGAATAATGACTATCTTAACGCCAACGGTCTGAACAAACCGAAACGTTTCATTGACCTGACCTCGTTTGATTATTTTGGCCATTTGACAATGAGTACGCCGAGCCGATCTGGCACGACGCAAATGATGATCGAAAGTATTCTAAAAAGATACGGGTGGGAAAAAGGTTGGTCGATCATTCTTAATGTTGGCGCTAATCTTGGATCTATCTCATCGCGTAGTTTTGGTGTGAGTGATTACGTGGCAAAAGGCCAGTTTGCGATTGGGCCGAGTATTGACAGTTATGCATTGGTGCTGGCCAATCAATTCAGTCATGTCGAATTTGGCTATGATCAAGACTTCACCTTGATGCCGACTTATGTGGGGGTAGTGCATCAACCTGTTGATAGTGTCGCGACTCAGCAGTTTGTCGAGTTGTTATTGTCTAAACAAGTTCAAACCAACATGTTACAAACCCGTTTTTCAAAGCATGCGATTGCTGATCCTTCATTATTCAGCAGCGACATTCCAGGCATCGAACTTAATACAGTCATGAGGCGAGAGAAGTTGGTCAACATGATCTTTGATGAAGCCATCACGAAACGGCTGCCAGAACTACAAGATGCGTGGTTTAGCTTAATGAGGCTCAAACAAGAGTCGAAACCGAATTCAAAGGTGAGTAAAGAGCTTGAACGGCTACAATCCCAGTTGTTTCAATTGCCAATATCAGAACAACAGGTCGCTGCATATTCAGCGACAATGAGAGAACAAGTAAAAGAGGATATCGCGTCGAGTGGTATAGAGCGTGTGATGTTGGCGGAGTTTAGCTATCGATTTGGCGGCCAATATAGCGCCAATTTGACCAATGTTGCTAAGCGCATCAGTCAATTGCAACAAGAACTGCAACAAGAGTACGACCAATGAATAAATGGAGTACGATTGGCGCCAAGCTGGTGTTGGCATTCACTGGCACCACTATACTCTTGACGGTGGTAAGTGTGGTGGCCTGGTTAACTTGGAATCAGCTAGATGATCAAGTGAGTGAGTTACTTGAACAAAGTGTTCCTAAATACAACACCAGCTATTTGCTTGAGAGTCGAAGTGGCGAAATTCGATACCAGGTTCAATTGCTACCGACGATCACTAACATGGTCGAGCTCAATGATCAGATTGCAACTTTATCAACCCTAATAGAGTCAATTAAACGTACCTTAAGCGACCATAATCAAGGTGGTCTCAATGATGTTGGAGGTACAAACCTAGCTGAGCTTTACTTGGATCTTGAAAACACCTTAGGTCAGTATAGTGATTTAGTCTTACACCGAGTCGAGCAAACCCGAAAGATCAATCAGCTCAAAGAGCAATTAAATTGGTTAAATCAAGATATTGACGCGGAGCTCATGCCCATTCGCCAAGAATTGCACTGGTTAATTGAGCGTTATAATGCGGGAGAAAGGCGCAATAACGCCTTTGAGCAACTACGTACGATACAACAAATATTGGACCTCGAATCAAGTGTGTTTACGATCATCAGCGATGTAATGGACGCGCAACAGCTAGGGCAAGTGCACAATGCAGCAAAAGTGGTTCAGTATAAATTGAATGATCTCAGCGAGATCAGTGAGGTGATTGTGGTGCTGCCTACTGCGATTGCTTACCAACAGTTGCTTGAAGAGTTAACGGGCCTACTGTCTCCTGAAGGGGCCTTTTACTCGCAAATCCTAGACAAAGTGTCGACAAACCAAAGGATTAATGGGTTAAACCATAGAATTGATTTTCAACTAAATGAAATCCATCAGCAAATAGGGCAACTGGTTGGTCTAGCGGATGAAAGTTTTGTCGATGTAAAGAAAAAGACAGCCAGATTGGTGTCGTATGGTAACCATGTATTGCTCGTGTGTTTTAGTGTCTCAATTTTGATGTCGCTGTTTTTGACTTATTACTTTATTAACCGCCGCATCGTTGCTCGTTTGACGGCACTGAGCACCAGCATTGATGCAATAACACGAGGTGACCTAAGTTACCCGATTAAAGTGGATGGCCAAGATGAAATTGGGCGTATTAGTGAAAAACTGATTGAGTATGGTGAAAGTGTCAAAGAAATTCAGCGCACTAACGCTGTTAGCCTAATTAACAACACATCCGCAAGCTTGTTGACCTGTGATCTAGTAGGCAATGTGGAGTCATTAAACCTGAGCGCACGTCGATTGCTCGCAACAGATGAAGACTCTGGTCATAAGCCAATTTGGGAAATATTAGATATTGATAATCCACTAGATTTGGCGCGTATATTTTCTCGTGAAGGGAAACTGCGAACTCATGGGCAAGACGAGCTCACTTTCAGCGTTGGCCATGCAGAGCCATGCTATTTGCATTTCGATTTCCATCAGTTCTCTCATGGTCAGTTGAACAAAATAATTATCACCATTACTAACGTGACTCAGCAAGAGCTGACTGCTCGAGAATTAGAAAAGTTGGTGGATGAAAAAACGCACGATTTAATTGAAAAAAATCAGCGTTTATCAAAAGAGGTGAGCGAACGCGAGTTGGCCGAGCGTAACCTTAAGCAAACCCAAGGTGAGTTGATTCAAGCAGCAAAAATGGCCGTTGTAGGGCAAACCATGACAAGTTTGGCCCACGAGTTAAATCAGCCTCTCAATGCAATGTCGACATACTTATACAGTGCAAAACTGTCCAGTGAGGGCAAAGATATCGTTGGAATGAATCAAGCGTTACACCAGGTGGATGTATTGGCCAACAGAATGAATAAGGTCATTACCAGTTTACGCAGTTTTGCCAAAAAGCCAGATGGAGACCAAGCGCCAGAGTCATTGCACATTCATCACGTAGTTGAGCAGGCAATGAGTATCGTTAATACCAAAGCCAAGCGTCAAATGATTACCCTAGAAAACCGAGTAGAACCAGATCTTCGTGTGGCTTTCAGTGCGTTGGCTCTAGAACAAGTGCTCATTAACGTAATGGTCAATGGATGTGATGCGGTTAGTGAGTCAAATCCAGAATCGCGTAACGTTTCTATCTACCACCTTTACAGCTCACCTAATTACCACACTATCGCTATTGAAGATAACGGGAATGGTTTTGAGCCAGATATTGTCTCAAAATTGTTCACACCATTTACCACGACGAAAGAAGTGGGGCTGGGACTTGGCTTAAGTATTAGTCGGTCGCTAATAGAGAAATACTCTGGCCACATTTATCTTGGATCCAGTGTGAACCGAGGAGCATTAGTACTTTTGGAGTTACCTTATGATCTATCCTAACTACTCTGTTTTATTGGTGGATGATGATCAAGATGTCTTGGATTCATACATGCACCTTATGTCACTTGCAGGTTTAACTGCAAAACCTGTGGCAGATCCTACCTTGGTAAGCCCACATCTCTACACCGATTGGCCGGGTGTGGTGCTGCTCGATATGTACATGCCACAGATGCATGGGCTAGAACTGTTACAAAAAATTAAGCGGTTAGATGAGCGTATTCCGGTGATCGTTATTACGGGCCATGGCGATATTCCTATGGCCGTTGAAGCGCTTAAAGTAGGGGCATGTGAGTTTGTAGAAAAACCAATTAACCCCGCTCAATTGTTAGAAATGGTTAAAGAGCAGTTAAGCTTTCGAAAAGTGTTCATAGAGCAGAAGAAGGCCATGGCGTCGAGTATTGACCGCAGCTTAATCGGTCATTCAGCTCAACTTGAGCATATTCGTCACTGTATATCTCAATTTGCTTTGCTAAAAAACCATGTTGTCGTTTGGGGTGAAACGGGAACTGGCCGCCACTTAGTTGGGCAGTTAATTCATGATCTCACCGATTTCAAAACTAAAGAGGTATTTCGTGTCAGTTCGGAGTCTTGCACTGATTGTGATTTATTCACTCAAGAAATCGGCGGTGAAACAAGAACAACTTGGTTAATCGACAATATTGAGCAGATGAGCGAGCCTTGCCAACGCATTTTGGCTCAAGCGATTATTGAGAAAGAAAGAAACAAACAGCCTTTGCAGGTGATTGCTATTTTCAATCAAGATCCACAGCGGCTCATAGCCGCGGCCAAACTGGTCCCAGAGCTTTATTACGTGTTGAATCAAGGTGTCATTGAAATGCCTTCATTGCACTCTCGCCCAGATGACGTTGCCGTGCTGTTCCACCATTTCCTAAAATCAAGCTGCATTAAACTCGGAAAAAGTGTACCTAAAGTCGACCCGAGTTATTTATCTGTTTTGCGAAGCCACCGTTGGCCGGGAAATGTGCGCGAGCTTCGTAATGTAGCAGAACTTTACGCGGTAGGTATTATTAAACTCACGGGTCAAGAAAAGCTCTACACTCAAGAGGAAACACAACTCGCACTGGATGAACTGGTTGATGATTATGAAAAAGGCGTGATAGAAGATGCATTGTTTTTGCACTCAGGGCGAGTCAGTGATGCTGCAAGCTATCTGCAAGTGCCGAGGAAAAAACTGTATTTAAGAATGAAAAAGCATGGAATAGATAAAGAGTCATACAAAAGCCGCTAGCCCGACACAACTCGTATGATAGAAGGGCTCATTGACTTTACTCTTCATGATTTTAAGCAAGTATGATTTCGTGGCTATTGATTGAGAGCGTTGTGTTGTAAAGCTTCTAAGTGATTATAAAAGCAACGCTAGGCAACCTAAGTGGTGATAACTTCATCAGTCGAACCTGAACACGTGATAAAACGCTGTTCTTTTCAATTAGATGTGGCATTATCAGTGTCGTTAAGGCGATGTGCGTGCATCGTATAATGGCTATTACCTCA
>NZ_AJYQ02000117.1 GCF_000287055.2 Vibrio genomosp. F10 str. ZF-129 | reverse complement strand
ATCAAGTTGCTGCAAAAATCAGCTCGAAAGGTCAAAGCGCCCTAGTTGTAAATAATATTTCATTCATTCTGCACAGTTATATTTACGGTATGGCTCTAATACGTCAAGCATTATTTACAGAATAAACAATAGGATGAATATAAGTCTCGATGTTGACTCGGTAGATAAAGCTTTAGGTCTAGGTTAATACGGTTTTGTAGGCGCTCTCTTAACCACTGGCGGTTATGACGGTGTCTATTTTTGATTGCCATACTCAAATGCAATCGGCGAACTTTTTCTTTTCAGGGAGGTCCGATAGGTGACGAAAATTCTATTTGTTCGCTTGATTTTCCCTAATTCTGTAAGTTTCAGATAGTTTGCTTGAATGTTTTCATCATGGTGAAATTTTTCATTGTTTGCCTGCGATTGAACATCATTTCCTGGGCAATTTTCGTGAACTATCCCATCAAATCCTATGAAATGAAACCGTTTTCAAATCACCTTTAGCCTTCGCTTTTAACGCTAAACCATTGGGCTTATTAGCCTGTCTGAGTGCACGAAAATTTCCTGTTGTTTCATGACAAAGGTACTCTCGTTTTGATGTGAAACACAGCGCTATTTTCAACTGTTTCATTGCTTATTATTCCCTCGAACCAAAATAAATATAAAGAAGAATAATAGGGAAATAACATGAATAATTTTAAACGCTTGCCTTTAACCATAGCAGTGGCTGCTTCACTTGCTTCCGTTTCTTCTTTTGCAGCTGATGATATTGCTGCATTAGAGCAACGTATCCAAGAGCTCGAAGCGAAGGTAGTGACTCTAGATTATACCGATGATCAACAGCAATCGGCTTTACCTGCTGATGTAGAGGTCCCAGTAGGTATTATCTTCTCTGGTTATGCACGTTACGGCGCTCTCTACCAACAAGGTGATAGCAAGCTTGTGAATATTGGCAGTACTGGCCGTTCGATTGGTCGTCTAGGTAATGAAGCGAACGGTGGCGAATTCCAGTTTGGTAAAATTTTCGAGTCAGAAAGTGGCGTTAAGTGGAACCTCGCCGTGATGCTTGACCACTGGGCTCACAGTGACTGGGGATCTGCTGGTGATGTAAACCTTAAAAAATTCTACGCAGGGGCGAGTAATATTTTTGAAAGCCAACCGGATCTTTATGTGTGGGCGGGACGTGACTTCCACCAACGTCCTCAACAAGGTTTGAACGACTACTTCTGGATGTCTCACGATGGTCAAGGCGGTGGTTTTCAAAACTTTGATTTTGGTGGTGCGAAACTCGACTTTGCATTTGTAGGGGCGGTTGCTGGTGGTACGGACTTTTACTGTAATGATGAAAATGGATCTGGGGTGGATAAAGAGGGTGAACCCGTCAAGTGTAATATTGGTGGCGCCCAAGGTAACGACAGCGGTACTTACGCATTCACTTCTAAGCTACACAGTATTGATGCAGGTATAGGTAATCTCGATCTTTACGCAAACTATGGCTTCTCTTCTGATAAAGATAACAGTGAGACATCGGTGTTAGTCGGTGCAACGTTAGGTTTAGGATCTTCACACAAGCTGATCGTGAAATATGGTGATGGCGCGGATAACTCAGCATTTGATCTCGCAGGTAAAAAACAAGTGCTTTACACCAGTGTCGAAGGCGGCGTAAACCCTTCTGACAACGTGTTTATTGACTACCTAGTTTCTTACAAAGATATTTCTGGCGATGACGTTAAGACTGAGTCTAAAGAGTACGCAGCCATTGTTCGCCCTATGTACAACTGGGATGACACGCACTCTACGTGGTTAGAAGCGGGTCTTGGAATGGTGGATTACCAAGATGATTCAGAAGAGCAAGCTTGGAAAGTCACATTGTCTCAAAATATCTCTCTAGGGGGCTTACCTTGGAGCCGTCCAATGCTGCGTTTCTACACCACTGTGGGGGATGTAGAGAAGAGTGGACCAAGCGCCACAACAACAAATGTTGATACGGTAAGTTTCGGCGCAATGTTTGAAGCTTGGTGGTAAACCACCAATCGTTTCGTTGATGCATCAGCGGCGAGTTTTAAGCTTGAAGCGCAGAGCAAAGGGATACCATTGATTGGGTATCCTTTTTATTCCGTTTGCGGGTTGTTCAAAGAAAGCGCTGAGTCAGCCGAACTGATATTCGGGTGCGTAGCGTTTTGGTAGTGGACGATTTCATTCCTTAGCCCTTGGAATGTTTTCAATGCGCTGTTTATCGAGAGTTTGTTTATCAGCCAATGGGGGAGTACACCCGACGGGTTAGCAAAAGCAACGTATTCAATGTGAGTCGTGCCGTTGCTTAGCTTTTCTAGTTTCCACAAGGCTTTTACATCAGAAATTCTAATATAGTTAGGTTGCTTAGCTAACATGCTTGGAGCATCTTTAATTAAGAGGAAAAAAGCGCCGTGGTCGAAGTAATATCGTGAATAAGTCACCATATCCCGATCACGAGCTGGCCAGGGAGCTTGAAATTGAGTGTATACCACGTTCTCAGTTGGGCTTATCTGTTTTAATACCTGGCTTTTTTTAACGTTATCAATCCAGTTAGGAACATGTTCCGTGTCTTCTAGCAGAAGTAAAAAAGAGGAATAACGGGTAGTGATGAACATTTGAGCACGAATCTCGACCAAGCCGTTGGTGTGCGGGCGACTGTGAAGAGTGATCCCATCTTCAGTTTTGACAAATTGCCAAGCCACTAAAGGCGAGGCGACTGAGGGGGCTGCCAGCAATAGAGAGCCGATCAGTAGTAATACAAACATAATCGGCTCCTTTTTCTATTATCGAATCAGTTGTCATCGAAGTACCTAGTACTCAAACAACGGTTACCGAAATAATTGTCACTGAAATAGCTATCACCGAACTAGCTATCACCGAAATAGCAACGTATTGAATGGTGTTTTTTCTAACCCTAGAACCAATAAATACGTCAGTAACACCGACCCTGACCATACCACAAGATCTCTAACGCCATGTGTTAACTCAAGCATGCCTGCGATATTGAGCATAAAGATAATGACCAACATGTGGCTTACGTAGATGGGCAACACTCGTTTCGACAATGAAAAAACAAGCGTTGAATCGCCTAGTGTTGGTTTCGACAATAGCCATAAAAAGCAACCAATCGCCCAGATACCCGTCCCCAATAGATAGTCGTTTGCGTTAAAAGCTTGGCCATATTGGTGTAGGTTCCAGGCTTCTCCCATATGCAGAGCAAGACCTACCACAGCAATTAATAATGCACTCTTGCTATTCAAACTATATTGAGACTGGCGAATTTTAAAGCCAATCGCAACCATTAACGTGGCGAAAAATGGACCATTTCGAGTAAAGAATGGCGCATCAAAATGGGTGATGACTTGGTAGCTACCGGCAAGCACGCCATAGAAATAGAGCAAGATTGCGATGGGCATAATTAACGCGCTTTGTTTGCTTTTGATTAAGAATGCGAGAAGAGCCACGGCGCAAACTAGAGCAGGAATAAACCACAAGTGGACAAGGCCACCTTCGAGTAGTGAGTTTAATGGTGATTGCAGTAAGTAATTCCAGTAACCGGAACGTTCTGCTAAGTAACCTTCGCTGAGTAAGGTACCCCAATTAAAGGGCATGACTAAACTCAGGATGCTCCAAATAACCCAGATTTTTACAAGAGGCATTGAATAAGATTTAAGCGTGCCTATGGGATCGAGAGTCAGCTTTGGCTGAATCAAATAACCTGAGATAAGAAAGAACAGTGGAACAGCAAAACGAGTCGATTGATTGAAGACATAGCCAAACCAGGATTCGCCATCAAACTCTAAATACCCGAGAAACAGCTGGCAGTGCATAGAGAGTATAGCCAGCATAGCGATAACGCGACCAAGCTCGATGCTCGCAATTTTATTTGTGGTGGACATGAAAAATAACCTTGGGGGAAAGAAACCCAAAATGTACCAATAAATTCAGTAATACCATAGCGTTAGAAAGCGCTATAGGTGCGTTTTGCTAGGAAGCTATTCATTTTAATGCATGCTATTGATGGTTATGTCACTTTTTTCGTCATCATACTTTTGTCGTCATCATACAATGTTGTTCAAAATACAAAGTTCAAATGGCATTTTTCCTACCTCACAGTTGACAGATGCCCGCTCATATTAGGTTCATGCCTATATCAGCTTAAGGGCAGACAAGGTGAAAATACCCAGGGTGCAGGTAATCAAAGATAGCACCGTGGTTAAGGCGATAATATTGGCGGCTAACGTGGCATTGCCACCCATTGCCCTAGCCATCACATAGCTTGCCGCAGCGGTGGGTGCGGCAGTCATTAGGAAAATCAACCCAAGCTCTTGACCTTGATAGCCGAAAGCAACGGCTGCCAGAGTGGCGGTGACCGGCGCTAGAATCAATTTAAAACAACTGGCAAACCATGTCGGTGCTCGGTCGTGTTTTAATGACTGAATATTCAACGACCCGCCTGTGCAAAGTAACGCCAAAGGCAGGGTCATATCCGCAAAATATTGTCCTGCATCTATCGCTACGTTTGGGATAGGGATCGAGAGTGAGTAGGCGATCACACCCAGTAAAATAGAGATGATGAGTGGATTTCGAGTCAGTGTTTTGCCGATGACTTTAACGGCTTGTGCGCCAAAACCCTGCTCGGTAGGTGAAAGGGCAATCACGGCTTGAATATTATAAAGCACGGTCGTTGAGGCCACATAAATTGCCGCCAAAGCGACGCCTGATTCACCATAGATATTCGCCACATAGGCGAGGCCAATGATTGCGGTGTTAGCTCGAAATCCACCCTGAATAATAACGCCTTGATCTTTTGGTTCTCGAAAGACTCGTTTAGTGACAAGCATGGTAAAAAGAAAGAACAGAGCATTCACGACGAGGCCAAAGAACACCAAATTTCCGCTCTTTGAAAAGTCGTGTTCCGCTTGAACAATACTTAGGAAGAGCATCGCCGGTAGGGTGACTTGAAAAACCAACTTTGAGGCGATATCAATGAAATTCTCATTGATTAGGCGGATTCGCTTAAGTAAAACACCAAGAAACAACATAAGGCAGATAGGGCCGGTGATCGATGCTGAAAAGGCGAGTTGTTCAATAAGAGTGGTCATGAATATCCTTAAATTTATCCTCTATCGCATTGTGCCTCGGTATTGGAATAATGAACATTTAATTTGCAAAAAAGTACGAACGTGCTAAATATAGGGTAGTGAATGTATTTTTGTGATGAATATGAGCAAAGGCCGAGTTACCAAAGAACACATTTTGAATACCGCGTTTGAGCTTGCCAGCATCAATGGTCTAGAGAGCTTAACCATAGGAGCGCTTGCTAAGCAGTGCGGTATGTCCAAAAGTGGTCTATTTGCGCATTTTAACTCAAAAGATAATCTGCAAGTCAGTGTACTTGAATACGCGAATCTTATTTTTACGCAACGGGTTATTTCACCCGCGAGATTACAAGATACTGTCAGTATTGAAGATAAGCTTATTGCGTTGATGGATAACTGGTTAAGTTGGAACCACTCTTTTCAAGGCAGTTGTATGTTTTTGGATGCGTGGAAAGATAACGCCGCTTCTCCTAATGAAACGCAAGTTGCATTGAAGAAGACGATCTCTACGTGGATAAACTACCTACAAATTCAGATTGAAAAAGGTGTAGAAAGTGGTGAGTTCCATCAAAATTTAGATCCGAAACAAGCGGCATTTGAATTGTATGGTTTGTACTTAAGTGCGCACCTTTTTTATTCCATTCGAGGTGAGCAAGCAAGCTATCAGCATTTTTGGCAAGGTGTTAAACGACTCTTTGTCAGTTGGCGCAGTGATAACATCGATTCACATTAGACATCGTCTTACAAGAAAATGAACGCGGGTTATAAGTAGCGACTATTGGCCCTAAACACAATTATTGACACTGACTGCGTTCTAAAAAAGCACGGTCGTTCTATTAATGGCTAAATCAAGGAATGAACATGAGTGACAAAATTTACTTTAATACTTCAGCAAAATTTAGCGTAAAGCGCAGTTTGTTGAATCTCTCGACCCGTTTTCATCATACCGTCGCGCCAAAGCACGCTAAAAAAGTTGCACGAAGATTGCTACTTACCCCAATGAGAACGCCGCCTAAAAACAGTGAGCCGAAGGGGTTGGTGAAAGGCGAAGTCAGAATGGAACATGGGGTGTTGAAAACTTATCAACTTGGTCAAGGACCAATATGGGTATTAAGTCATGGGTGGTCCGGAACGGCGAGTCAGTTTTATCCGTTGATGGAGCACATAGCAAGTAAGGGCTATACCGCTTTGGCCTACGATCACCCTGCTCACGGAAAAAGTGATGGTATTTATGGTCATATTCCAGCGTTTGTTCAAGGCTTGGAAGCGATATTAGATAGCTTTGAAGAAGATGTGGCTGGTGTCATTGCTCACAGTATGGGCACGGCATCGGCATTGGAGTGCCACCACCGAAAAATTATCGACTGCCCAATGCTATTGATTGCTCCAGTGCTGGATTACCTCGACAACTTGTTCGGCAGCGTTGCACGTTCTGGGTATTCGCTGCGACTTTTTGAAGCGATAGTGTCTGAAATAGAGGAGCAGTACCATTACCCCATTCAGTCTGTGGATCCTTATGGAAAACTCAGCAAGCGTTCAGCTAGCACGATCATCGTCCATGATCGCAAAGATAAGTTTGCTGACTTTTCTGTATCGGAACGCGCTGCGAACAACATTAGCACTGTAACGCTTCACGCGACCACCGGGCAGGGACATGGAAGAGTGATGACATGTCCTCAAGTATTCGAGAGCTTTGATCAATTACTGGTGAAGTAAATTGATAGTTCTATTGATAATCTTGGCGTTATACGAGAGGTGAACTTATTTTAAATTAATAATTATTTCAGGATGTTAACTTCATTAACCTTATTGTTGATGTGGTTAACAACTTCGTAGCGTGAATTATTTAAATGGTTATTTCTATGTAAGCATATTGTTGTCAGATTTACCTAGAAAGGAACAATAACCATGAACCGAAATGACAGTGTGCCACTCCCCTCAAATACACGTGAGTGGTTTTTAAACCGTAACAGCCTCATTATTTTATCGAATGTTGTTTTGTGCTTGTTTTTGTATAAAACGCTGCCGTTTGATCCTCAAGTCGTTTTGGGCCTGAGTATGCTTACATTTATTGCCATCCTTTGGTTAACGGAAGCTCTACACGTTACCGTGACCGCTATTTTGGTTCCCATTTTGGCGGTTCTTTTTGGTGTCTTTGATACTCAGACGGCACTCAATAACTTCTCTAATTCCATTATCTTTCTCTTTCTTGGCGGATTTGCATTGGCCGCCGCCATGCACCGGCAAGGGCTTGATAAAGTCATTGCGGATAAAGTACTGATTCTGGCAAAGGGCCGCATGAGCGTAGCAGTTTACATGCTATTTGGCGTGACAGCAGGTCTGTCCATGTGGATAAGCAACACCGCAACAACCGCAATGATGTTGCCACTGGTACTGGGTGTGTTGAGTAAAGTGAATGCAGAAACAGGGCATAAAACTTATGTGTTTGTGCTGTTAGGCATCGCTTATAGTGCCAGCATTGGCGGTATTGCGACCATTGTCGGTAGCCCACCGAATGCCATTGCTGCGGCTGAGGTTGGTTTAACATTTACGGAATGGATGGCCTTTGGTGTTCCCGCTGCCATGATCTTGCTTCCTCTCGCTATCGTCGTATTGTATTTCGTCATTAAGCCAGACCTAAAAGGAGACTTCGAACTCAATAAAACCCCCGTAGAGTGGGATAAAGGTAAGATAGTGACACTTGCTATTTTTACCGTCACCGTATTGTGTTGGATCTTCAGTAAACCTATTAACGCGATGCTTGGTGGGTACGCAAAATTTGATACCATCGTTGCCTTAACCGCGATTGTGATGGTGAACTTTGCACGAGTTGTTCATTGGAAAGACATCGAAAAAACCGCAGATTGGGGCGTGTTGTTGCTATTTGGTGGCGGTATTTGTTTGAGTAACGTGCTGAAAGCGACGGGAACCAGTGTTTTCTTGGCTAATGAATTAAGCGATTTAATTTCACAATTTGGTCTTGTGTTCATTGTTCTCATTGTCGCTGCCTTTGTGGTGTTCTTAACTGAGTTCGCCAGTAATACAGCCAGTGCCGCTTTGCTTATTCCTGTTTTTGCTTCGGTTGCTGAGGTGTTTGGGTTATCACCGGTTATTTTGTCGGTTTTAATCGCGGTGGCGGCGTCTTGTGCGTTTATGCTACCTGTCGCTACTCCACCTAATGCGATTGTGTTTGGGTCTGGTCACATTAAGCAGCAAGAGATGATGCGAGTCGGCCTTGTCCTTAACGCTGCGTGTATTGGTGCCCTGACGTTGATTGCAATGATGTTCTGGACATAGTCAAAAGCGTTACGCCATGCATGCAGCAAAATGGCTTGCATGGCGAAATGTACTTAAGGACCAAAGAGGTTTACTGATTAATATGCGCTTTGAATCTGGCTTTTGTTTCAGCATCGGCTTTGTCATACCAAAAGTGCAGCATTTCTTCCGCCGTACTCTCTGCTGTTACGTTTTTACCCGACGTTTGTTTTAAAGCAGGATCGGCAGAAATGGCTGGGGTTGCACTGGCAGCAACGAAGCTCGTCGCCGTGATCGCTGCAATGCCGTTGCTTCGGTTGTAATCAGCGACTTCGCGTTGGTAATCTCTACCGAGCTGCATTCCTTCTTTCATAAGCTTATCTTCGTGCACCTCAATCACTTCATCCGATTGATTAATCAGAGACCATTCTAGTTGTTTGATTTTTGTTTGAGCCTCTCTTTCGTTACGGTATTGAGGCAGTGAAAAGGTCAGCTCTTGATCTTGAGCTTCAAACTTAGCGATGATCGTATCGCTTTCTACGGTGGTCCTATCGTTACTTCGATCGAAAAGAGACGAGTAGCGGAAAGCAATTTGGTTCTCACCATTGGGAAGTGTCAACGTTTTATTCGCCGAGAAAAACCCGCCCACCAATTCTGGTTTTTCACCATTAGCGATAAATAATTCGATATTGTCGGGAATTTGAATGGTGATATCCGCAAATGCAGAATGGCTAATGATTAAAGCACAAGTACATGACAGCGTTTTTAGTACGTTCATTGGAATTATCCTAGGTGTGACTCAAAAATGACTTTAAGAGATTGCCTAGGAATAAAAATAAAGGCAATAGAGGGCATGTTAGAAGTTGGACAATTCTTCTCTTAAGTTTCAACAATAGCTCGATGTCGATAATTGAGTGGTATAAATTACAGGACGATTTTTTGAGCCAAGCATCACAGACATCGATATCACCTTGCCGCTATATTGTTGCCATCATTTATTAATATGGAGGCAACGCTTTGGATTTAACGTATCGGCTTGATGGCACGCTCGTTTTGTCACCTTGGTATAATATAGATTACTGCTTATCCCTTCTTAATAAACAGATCCTTTAGTTTCTTTCTATCGGTGTTTTGCACCGCTTTACCCTATTTTTATTAAAGTACCTCCCGATTTTATTAAAGTACATTCAGGCAGAGTGTGCAGGACGAGTTGCACCTGCCGTAAAGATATAGAAAGGAAAACCACATGAAACGCATTCCAGAACCATTTCGAATCAAGATGGTTGAACCCATCAAAATGACCACACTTGAAGACCGCCAAGTTGCACTCAAAGAGGCTGGACTCAACCCATTCTTACTTCGAAGTGACGATGTATACATCGATTTATTGACCGATTCTGGTACAGGCGCGATGAGCGATCACCAGTGGGCCGGATTAATGATGGGCGATGAGTCTTACGCTGGTAGCCGAAATTACTACCATTTGTGTGATGCTGTAGAACATTTCTTTGGCTATAAATTAACGGTTCCAGCACACCAAGGGCGTGGGGCGGAGCAGATATTGTTTCCAGCACTGATCGAACGGATGCAACAGGTAAGGGGAGGGACCGCGCCGGTTTTTATCTCCAATTATCATTTTGATACAACAGCTGGGCATATTGAGTTAAACGGTGGTAAGGCCATCAATGTGTTAACAGAGAAGGCGTTTGATACCGGCAAGGCTTATGATTGGAAAGGTAACTTTGATCTGGATAAGCTGCAGAGCACGATTACTGAATACGGCGCTGAAAATATCTGTGCGATCATCACGACAGTCACTTGTAATAGCTCGGGTGGGCAACCGGTCTCTATGGCGAACATGCGCGCTGTCTATGAGATTGCGAGTAAAAACGACATTCCTGTGGTGATTGATTCCGCTCGCTATTGCGAAAATGCGTATTTTATTAAACAGCGAGAGGCTGGTTACCAAGACAGTAGCATTCTAGACATTATCCGCGAGATGTATCAATACGGAGATATGTTAACGATGTCAGCCAAGAAAGATCCGCTGGTTAATATTGGTGGGCTGTGTTGTATCCGTGATCATGAAGAACTGTTCCAGGCAGTACGAACTCGATGCGTTCCAATGGAAGGGTTTGTGACATATGGCGGAATGGCAGGGCGAGACATGGAAGCGTTAGCCCGAGGACTGTATGAAGGGGCTGATGAAGATTACTTGCATTACCGCATCAGCCAAGTGGAGTATTTGGGAGAACGTCTCAGAGAAGCTGGCATTCCGATCCAGTACCCTACGGGAGGACATGCCGTCTTTGTTGATGCCGCTAAAATTTTACCGCATATACCGCCAGAACAATTTCCCGCACAAGCCTTATGTAATGCCCTTTATCTAGAGGCTGGTGTTAGGGCTGTTGAAATTGGTTCATTGCTACTGGGGAGAGATCCCAAAACTGGTAAGCAAAAAGCCGCAGAGCTAGAGCTAATGCGTCTCACTATTCCAAGACGTGTCTATACCAATGATCATATGGATTATGTCGCAGATGCCATTATTGAAGTGAGTAAACATGCCAAGCAGATGAAAGGGCTTGAATTTGAATACGAGCCTTCTGTGTTAAGGCATTTTACTGCCAAGTTTCGGGCTATTTAGTTGAATGACAATAGCCTGAAGTGTAGATAGCGTCAGGCTATTTTCTTGACTCGATATCAAAAACACAATGCAACAAGCTGATAACATCTGTTTGTTTTTTATTCATGTCTCGTAAGTGTGTTTATTTTTTCGTCTAAAAAAATAAGTTTCTAGAATACTGAGTTTAATGTTCTTACATCCCCTATTTGGGATTAGAACGAACGGATTCAGCGAATTGAAGATTGATCGCTGGCGCCACAAACTTAAGTGAAACATTCAAGGAACGATAACGATATGAATCGTATAACGATGTGCGCAGCGAGTGTCGCGATAGCCTTTTCTGGCTTAGCGAATGCCGCCCCTAGCGCTCCTACTATAGATGTCTATGGATCTAACAATCTCCAATTTTCAAAAATAGAGTTGGCTATGGAAACGACTGCCGGCTACAACGATATGGTGACTTATTATGATCAGGCTGATATTACAATAAAGTTCAACCAATGGAGTGGCCAAACTGGAGATACATATCATATCTATTTTGATGGAACACAGGTAGCGACAGGTCCTATTTCTGGCGGCCAGACAGAAGCCACCTTTCAATACCCAAGCGGTGGTTTATTCCAAATGGAAATCGAAGCTTGTGATCAAACAGGTTGTAGTAAAAGTGCACCTGTAGAGGTCACTATTGCCGATACAGACGGTGCTCATTTAGCACCACTTACCATGAATATTGATCCGAACAATAAGACCTATACGACCGACCCTTCTACGGTGGTTGGAACCTACTTTGTTGAGTGGGGTATTTATGGTCGAGACTATACGGTAGATAACATCCCTGCAGATAATTTGACCCATATCCTTTATGGCTTTATCCCAATTTGTGGTCCGAATGAATCTGTAAAATCAGTAGGTGGTAACAGTTACAATGCACTCATGACCGCTTGTAATGGTGTTAATGACTATGAAGTCGTGATCCATGACCCATGGGCGGCATTTCAGAAAAGCTTCACTCAGGCTGGGCATGAATACAGCACGCCTATCAAAGGTAATTATGCAATGATGATGGCGCTAAAGCAGCGTAATCCAGACCTTAAGATTATTCCTTCGATAGGTGGATGGACATTATCAGACCCATTCTTCGATTTCACTACAAAAGCCAATAGAGACACGTTTGTTGCATCAGTAGAGAAGTTTCTCAAAACATGGAAATTCTACGATGGTGTTGATATTGACTGGGAATTCCCAGGCGGTGGGGGTCAAGCCTCAGATTTAGGCGACCAGATAAACGATGGTCCAGCTTACATCGCATTGATGCAAGAGTTACGGACGATGCTCGATGGGTTAGAGGCAGCTACGGGTCGTACGTATGAACTAACGTCAGCAATAGGTGTTGGCTACGACAAGATTGAAGACGTAGATTACGCTGATGCCGTTCAATATATGGACTACATTTTTGCTATGACCTACGATTTTTATGGTGGTTGGAATAACATAGTTGGGCACCAGACCGGTCTATACTGTGGCGGATTTATGCGCCCTGGTCAGTGTGATGGTTCTGGCTTAGATGAAGCGGGTGAACCATATAAAGGCCCTGCGTATACAGCAGACAATGCCATCCAACTATTGCTTGCCCAGGGTGTACCAGCGAATAAGCTTGTACTCGGCGCTGCGATGTATGGTCGAGGTTGGGAAGGGGTAGTGCCTTCTTCATTAAACGATCCATTAGATCCTATGACTGGAGTAGGCAATGGTAAGCTAAAAGGTACAAGTGCCCAAGGAGTTTGGGAAGATGGTGTTATTGATTATAAAGGCGTGAAAGACTTCATGCTTGGTGCCAATAGCACGGGTATTAATGGCTTTGAGTATGGGTACGATGAACAGGCAGAAGCTGCCTGGGTTTGGAATCCAACATCAGGCCAACTAGTGACATTTGATGATGCTCGATCAGTGAAGGCAAAAGGCGCATATGCCCGTAATTTAGGTTTGGCTGGACTATTCTCATGGGAAATAGATGCGGATAATGGTGATATTTTAAATGCAATGCATGAAGGTTTAGCGGGTGGAACAACTGACCCTGTTAACCGTAAACCAACCGCAAGTGCGGGTAACGATCAAGTGATTACTGGACCTGCCTTGGTTACATTAGATGCTAATGGTTCAAAAGATAGTGATGGTACAATCGTGTCTTATCTTTGGGAGCAGACAGCAGGAACTCCGGTCTCTTTGGTCAATGGAAATAGTGCAATAGCTAGCTTTGAGATAGCAGAAGTTATTCAGGTCGATAGATTGTCATTTACATTAACAGTAACAGACGACGAAGGTGCAAAATCGAGTGATAACGTCACCGTGACTGTTAACCCAAAAGAGATAGTTCCAGTTAATACGCCACCTGTTGCTTTAATTTCAGCACCTACTCAGGTTAATGCCGGTGATGTAGTCGTGATTGACGCTTCCTCATCGATTGATGCTGATGGTGATACGTTGACGTACTCGTGGGATGTGCCTAACTCGATATCGGCTATCATTCAAGGATCGAGCGTCAGCTTTGTAGCGGCAGAATACACAGAAGATGCATTTCTCAGTTTTGTAGTGTTAGTCAGTGATGGACAGGCTGATGCTTCGACTACTTCTAATTTGACAGTACTTAAAACGACAACGAGTGGGAACACTTGCAGCACTCCTTGGGATAAAGGAGCGGTATATACAGGTGGTCAGCAAGTTTCATCTGCCGGTAAAGCCTATGAAGCAAAATGGTGGACAAGGGGTGAAGACCCACAAAGTACTGGTCAATGGGGGGTATGGAAAGAAGTTGGCGTTTGTTTACCTAACTAAGCGTGCAATTGGTGTTAATACCAACTAGGTATTTGCTGTTTTGTACCGTGGCTCGTCAACCTTAGAGTCTGATTCAAACTAAACCTCTGATTATGATTGTCAGAGGTTTTTGGATTCAATATTGAGCTAAATACACACGTTACATTATTTTGTGATGAGTAGTCGAATTGCACCATTAATCTGTCAATCAAGCTGTGTTTTACAGCAATTTATAATTACTTGGAATAGGTTGGTATTGCCTTGTTACAGGCAATACAGAGATATAAATAATATATAAAATTTATATCTACGCATATTTAATTTATTTTATAGGGAAAGAACAATGAAAAAAAATATTAAAGCATTAACTATTTTATCAGCACTATTTCTTCCTCAAATTGCAATGGCTTGTACTATAGCCGTCACTATTCCATTTCCGCTTTAACCTATCATCTACAGGTATAGTTGATTCAGACTGCTTGTAAGAGAATAAACATAACAAAAAAGCTCTGCAACGTTGCAGAGCTTTTTTTGATGGGCATTGTATTTCAGACGTGTCTGTTATGGCCTAATGGCCTAGCTATTCGGTGCGCGAACTTTGCCTTGTTTTAGGCTATTAAGAACCTGCGCTTTAGGGCCATCGGCAATAATACTGCCTTTTTCCATCACAATAACGCGGTCAACAATATCCAGCATTGACGTTTTATGAGTAATCAGAATCAACGTTTCATTGGGTTTCATTTGACCCAGTTGATGCTTGATGTGCATTTCAGAACGATTATCCATCGCGCTTGTTGGTTCATCAAGAAGAAGCACGGGTGGCCTTCCCAAAATTGCCCGAGCGATGGCAACGGCTTGTCTTTGGCCGCCCGATAATAGCAGTCCTCCTTCACCGACTTGGCGTTCAAGACCCGCTGGATCTTGCTGAGTAAACACAGTTACCCCAGCTCGATTCGCTGCGTCCATGACATCGCGATCATCTGCTAACGGACGACCGAGGGTGATATTGTCACGAATTGAACCATAAAATAGATTACTGTCTTGGGGGACACAGCCGATATTTCTACGAATATCAATGTGATGAAGCTGCTTAATATCCGTATCATCAATACGTACACTGCCTTCAATAGGCTGGTACAGGCCCATAATTAGGCGCTCTAGTGTGGTTTTACCTGAACCTATTCTACCTATAATGGCGACTTTTTCGCCAGGATTTATGGTTAAGCTAAGTTCACGAATCGAAGCAATAGGAGAATCTGGGTAGTTGAATGTGACTCGGTCAAGTTCAATCTTTCCTTGGACGATGGGTCTGTGAATATATCGCTTGCCTTCTTCTTGCTCATCGGGCATCCCCATCACTTGTTCGATGATAGACATGGACGATTTAGCCTGGTTATAACGAGTAGAGAGCAGTGAAAGCTGGACCATAGGGCCAATTGCTCGTCCACTTAGCATCGTCGCAGCAATCAGGCCACCCATGGTTAACTCGCCTTCAGCAATCAGATAAACACCAAGGATGATCATGCCAACGTTTGAAGCCTGTTGAACAAAGCCTGCCGTGTTTTGAATACCGTCTGTAATACGTCGGCTTTTGATGTTCCAGTTCGCCATATGCGCAACCGCCTCTTCCCAACGATACTGAAACTGACTTTGAGCGCCAAACAGCTTGAGGGTTTCTAGGCCAGCGAGGCTTTCGATGAGGTTGGCGTATTTCTGAGATGCTAGTCTAGACCCTTCTTCAATCGCACGTCGCAGTGGTCCTTGAATTAAAAGGGAGTAAATAACTAGGATCAAAACTCCGGCAATCGGCACATAGACGAGATCGCCAGCCATCAACCAAATTAAGGCAAGAAAGAGCAATGAAAACGGCAGATCGATTAATGAAGATATCGTCGCTGAGGTGAAAAATTCCCTAATCGATTCGAACTCTTGCAAGTGTCGAGCAAAAGCGCCAACGGAAGGCGGCTTGGATTCCATTCTAATGCCAAGGACTTTACTAAACAGCTTCGAGGAAATGAGAATATCGGACTTTTTCCCCGCAACATCAATAAAGTAACTTCGTAACAGTTTTAGTGATAAATCAAATAAGAAAATGATGAAGATGCCGCTGGCTAACACCCACAGAGTTTCAAAAGCCAAGTTTGGCACAACTTTATCGTAAACTAAGCGAGTAAACATGGGTGCGGCAATGGCGAAAATATTGATCAGTATGGATGCAATAAAAACATCGCGGTAGATTTTTTTCGACTGCCAAATAGTCCCCCAAAACCAATGTCCATCGCGAGTTTTCAGTATTTCAGGCGATCGTTCATCGTAGCGAAACTGTTTTTTAACTAGGAAATATCGTCCGGTAAACTGGGGTTCTAAATCTGCCAGCGAGATCGAGATTGGAACAAGCCCGGATTCACCTGTGACTATTTCCGCCTCTTCTTTTTCTAGATTGATGCTATTAAGCACACATGCGTCGCCATCTTTGAGTAGAAGGACGACGGGTAAAATCAGAGTTGGGATGTCTTTTAATTGAGCCTGATTTTCTTTTGCAACCAAACCTGCGCGTTCAGCTGAACGCGGGAATAAAAAGGGCGTTAATTTACCTTCTGACAATGGTAAGCCATTGATCAATGCTTCTGGTGAATTTGCTAATCCATAATAGCGGCTCACATAAATGAGCGAATTAAGTAGCGGATCCTGCATTCAGTTAAACCTTCATGTTATTTGTCGACAATAAAGCCTTGGAAAACTTCAATAAAGTGCTCAGACAAAAAGTCGAGCTGCATTTGTGTTTCTACACGAGATGCAATGGTTTTGATGCCAAGGTTGTGCGCTGTCCGTGAGATCGACGTTAAAGTGAACTTCTGTTTCTCATCATCTAAATGGTGAGTGAATAGGTAGTCCAGTTTTACATAAGCAGGTCTGAATTCGTTGATATAGTCGAGAGATTGGAAGTTCCTTCCGTAATTATCTACCCCAAATTCTGCACCAGCATTACGAACTGCATTACAAAACAGTGCGGTATGATGAGGTGAGGTGTTAAAGCATGTTTCTGGAATCTCAAAATGAAGCTTGTCGGTGATCGAGGTATGTTTCGACAGTTTTTGACCAATCCAACGTATGAAACTTGGTTGGGAAATGCTGCTTTGGGATATGTTGATTGCGACAGGATCAACAAACTCGTTTGCCTCTAGCTTATCGATCATCGAATTAATGACGAATTCATCAAAAATATGGCTGGCGTTCAATTGCTCTAATGCGAACAGGTATTGGTTTGCACTAAAGCGCTCCCCATCTTTTTCGATCGAAGAAAAGACTTCGCGGTGATAGGTTTGCCCCCAACTATTGTTGGCAGCTTGGAAGCGAAACTGTATAAGATTGTTGTGAATGGCTTCTTCGACTAGTGCTTTCCATTGTTGCTTACCCATGATGTTCTGAGTATTTGTACTGGATACATAACCATATCTTATTTCTGGGCTGGACTTAGCCGTCGCTAGTGCGTTATCAAGCAGGGTTAAAATCTCGGTTGAGGATTTTGAATCTTTAGTATGAACCACGCCCAAAGATAGGTTCAGAGCCGCAGTTCCTGTCGGGTCGGAATTAATGTCTTGAACATAGCTAAGCAAACTCTCTGCAACGATTTTTAGCTCACTGTCATCGATGTTAGGGAATATAAATCCGAATTCCTCAGTCGAAATTCTAGCAATGGTTAGGTTAGGGTATGAGATGGAAATTTTAAGATGATCAGCCAACTGCTGGACCATACCATCACCGGATTCATAGCCTTTTTCATCGTACAACTCTTTGATAAATCCAGCTTCTAAAATAGCGACGCCACCGTTTGAATTTTCACTCAGCCAAGCATTGAGCTGGTTCATATAGTAAGCGCGGTTTCCGAGCTTAGATACTGGGTCAATATAAGCTCGCTCACGAAGCTGCTGCGCTTCTTTTGCCTGCGCGCGAAACGCTTTTTCAACTTGTTCAGACATGCTGTTAATGCCGTCGACAACGTAGATTAAGTCTTTAGTTGCAGGCCTAGGAAGTGGCTCACCAAATTGATTTTTGGCAACCTGTTCCATTTTTTCAACGATAAGTTGCAGCGGTCGAAGAGCCCGTTTCAGGATAAAAGCAATCGAAAGCAATCCGAGTACGAAAATCATGGAGAAAGCAATAGCGAGGCGTTGGAGAGCGTTCCAGAGTTGAACATATGCGCCCCCAGGGTGACTGACAATTTCGACTTCAGCCAGTTGCATCCAACCACTGGTCACCACACGTCGATCGTGAATGCGCTCAAACAGCCCAAGGTTGGTAAACCAATCTGGAACATTGTTCGGTTTTATCGGATAAGAGCGCAGGATCTCTTCGCCTGTATCTAAGAATATCAATCGGACAATGGCGTAACTACTGCCATCGAAAAGGGCATTAATGACCGATTCAACCGCAACGATATCCTTATCTTGTAGGTAAGGTGCGAGTGCGAGTCCGACCGTGTTGATGGTGTTATTGACTTCCGAACGTTGCTGCTGCTCGAGGTTATCTCGTGTGGTATTGAACTCGATAATGAATACCGATGCCATCAGCATTACAAAAACTGCAATCATACCAGCGACAAGCTGTTTATATAGTGTCATGTTGCTTACTCATCGTAACTAACAATAGGTTTGTTAAGTTTTAGTGATCGTTCTCTTGCTCTTAGGTCATTCCATAAGCTCAAGCGCGAGGACTCCCCAGCCAGTTGGCCCTTTTTCGATTTCATCAGCCATAAATTTTTACCATTAAAACTGTAAATAGGCAGTAGATCGGTTCTTTTTGAGGCTGGTTTAATTTGTCCGTTAATGTTGTCTAAAATAATCGGTTCCGCACTCGGTGTAGAGTAGTAAGCTAGAACCATATGGAATTGATTGAGTTCTATCGCTTTAACATAAACCAAACGAAGTTTTTTATCTGGAACACCAAGTTCGAGCAAAGAAAAATATTTAGCAATGGTGAAGTCTTCACAGTCACCAGCATTGGCGCCCAAAAATTCAAGGGGTGTAGCCCAGTAGTCTTTCTTTCCCCAGAGGTTGATATCATTCACAAAGTTAAGTTGGTTAAAAAAACGGTTAACTTCTGTCAATTGATCTCGTTCAGGCAACCCATGAAATACTGCCATTTTTTTGCGCCACGTATCGACTCGTTTCCCTGCTCTATCACCATAGGTATTATGGACTGCATCGACCCATTGTTGCTCTTGAGTGTTCAGAGCCACCGAGTTAGATGCAGTAAATAGTACCAGTAGTAATATCAGCCAATAATTGTGCATGAAAGAATTACATCCCGAGTCGCAAGTACGTGGTCATATACCATCCCATTGGTCGTTGAATTCGCTCTATAGCTCGCAGTTTTAGTGCTGGTTAAAGCCATCGAAGTTATCGTTTTTATTCTTTTAGCGCGTTCTGCTGAGCACTTAAGATTGGTTTTAGAAGATAGTTCATCACCGTTCTTTTTCCGGTAATAATATCAACCGAGGCTGTCATACCAGGGATGATGGGTAGAGTATCATCTGTACCTAATCCCTTTTGATTTGTGCGAATACGTACTAAATAGAAACTTTTTCCTTCCTCGTCTTGCGTTGTATCCGCGCTGATATGTTCCAGCGAGCCCTCTAGGCCACCGTACTTGGTAAAGTCGTATGCACTGAATTTTACAATAGCGGTCAAGTCAGGGCGCAAAAATGCAATGTCTTGTGGCGCAATTTGTGCCTCGACTAAGAGTGTATCTTCTGTGGGTACGATCTCGACGATATCCATACCTGGTTGAATAACCCCGCCCACGGTATTGACGTAGAGTGTTTTCACAGTTCCGGTCACTGGCGAAACCACAACCGTCCGGTTCACACGATCTTCTAGCCCTATTTTGGATTCCGTCATAGAAGAGAGCCTGTCTTGCGCTTCATTAAGTTTCTCTTGTTGCTCAGAACGAAAATCTTGGGCCGCATTAATACGACTGAGCATGGACTCCCTGATCGCCGAACGCAGTATAGGCACTTTCAATTCGCTTGATGTGAGCTCTCGCTGAGTGTCGTTCACTTGCCTTTGAAGTTTCAATAGTTCAATGCGTGGCACCACGCCTTCTTCAGCTAGAGGGCGAGTAATCTCGAGCTCTTTATTGGCGAAATCGTAGCTTTGTCGGAGGTTTTTTATGCGGGCTTGGGTCTCTACGAGATCTTGAAGTTTCTGTGAGACTTGCTGATCAATGACTGAGATTTGGTTTCTTAAATTATTGAGATCCTGCCGGTACTCGGCTTTTTGCCGTGCAACTAACTCAGGTTTGGATTCGGCGAGTGCAGGGGGGAAGACAAGTTGCCCGTAATTGATCGTGACGTTGGTCTGCCAGTTGTCGAGATTAAACTCGTCTTTTACCACTACGCTAGAAATAGACGCTGCAAGTTGAAACACGCTGGCTGTTAAGTTGGATACCTGTTGCTCACGCTCGCGAAAATCAGACCGAAAGCGAGTGTCGTCAATGAGTAGTAGCTGCTGTCCTTTTTCAACAAAATCCCCTTCTTGAACGAGAATTTGTTTCACTAAACCCCCTTCAAGGTTTTGAATGACCTGAACTTGTGACGAAGGAACGACTTTCCCTTGACCGACAGTCACTTTGTCTATTTCAGCCCAAGATGCCCAGGCAATAGCGACAATAAAAAAGAGAATCATGACCCATAACATTACACGAGCGCTACTCGGGGTATTGAGCAAAAGCGCTGCAGTTTTGTCATCAACATAATCTAATTCTGTAGGAGAGAGCTTTTCGTAACTGCTTTTGCTCACGGTACTTCCTTACCATAGCTATTATTTAATTGATTTTATTACTAATTGACTCAAATGTTAAGGTTTTGCTAATCATTATTAATGATATCTATTTTATTTAGGTCATGTTTAGCATTGGCTTTGTGGCTTATCATTCAGTTTAGCTTCATTTTTGAACTTTGTGTGTGACAACATACTTGAGTTCTAAGGCCTATCAGAGCACAATCGAGTAAAATGATTAGGAGCTACTATGGAACTTTCAGACATTCGCAGAGAGTACGCAAAAGACGGATTGAGAAGACGTGATCTCAATGCGGATCCGGTTGACCAGTTTAATGGCTGGTTGCAACAAGCTATTGATGCCAATTTGACCGATCCAACAGCGATGACGGTTGCCACTGTGGATGAGCATGGACAGCCTTTTCAGCGTATTGTGTTACTCAAAAATGCAGACAAAGACGGGTTTGTTTTTTATACCAATTTGGGAAGCCGAAAAGCGCAGCAGATCGGCGTTAACAGTAAGATTAGCTTACATTTTCCTTGGCATTCAATGGAGCGTCAGGTCCATATTACCGGGACGGCAGAAAAGCTCACTGCTTTGGAGAATATGAAGTATTTCACTTCTCGTCCGAAAGACAGTCAAATAGCCGCTATTGCGAGTAAGCAGAGCAGCCGTATCTCTGCTCGTGGTGTGCTGGAAGGCAAGTTTTTAGAGCTAAAAAAGAAGTTTGAGAAGGGTGAAATCCCGGTTCCAAGCTTCTGGGGTGGGTACCGCATCAAACCCGAAACCATCGAGTTTTGGCAAGGTGGTGAGAGCCGACTTCATGATCGTTTCTTATTTTCTCAGCATGAAGGCAAGTGGACTATTGATAGGCTTGCACCCTAGAGTGAGGGGCTTTGTATTTACAATGATACTGCCATTTCAGTGATATGCCATTTAAGGGCTTGTTGATATTTTGAGCGGATTTATCTCGAACGAAATTGAACCTCGAAAGTTCAACACGCCCTAGTCATGGTATGAAACATCATACAAATATACCTGCCACTCAAATCCTTACCATCTAGCACTTCCAAGGTTTTTGTATTCAAATGATATAGGACAATTCTTGTCTGTCCTCGGTCTTTTGGCAGTGTGCGATAAATTGATTTCTACCGCGACTCTTTGCTTTATAGAGTGCGTTATCGGCGAGTTTCACCAGCTTATTAATAGGCATTAAACGAGCGCCGTCTTGCCAATAACCGCCAATAGAGACCGTCACACTATGTTGTATATCACTGTCTTTTACTTCAAGCGAATGGATGATATTGACGATGTTATTGCCCATTTGCTCGAATTCGTTTTTAGAAAGTTCCGGTAAAACGATAAGAAATTCTTCACCACCAAATCGGCCGATTAGGCCGCCGCTTCCAATATGTGTGTCTAGTTGTTGTGCGACTTCTTTGAGGACTTTATCTCCAGTTTCATGCCCAAAGTTGTCGTTAAATTTTTTGAAGTGATCGATATCAATAATCATGACACCGAGTGCTCCTTCGCTCGCTTTCACCTGTTCATAAGTTTGAGATAAATTGGTTTCAATGAAGCGTCTGTTCCCAATTTCAGTCAGAGGATCAACATAAGCGTGCTTGTGTAGGAGCGTCTTTATTTGCTGGTTTTGTGCTCGATGGTAGTAACCAAGTGCAGCACTGACGACAATGGAAGTTAATAGCCAAAATGTCTTGGCGACTTGTTTGCTTTCTGAGTAATGGATCTCTTGGTCTATATCGATGAACCAGTGCATTTTTAAGTACATAAGTAAAACTAATGAAATTAAGCTAATGCTAACAGCGAGCACTACTTTCCAGTTAGCAAACAGGCAGGTAAAGACTGGAATAACGGGAATGAGATAATTGAACTGGCTAAATAGCCCCCCTGAAATCCATAGGAGTGGAACTAAACAAATCCCCGTTACGGTAAGAACTAACGTTGCTGCATGTTGAGTCACTCGCTTCGTTTTTATTAACCAATACGAACTGAATGCAATAAGAAAATTGAAACACCCAATCAGAGTAAATAGGTAGTGCTGCTCGTTAAACAAAGGTCTAAGAGTCGTTCCTGCCAAGACCATGATGGCAAGAGATAGACAGGCAACTTCGCATATTTTGTTATCCAATTCTTCATTTTTCATTGATTGAGTTCTCTAACTGATATTCCCTGAACGTTGCGATGCTAAATGATAAAGAAATGTTACGTGCGTGTATATTTCTCTTGTATTACGCCAATACGATGGATGCAGTGCTTTATTGACAATTAACATGAATAATATGAGTGGGTTGCGGACATGGAGCTAGGGGAGCATTGAAAATAGGGCCCTTGAATGAGCGTGTGACTTTTGATTTTTACAACGCACATCTCAAAACTGAGGCAGTCATACAGTCTATCCGACCTATTGACAAAAGAAATCACTGATTGAAAATGCGGGATGCTCACCGCGCTACGTTCAGTATCTGGATGAAAATAACACAAACGCCACGAACCGGAGGGTCAGTGGCGTCATGGTTATACTGAGCAGTTTTACTCTAATGACACATTAGGTATTCAGTTGATGTCACGAATAATCCTAAAGCCCACATAATTTGAGGCGGAAGAAGGGGCCACAAAGAGTCGTTCGTGAGATGAAGCCATAGCTGGGGAAAAACTCCAAGCCCCACCTTTTGACATGCCACGGCGATCCCCTGTCCATTCCCATACGTTTCCTACCATGTCGTAAAGCCCCATGCTATTGGGTTTAAACGCACTGACGGGCGATGTGCTGGTATTTGACCAAGGCGTGCCACTCCAACCGGTATTCGCTTCACCAGGTTTAAACTTGTCACCCCACCAGTAGTTAGTTTGTGCGCCCGCTCTTGCCGCGATTTCCCATTCTTCTTCTGTGGGCAGTCGATAGCGATATCCTGTTTGCTCGCTAAGCCAGCGAGTATAGGCGTTCGCGTCGTTTTGACTGACACAAACAACGGGTGAGTTTGCGTACTGTTTAAAGCCAGGGTTTCGCCAATAACTATCAGGGATCGGAGTGATTTCTGAACTTGTGATGGTTGTGCATACTTTGGTTAACTCAGCATCGGTCTGATAGTTGGTGCTTTCAATAAAGCGTGTAAACTGATTAACAGTCGTCGGAGTCGCCCCGATCGCGAAAGCATGATCAAGGTGATATTGCTTTGAACCATGTTCTCCTATTAGGTAGGTTCCAGGTACAAAGGTGACGAGGTTTGGTGCAACACCTTCATTTGCTAGCGCATCTGCAAATACATGACCGGCTTTAAGCTCATTTTGATTTTCGTGCAACACGGCTCGAAGTTGATGATCCGAGCTAATTTTCAACTCTTGATTAAAAGAGCTATACCCTTCTTTTGCAACGCTTACCATGTGCGAACCGACGGGTAACATGATTTCTACGGGCGTACTACCATATTTGACCCCATTAACCACGACACGGTCATTATGTTGATTGGAACGCACAATGAGCGTCACCCAGGCCGTTTCTTTTTGTTTAACGGTACTTTCACTGTATTGGCCTGGCGCAAAACAGAACTTAGCGTCAAGGTTAAGCAGTGTACATGCTGTGACTTCGGTTGGTCTTGCATCTAGCTCAACGTCCATGATCGTACGGTAGCGCTTGCCATCATAGAAACCCGATTCAATCGTACTGTGTTTCAGCACATGAATATTCAAAGAGACTTTATCTAAATTTTGCTTGATCAGTGTCTCTTCACTGGTTTTGCTGACAAGGGCAGTTCGAAATTGATTAACTGATTTTTGAAGTGCGAGATCCACGGTTTGCTTATCACATTGTTCAATGGTCATTGTCGCCGAACAAACATTGGTAAAGCTAACATTTTGAGTGCCAGATTGTCGCAACTCGGACTTCAAACGATCCGCACGAGCGCGTAATTTAGAGTGGTCTAGGTGAGTAATGTCCTCTTCAAGTTTAGCCACAATCGCTTTCTTTTGATTGAGAATGGATTGCTGTTCTTGTAGAGCTTGTTCTGCATTGAGACGTAAAATTTGATTCTGTTTTACACTGGCCCAGGCATTTTGGTATTTTTCTTGCGAAGAAGTAAGGTCGAGTTCGGGTTCGTCAATCATGCGGTTATAATCGCGTTCCAGATTAGACTTAGCTTTGGCTAAAGAACGGTCCAGTTTTTTCGCTTGCTTGTTGGTATCACTCAATTGCTGTTCATGGGTCTCAACGACTTGCTGTTGGGTGTCTGAGTCTTTCTGAGCGTTTGATAACTCGGTGTGCTTGGTAAAGAGTGCGTCATCGATTGCAAGGACCGATGTTGGTACATCTTCTGCAATGGTTGAGGTTGCAACTAAACCAGGAGCAAGTGCTAGCAAGAGAGCGGGTAAACCTCGTCGCATTGTTTTCCTACTTCATCAAATTAAAAATTAACGGTTATATTTTGAACGAAAACGCCACTTTTGCTCATTACATCCTGTCGAGGCAATGAGAAAATGGCGTCATGTCATAATGATCACAAAAAAACGAAAGCAAGAACGAATACGCGCTTGCTTTCATTTCCTAAATATTAGCTCTCTTTGCTTGGGAGTAGCTTCACCCAAACCGTGTCACTACCGTTGATAGTGATCACGCGGTTATACGTCTCGAATCCATTTTTAGAAACACTCACTTGGTGACGACCATTGGGCAACACAACTTCAACAGGCGTGCTGCCATAATTTACCCCGTTAATGACAACGGAGTCATTATATTGGTCGGAACGCACGGTCACGTTTGCCCATTTTTTATCATCTTTCTTGTTTGTCGTAGCAGTCGAATCACTGGTTAGGCAGTAACGGCTTGAGACATTAAGAAGCTTACAGGCCGCAACGGCTTCTGGCTTGGCTTGAAGTTGCGCTTGTAATTGAGTGAAGTATTCGTTGTTTCCTTCGAAACCACTGCGAACCACTTGGCTTTCCTGGATATGAATATTGAGCTGAACACCTTTCAGATTCTGTTTAGCAATGACCGACTCTGTAAGGTTATCAAGCAGCTGAGACCTAAAGGCTTTAACGGCCTTTTGTTTGGTTAAGTGACTGCCTTGGTTGGCACACTCACCCAGTGTCATCGTAGTCGAGCAGGTCGTCTTGTAGCTGGTTTCAAGAACATCGCTTTCTCGAAGCTCCGATTGAATACGCTTAACGCGAGCATCTACGCGCAATTCTCTTAAGTTAGAAAACTCTGTGTTAAGACGAGCTTGCTTCTGTTTTACTTGAGAAAGGCGCATTTCGACTTCTGTCATCGCCTGATCATTTTCCAGTGTATCAGATTGATTTTTCTTAACCGCTGCCCAAGTTTCCTGATATTTCTTTTGGAATGAAATTAGGTCAGTCTCAGGGTCGTCAAGAAGGCGACTATACTGCTTATCTAACGCAGATTTAGCTCGATTGCGTTTCGCATTGAGATCTTTTGCATCGCGCGTTAGACGAGCTTGCTCGTTCTTAAGCTGCTGAAGTTTACCCGCTTCATCTTCATAATCTGAAGCAATGGTATCGAGTTCATTTTGCTTAATGTTGATTTTTTCATCGATAGCGGCAACCGGGTCTATCTGGTTGGCTTCTTCCGCATTCACCGATACAGATACCCAAAAAGGGCTTAGCGCAAGCAAGAGCGCTGGGATTCGACGTTTGATCATAGGTCCCTGCAACAAATTAACGTGTTAACCCACTTATCAGTGGAAAAGACAAACTTTTGACGACTTATTTGGTCGTCTCATAATAAAAATTTTGTTTCTATCAGCACGGAAAATTTATCAATAACAAGTTGATATAATAGTGTGTTCGATAAATTTTTATCAGTACCTGTCCATTTTGGTCTTTATCTTAAAATATGCAAGCCTATAATTTGATGCAGCATCCATCTATTTCGATTGAATCGACATTAACCGTAATTAATGTGCACTTGATCATTGTTCCATTTATGCGATCGCTCAAATTTTAACCATGGGGTTTGGGTGGGCACTCAGGGGTATGAGTGTGATTTTATATCCGTTTTAATCGATCGGCGCCATTATATAATCGATGGATTTTGCGATAGTATGTGCAAATACATCAGGGTAGATTAGCAAAAATGAAAGAGATGAATGAAATCATGACGCCTATTTTTGGAAAAAGAGCCAATCTTTTGTCGCCTAAGCCTGCGGAATTGATCACTTTACCTTCTTATATGGACTGCCATGAACATCAATACACGCAAATTGTCATCGGTTTAAAAGGCAAAGCAGAGTTTGAAGTTGCAGGCAAAGGTAATTTGGTTGGTCCTGGTCAAGGTTGCGTTGTGACATCAGGAAGCGATCATGCTTTTGGTGGTGTTGTCGGAAACTCAGAAATATTGGTTCTCAATATGCCCAAGCCCAAAAATGATGACCCATTGCTGCTTCAAAAGCTGAATCAACTCTCTTGCAGCAATACGTATTTTCAATTAGACGATCAGATACAAAAATTGATTCAGATGCTGACGAACGAAATGCAGCTGCACCCTGATGATCTGTTATTAAGTCGTGCCTGCAACGATACGGTGGTTGCGCTTTTACAGAGGCACATTTCGACGTTTCAACACTCAAAAAAAGAGTCACGTTTCTCTTTAGACACGATAGATCGATACATAGAGCAGCACCTTAGTCGCAAAATATCGGTCGCTCAGCTCGCTGGATGTGTGTTTCTAGCGGAAAGTCAGTTTCATTACTTATTTAAAGAGCAGATGGGGATTACACCACATCAATATGTCTTAGGTAAACGCATCGACAGAGCTAAATCATTGATTGAAAAAGGCCACTATTCGTTGGGTCAAGTGGCTGAGTTAACGGGTTTCTCTGGGCAAAGTACTTTCGCTCATGCCTTTTCTAGGCTGCAGGGTATGTCTCCTCGCCAATACAAAAATGTACTTAATGTTAAATAAAATTGTTTATGCAGTATCATCCATTAGTTAATTCGGTGTGATTTTGTTTATATTCTGTTAAATAACGTAGAATACAGCAAATCATTCGGAGTTTTTGACAAGTAATCATCGTCGGCTCAAAATACACTCCCTGCCATGGTAGGAAACCTAAAGATTCTCTTTAGGTGTCAAATTGAGGAAACCCATGTTTACAGCGACCGATGTGTTGAAAGCAGAGTTTATGGATCAGCCACTGGATACCCTGTGGGCGCAGATCTCTCCCCTATATATGGTTGATGAGTCACAATGGCTTGAGCAGCTCATTCCTTTAGCAACCTCTTCAAACAATGAAAAACAAATAATTGAAGAGAAAACAACGCATTTAATTGAGGCGATTCGAGCGGACAAAAAATCCATTCAAATGATCGATGCTCTGCTATTGGAGTACAGTCTAGATACCCATGAAGGTATTTTACTTATGTGCTTGGCTGAGGCATTGATGCGAATTCCTGACAGCGCGACGGCCGATGCATTGATTAAAGATAAGCTGATCATTGCTGATTGGAAGTCTCATTTGAAAAATTCGGATTCAGTTTTCGTTAATGCCTCAACATGGGGATTGATGCTGACGGGTAAAGTGATAGGCCTATCAGAAAAAGAGTCGAACAGCCCAACTCAGGCGATGAATCGATTAGTCAACAAATTGTCCGAGCCTGTGATTCGTCAAGCGATGAACCAAGCAATGAAGATCATGGGGCATCAATTTGTGCTTGGTCGCAGTATCGAGCAAGCACAAAAGAATGGGCGTCCACTCGTCGATAAAGGCTACAGCTATTCTTTTGATATGTTGGGTGAAGCGGCATTAACAACCGCCGATGCTAACAAGTACTTTAAAAGTTATCTAATGGCTATTGAAGCTGTCGGACGTCAAATCCAAGGGCAAACCAGCGGCTCGCCGTCGTCAGTCTCGATTAAGCTTTCGGCATTGCATCCTAGGTACGAAGTGGCCAATTCGCAGCGCGTTCTCAATGAACTGTACGACACAGTGATGCAATTACTGGATAGAGCCGTTGAATTGGATGTCGCTATTACCATTGATGCAGAAGAAGCGGACCGTTTGGAATTGTCACTGCATCTGTTTAAAAAGCTGTATCGAAGCGAAAGAGTAAAAGGGTGGGGTAAGTTAGGCCTTGTCGTGCAAGCGTATCAAAAAAGAGCGCTTCCTGTGCTTGTCTGGTTAACCAAACTGGCCAAAGATCAAGGCGACCAAATCCCTCTCCGTTTAGTTAAAGGTGCCTATTGGGATACTGAGATTAAGTTATCTCAACAAGGTGGGTATGCTAATTACCCAGTGTACACTCGGAAAGAAGCCACCGATGTCGCCTACCTTGCTTGTGCTCGATTCTTATTGAGTGAGGGTGTTAAAGGACATATCTTCCCACAATTTGCCAGCCACAATGCGCAAACTGTTACCGCAATATCGGTAATGGCGACCCACGATCAATTCGAGTACCAACGTTTGCATGGTATGGGAGATGCTTTGCACGAGCATGCAAAAGCAACCTTCAAGCAGCCTGTTCGCATTTATGCTCCGGTTGGAAGCCATAAAGATCTTTTGCCTTATCTTGTTCGTCGTTTATTGGAAAACGGCGCGAACAGTTCATTTGTCCATCGATTGGTCGATGCGCGCTGTCCAATTGGTAGCTTGACTCAGCATCCCGTTGATATGCTGTTGGCTTTTGATTCTCTTAACAACCAAAGCATTCCTTTACCTGCACAGGTTTTTTCAGAGCGGAAAAACTCGTCTGGCGTCAATATTGATATCGAAAGCGAAGCGAAGGTTTTCGACAACCAAGTGTCGAGCTTCCTGGATAAACAGTGGTCAGCGGGGCCGATGATTGATGGCATTCAGATCGACGCCGAGCAGGAAACTGAATCATTAGAGGTGGTGACAGTAACCGCGCCTTACGATCGCCGTATTAACGTCGGTCAGGTGACTTATGCAAACCTTGGTCATGTGTCCCAAGCGATCACCAGTGCCGCTAACGCATTTCAAGGGTGGAATGAGACAGAAGTCAGCGATAGAGCCGCTGCTCTTGACCGATTAGCCGATTTACTGGAAGAGAACCTTGCTGAGCTGGTTGCGCTTTGCCATCAAGAAGCGGGAAAAACGATTCATGATGGCATTGATGAAGTTCGTGAAGCGGTGGATTTCTGTCGTTATTACGCAAAGCAAATTGAACAATTCACACCAGAGCAAATTATCGCGTTTGACGGCACGTTAAATTTTGCCTCTCGCGAAGCGCTTGGTGTCTTTGTATGTATTAGCCCTTGGAACTTTCCACTCGCGATATTCCTTGGCCAAATAACGGCTGCATTGGTAGCGGGTAACACTGTCGTGGCTAAGCCTGCGGAACAAACCAGCTTAATTGCCGCTAAAGCGGTAGAGTTGATGCATCAAGCGGGCTTTCCAAGCAACGTGGTTCAACTTCTCCCTGGCAAAGGCAGTGACATTGGCTCGGTACTGACGACACATCCTCTTATCGCTGGTGTTGCATTTACTGGGTCAACACTCACCGCGCAACGCATCAATCAATCTCTCGCAAAACGAGAACAGTCATCGGTGCCATTTATCGCGGAAACGGGTGGCCAAAATACCATGATTGTTGATAGCACGGCTTTACCAGAACAAGTGGTGCGCGATGTTATTCGCTCTGCGTTTGCTTCGGCAGGTCAGCGTTGTTCAGCATTGCGAGTGCTCTATGTGCAAGAAGATATCGCCGATCGCATCATTGGGCTGATTCAAGGTGCGATGGATGAACTCAAAGTGGGCGTACCGTATCTGCACAGCACAGATGTCGGTCCTGTGATTGATAAAGCAGCAAAACAAAAGCTACTCACACACATTGAAAAAATGATGACCTCATCGAAAAAAGTGGCGCAACTTTCTTTAGATGATAGCTGTGAATACGGCGACTTTATAGCGCCTTGTGCTTTTGAAATCGAGGACATCTCATTGCTGGAAGAAGAGCAGTTCGGGCCGGTTTTGCATATCGTTCGTTATAAAGCTCATGAGCTCGCCAGTGTGGTTGAAAAAATCAATCAAACGGGATTTGGCTTAACGATGGGAATCCATAGCCGAAATGAAACAACATACCGTTGGATTGAAGCGCATTCTCGAGTGGGTAACTGCTACATCAATAGAGATCAAGTTGGCGCGGTCGTGGGAGTTCAACCATTTGGTGGACAAGGTCTATCAGGGACTGGTCCTAAAGCGGGTGGGCCTCACTATCTTTATCGATTTACTCAATTGAAACTAACACCATCGGTGTAGGAGAAAAAACATAATGCATCAAATCACACGTTTTTCTGATTCTTACACCGCATGGAAAAGTTGGAGTCAGCTTGATTATAAAACCAGAAGTGCTTACTTGCTACTCGCCTTAACGGAGGTTGAAAAAAAGAAAACCTCGTTAAGCTCTGTGATGAAGTTTCACCTTCAGCATTCGAATAAGTTACTCGGTAATACTCATCAGCTTACTGGACCAACAGGTGAAACCAACGAATTGTACACAACAGGTCGTGGCGTCGCTCTTGTTGTTCATGACAGCACCGAAAATAACGCCAATCTAGTTGTTACGTCATATGTATCAGCGGCGTTGCTTGCAGGCAATAGCGTGATTGTTTGTAGCGATGATTTCGAGCTGGTTTCGATGCTGGAAGCGGCGTTTAGGGCAGCAAAATTGCCCGCCAACGTATTGCAGTTTGAGTCTCTCGATGCGCATCAACCATTACTGGATACCGATATTCGGTCTCTCGGCTATGTAGGCCGCATGGATACAGAAATCGCGATTAATCGCCACTTATCTCAGAAAGATGGAGCAATCGTATTATTGACTTCAGAAACAGATATGGCGCAATTGACTCATGCGCAAGACCCAGCACTGTGCTTGCGCTTTATTACCGAGCGAACACGAACCATCAATATAACGGCAGTGGGGGGTAATGCCACACTGCTTGAGCTTGGAAATGAAGCTCATTAACTATTTCAAGTAATCGCCACGGGTTTGTCGTGGCGTTCATGGAAGACTGTCTTTTTACCAGAGGAACAAAAAATGGAAAATAGCTTTGCTATTACAACAACCTTTATTGCCTATCTCATAATGATGTTGGCCATTGGGGTTATCGCTTACCAACGTACAAAAAATTCTACCGACTATTTCCTAGGTGGCCGCTCTCTTGGGCCTTGGCCTTCAGCATTATCTGCTGGGGCGTCGGATATGAGTGGCTGGCTACTGCTTGGCTTGCCTGGTTACGCCTACGCTGCGGGTATCGAAGCGTTTTGGCTTGCTGGTGGTCTGCTTTTAGGTACATGGGCCAACTGGTTTATCAGTGCAAAGCGTTTAAGAACGTACAGTATTACGACAGATGCACTGACTTTACCTGAGTTCCTGTCAAGAAGATTTAACGACAACACGAAATTGATTCAGACTATTTCAGCATTTTTCATTCTGCTATTTTTCCTTTTCTATACAAGTTCTGGTTTAGTCGCTGGTGGTAAATTATTTGAAACCGTATTTGGTATTGATTATACGGTTGCGCTCGTTATCGGCACTTTATGTGTGGTGTCTTACACATTGTTCGGCGGGTTCCTGGCCGTGTCCTGGACCGACCTTGTCCAAGGCTTATTGATGGCAGCTGCGCTATTAATTGTCCCTATCGCAGCAATGCAAGGCGGTATTGGCGATCTAACCACGGATTTGAATAACATTAATCCAGAGCTATTAACCCTATGGAATGACACTAAAGGCGAGCCTTTGTCGGCCATTGCTATTATTTCCTTAGCGGCATGGGGTCTAGGTTATTTTGGTCAGCCTCACATTTTGGCTCGTTTCAAAGCGACTCGTTCAAATAAAGATCTAACAACCGCTCGTCGTATCGCGGTCATTTGGTCTGCACTGTCTATGGTTGGTGCTATGTTAGTTGGCTTGGTGGGTTTGGTGTATGTCACTAACTCTTCAATGGGAAGCTTGGCTGATGGCGAAAAAATATTCATGCTGTTAGTCGATGCGATTTTCCATCCAGTGATTGCGGGTATCCTACTGGCCGCTATTCTCGCTGCCATTATGAGTACGGCTGATTCTCAATTGCTTGTGTCTTCTTCTGCATTGGCAGAGGATTTTTACAAGCAGGTTGTGAATAAGGATGCGAGCTCAGAAGACATCGTTCGCATCGGTCGTTTTGCTGTCATTGGTATCTCTATTGTTGCGCTATTTCTAGCAATGAACCCTGATAGCTCAGTTCTTGGCTTGGTCTCTTACGCTTGGGCTGGTTTTGGCGCCGCATTTGGTCCAGCGGTTGTTCTTAGCCTTTACTGGTCAAGAATGAACCGCAATGGTGCTTTGACGGGTATTATTGTTGGTGGTGTCACTATCGTAATTTGGAAGCAACTCAGCGGTGGTTGGTTTGATGTATATGAAATTGTTCCGGGTATCATACTGTCTACAATAAGCATCATTGTTGTTAGCCTATTAACGGCTGAACCAGAAGATGCCGTTATGAAACAGCATGCGAAGTTTGAAAAACAGCTGCAAGAGCTTGACTAGTTTTAACTATAATTTGAAAAGCAATGACCTGGACCTGACTTAACCGTCGGTCTAAGGCTCTAGTATCAGTGATGCCCTGCCTTTTGGTAGGGCATTTTTGATTAAAATTATGAGATCTAGGCTAGAAAGTCGCTGGTATTGGTGAACAAGAGGGTTTTCTTTCGTAACTTAGGTCACGTTTCTTAGACTAAAGTTTGAGCTAATGGAACTAACAGATTCACAATGAGTCCATTATCAATAACCCCCATTTATCGTTCTGGAGAAATCAAAATGTCCAAGGTCTACTGTAATTGTTGCCGCAAACCTACACACCATAAAGTGGTTATGAAGCGCTGCCAGACAGAAAAGCCCCAGTCGACATTGCACTCACTACAGATGCTTTTTTCGAGTTTATTTCAAGGAGAGCACTACGTAAAAATGGAGAAACAAGGATTTTGTCGCGACTGTAATAGCCGTTCAACGCTAACAGAAACGAGTTTTTCGAACATAAGAGTGATCTGATCCACGCTCTACTAATGTGGTAAAACGAGTTTAACGTCAACAATGCACTATTAGTATATGATCACGTTTAACTTTGATGGATGCGCGTACGAAAATGGATTTAGATCGTATAGACCGAGAAATATTAAGAACACTTCACCTGCATGGCCGTTTATCAATAGTAGAGCTTGCTAAACAGGTTAACCTCACCACGTCACCTTGCTCCGACCGTGTCAAACGTCTTGAAAAAGAGGGCTTTATTAGTGGATACCGTGCTGAACTAAACCCAGAGAAACTCGGTTTAGACGTGCAGGTTTTTATTCATATACGCCTCGATCAAACCAGTTTTTCAATCTTTGAGAAATTTTCCGACGCTGTGTCTCTCATGCCTGAAATTGAAGAGTGTTACTCATTATCGGGTGACTTCGATACCATGATAAAAGTACGAGTGAAAGACATGAAAGCTTATCAATTATTCATGTCGAGTAAGCTTGGAACCTTACCTGGGGTGATTCAAACCCGAAGTGAAGTGGTGATAGAAGAGCACAAACGAGGATATGGGGTTAACCCTGAATTGCTTTCAATGATTTAAAAGGAAAATGCATCCACATCTTCCTTTCTGCATGTTTTCTTAAGTGGCATCGTGAAGTCTGGCTATAGAACCAACGAAGAAATCACACCAATGACACCGCCAAAAATGCCACCCCAAACCACAAGCCAACCAAGGTGAGTTTTGATCATAGTTTGAACCATTGATTTTACTAACTGAGGCGTGAGTTCATTTAATCGCTGGTCGATAATATTTTCAATGTTGACGGTTATTTCATCCATCATTTCCGGCGTTTCAAACTGTGCCTTGATGGCTTCTTTAACTGAATCACTTTGACTGATCTCGACAACAGCCTGCTGCATTCTTTCTACGAAAGGTTCTTTTAATGGTGCAAGTGCTTCTGTTCCACCCACCATGGCCAACATACCGCCGAAAGACGAATTGGCAATGACCTCAACCAAAGAATCAAAGGTCGGATTGAAATCCACTTTTTCTAATACTGGCTCTAAATTCAGGGTTTTATCGCCAGCCATCTCTTTATTTAGAAAACGGTCAATGTTCTCTCGGGTAAAAAACTGATCCATCATGAGGACTTTAATGGCCGCTTTAAATTCTTCGAATCTGGCGGGTATGATACCCGAGCCGTAAAGCCCAGGTACTTTTTCAAATAACATGTGTACGGCTAGCCAGTTTGTTACCGCGCCTGAAAAGGCAAAAAGACCGGCATAAAAAACGATTTCATTGTCAAAGTAGAAGCCAAAGATGAGAATGATCAGGGCAGAAACGTTAGTAAATAAGCTTTTGTTCATAATCGTGACGGTTAAAAAATCATGGAGCGATATTAAGAGATTTTGAAACAATAAAAAAGCAAAGAAATGGCTTTACTCAGGTACAGTAAAAAATAGTGAAGGTTTCTGGTAGCTTGGGTTAAATAAGGGCTAAAAATGACTCGTCGTAAATCACAGAGTTAACAATAAAGCTGTGATATTCGCGCAATCGCAAACAGGACTTAGTTTTGTTAGTCGAACTTGTTTGCTAGAATCCAGCCTGATTTTATGTAATTGAACTGATGGAAGTATGGAAGATAGAGTCGTAGTTTCAGTTTCGTCTATTCACGGGACGAGACATTTTCATCTAGGAAAGTGGATCAGGCACGGTTTAAAAGGGCTGGGTTATTTTGCTTTAATTGCAGTCATTGTCACTGCTGGTGTTATTTATCATTTAGTCGATGAAGTTGATTTTGCGAAGCTAAAACAAAAAGAACTAGAAACTAAATCTATGTCGCTCACTGAAGAGGTCTCTTCACTTCAAGAACTCAAGATTAATTTAGAGAGTGATTTGCTTGATCGAGAAGAGCGGATGAATCTCGTTTCTGACCGCTTGGGTGATCTTGAAAAAGTATTGGGTATGGGTGACATCGAAGATGCCAGTGAACTTGAATCACGCTTGGATACCGCTGCGATTACTTCGTCGGTCAGGATGGTGATGTTGACTCAAATTCCGAGTGGTCCGCCTGTTCATAATGCGAGAATTTCGTCAGGATACGGCAAGAGAAAACATCCGGTGACCGGATCGATTAAAATGCATCGCGGTCAGGATTTTGCGGTCAATACGGGTACACCTGTGTATGCACCTGCTGATGGGGTTGTCGAGGTAACTCGGTCAAGTCAAAAAGGGTCGGGTAATTTTCTTCGACTTCAACACAGTTATGGCTTTACGAGTTCGTATTCTCACTTAAATAAGTTTTTGGTTAAAAGTGGTGATTTCGTCCAGAAAGGCGATTTAATTGCCCATTCTGGGAATAGTGGGTTGTCGTCTGGTCCACATTTACATTATGAAATTAGATTTGTTGGTCGTTCATTAGATCCAAGACCCTTTGTGGACTGGGGAGTTAATGATTTTGAGACCATATTCAGTAAAGTAAGAGGTATCCGATGGGAATCTTTAGTAAACAAGGTCGAGTCAAGAGTCAGCAGTCAGCTACAACTGTCATCGCAAAAGGCTGTTCGATCGAAGGCCAACTCAGGTTAGAAAGTGATCTACAAGTGGATGGTGCCGTGGATGGAGAGATTCACGCTGAACACACACTCACCATTAGTGAAACGGGCATCATCAGTGGCGAAATCTACGCTGAACGAGTGTTAGTCAACGGAAAGTTTGAAGGCACTTGCCACGCTGAGACGATTGAAATTTTGTCACGAGGCAGTGTGGTAGGAACGATATACAGTGACAATTTGAGCATTCAAACGGGTGGACGATTCACTGGAGCGACTCACGCAATGCCCGAACAGCAAGTGGTTGAATTGAGTGATGCGAAGAAGATGTCAGAGCCTAAAATGGTCGATAGCAATGCGACACGGACCAGCTCTTAGTAGCCTTACTGCTTCGCGTGGTAAACAGTGAGAACCTCGCACTTTTGCGGGGTTTTTTTATGGAAACAGTCACGGTGAATGATGGATGTGGTAGTTTAAGGTCATAAATATAAGCTATGTTACTTAGGGTTCATTCGCATATAATTTTACTTGGGTAAGTCAAACGAGCCGGTATTTCTCAACTTCTCGATCAAATTACCGATAACTTAGCATCATAATAAAAGAATTCTGCACATGAATATTATAGGGATTGCGATTGGCGCAACCGGTTTGTCATTGATCATAGCGTTTCTGTGGATGCTGTCATTATCGCTGCGCAAAAAAAGGCTAGAAGAAGAAAAAAAACAACGAGAAGCGGCCTATCGAAAAGCATTAGAGAAATCGCGTCAGATGGAAAGACAAGAACGTTTGAATAAAGCGGAGAACGGTCATATTCCTACGATTCTTTATCTGGCGAAGGAAGGTGAAAGGAAGAGCATTAAAGAAGCGCTGTATTGGTACAGTAAAGCCGCGGAGCTAGATAATATTACTGGCATGTATGGCGTGATTCGTATTAGCCAGAAAGTGAGAGAAGACCTCATACTTAAAGAGAAAGCGAAGTATTGGCAGATATGCATAAAGGCATTAGAGGGCAACCCGCAAGCGAAGTTTGATATGGGAATGGCCTTGTTAAATGGGCGAGGCACTACGGTGAATGCAGAGAAAGCTTTGGACATGATTCGGGCTTCTGCGGAAGACAAATACATCCCTGCCATTCTGTTTATGGGAGATTGGTGCACGTCTGATAGCAATCCAATACCGACGCCAAAAGACTCGAGTTTTTGGTATACCAAAGCCGCTAAATTACACAGTAATGAAGGTCGAATGAAACTTGGGCTTACTTATCTCAATGGCGTTGGTGTAGAGAAAGATCACAGTAAGGGCTGTTACTGGTTAGAGCGTGCCGCTGAAAAGGGCCATGCTCAATCGATGTGTCATGCCGGTGAAGCTTGGATTGATAGAGGCAGCAGTGGTAATGCCATTGCGTATATTTGGTTATTTTTATCAGCGTACTTTGGGTACGAGCCGGCTAAAGCGATACGAGATAGGGTGGGCGGTAACATTGGGGTTGATTCTGTTGTCGGTCTTCAGTCGTTGGCTAAACCTCTCTTTCAGAAAATAAGCGCGAACAAAGTGGGCAAGCATTCCATCATTAAAGCGTTGAATAAGCTCTATAAACGCGGAGTTTATTTGCCGGAGAAGGTGATTAAATCAGAAGATGAAGCATTAGAGGATTTAGGTGTTGACCTCGAAAAATCCGAATCGACAAAAACGAACGATTCAGGGCTAGAAAATCACTTTAATTATTCGCCCAATCAAATCGATAAACCGATACAGTAGTGATGTAATTTTCATTGTAATCGAACGAACAATCCCTGCCTTATTCGCAGGGATTGTTGTTAGTAAAGGATTGTTACTCGCTGAGTAAAGGGGGTTATCTCAATTTAGTGAGATTATTGTCCGCGCTTTTGTTCTGCTTTGCATACCGCGGCAGTAAAGACAACGTCAGTTGAACTGTTCAGTGCTGTTTCTGCTGAATCCTGGATCACACCGATGATAAAGCCCACAGCAACGACTTGCATCGCGACGTCGTTAGGGATACCAAATAGTCCACATGCTAATGGAATTAATAGCAGTGAACCACCAGCGACGCCTGAAGCACCACAAGCTGATACCGCAGCAACGACACTCAGTAGTAGCGCAGTCATGAGATCAATTTCAATACCCACAGTATGAACGGCTGCAAGGGTAAGTACGGTAATGGTGATGGCCGCACCTGCCATGTTGATAGTCGCACCCAGTGGAATAGAGACAGAATAGGTGTCTTCATCTAATTTTAGTTTTTCACAAAGTGCCATGTTGACAGGGATATTGGCAGCACTTGAACGAGTAAAGAACGCGGTAACGCCACTTTCTCTAAGACATTGAAGAACCAATGGGTAAGGGTTTTCTTTCGTTTTTAAAAAAACAATGATTGGGTTTACAACCAATGCGATGAAAGTCATGGCGCTTAGCAATACAAACACGAGCTGTGCATAGCCAGCTAGAGCTTCAAAGCCCGTTGTTGCAAAGGTAGCCGATACCAAACCAAAGATACCAAATGGCGCAAGCCTGATGATGAAGCGAACAATCTGAGAGACGCCATGACTGAGATCTTCAAACACAGCTTTAGTCGTCGCTGAAGCATGATGAAGCGCAAGCCCTAAGCCAATTGCCCAAGCTAGAATGCCAATGTAATTCGCGTTCATTAGCGCGTTAACTGGGTTGTCCACGACTTTGAATAGCAAAGTGTTGAGAACCTCAGTAATTCCCTGTGGAGGCGTAGCGCCTTCTGCACCGGCAACCAGTGTCAACGTTGTTGGGAACATGAAGCTGAGTACAACCGCTGTTAATGATGCGGTTAATGTACCAATCAAATACAGACCGATGATTGGACGCATGTGTGTATGTTGATTTTTCTTTTGGTTGGCAATTGAAGCTGCGACTAAAATGAAGACTAAAATAGGGGCAACAGCTTTCAGAGCACCAACAAACAGACTGCCTAAGAGTCCGGCGCTAATGGCACTTTCGGGCGATATTGTCGCGAGAAGAACGCCGAGAATAATTCCGGCTAGGATTTGTAAAACCAGATTTCCGCTGGTAAAACGGGCAAAAATGTTGCTGTTTGGCATGGTCATTCCTGTGATGTGCGAGTGTTTGGATTGTAATAATTAAGTTCATCCATTTGAACGGCGATATGATATAGAGGCACAATTTCATGTCTATAAATAAATTTAATTTGGTGTTAAAAATTGCATTTTTGCTAACAGTGTAAAATTTAATGCTGATTATGGTTGATTTTGTGGTTTTAATTATTATTGGTGATTATCAATTTTAGCGCGGGGTTGGGTTGGCATTTATAGAAGAGGTAAAAAAGGGAAGCATTTCTGCTTCCCTAGGAGATAGAGTTGTATAAAGTAGGATCAGTGGTGTTTCATGCCACTCATGACTTTTTTAACAGGGGCTGTAAACACCTGTTGCTCACCATTTTTAAATGTCAGGTTAACCTCAATAGCTTCACCTTCAATCAATGGCGCTTTTAGGTCTAATAACATGATGTGCAAGCTACCCGGTTTAAGCTCAACGTGATCATTTGCCGGTATCTTGATCTCGTCAATTTGACGCATCTTCATCATATCGCCTTCAGTAATGACATCATGCAATTCAACTTTCCCTGCCACGTTGGTTGATGCACTCACTAATATACGGTCTGTATTTCCTTTATTCATCAACTGTGTAAAAACAGCGCTGTTGACTGCGTTAGGAGGTGTCGCTCTTGCGTAGGCGTGATGTACCATCACATCCATATGTGCACTATCTGCTGCCTTTTCTGGCGACACTTTCTCTGCTGATGCATAACCGATCGGGCTTAGGATAAGAGTGCAAAGAAGAAGAGCATTCAGTTTCATGGGCGTTTTCCTTTTATGTTTCTTTTATTTGTTTTGGTTTCTATTGGGCTCGGTTTGCATTGGAGCCTGCTTCTATTGAACTTTATTTTTATTGAGTATGGCTTCTATTTCGTATGGCTTTTATCCATATGAATTCTCGTGATTGCGTCCACTAAGGGAGCTGGAGAGAGCGTGTGTGGAACTTTGGTCAATAAGGTCCCATCAGGTGACGTGAAATAGAAGTAAGAGCTGTGGTCAATCGTGTATTCAAGCTCTGACCCTTCAAGCTCCGTTTTTCTGAAAATAACGCCATAGTGATGTGCTAGCTCTGTAGTGGTCGCGAGCGGGGCAGATAATCCTTCGATCATGGGATGAAAATACTGTGCATATTGATGTGCGGATTCAGCAAAATCTCTTTCAGGATCGAGTGATATGAATACGGGCCGAATGCTCTCTTTTGATGCTTCATCTAATTCGTTGATGGCCCCGGCAAGCATGGCGAGTGACGTTGGACACACATCAGGGCAGCGGGTAAAGCCAAAGTAAATGATTCGTGTTCGGGTATCGGTGGTATCAAACAAATCAATGGCTTGTTTGTCTTTACCATGAAAGATAACCGGTTCGGGGTGGCTCTTTGTTTGTTCCGTTTTGGCTGTTGTAGAATCCATGGCCTTTTGAGCATCTGATTCAGCTTGTTTTGTCAGGTAGGTATTGACCGACAGGCCAAACACAAAAGCCACGACCAGTATTAATGACCAATTTTTACTCATCGTTCCATCCTTAAAGCGGGCGATACAGAGTGATCGCCATCGGTTAAACTTCCAACCCACGTCATTTTTTCAGTGGTACAAACGGGTAAAAGAATATCAACTTGGAAAAGATTCTCCTCGTTTGCGTTAAGTACGTATTTTACCGTGCCCATATCCATTTCTAATCCTTCTAAATCTAGGACTAAAGTCTTGGTTTGAGGGTTGCTCCATTTTACGGTGAACGTTGTTGGTACCAGTGGTTGCACTGTGTCAGTATCGAGGCTCATGGTGACACCGTCTTGAAGGCAAGGCTCTGTCGAAATAAAGCAGTAATCATCGATAGAAGATGTCGATGTTGAAGATGAGGCCAGTTGGCGAAGGTCATTGGCAAAAAAACCAATCACAAGCGCTGCAATAACAGCTGCAACTTTTAGTGCAGGATGCATGGGTATATCCATTTCAATACGTTATGAAAATGGAATACTAACATGCTTAGCGATATGTATTTTAAGACAATTATAAAAATGTGCTAACAGTCGTGTCGGAACATTGAGGGCTCCGACACGAGACGTCACTGATGCTAAAGGATGGACTGTCCGTTATTTCTATTTTGTGTCTCTAATGGGTAAATAGAGACAAAAATTGAACAAGGTCCTACTAGCATTTAAACATCATGGCTTTCAGCAAATTTTTCTAGTCCGAGTACTAGACCCATTGCACAAAACATCATCACAACGGCTAGCAATAGTTGAGACGGCTCTGAGGTGATCGTCTCATACTGAAATGGGGACAAGTTTTGCTCAACTAAAGGAACACTTTCACCACTTGAGTTAGTGCGCCATGATAGCGTTTGCTTCCAAGGCCAAATTTTTGGCAAAGTACCCACCATTAACCCTGTTAAGAAAATCAAGGTAAGATCTCTGAATGAATGTAATAAGCGAGAGAGAAGGTGAGAAAAGCAGAGCAACCCAATAACACAGCCGCTGAGAAACAAGACTAATACATCAACCTGAAATGATTTCACGGCAGTTAGAACCGGTGAGTACATACCGATCAGTAAGAGAATGAAGCTGCCTGAAATGCCGGGTAAAATCATTGCACAAATCGCGATAGCACCCGCGAGTAGTATATTGACATTGGTGACTTCAAGTTCAAGAGGATGAAGCACGGTAATGCTGTAGGCCGCTGCGATACCCAACAAGAAAAACGCCAGTCGAGAAAGAGAACGTTGCTCTATCTGTTTTCCGATATGCACTATTGAAATCAAGATTAAGCCAAAAAAGAACGACCAAAGAGGGATTGGGTGTTCAATCAATAGCCAAGATATCAATTTTGCCAATGTGGCAATACTGGTAAGAACTCCGCTAAATAATGCGATCAGAAAGAGCCCATTAATATGAGAAAACGCAGCAGAGAACCCTTCTTTTTTCCACAGAGTTAATGCGGACGGATTAATTCGGCGAATACTTTCTAGAAGTGTGTCGTAGATACCAGTGATGAATGCGATCGTGCCGCCAGAGATGCCCGGAACGACATCTGCGGCACCCATTGCCATACCTTTCAAAAATGTAGTGAAATAGTTCATTGTTACAACGTGTGATAAATGATGCACGCAGTATACAAACTCTTGCGCGAAAGAAGTATGAAAATCAGTGGTGAGTTTAAGATTACGCGACAAGAAATTGGTAATACTATGTCTTTTATTAATAAGAAACCAGTAGAGTAGCATTTTGCCGTTTTGTGCATAATGCATTTGCAAAATGCAAAATCAGATCTTGAATATCACTAAAAAGGTGAGGTTTATGCGATCTATATGCTCAATTTATGGGTTTTTAAAGTTGGCACGATAACTGCTATATGAATATTGACTCTTCTTAAGCCGAGGGTCACCTAGCCAACTGACGTTGTTAGTGAATTTCTTGTTCACACATTATATCGGCCAATCGCTCTATTGCGATTGGCCATTTTTTTGCCCGCAGATCCGCAACCGTACCCCTCCAATAGTCAGGTTAGGTGCAGCATAATCCATCCGTGATTTTTCATTAAATTCGACAATTAGGGGCGATCTGTTTAATAATGCACGCCATATTCTCATTCTGAGAGCATCAATACCTAAGATTTTGATACTCGTATCAGCCAGCCAGGTCAGTAAAATGGCGTTGCTCATCATGGCAATCAGTATGAAAAATTCATCTAAAATAGAGAGATGCGTTGGTGTGATTCTTTTTACAACGCGGAAACTCCTACTCGTTAAGGATGATGAGTGAAACAACGGAAGAGGTTATATGAATCATTTAATTTCAGTTGGGCCACTAGAGTCTTTCTTAATCGCAATTAGCGTCCTATTTTTAGGCCACTTTGTTAACACCAAGCTACCCATTCTAAAACGGTTTAATATTCCAGAGCCTATTGTCGGCGGGTTGATCATCGCCATTTGTATCACCATTATGCACTTCAAAGGTATTAGCCTTTCTTTTTCTTTGCCATTGCAAAATACATTCATGTTGATGTTTTTTAGTACCGTTGGGCTTGCGGCCAATTATACCCAATTAATGAAAGGTGGAGCGAAAGTCTTTCTATTTTTAGCGGTCGCGTCTGTCTATATCATCATTCAGAATGGCGTTGGTGTGACACTCGCGAGTACCTTTGGGCTCGATCCTTTGATGGGCCTAATTGCAGGGTCGATTACACTGTCTGGCGGGCATGGTACTGGAGCGGCTTGGTCACAAACGTTCTCCGATAGTTTTGGCTTAGCCAATACCCTTGAAATAGCGATGGCATCCGCCACATTTGGTTTGATCATTGGTGGTATTATAGGCAGCCCTGTTGCACAGAAGCTGATATCCAAAAACGGCCTTGAATCTGAATATGGTCGTGGTATCAACACCCATGAACGCTTCCCTGAATTAGTCACCTATAACGAATATGAAGAAGACAAAGTAACCGCCAAAAAGGTCATTGAAGTTCTGTTTATCCTGCTGATTTGTGTTACTGGTTCAACGTATTTGGAGCAATGGGTCAGTTCATTTAACATCGACTGGCTGATGATTCCAGACTTTGTATATGCGTTATTTATCGGTGTGTTTATTACGAATATACTGGAAGTGACAAAAGTACATAAGGTTGATTCTGAAACGGTCGACATTTTGGGTACTGTCTCACTGTCTCTATTCTTGGCAATGGCATTGATGAGTTTGAAACTGTGGAACATCTTCGACTTAGCGATTCCCTTCCTCACTATTTTGGCCGTTCAATCGGTGGTTCTCGGATTATTTTCTTACTTCATTACCTTTAAAGTAATGGGTTCGAATTATGATGCTGCGGTTATTGCTGGAGGACATTGTGGCTTTGGTCTAGGGGCAACACCGACCGCGGTCATGAACATGGGCTCTTTAGTGAATAAGTTTGGCCCATCGCCACAGGCGTTTATGGTGGTGCCTATCGTCGGTGCTTTCTTTATTGATATTGTTAACCTGATTATTTTGCAAAGCTATATCAGCTTTATTGGATAAGATGGATATATTGTGACGCCAGATTACTCTCAATTAGCAGCGATACTGGATATTACCCCTCCCATTAAAGTGAGCGTCATTCAACCTCTTTGGGGTGGGTACGGTGAGCTGGTGAGGCTATCTGCTGACAACAAGAGTGTCATCGTTAAACACATCGAGCTCCCAAAGCCCAGTTGTCACCCAAAAGGGTGGAATACGGAGTTATCTCATCAAAGAAAGCTCCATTCTTATCTCGTTGAAATGCAATGGTATCGCCAGTACGCTGTGAAATGCGATCAGCTCTGCTACGTTCCAACCCCGATTCATATTGAACAATACGATTTGAAACATGTGTTAGTGATGGAAGATCTCGCCAGTGTGGGGTTTACCACGGTGAGTGAGGCCGCGACGAAAGCTCAAATATCAGCGAGTTTGAAATGGCTAGCTCATTTTCACGCAAAACATATTGGCCATGAAGGGGAAGGGCTTTGGCCATCGGGAACCTACTGGCACTTGCAAACTCGTCCTGATGAATTAGAAAAATTGGCAGACGAAGCACTTAAGCGAGCGGCTAAAAAAATCGATCGGATCTTAACTCTTGCGCCTTATCAAACCTTAGTTCACGGTGATGCTAAGCTTGCGAATTTTTGTTTCACGGTCTGCGGAACCCAAGCGGCGGCCGTTGATTTTCAATATGTAGGGAAAGGGTGTGCGATGAAGGATGTGGCATTGTTTATGAGCAGTGCCATTGAGCCAAAAACGTGTCATGACGCTGAAAAAGACGTACTCAATGAGTACTTTTTCTATTTGAGAGCGGCACTGGCACTCTATCAACCCCATTTGGATTGTGAGTCTGTAGAAGCCTCTTGGCGACCTTTGTTTCCAATTGCTTGGGCTGACTTTCAACGGTTTGTCAAAGGTTGGAGCCCAGGGCATTGGAAGATCAATCACTACACTGAATCTTTGAAAGAAAGGGCATTAAAGCAACTGACTGAGTATACGTAGGGTTAGCTATCGAGCAAGACGAATACTCGAATAATAACAACCCCCCTAAAATCCAGCTTAATCGGCTTTCACTCTTGCCATGTAGTAAGTGTTTACGTAGTGTCCGTCCCTAAAGGCCGAGTTTTCGGCTTCGCCTTCTATTTTGAACCCGAACTTTTTATAACAGGCTATAGCGTTGTGATTATCGACGTTAACCTCGATGTGAACCCGCTTTATTTGTAGCCAGTTATCTGCTAAATCTAGTACTGTTTCGATCAGCTTGCTGCCGATGCCTTTTCCTTGGTACTCATCATGAACCCCTAAACCAAAACTGCCACAGTGCGATCGGCGGGGATTTTGAGCGTGTTCGAATCCAATATTACCCACCACTTTTCCGTCCACTTCAGCCACGAAGGAGTAAACGCCTGTCGGGATGTTCTGTAAACGGTTTTCCCACATATCTACAGAAGGGTTGGGCAGTTGTAAGGTTTCGCGTTGAGATCGGTATTGGGAATAAACGTGACATACCGCTGCCGCGTCTTCGACTCGAGTGGGTCTGACTTTGATTTCCATCTGCTGTTGCTCCATTGGGTCAGTGGCTATTCCCATATTTAAACCACAAACTGCGTGTTTTTTGAATTAAATTATTGAAATATTTACCGTTACGATCCCATGATCGGTACTGATGTGGTCATGACCGTAGCGTGGGTTGACTAAATGTGAGTCGATGACCTGGTAGTCGGTGACGATCCCACGGGCTTGATCTGAGCAATCAGAGAATTCGTTGGACAGCAGAATATAGTCCAGTTCTTTTCCTTGTGCCCCCACATAGTAGGTGGGTGTTGAGGTAATTTCTGTTTGTTCAAGGACCAGGTCTTGGCTGTTATGAAGGTGGAAAGCCGATAGAGCCGTTTCTGATTCTTTAAGACGAAAGAGGTGTCTTGATGTTAAGCAATGAAATTCGTTACTTTGCAGTGATTGATTAAAATCCCCCATGAGTAAGCATGGCCGTTCATTTTGCTTTTTAGTTTCAATCATATGGTGATGAAGAACGTGGACTTCCATACCGCGTTGAACCGTTGACAGCCATTTACCTTGACTTTCGAGTAACCAACGTTCGCTAGTCGATGGTTCATCATGCCGCTCTTCGTCAGGTTGAGTGTCGAGTTCGGTCGGACGTTGAGATTTTAAATGGACCACATAAACATCAATCGGACCTAATTGTGGTATGTCGACGACAGCATGAATTGGAGTGCGATTAAATTTAAAATTACTTTGGGAACGAGCAATAGCTGATGAGGCGTTAATAGAGAGGGTTTGGCTGACTGGGTGTCGTGATGCAAGTGCCACAACAGGATTTGAGTATATGTAATCTTGCTCAACCTCTGGCGTATCAACGGTGACAAAATGGGTGTAGCCAAGCAAGTGCATCGTTTTTCTTAATGAATCAATACTGAATACTTCTTGAAATCCGATGATATCTGCATCGATTTTTGTGATGGTTTGGCTTAACCAGCGGGTTTTAATTGTCCATTCTTCTTTTGTATAGATGTTCGCAAAATCATAAAACGCATTCGGCGGTTCTACGTAGTTAAATAGATTAATCGTACAGACTTTTATATTCCGCTCAGAACTCGCCAAAGGGTATTCCTTAACTGTAGGGGGGCATAAAGAGTGTGACACGGATTTTCTTCTTTGTCGTGGTACTCTATTTTTTAGTAAGCACTTACTACGGGTTTCTGAGTTTGTTGAGAAACATTACTTTGCAAAAGATTCGTTGGTGTGAGTCGCACCCGTGCCTGAATTTTGGAAAAATTGCTGCCGGTACATACTCGGAGAAACACCAACCAACTGTCGAAAGTGATGCCGCATCGTCATTGATGTATCAAAACCAGACGCTTGTGACAGCCGTTCAATGGTCATATTACTGCTTTCAAGAAGCCCTTTCGCACGTTCAACACGCTGGCAAATGATCCACTCTTTTGGTGACAAATCAAAGCAACCTCTAAACTTTCTATCAAAGGTACGGCGAGACATGTTCGCTTTGGTGGCCAATTCATCAATTGAGATCGATTTATCGAGGTTATCTTGCGCCCACTCGAGTGCGTGTGAAAACTGGTTTGGCACTTCGAGCATTGGCGTTTCAACAAATTGAGACTGCCCCCCTTGCCGATGTCCGGAGACAACCAACCGCTTCGCCACTTGATTTGCCACTTCGTAGCCATAGTCACTTCTTATCACTGCGAGCCCAAGATCTAACCCCGCTGCACTTCCGGCTGAACAACCTATATTTCCGTCAAACAAGTACAAAACATTGGCTGCGTATTGAATATGAGGAAAACGCTGGCGAAATGAAGATTCAAATTTCCAGTGAGTCGTGGCTTTCCTACCATTAAGAATACCGAGCTCAGCCAATAAGAAAGCCCCAGAGCAGAAAGAAAGAATTCGTTTACCACTTGCGTGAAACTGGCTCACTTGTTTTCGTATTGTGGACGGTACGGTTTTCTCTATCGTTGGCCAGCTAGGAATAATGAGGAGATCATATTTGTCAATGGATGGGACAAACTGAGTCGAGAGACCAATGCGAGCAGTAGTTGTGATTGCTGCGTTGTCTAGGTTAATGACGTCGGCTTGATACCAATCATCAAATTCTGGCCTTGGCAGAGCAAAAAGCTCTACGGCACACGCCAATTCAAACAGAGAAACATCCGCATGAGACAGTATTGCCACTTTGATCATAGCCATCTTTGGTCATCATTCTTGAATAGTATGGCTCATTATTAACGTATATTGTCTTTTAAGCCAGTGTTTTTGTTGGGTGGTGCCGTTGATAATAACCCCAGGACAAACTGATTAAGGAATCGTTATGACAAGTGCAGTTTCAAGAGTTCAGGCGGCAGATAGCCAAGCGGCATTAAACCATTTTGAGTTATTACTAATATTTGAAACCGATTGCTGGGATGTTCACCACGCGACAACGAATGATCGTCAAGACTTTGTACTCGTCGATGTGAGAGGGGAAAATCTATTTGATCAAGGTCATATTGATGGTGCGATTAATATTCCCCACACGAGAATAAATGAAAAGAGACTGAGTGAATTTCCTGCTGAGACATTGTTTGTAGTGTACTGTGCTGGCCCTCACTGCAATGGAACTGAAAAAGCAGCGATTCGATTAGCCAAATTAGGAAGGCCCGTTAAGAAGATGATCGGCGGTGTCACTGGGTGGTTAGATGAAGGCTTTAAACTTTTCGCAACACCTCACCAGTCAGAGAAGCAAGATAAATAAGAGCAGCCAGAGAAAGGGTGATTGAATTATGAGTAGGAACCTATTCCATTCGATATAGCACTTGTGTTTGATTTAGAACGGACTTCAAACCCGATTTGAATAGCCTTGGCGAGAAGAGTGAGCTCGATAGCATCGAATACAGTGGGTATGCAAATTATGCATAGCCTCTGTACCAAAATGTCATTGGCGTCATTTGGGAATAGTCACTACACTTCGCGCTGATTTTTTAACCCTAATATCACTGGTGAGCAAGATGTTTCTTAAGTCCCTTTGGTTTTCACAATCTATTTTGGCTCAACTTGTAAGGATGGTGTTATTGCTGTCTCTATCGTTAGTGGTGGTTCACTACACCCCTCGACTTTTAACGCTATTAGCTGAGCAAGCAATCAACAGCGGGTGTCATCAACAAACGGGCGACATCAACCATTCGCACCACCATTAATTAACATTGAGTAAGACGAATCTATGAGCATTTTTCGATTTCCACTTTTAGTATGGCTAGGGATTGGCATCTTAGTTGTTTGCCTAGGGATAAGGCAGTCTTTCGGTATCTTTATGATGCCTATCTCGGATTACTTCGGAACAGGGCGCGAGTTTTTTAGTTTTGCCATCGCCCTTCAAAACCTTTTGTTTGGTGTGTTTCAGCCATTTGTAGGCATGGCGGCGGATAAATGGGGACCCAAGCGCATTATCATACTGGGGGCCATCTCTTATTCAGCAGGCTTGTACTTAACATCAATCGCTGTCGATCCGAGCATGCTTTATCTGTCTTTGGGGATTTTAGTGGGTTTAGGGTTAAGTGCGACCAGCTATGTAATAGTGCTAGGTGCGGTTGCTAAAGTAGTGCCAGCTCAGCATGCGGCTAAAGCGTTTGGATTAACAACCGCGGCTGGATCGTTTGGTATGTTTGCACTCATCCCTGGAGCTCAAACATTAATTGCGCATTTCGATTGGCAAGGAGCCATGCAGGCATTTGCGTTACTCTGTACGGTCATGATTGCCTTTGCAATGTTCATGAGAACCGCTAAGTCTGCCCCTAATTTGACACCGAACTCTGAAGACAATCAAACCCTGAAACAAGCACTCAATGAAGCTTTTTCACATAAAGGTTACTGGCTCATTCATGCAGGTTTCTTTGTTTGTGGCTTTCATGTCATGTTTATCGCGACGCATTTACCCAGCTATTTGGCAGACAAAAATTTGCCAGCCTCAAGCGCAGCGATGGCGTTAGCGTATGTGGGCATATTCAATATTTTTGGGTCCTATTTTTGGGGAGTTATGGGGGATCGTTTTAATAAACGTCACGTGATGGCTGCTTTGTATTTTATGCGCACGCTTGTTATCGGCGCGTTTGTAACCCTGCCCATTACCGAACATACGGCTGCAATTTTTGGTGCGGCGATCGGATTTTGCTGGCTTGGAACCGTCCCTTTGACTTCTGGACTTGTTAGGCAGATCTTTGGTGCTCGTTACTTGTCGACATTGTATGGGTTGGTATTTTTTACTCACCAAGTCGGCAGCTTTTTAGGGGCTTGGGTTGGTGGGCTTATCTATGACTACTATGGCTCTTACGATCCGATTTGGTGGTCTACGGTCGCATTGGCGTTTATCGCGGCATTGTTACACTTGCCAATTAACGATAAGCCAGTGGTAAGGTTAGCTGCTCAAAGCTAAATATTTGAATCGTTGCTGCCCCTGTTATTGTCGATACAACCCACCCGCTATTACGGTGGGTTTTTATTTAGTTATATGATTTTTATATAGATAGATTATGATGAGGCTTGGCATCTAGATGTAAGGAATTGTGTCGTGTCCGAATGGATAACCACCCCAGCGTTAATTGCAATGTTTCTGATTTTTTTAGGCTCTTTCGTCCAAACGGCGATTGGTTTTGGGCTGGCTATTGTTGCTGCGCCTTTGTTATTTTTGATCTCTCCAGATTATGTACCAGCGCCAATATGTTTAGTTGCACTGTTTATCTCTATCCTTAATGCACGAAAACATCGCGCCAGCGTATCTATAGGTGGCCTCAAAATGGCATTGATTGGGCGTGTTCCGGGCTCGATTGCGGGTGGGTTTCTTCTGGTTATGGTTTCTACGGATGTGTTGGCCCTTTGGCTGGGCTTTCTGGTCCTATTTGCGGTTGCGGTGAGTTTACTCCCTTATCGTATTGAACCAACGCCAATGCGCATGGGTATTGCGGGTTTCTTTTCTGGATTCTTTGGTACGAGTTCGTCTATCGGAGGCCCTCCAATGGCGCTGTTGCTTCAGCATCAGGAGGCCAATCAGTTACGTGGTAATTTATCGGCCTTCTTCGTATTCAGTTCTCTTATCTCACTCATTATTCAGATTCCAGCCGGATTTTTGAATACACACCATTTGTGGATTACGATTCCGTTGATTCCTGCATCTTGGCTAGGTTATAGATTGGCGATTGCCACGACGCAAACCTTACCCAAAGAAATAATACGTGCTGGAGCCTTAGTACTGTGTTCTGTAAGTGGAGTAACCGCAGTATGGCAAGCGTTTTAACAATTAAAGTTCATATTGAGTTAAGGAAAACAACACTATGATAACGGAAGTGGCTGTTTTAGATGTGAAGCCGCTGCTTGTCGAGGAGTTTCAACAAGCATTCAAAAAAGCCCAAGCTATTATTTCAGCAATGTATGGGTATATCGATCATCAATTACAGCGGTGTATTGAAGATCCTAATCGTTTTATTTTAATCGTAAATTGGCACACATTGCAGGCTCACACTGAAGGTTTTAGAGAATCGGAGCAGTATCAGGAATGGAAAGCGTTACTGCATCATTTCTATGATCCGTTTCCAACGGTTGAGCACTATGAGCCGGTTTTTTCATCGAGGTGGTTATGCGTACATTAGGTAATATCATTTGGTTTTTGTTCGGCGGTGTTTTTATGGGGCTAATGTGGTGGATGTTTGGCCTTTTAGCTTTTATTAGTATTGTTGGCATTCCCTGGGGGCGTGCTTGTTTCGTGATGGGAAACTTTTCGTTTTTTCCGTTTGGCCAAGAAGCGATAGCCCGGGATGAGCTAACCAATCAGGAAGACATTGGAACAGGTGCCTTCGGATTTGTTGGTAATGTAATTTGGTTTTTGCTTGCGGGTGTTTGGTTAGCCATTGGTCATATTCTTTCGGCAGTGGCGTGTTTTATTACCATTATTGGCATTCCGTTTGCGTTACAACATTTGAAGTTGGCATTGATTTCGCTTGCGCCAATTGGGCAAACGGTAGTGTCTAAAGAAGAAGCCGCTGCGGCGAAATATTCATCATATCGTTCGTAAGATCGTATAAGAAAGTACGGACTAGAAAGCACTGATTCAAAACAACGGACTAGCAATGCTCGAAGAATGGTCAGACTCTAGCGCTAATAGCCTTTAATCCCATACTCTCGAAGCTTTCTTGGCAGCACTTCATCTAACTGGTCACTGTCGCTTGGGAAAATCTCGATCAAGTTCAGTTGGTGCTGCTCGTAGAGGGTTTTGGTTTGGGTTATTTGCTCTTGTCCTGTGGGGCTGGAATCTGTCCCCCAATATTGCAAATAGACATTGCCTGTTGGGAGATAAAAGTCGCTTAGGGCATTTTCTTCAATGGGTAATTGGCGCTGATAGGCGTGCGGTATACCGTTCATATAAAGCCAGTTATCGATTCGAAGCTCTCCGATAGAACAGACATAGTGGCCATCTAAAGTGCGGTGTTTGGCTTCAAATTTTTGTCGGAAATTGAAAAGTGACTTATCTGTAGAGTGTGCCGATGCCTCTTGCCCAAGGAACTCTATAACCGACTGTTTTAAATGCTTGTTGTTTGCAATAGAGTCATGCCAAAGAACAAAGCTTTGCTTTGAAGATGGGTTTTCTTTTTGAATTGCACCGACACAGGCTCCAGAGCGGGTTGCACACCATCCTTGCTCTGTTTTAGTGATCCAGCCCAGCTCGGCGAGCAACTGATTGATTTTTTTCGCGCTAAGATTGAATGATATGCCTATGTCGGTAGAAGACATGGCCTCACCGGAATAGCGGTCTATATCAATCAATAGATGAATGGGCCAGACAATGTAATCACCAAATTTAGGGTGATGAAAGTACTCGCCACCAAATTTTGCACCAATCTGAGTCACCACCCATTTATCTTCAAAACGATTGATATACCCTGATTTTTTAAGATCAGCAAAGAGCTGTTTAGAATCTATTTCTCTTATTTTTGCAAGAGCAGAAGTAGACAGTTTATGGTTACTCAAGGCTGGACCTCAGAATTGCGGTGAGATATTGAGAAGGCGAGAACTCAAAATGATGATGAGCCTCGCCATTGTCTTTTTCTTGTATCACTAGTGATTAGAACACTACTTATTAGAACATTAGCTATTAGATCAATAGCTATTGAGACGAATACCTAGTGATCTAAGTATAAGTAGTTTTGCCAACTTTTCATGCGAATCAATATTTTACGCATAATGGATACGTGAGTGAAGCTATCTGAATAGACGGCAACTTCTACTGCGGTACCCAATGGTAAATGATACTCAGAAAGATCATCGTTAATGCGTAAAGTAATCAGAACTCGTCCGTTAGTACGCAGTGAGTCTGTTCCTAGGAGTGAACCCCGAGCTTGGAACTGACCTTCGCCAATCGCTGGAAGCGCTTCGATAACCTCTCCTTTGAATACGCGTCCTGGCAAGGCTCTAAACAGGAACTCAGCCTCGAACCCTGGTTGTAGACGTTGTAACGAGTTCTGGCGAAAAGCCGCGGTGTAGATCTTCTCTTCGGAGTGAATGAAAGTCATAACAGGAGCCAGTGGCAGAGGAACCGCCATGACACCCGGTCTTAGCGCAAGTTGTGTGGCATAACCGTCAGTTGGCGCGGTCACGACCGTTTGCTCTAGATTAAACTCTGCTTTTCTTAGATCGGCCAGCAAACCAGCGACAGCGGTATTTTCACCATCAATCTCTGATTCTAAGGCAATTTGTGCTTGCGCTACCTGAGCTTCAGCGACTTCTAACGCGGCTTGGCTCGCTTTAAATGCCTGACGTCTGGTATCGAGTTCTTGCTCTGTAAAGGCACCTTTGTCGAAGCCTCGTTGGTAACGGTCGAACTCGCGCTGTGCCTTGTCGCGTTCAGCGATGGCTTTTAAGCGTGTCGATTCTGCTTCTCCTACACCAGACTCTAATCCAAGTGCATCCTGGCTGGCTTCCTTGATTTTCGCTTTTAGTTTAGCGACTTCAGCTTGGAATGGAATGGGATCGATTTTAAACAGCACATCGCCTTGGCGTAATGGTTTATTGGGCTCTACAGGGACTTCGATCACTCGACCTCTAACACCAGATACGATTGGGGTTGTTGAGTAGACTTGATTACCAATTTGTGTGAATGGGTGGTTATAGTTCATCAATAAAATCAACGTACCAATTAACACAACGCCACCTAGCACCGCAGTGGGTACCGTCCATTTGTTCAGTGGGATTTTAAATATCTTGAAAATTGCGATACAGAAGGCGGTGTAAGTAAGAATTAATAGTAAATCCATTATTTGTCCTCCTGACTTGGATTAGCCTGATTTGATTCTGATTTTAGGCTCGAAACTTCACTTCTAAGCTGTTCGATTTGATCGACGAGTTGATCCACTCGGTTATGAATGTCGTGTTGTTCCGCTTCGAGCTTACTGAATCCCCAACCTCGCTCTTTTCGCCATAACGTTGCCCATATCCATAAGAAAGGCCAGATAGCGTGAAGAGTGAAAAGACTGACCCAGCCTGCGTAATGAATCGCATCCTGATGAGGGTGCTCTCTTTCCTTTGCGATCTCGTACGGAATGTCATGAATGACAATAATCCCATAAAAGATAACTAATGCGACAAATATAAGTAGGCCAAGAGCTAAATAATCGAGAAACATAAGTACTTCCTTTTATCTAAAATGCTAACGTATGTGAGCTTTCAGTGCTTAATGTAAAAGATATGTAAGTTGAGTTTGAATGTATAGATAAAAATCAATTATTTGGTGACGATTGGTATTTTTTCTCTGTTAATAGCAATGAGTGACCTAAATGGGCTAGAAAGCGCATAAAAAATAAGAGGGTAGTGGATGTTCTATGGGGAAGTCGCTGCATTATTTGCAGCTGTTGTGTGGGCGAGTGCTACATGGATTTACAGTCAGTTTAGCCACCAGTTCACAGCGATGCAGCTTAATATTGTTAAAGGGACAATCGCTTCTGCGATGATGCTATTTGTTCTTCCGTTTATCCCAAGCCCAGAATTTACGTTAACACCGGAGTATTTTTTGGTGCTTGCCGTGTCTGGAGTGATAGGTATCGCGATTGGTGATTCTGCGTACTTCGCGGCTTTAAAGCGAATTGGTCCTAATAAAACCTTGTTGCTAGAGTCTCTTGCTCCACCGTTATCAGGTGTGCTTGCTTTGGTATTTCTAGGGACCGTTATCTCAATTCAGGCATGGTTGGGCGTTGTTATTACCACGTTTGCTGTCGCGTTGGTTGTGTTTCAGCCTAATGGTGAGACTAACCAGGTTTCACGTGCAGGGATTGGCTATGGCCTACTCGCAAGTGTGTGCCAGGCAAGTGGCGTGGTTATTTCTCACTACGCATTAGTTGCGGGAAACCTTCCCCCCTTACTGGGTGCACTGATTCGCTTAGCGGTTGGGGTGCTTGCTGTTGTGGCCATTATTTGGTGGGTTGAAGATAAACCGTTCAAAGCGATAAAAAGGAATCTGAGTTCGATGGGGAGCCGTTCATTTATCTGGTTACTCAGTGCTATTTTTGTCGGAACGTTTTTGGCGTTGTGGCTACAACAGGTGGCGTTGAAACATGCGAATCCTGCTATTGCGCAAACACTCATTGCAACCAGCCCTTTGTTCATGCTGGTCATTTACGCCATTAGGCGTGAAACCATTAGTAAGCTCAGTCTCTTTGGTACGTTGTTTGCGCTATTGGGAATATCGTTGTTTTTTCTTTAGTTGCCAGGCCTGTAGCCACACCTAGCTTAAAACAATCAAGTTTAAAGCAATCAAGTTTAAATCAACCAGGCCTAGCCGCTAAAACCAGAAGCTAGGCTAGATTGGAAGGAATAGCAGAGGCCATTTGTTACGCTTGTTATTCGGTACATACTTGGTTTCGACCATTCGCTTTAGCCCGGTAAAGCGCTTTATCCGCGCGATAGAAGGTTCGCTGGGTATTTTCACCTTCCCGATGAAGGGTAACGCCGATACTCACGGTTAGCCCTCGTTCACCAAGAATTTCTTTCCACCCAAATTGAAAAATTCTCTCGCGATAGTTTTGCGCATGCATTTCCGCTTGTTCGAGTGTGGATTTCTCTAGAATGACCAAAAACTCTTCGCCACCAAAGCGAACACAAGAGGCACCGCGGAAGCGAAAGTAAGCGGATAATTCATGGGACACATTAACAATGGCCTTATCCCCGACTAAGTGGCTGAGTTCATCGTTAATCGATTTGAAGTGGTCGATATCGATAACCATTAAAGAAAAAGGGGTTTCGTGCAATAGCAAGTCTTTGAGCTTTACATCTAACCAACGTCGATTATGCAGGTCGGTCAGTGGGTCAGTGAAGACATCCTGTTGAAGTTTTTTAACCGTGTTTTTCTGGTTCTCGGTTGTTTCTTTCAATTCACGGTTTTCTATCTCGGATAGAATGAGCTTAAGCTGTAATTCATAACGCGATAAGCGACGTAATTGGCTCGCTCCCAATTCTGTAATTGGGATGTTCTTCATTAAGTCCGACTCAATACGATAGCCTTTCTTCTGGTACTTCAATGCTTGTTCGAAATCGCCTTGAATTTCACTGACATCACTTAATGTATCAAACAATCGTTTGGATAAAATCGGCGTGGCATTCGCCGTAATACGTTTACTCGCGTTATGCAAGACAAGGTTGGCTAGCTGAGGCCTGTTGATATCACCTAGACAATACGCCAATTCAAGGCGAATCATGTTAGATAGCCAGGCTGACTGAATGTTACCTGAGCTGTACTGAATGTTCGCGATAGAGAGTAAAGCTTCATCGCTTCTCCCTTGTTGCCGGTACAGTTTTGCTTGATAGAGATGAATTTGACCTGCCAGGATTTTATTGCTGACTAAAATACTTAATTCTTCACACTCTCGAATAAGATCGTTTGCTGCGGCCAATCGCCCTAGCTCAATAAAACAAGACAACATGTAGAGCTTGTATCGTAAACGAAGAGAGCGGCTCGAAATCGCATGATCAATGCCGTCGATTTTTTGGTAGTAACGTAACGCTCGACTGTGATCTCCATAGGCGTCACATAGATTCCCCATCCCAAGGATAGACAAGGCGTAATGATCGATAAATCCATGTTCTACGGCAATAGAGGAAGCAGAGGAATACTCGGCTAGTGCCGCTGAGTAATCACCGATATCAACAAGATGTTCACTCAGACTATTTTTGACCGATAAAATCGATTCAGCGTCTTTGGGAAGTTGAAGTTGCTCTAGTGCGAGGCGCAGTTCATCAATGCACGCTTGAATCTGGTTCAGCTCAGCACGATATTCAGCACTGATAATATAGGTTTGGGCTTTTTCTTCGCTTGTGGTCGCAATGTGCTGTCGTACATGATTCCAAAAAATGATCGCTTCTTCACCAGTAACAGAGGAGGCATCTAACCCAGAATCAGATATTTTATTGATGAGCATTTCCATGGGATACCTCCTTTTCTTGGCTTTGTACGAGTTGCTCTAACGTAAACGGGAAGGTTAGAATGTCTTGTAGAATAACCTTAGGTAAGCGACTTTTAAGGCCTTTTCGTTGCCAAGGATAGATCTCAATCATTTTTGCTAGTATTTGAAAAACATCTGTTGCTACGTCGTCTTTGTCACTGAGTAAAAGGGCGATTCGATCGCTGCTAAGACGAGAAAGGAGATCTTGTTTGTTACACAGAGAGTGTGCTATTTCGGTGCAGACTTCCAAGTAGGCATTGTCTTCATGCTGGATAATGATGATGGCATGATTGGAGCGTTTCAGCTCGGTTTTAAATAAGACGAGTTGTTCCCACCAGTAAGTCTCGGAGACCATGTTCGTTAAGTGTTTTTCTGGGTCAAATTCATGCTGTCCACGAATTCTGTTGATCAATTTACGAGCACGTTGCTCAAGTTGTCTTTTCGAAGTACGAGCTTTATCAAGGCCTATACGCGCGGTTTGTTCCCGCAGCATTTCGAGTGAATGTTTTCGGTACTTTTTAAACGCAATAAACGCTTGTTCGTGATTATTGCTTTGCTCTGCTACTAGGGATTGTTGGAAACAGATTTGAGACAGTAGCTCACCATTATCAAATTTAGTGGCGGACATTTCGGCATCAATGAGTAATTTTGTGGCTTTTTCTGGGTTTTTCCTGAGGAGCTCTAGTCGTGCTCGACTGATGTAAGAGTGCGCCTTCATCCAGACGAGATCATTTTTAATCGCTAAGTCATGGGCAGTATTTGTGGCTATTTCGGCATCTTCTAATCGCTCTAGCCCCAGTAATGCCAGGCCTCGAAAGTCCCAGACTTCTGCGGTCCATGTTTTATCGTAGTGATCTTTCAGTACCTCTTCTGCACCGTCAAGCACCGTCAGCATTTCGACGAAATTATTGAGTAGGTAAAGATCCCAAGCGAGTAAGATTCGAGCTTTGCCCTCGAGCCAGTCAATCCTCATGTTGTTGGCGACTTTTACCGCGAGTTCATGAGTTGAGCTGGCCAGTTGGTATTCATGAGTGATGCGCCAAACGTTGCCTAGACCGATAAGGCACTCAATTTGAATTTCAACTTCATCAACCAGTGAGGCTTGCTCAAGTGCGTTAATCCAATATTGCTGAGCGGAATAGTACTTTGCTTGTCCCCAGAATTGTAGGGCGTGGATATGTAAAATTTCAGGAAGATAGTCGTCGGTATCGAGTGAATTTTGATACTGGTAGGCTTCTTTGATGAATTTAAGCCCTTTACGGTAATCCATTAAGCACCACGAACATCGAGCCATGATGATCAAGCTTTGTATGGTGCCCTCTTGAAACTGAGTTTGTGTTGCTCGAAGATAACACTGCTCAGCTGCCACCAATACCTTTTCCGGCTCAGATTCGATTCGAGCTTTAAGCTGTTCAATTTCAACTTCTAAAAGGTGCTGAGTTTTATCCAAATCTACGGTATCCCTACTCAATGATAATGAGGTCTAAATCCTTTAAAACAATTATAATAGCCTTGTGTGTTTTAGCACTAACTAACTTACACAAGTATATACTACCTCACTAATATAAAACGAAAACTACGGTGTAGTTCACTTGTTTTTTTAAGGAAAAGCCTTTTTAGGAGAGTAGATCCCTTAAAGTCAGTGGCAGTTCGGATAGCCCAAGGTTCTGTGCCGCGGTTTTCCCTTGCTTATCTTGATAGCATAAATTATGCCATGCTCTAAAAATATCGAGCATAGGAAGAATGCCACCAGGGCGCAATTTTCGTCTCGGCTCGTTAATAAAACTCGCAAATAACAGCTGAAAACGTTGCTGGTAAAATGAAGTGTGATGGATAGAAGCGTTTTGTAACCAATGAGTTGGGTCTGGTTTGTTGCCTGCAAGATAACAGATACCTTTGGCGCTATCGGCTTGGTTGGCAATAGCCCAACGATCGCGCCACCATCCCATATGAACAATATCGACTTTTTGGCTGTGTTCTATATTTTTCCAATTTGAATCTTCTTCAACATACATTAAGTCAACATTTTGGCGTTTGATGCGAGAGACGCAGACACTGAGTGCTGCTGAGCGAAGTAGTGGATCTTGAGGCATAAATACGCTCAAACGTTTATTGTCGTCGCAGAGTTCTAGTATATGTAAGTAGTGTGCATATGAAGTATAAGGAGCACGAACTAAAGCGCCTTTCGAAGGGTAATTAAAGTGACTAAGGTTACCCATAGGGTCTTCAACATTTCCTCTGGCCAGAATCGTTTGATATTTTTGGTCAATACGTGCTCTGAGAGGTTGATTGGTATTGATTGCAGCTTCATTTGCTTCTGATGAGTGCTTTTTTGAAACGAATCGCGCGGGTGTGGTATATGGGTCATGATCAATCGACCCCTCAGCTTGTTCTTGAGCCGAGTAGTTGACGTGCTGACATAGAATATAACCGGTATTGGCTTCGCCGGTTGCAATCCATATCACTCCGTTGTCGCTATTAGGTTGCAGTGCAACATAATCTGACGCGAGTTGATAACTGTCGCTGTGTTTCATCCATCTAGCGTCAATCATTGCCAATTTTCGACGACATCGGCTGGCAATATGCTCGACATGGTCATAAAAGGTTTTGGGATTAATATTGAGTTTTCGGCAGATTTCACGCACCGAATAACTCATGAACAATAGCCCAAGCAAATTTTCTTGGAATGAGAGATTTTTGTTCCCACCAGACCATTTATCGACAAAAGTAGATTGGCAAGCTTTGCATCGGTATCGTTGCCGATCACCGCTGTAACCAAAAGCATGATAGAGGGTCTTATGAGTATGGACAGAGAGGTCGAAGTTGTCGCAATCTTGGTTACGACAAGCGGGTAGCCCTTCACTATGGAGATGCTGAAGCCGCTGAAGTTCATTTAGAACTTCTTGGTTATTAAGTAAGGGGGGGAAGGCGCCACATTCACGGCATACCATCGCTGGTCGTTTAGGATTCGTATGTTGCAGAACATACCGTTCTGCGTTGCTCAATCCAAAGTTGTCACACGCCAATGTTTTACAAAAGTTGAGTTGTAACCCTACAGCTTCCTTTGGTAGCTTGCCGTCAGACACAATCACCCCCTCGAGAATTGACCGACTACAGAGTAGCTCTGTAGTCGGCTTTATGATGAACTAGATATTGATAGCTGTCTCTAATGCTACTTTCATCATATCGTTGAATGATTTTTGGCGGTCTTCTGAACTGAGCTTTTCTCCGCGAATGATATGGTCTGAAACGGTTAGAATGGTCAGGGCTTTGGCACCAAGATCGGCGGCTACGCCATAGATACCTGCAGCTTCCATATCCACCCCTAAAATGCCTAATTTCTCCATTTTTTCAAAAATATCAGCTTCAGGTGTGTAGAAAAGATCCGCAGAGAATACGTTACCAACTTTGACCGGTACATCTTGAATACGAGCTTGTTTTACGGATTCTTCTAGAAGACCAAAATCTGCAATCGCTGCAAAATCGTGGTTGTTAAAACGAATACGGTTTACTTTAGAATCGGTTGATGCGCCCATACCAATAACGACATCCATCAATTTAACATCATCACGCACTGCGCCACAGCTACCCACACGAATCACATTTTTCACACCAAATTCAGCAATCAGTTCGTGAACATAAATGCAGCACGATGGAATACCCATACCATGGCCCATCACCGATACTTTTTTGCCTTTGTAAGTGCCTGTGTAACCGAACATATTACGTACGTCACATACTTGCTTTACGTCATCTAAAAAAGTGTCTGCAATGTACTTAGCACGTAAAGGATCACCAGGCATCAAAACAGTTTCTGCGAAATCACCAAGTTGAGCATTAATATGAGGGGTAGCCATTGTTATTCTCCAAAGTTAACGGGTATTTATGGACGGTTTCATCCTAAATTACCAATTTTGTTGAATCGTTCTGATTCTGTTGGGGCAATTTTAGCGAGTAATAGTCATAGCCCTTGAGAAGTTCATCACATATTTACCTAAAGCGAGCAGAATAGCGGGTATTGATAACTAAATATGTTGAAAGCGGTAAGGCAATCGATTTGATTGGGCCATTGTTCACGTTTTGGTCAGAGAATACGCTTCGCCACCGGAAAGTAACTTCAAGGGAGAAACCATATCGTTAATGAGTTATGATTTTAATAATTAGCATTGAAAGGATCAGGTCATGTGGTATCGGTTAGCGGCATTGTGCCTAGTGAGTGCATCAGCATTTTCTGCAACGTATGATTTACCGCCGGAAGGGAGCAGTATTGTTGGTAGAATTCAATACCATGCGATCAATGAAGGTGAGAGCCTTGCCGATATAGCAAAGCAATACGATGTTGGCTTTTTGTCTTTAATGGCCGCTAACAAGGGGGTTGATCCGTTTCTTCCACAGGTTGACCATGTGCTGACTATTCCTTCTCAGGTGATTCTACCTCAAGTTAATTATGAAGGGATTGTGATTAATTTGGCTGAACTGCGTCTCTATTATTTCGATCCAAACGCTGACCTTGTTCATATTTTCCCGGTCGGAATTGGCAAGATTGGCAGAGACACGCCAGAAATGGAAACACGCATTAGCCAAATGCGTGCAAACCCAACTTGGACGCCGCCAGAGTCTATTCGTAAAGAGTATTTGGCAAAGGGGATTGAACTACCGCGCGTGGTGCCTGCTGGGCCTGAAAATCCACTAGGGGAGTATGCACTTCGACTGGCTTATGGTGCGGGGGATTATCTCATCCATGGAACGAATAAGAATTTTGGTATTGGGTTAAGAGTAAGCTCGGGGTGTATTCGCATGGATCCTAAGGATATCGAGTGGTTGTTTAATCAAGTAAACACTGGCGTACCGGTTAAAATCATTGATGAACCCATTAAAATCGCTTTGGAGCCGGATCGCAGTGTGTTTTTAGAAGCCCACGAGCCACTAACACGAAATGACGGTAGCAAGAAGGCTTTGTTGTTACCGCAAGAATTAACCTGGTGGCTGGATGAATTTAAGATTTCTGATGGCAAAGCCCGAGCGGCGGTTTTGGCACAAAATGGGGTGCCGATTGAGGTCGTTGGGGCCAACCTGTATGAAGCCCGCCAATAAATAGAATCAAAGTAACTGAATAATAAAAAGGCCAATCAGATAGATTGGCCTTTATTTAATAACATATGACGCTGAATGTTTTACTTGGTGTAAGACTGGGCAATGTTATCAATACGTTCGTTTGCACGATCAGCTTCTTCTTTCGCTGCCATCACTGCTTCTTTCGCTTTTTGAGCTTCAGATTTTAGCATCGCATGTTCGCTTTTTAGTGATGAAACATCGTCTTGAAGTTGAGTCAGTTGGCTGTTCATGTCATCCATTTTTGCCATTGTTTCTTGATCAGGTGTAGCACAACCTGCAAGAAGAAGTACTGACGATGCTGCAGCTGCGATTAACATCTTGTTCATATATAAATTCCTTAAATTATCGTTGTCTTCGAAGATTCGCCCTATAAATTTCTATAACAATATAGTGACGAAGTAAATTGTAGTAACAATTTAACAGAACTCCTAGTTAAAGAACGTCAAAAAAAGCCCAGAATTTAAGTAATTAGCAAAAAAAAATGGAGATATCTCACATTTAAGAGACAAAGCTCATCTAATTTATTCACATAATACTTGAGTCTAGATAAAAGCACTTTGATTTGAATATATGAAATTAGAAGGGCTAATGAACTCGAGATTCAGATTAATTTTGTGTGATCTATATCTATACTAGCCTGTTTCACGGTATTATATCGCGTTTTTGTTTTCCCTAGTGTTAGAGCGTATGCGCATTGACCATAAATGGGAGTATATAGTTATTAACTGGAGAGTCCTTTGCACTTTAAAGATTTAGGTTTAGACAATCGTTTACTAAAAAACCTCAGCCACTACGATTTTAGAAAAGCGACAGAGATCCAACAGCAAGCCATTCCGGTGGCGATCGCTGGTAAGGATCTTTTAGCTTCGTCGAAAACAGGTTCAGGTAAAACATTAGCGTTTGTGCTCCCTATGCTCCATAAAGCGCTAAAGAGCAAAGCATTTTCAGCGAGGGATCCTCGAGGGTTAATACTGGCTCCAACTCGTGAGCTTGCAAGGCAGGTTTACGGAGAGCTTAAAACGATGCTGGGTGGTCTTTCTTATGAGGCTGCTTTGGTTGTTGGTGGTGAGAACTTCAATGATCAAGTGAAAGCGCTTCGTCGTTATCCAAGGTTTGTTGTGGCAACGCCGGGCCGCTTGGCCGATCACCTAGAGCACCGCTCACTTCATCTAGATGGGTTAGATACATTGGTTCTGGATGAAGCCGACCGTATGTTGGATCTTGGTTTTGCGCCAGAGTTACGCAAAATTCATAATGCAGCAAAGCATCGTCGCCGCCAGACTTTGATGTTCTCAGCCACACTAGAGCATTCTGACGTTAATGAGATCGCCTCAGAAATGTTGGATACCCCTAAGCGCATTTCGGTGGGTGTTTCAAACCAAGAACATAAAGACATTACTCAGAAATTCTATTTATGTGACCACCTAGATCACAAAGAAGCTATTTTAGATAGAGTGCTCGAAGAGGCGGAATACAAACAAGTTATCATCTTTACCGCGACTCGTGCTGACACTGAACGTCTCACTGAAAAGTTGAATGAGAAGAAGCTTAAAGCCATTGCACTCAGCGGCAGCCTAACTCAACCTCAGCGTAACACTATCATGAGTCAGTTCGAGCGTGCTGTATTCAAGGTTCTAGTGACAACCGATATCGCTTCGCGCGGGCTGGATATTTCTAATGTGACTCACGTAATTAACTTTGATATGCCAAAACATACCGAAGAATACGTTCACCGTGTTGGTCGTACAGGCCGAGCTGGTAGCAAAGGCGATGCTGTATCTTTGGTTGGCCCTAAAGACTGGGACAGTTTTAAGCGCGTAGAAATGTATCTTCAGCAAGATCTTAGTTTCTCAGTGCTCGAAGGCTTGAAGGGTAAGTTCAAAGGCTTAAAGCCTGCGAAAAAAGATTACCGTGGTGGTAAAGCGGATAACAAAAAAGCTAAGCCTCAAGCAAAGAGAACACCAAAGAAACCGGTTAAGCGTGATAAGAGCTTTCATAATAATGTGGCCGTGGGTGACACCGTATTTATTCCTAAAAAGAAAGTCGCTCCTAAAGTGGATGACGAGTAAATAATTAGGGCTCAGTACCACCCGATGAAATGGATTATCTTATCCTTAAAAAAACCGCCAATTGGC
>NZ_AJYQ02000116.1 GCF_000287055.2 Vibrio genomosp. F10 str. ZF-129 | reverse complement strand
GTGGCAGCGCCACTTAGTAAGGCGTTAGGCATATTCAATCATATGCTACAAATCACACTTTTCATCTTTGATTTTATGCTTCTGTATTTATTGTATGGTATTTTTCACATGAATAATTGCTAATAAACCTGAGGTTACAAAAGGTGTCTCAAGAATTAACCGAAAATAAGATAATGCAGGCCCTAGATTGGGCATACGACAAGGCGATCAACGGTGTAGCTGGTTTAGATTCTGCCCAAGAACTAGCATTGAGCTACATGAAAGAATCAAGTGATCCAATAAGCCAAGCAAACTCATTAATTCGTTGGCAAAATACAAAAGCAGGCACTTCAGGCTTCCTCACGGGGTTAGGTGGTTTGATAACAATGCCAGTAACTTTACCAGCCAACATAACGAGCGTTATGTACGTACAAATCCGAATGATAGCTGCAATTGCTCATATGGGGGGGGCACGACTTGAAAGACGATCGTGTCAAAGCGATGGTTTATGCATGTCTGACTGGCAATGCGGCTAAAGATATCCTCAAAGATATAGGTATTGTAGTTGGTAGAAAGCTTACAGAAAATGCGATTAAGAGTATTAGTGGGAAAACAATAACTAAAATTAATCAGGCTGTAGGTTTTAGGTTACTAACTAAGTTTGGGGAAAAAGGGGCTATAAATTTAGGTAAAGCAATTCCGTTGGTCGGAGGTATCGTTGGAGCTACCTTTGACTCAGTAACAACCAATACCATCGGAAATATGGCTCGCGACACATTTATCGCGCTCCCTGAATTTGCCTAACAATCTGTTTAAGAGTGATTCGCAACGCTTGGCATTTTTGCTATGCGTTGCGTTTTGTGTTTATGGTGGTCTGCGGGAACTTCGGTATTGCGTTGCTCACACCTTAACAGGGCGTTAGTTGCCCACCGATTACAATCAATCGGTAGGGAATTTCTGCTTCTGGTGTAGAACTCGCATTATGCGAATAATTAAACCTTCTACCCAGTACGAAACGATCATTGAGATTTCGGGAATAATGAGTAATCGTCCTCGAATTCCATCCCGTTGAACACCCATCAATGGTTGTTCGAGTAAGTTTTCTACTTTAGCCTCAATAATTTCATCAGTTTTTTCAGCCGCATCAGGGTTAAAGTCATAAAGAAACTCAAAGATCTTCTCACGATCATTTAGCGATTCTTCTTCCCATAAAATCATTGCTGGCCTCGATTACGAATTTTGGCCTTTCGTTCAGCCATCCGTGCTTTAGCTGAGTTATGTTCAACAAATGAAGATTTTCCTGAGTCAAACTTCTTAAATGCTAGGTTTATTTGTTCAGTTAACCAAGCGTCATGAGATAATGTTTTTCTTTGTTGCTCAGCCATTTGTTCAGTAAGTTCACGGCAAGCATCGCTGAGTGTGCGACCTTGGCTCTCAGCCATTTGTTGGGCTAAACGTTTAATTTCGTCATCAACACGAAATTGAATTCTAGTGTCCATGAGTAGCTCCCTAAGTTTACGTGTGTACAAATGTTAGCACTAGAGTCGAACAAGGGCAACTAACAAACGGCTCAAGAGGGATTGCCAACGCTTGGCGACTTTAGTACAAAATTGAAGCCCAGTGTTTACAGTGTGTTTTTTGAGTCCGGCGGAGCGTTGTCAACCCCTTAGCCGGGCGTTAAACGTTTTAAAGGAGTTATGGTGGTTATAAGTAAAAGTGAACATACATTAGAGTTAGTTCAAGATCTGTTGGATGACCTAGAGCTTGGACGTTCTTCTGTCGAAAAACTTATCCTAAAAGCGTCTCGGTTAGCAAGAATCGTTGGCGCTGAAGAAGTCAAAGAATGGTTGCGCTTTGAGCTGGGTGGCTTCTATTCAGATAATGCCATTTCACTTAAATACATGACATTAACTGGGCGTTGGACAAATCGTGATGAAAATAAGGGCTATTGGATGCCCCTTGCGCAGATTGAAGCTCGTATTGAAGCCGATAAAGCCAAGTTATCAGTCATGAGAACTCCGGACTCTTCAGGTGACCACAATTACGCTGTTCACCATGCAACAAGAGCAATGAATGAGACAACAAATAATATTTCAAAGTTCAGTGGAATTCGTAGCAAAGTCATAGCATTACTACACAAATTTATAACTGACGTATACTACGAGAAAGTATTTGATAATTTATCTGAATCAATCTTTGAGGGCTACAAACGAGAGGTTGACCACTTAATTTCAGAAAACTGTGGTGATGTACTTGAACAGATACCAACAGTTATGGAAAGACTTAGTTCCGGTAATGCTGAGGCGATTAGTCATGCACTTACCACTTGTCGACGCGTAATCGAATCTTTCGCTGATTCAATTTTTCCGGCTTCTGATGAAACTATGAACATTGGTGGTAATGAGTTAAAACTAGACGCAAGTAAGCATCAAAATAGAATCAATGCTTATATTCACCAAAGGTGCGAGAGTAAATCACGTAAACAACGCTTTCGCCAAAATTTAGCTAATTTGTTCGATAGAGTCTCAACGGGGGTTCACAAGGATGTTACCTCAGAAGAAGCAAAAGCACTTTTCCTTAATACTTACCTGTTTCTTGGAGAGGTGCTGCACCTTGAGGAGAACAAAAACGCTTAGTATCAAGTTTGAAGTGCGACACTTTCTACAGGTGCGCATGAATATACTCCATTGGCATTCTATACCCAAGCCTTTTGCGTGGGCGCATGTTTAACTTATGTGCAATTTCATTACAGAGCTTCTGTGTCACATGTGACATAGAAGTTCGTTTTGGCAAGTATTGTCGAATTAGTCCGTTAGTGTTTTCATTGGTTCCTCGTTCCCATGAATGGTATGGATTTGCAAAGTAAAACAAACAGCTATGGTGCTTTTCTAGTTGGGCGTAGCCGTGAAACTCAGTGCCATTATCTGCTGTAATTGTCTTAAATGGTAAATCAGAGCGGGTCATGATTTTACTCATTCTAACGTTGAGTGATTCGCTCGTTCTGTCATCCATTTGACCGATAAAAGTGTAGCCGGTCATCCTATCGACCAAAGTGACGATACAGTGCTTGGTGCCGCGACCAACGACCGTATCAATTTCCCAGTGGCCTGGTTCTTTTCTGTGCTCAGCAGCTTTCGATCTTTCGGTGATATGACGCTTGTTAGCTAGGCGTCCTCGACTGTCTTTTGAGTTGTATCTCTTGCGCCTTTTCTTGGTGGATTGACGCAAGTGTTTCCATAGCGTGCCACCTAGAGCTTTGTCATTCCAAACGTGCTGATAAATGAGCTCATGGCTCATTGTTGGGTAGCCTCTAACTTTAAGGTATCCAACAATTTGGTCTGGGCTCCAATCCAGTCGTAGCAAGGCTTCAGGCAGTCTAAAATCGAGTTCGTTGTAACGTTTATTTCTGCGCGAGCGGCTTAGCCGATTACGAGCCATTTGTTGAGCTCTCCAGGCCTGATAGGAGTACCGTTTAAAGTGTCTGTTGTATCGGGAATTACGTTCAATTTCTCGATAGATAGTGGCTTTGTGACGGCCCAGTTGTTTAGCAATTTTAGCGGTACTAATTCCTTGCTTTCTAAGCGCAGAAATCATATACCTTTCATTCTCAGTGAGGTGCGAATATTTCATGTTTTTTACTTCTTGGCGGGAGCAAACTTCATGATTATCGCATCTCACTGTTTTTATGTTCAGAGGTGTCGCACTTCGTACTTGAATCCAAGCCACATAACAAAGCATTTAAGAGTGATTCGCAACGCGTGGCATTTTCACTATGCGTTGTTTTAAGTGATTAAGGTGGTATGCGGCAGCATCGGTATTGCGTTGCTCACACCTTAACAGG
>NZ_AJYQ02000115.1 GCF_000287055.2 Vibrio genomosp. F10 str. ZF-129 | reverse complement strand
TTCTGATCACTGACTTACTGTGATTGGTATTATTGTTGGTACAAAATAGTCAATTAGCTTAGTTTTAGGGGTTTACATCAAACCGTAATAAAGCCACTATGAAATAACTAAGAATTGAAGTGTAAAGCCCACTATACAGGGCAGTATGAGGTTGAGGACGCAATGGCAGGAAACAGTATCGGACAACATTTCCGCGTGACGACATTCGGAGAAAGTCACGGTATCGCACTAGGATGTATTATAGATGGATGCCCACCAGGACTAGAAATTACTGAAGAAGATCTACAAAAGGATTTAGACCGTCGTCGTCCGGGTACTTCTCGTTATACCACTGCACGTCGTGAAGCCGATGAAGTGAAAATTTTATCGGGTGTATTTGAAGGCCAAACGACAGGCACTTCTATTGGTCTTTTAATTGAAAATACCGACCAACGCTCAAAAGACTATTCAGAAATTAAAGATAAGTTCCGTCCAGGTCACGCTGATTACACTTACCACCAAAAATATGGAGTACGTGATTATCGTGGTGGAGGCCGCTCTTCGGCTCGTGAAACGGCTATGCGCGTCGCAGCAGGAGCAGTTGCTAAGAAATACTTGAAGCAAGAGTTTGGTGTTGAAATTCAAGCGTATCTCTCGCAAATGGGTGATATTTCAATCGATAAAGTCGACTGGAATGAAATCGAAAACAACGCGTTCTTTTGCCCAGATGCCGATAAGGTACCAGAGTTTGATCAAATGATTCGTGATCTTCTAAAAGAAGGAAACTCAATCGGGGCGAAGATCCAAGTTGTCGCGACTAAAGTGCCGGTGGGACTTGGTGAGCCAATTTTTGATCGATTAGACGCAGACATTGCTCACGCACTCATGAGTATTAACGCCGTGAAAGGGGTGGAAATTGGTGATGGCTTTGATGTCGTCAGCCAGAAAGGCAGCGAACACCGTGATCCATTAACTCCGGAAGGTTTCAGCAGTAATCACGCGGGTGGTATTTTAGGTGGGATCTCTACAGGACAAGACATTGTGGCAAGTATTGCACTTAAGCCAACGTCTAGTATTACCGTTCCTGGTGACACCATAACCAAAGACGGCGAAGCCACTCAGCTGATCACTAAAGGTCGACACGATCCTTGTGTTGGTATTCGCGCCGTGCCGATTGCCGAAGCGATGTTAGCGATTGTATTGCTCGATCACCTTCTTCGTCATCGTGGTCAAAACTTTGGTGTAACGACTGAAACGCCGAAGATCTAATACAGAGTAAATGAAGTAAATCAAGGGTTGGCATAGGCTAACCCTTTTTTTTTGCGTTTTTATAATCATGGCGATTTAAGCCAACAGAGACATTAAAGCCAACAGAGAAATTAGTGCAAAGAGCCTTCACCTTCTAAATGAAATGAAGGCAAGCGCCACTTGAAGTGAACGGCTGCCATTCTTACGCAATAACCGATGACGATAGTAATGATGGTGGCGGTAATATCACTCACTCCGAACTCCAGTAATGTGAGATAAACGCCCGAAGCCAATAGCGCCACCGAGGCGTAAAGTTCTTCATGCAGCACTAGCGGAGTTTGTCGGCAAATTAAATCACGCAGCAAGCCCCCAAACACGCCAGTCACCAATGCAGACACCATACAAATTCCGGGATGAAGACCCATGCTCATGGCGACTTTAGTGCCAATGATGCTAAACACGACTAACCCCAGAGCATCCAAACGTATAAATAGCCCTTTCAGTTTTATGACCCATTTTGCTAACCCCGTGGTAATCACTCCGGCAATGCATGTAATGGCTAAAAACTCAGGGTTCTCGACCCAACCGAGTGGGTAGTGACCGAGTAAAATATCTCTGACTGTACCGCCACCAATGGCCGTGGCGCTGGCAACTAACATCACCCCAAACCAGTCCATTTTTTGTTTTCCGGCGCTGAGTGCACCTGTCATGGCTTCAGCCGTGATGCCAATAATGTACAAAACACTGAGTAGCATTGCATTATCTCTCGTTAAATAGAACACCCTGAATGCGGGGGTTGTCAGATAAAAATGAAGCGAGAGTTTAGAGCCAAATGTGATTGGTGACGAATGAAAAATTGTACCTCAAAGGCGGGCTTCAGATTAGCTATAGTAATGCTTTTTACATTCTAAGTAGCGCTTTACCTTACGCATAAAACAAAGCAAAATACGTGCGTTAACCGCTATCTTTATTAAAGTGCCATGACCCATCCAAAACACACGTATCAAGACTTAATTGCCCTCTTTAATGATACTTTTTTTGACGCCTACAATACCAAACTAGAACTTGGTGGCGATGAGCCGATCTATCTGCCAGCAGACGAGCAAACACCACATCATCGTATTGTGTTTGCGCGCGGTTTTTACGCCTCAGCGCTGCATGAAATAGCACACTGGTGCGTAGCAGGACCAAAGCGTCGGTTATTGGAAGATTTTGGCTACTGGTACGAACCGGATGGGCGGACAAGACAGGTGCAGGCGGAATTTGAAAAAGTCGAAGTGCGTCCGCAGGCTTACGAGTGGATCATAGCGAAAAGTGCAGGCTTTCCTTTTACCGTCAGCTGTGACAATCTACACGGCGATTTTGAACCCGATCGCTTAGCCTTTATGAATACGGTTCATAAAGAAGTGATGGGCATTTTGAAGCAAGGGCTACCTGAACGAGTCATGATGCTCTCTGAAGCCCTTCGTCAGTATTATCAAGTTGAGCCGTTATGTGCTGACCAATTTATCGTTAAATAAGAGATAACAATGATTATAGAATTTGAAGAAAAGCTAATAGAGTTGATTGATGCACGTATTGAATCTGCTTCTGACGACGAGCTGTTCGCAGGTGGGTATTTACGAGGCCACATTTCATTGTCAGCCGCTTCATGTGAAGAAGATAACATTGACGATATAACGGAGTTGAAAACTCGAATAGTTCAAAGCCTTGAAGAAGCAAAAACTGAGCTCACACCCGCTGATCGAGTGATTGTGAATGATTTATGGATTGAGCTAACGGATCAGTTGTAGAGCGCAGCAGTTTTAGAGAGCATCAGTTGTAGACAATATGCAGCGAGCCCTTGTTCAATGTTTCTGAATAACTTGTTAAGCACATTGCGGTTGTTTGAAAGGACAATTCGGTTATTCTCTGTAGCAGATGTTTACGAATAAGGAACAACGTCATGAAAATTATCGCCTTCGGTGCAAGTACCAGCTCTACGTCCATCAACAAAACGCTCGCGACGTATACGGCTAACTTAGTAGAAAACGTTGAAGTAGAAGTGCTTGATCTCAATGATTACTCGGTTCCTATGTTCAGTGAAGATGTAGAAAAAGAGATAGGTAAAGCGGAAGGCGCTCTGCGCTTTATTCACGATTTATCTCGAGCTAATGCCTTTGTTATCTCATTTGCTGAGCACAATGGTCATTACCCTGCGGCATACAAAAACTTGTTTGATTGGGCGACTCGTATCAAGCGTGATGTCTTTGCTGATAAACCCGCTGTATACCTTGCTACTTCACCGGGCCCAGGTGGTGCAAAAAGTGTATTAGCAGCGGCTACTGGCTCTGCGCCGTATTTTGGTGGCAATGTCGTAGCATCAGTTTCTGTACCGAACTTTTACGAAAATTTTGACGTTGGGACAGGTGCGATAACCAACGATGATATCGTCGCTCAACTGAAAGATGCGGTCAGTAAGCTTAGCTAATTGACTTGATCCTTCCAAATAACGATTCAAGAGTAAAGCCCGAAACGTACTAAGCGATTCGGGCTTTTTGCTTTTGGGATTAAGTCTTCTTATCAGCTACCCAGCCAGCCGTCAGTGCTTTTCCTTTCCTTAAACGCCTTACCCACATTCGGCTTGGATGAATCGCTTCAAGAACATCAACAGGCAGTGGTAAAGGATCGCCACAGATTTGTGATGCCAGTACTTCCGCCAGTAATGGAGCGGAGCTTAACCCGCGAGAGCCTAAACCAACAAAGCAATAGAGATTTGGGTAGCTTGTGACAGGTTGAACACTGTTAAGGGAGTCTCTTTTAGGATTGAAATTATGGAGGTTTTGATACTGTTCAGTAATGGCGTCAAAGTGGCCTACATTTCCCACAAACGGAAGATGGTCGCGGCTAACACTGCGTATGCCTTGTCGAGATTGATTGCTACTGGTATCAACCTCGTTGGCCCATTCTTGTTTTGGCAGGCATGTGGCTAACCGTTGACCATTGTGCACTTGTACTTCACCATCAAAATCTTGATTGATATTGCTCTTATCGTAGTTAGCCCCAATGCAGTGGTGCCCGTTCTTTGGATTTTGTGGTGTCAAATACCCATCGAAGCATAAGACCGTTTTTAGTTTACTCAAATTCTCTGTTGTTGGCACATGGCTGACCTGACCTTTGACTGGGGTCAAGGGAATGGCCTTAGTCGGTTCTAATGCACTGAACTTATGCCCATTGGCGACGACCACTTGGTGGTGGTGAGTGGTCACAACACCAGTAGGCGTCGTTATGGTCAGTGCCCATTTTTGATCCGATTCCACCCAAGAGATTGAATCTACATGGTGCTCATAATACACCGTCAAGGCGCGTTCTTCTTCAAGCTGGTTTAGCAAACCTTGGGTTAATTGTAATGGGCTTACCCAGCCTCCAAGTGGAAAGTGAACGCTTTCCATATCGGTGTCTAGGCCTACGGTTTGGTTAGTTTGCTGAGCGTCTTGTCTGGTGATCAAGTCGGTATGAAAGTGACCTGCGAGCACGCGTTCGAGTTTTTTACGTGATGCATCGTTCCACATAAGGATATTGACACCACACCAGTCATGGTCAAAGGCTATGTTTTTGCTTGACTGATTAATAAATTGACGGGCAAACAACAAGCCTGGCCCAAAGACACGAGATACATTGGATTTTGCTTCGCTCAGAAGTGGATAAATCGCCCCCTGATTGTTGCCAGATGCATTGCCTGCCGCGGCTTTATGTTCATTATATAGGGTCAGCGTTTTATTCCGTCTTGCGAGTGTTTTGGCCAAGGCGGCACTGGCTATGCCTCCCCCAATTATTGCAATATCCTCGTGGTGGCTAGGCTCTGATAAAGCAAACCATGGCTTAATGTTGCTGGCTGGAACCTTAATTGGTAAATGGCCCGCAATCATTTCTCGCTTAGTGCCAAAACCTTTCACTTTCTTCATTTCAAACCCCGCTTCAATCAGCCCTCTACGAACGAAGCCGGCTGCTGTGAATGTGGCGCAGGTACAATCTTGTTTGGCCAGCACGGCCATGCCATTGAACAGATCTTGATTCCACATTTCTGGGTTTTTGCTTGGGGCGAAACCATCTAGGAACCATGCATCCACTAGCCCTAGTTTCGGAGTGGGTACGAGTGGCATACACTCTTTGATATCGCCAAACCACAAGTCGAGTGTGACCGCACCATCGTCTAAAACAATACGATGACATTCTGGGACGGCAATAGGGTAGTATTGCTGTAACTTCTCTGCATATTGAGCCAACTCAGGCCATGCTTGGTGAGCTTTGATAAGATCAGCGATCGTGATCGGGTATTTTTCAAAACTCACAAAATGCAATTCTTTTACTGCGGACTCGGGGTGCTGTTGTCGAAAGGCATCAAATCGGTGCCAAGCCGCTAGAAAGTTCAAGCCAGTGCCGAATCCGGTTTCTGCAATAACAAAGCGTCGCTGATTAAGGTTTTTCCAGCGAACGTCAAGGTTGTTTTGATCAAGAAAGACATACCGAGACTCTTCAAGGCCATTTGCGTTGGAAAAATAAACATCATCGAACTGGTCAGAAACAGGTGTTCCCGTCTCATTCCATGCGATCTGAGCGTGAGTTATTGAAGTCATAAAGATTGAAATTCGCAGTGTTGGGCCATATATAGAAAGAGATTGTACGAATTTATAGGAAAGCTGACCACTTTTGTTGGCCTTCTTAGTTATTATCTAGCAGAATTTTGAATTATAGGAATGTCACATGAAACGAGTCGTAATCACCGGTATGGGTATTGTTTCAAGTATCGGTAACAACGTCGAAGAAGTTTTAGCGTCTTTAAAAGCAGGTAAATCAGGTATCACAGCTTCAGAACAGTTCAAAGAAAATGGCTTACGTTCTCAAGTTTGGGGTAACCTTAAAATGACGCCTGCAGACCATATTGATCGCAAAAAAATGCGATTTATGGGTGATGCGGCAGCGTTTGCATACCTTTCTATGGAACAAGCCGTTGCGGATTCTGGTTTGACTGAAGACCAGGTTTCAAACGAGCGTACTGGTATTGTAGCAGGCTCAGGTGGCGCATCGTCATTGAACCAGGTCAACGCGGTCGATATTCTTCGTAACAAGGGCGTTAAACGTGTTGGACCTTACATGGTTCCGCGTACCATGGCTTCAACGGTTTCTGCGTGTTTAGCAACGCCGTTTAAAATCCGCGGTGTTAACTACTCAATGAGTTCCGCTTGTGCAACATCAGCGCACTGTATCGGTCACGCTATGGAGCTTATCCAACTTGGCAAACAAGATGTCGTTTTTGCTGGTGGTGGTGAAGAGCTAGATTGGTCTCTGACCATGATGTTTGATGCAATGGGTGCACTTTCTTCTAAGTACAATGACACACCAGAGCAAGCTTCTCGCACTTACGATGCAGACCGTGACGGTTTTGTAATTTCTGGCGGTGGCGGTATGCTCGTGGTCGAAGAGTTAGAGCATGCTTTAGCTCGTGGCGCGAAAATTTACGGTGAAATCGTGGGTTACGGCGCGACGTCTGACGGCTACGACATGGTTGCTCCTTCAGGTGAAGGCGCAGTGCGTTGTATGAAGATGGCCATGCAAGATGTCGATGGTGTTGATTATGTGAACACTCACGGCACTTCGACACCAGTTGGTGACGTGAAAGAGCTTGGCGCTATTCAAGAAGTCTTTGGCGGAAACAGCCCTGCAATATCAGCAACAAAAGCGATGACAGGTCACGCACTTGGTGCCGCTGGTGTCCATGAAGCGATTTACTCAACGCTAATGTTAGAGCACGGATTCATCGCTCCTAGCATTAACGTTTCAAACCTAGACGAAGCCGCTGAAGGCCTTGATATCGTGACTGAAACACGTGAACAGGCGCTCACTACGGTGATGTCTAACAGCTTTGGTTTTGGTGGTACGAACGCAACATTGGTGATAAAAAAATACCAAGGTTAGGCTCAATCCACGAAAACTAATAACTGAATGACGCTCAAGTGAGCGCACCAGTTTCCAGAGCTGACCGCCTTAGTTGATAAGACGGTTGAACAGACGCAAATTTTGTCCCACGGAGAGCGGGACAAATTCCTTTTGTTCTGGATGTTTCGCCCGATTCCTTTTGGAGTCGGGCATTTTTATTTCTGCTCGACAGAAGCATTGGTTTACACAAGCTTTAGTTTTAAGCACAATCACTTGAATCATTTTCTTTGTTTTTTAGTTCATTACGGTTACCACTATGAAAATTCTCATTGATGAAAATATGCCTTACGCACAACAGCTGTTTAGCCAGTTGGGTGAGGTGATACTCAAGCCCGGCAGAACGTTAACCGCAGAGGATCTGGTTGATATTGATGCGTTAATGATTCGCTCGGTAACAAAGGTCAATGAAGGCCTGATTGCCAAGGCCAATAAGCTTAAGTTTGTGGGCACCGCAACTGCTGGGATGGACCACGTTGATCAACCGCTATTGGAATCGAAAGGTATTCAATTTACCGCAGCCCCTGGTTGTAACAAGGTAGGCGTTGCGGAATACGTTGTCAGTGTGATGATGGTATTGGCTCAGCAACATGGCTTTTCAATCTTTGATAAAACGGTTGGGATTATTGGCGCCGGGCAAGTAGGCAGTTATTTAGCGCGGTGTTTGGAAGGCATCGGTATCCAAGTGCTGATTAACGACCCTCCTAAACAAGAACAAGGGGACTCTCGAGCATTCACCCCATTAAACGACTTGCTCGATACTGCGGATATCATCTCTCTCCATACGCCAATCACGACAGATGGCGAACATCCTACGCACCACTTGATTAACGACGCTATACTTCAACGTCTTAGAGCGGATCAAATTCTGATTAATGCTGCACGAGGGCCGATTGTTGATAATCAAGCGTTAAAACAGCGTTTACAGCGTCAAGATGGCTTCGTTGCCGCGCTTGATGTATTCGAATTTGAACCGAAAGTTGATATGGATCTGCTTCCTCTGTTAGCATTCGCCACCCCGCATGTGGCTGGTTACGGTTTAGAAGGAAAAGCCCGCGGCACGACAATGATATTTAATTCGTACTGTCAGTTTTTAGGCAACACATTAGAAGCCGATGCTCCCGATTTATTACCCGATGCGCCAATTTCTCAATTAAAGTTAGAACGCGAATGGGATGAAGCAACACTGAATAATATTACCCAGTTGATATATGATGTACGCAGAGATGACGCAGTTTTTCGTCGTGAAATTGCGCAACCGGGTTCGTTTGATTTAATGCGAAAGCAGTATTGGGACCGCCGTGAATACAGTGCGGTCACGTTAGTTGGTGGTGAAGATTGCAATCTACAACCACTGGCTGATCTAGGTTTTAACGTTGAGGTAAGTAATGAGCCAACAATTTAATGTTGCGATATTAGGCGCAACAGGTGCAGTCGGTGAAACGATCATCGAAGTATTGAAAGAGCGTGAGTTTCCGGTTGGAGAGCTGTACTTGCTTGCCAGTGAGCGCAGCGAAGGTAAAACATATCGCTTTAATGGTAAAACAGTAAGAGTACAAAACGTCGAAGATTTCGATTGGTCTCAAGTGCATCTTGCTCTTTTCTCGGCAGGTGGAGACTTGTCTGAGAAGTGGGCGCCAATTGCGGCAGACGAAGGTGTGATTGTTATCGACAATACCTCTAAGTTTCGATACGAATACGACATCCCACTTGTTGTTCCAGAAGTCAACCCAGAGGCGATTGCTGAATTTCGTAACCGTAATATCATAGCTAACCCAAACTGTTCAACCATTCAAATGGTGGTGGCATTAAAGCCTATTCATGATGAAGTGGGTCTTGAGCGCATTAACGTTTCAACTTATCAGTCAGTCTCTGGCGCGGGTAAAGCAGGTATTGATGAACTGGCGGGGCAAACAGCAAAACTGCTCAATGGTCAGCCAGCAGATACGTCGGCATTCTCTAAACAAATCGCATTTAACTGTATTCCTCAAATTGATGAGTTTACAGAGAATGGCTACACTCGCGAAGAGATGAAAATGGTATGGGAAACGCAGAAAATCTTCAATGATTCCTCTATCACCATCAATCCAACCTGTGTTCGAGTTCCGGTTTTTTATGGCCACGCAGAATCTTTGCACATAGAAACACGCTCACCGATTGGTGCTGAGCAAGCTATTGAATTGCTAGAAAGTACCGATGGCATCGAAGTATTCCAAGGCAATGAGTTCCCAACTCAGGTTGTCGATGCAAATGGTAAAGATCACGTCATGGTAGGGCGTATCCGTAACGATATTAGCCACCACAGCGGAATCAACATGTGGGTAGTTGCAGATAATGTGCGTAAAGGCGCAGCGACAAATGCGGTTCAAATCGCTGAACTCTTAATCAGAGATTACCTTTAGTCTCACCTTGCTGTGAATATTAGAGCCTCACCACTGTGTGAGGCTTTTTCATTGATTGGGTCTAATTCGACCAGAAATCTGTGAGATTCCTGCTAATATTCCATCCGCCACACATTTTTTGCCTCTCATCCTATAGTTTTACTCGGTTTATCCGATATATTTAACAGATCATAACTTTTTTCTCATAAGCACAAAACTGAGCCTTTATATGCGTCAAATTTTAAAACGACTATTATTGCCGTTAGCAATAGTTGCCGTGACTCAGACTTCTATCGTTAGTGCAGAAAGCATTCGCCTGAAAGGTCCAAACGGTGAGGTACAACCCTCTCCCCAGTTTTCGGAACAAATCACACGTTCACGCAGCAGTGAACCTGCTCAATTTTATGGGCCTACCACTGGCACAGACACGCTATGGAGAATAGCATCTCAAGTTAAGCCTTCCCCTAATTTGTCAGTTCAACAAACGTTGTTGGCTATTTATCAATTAAACCCCCGTGCATTTGAAGACCAAAATATTCACAGTTTGATTCCGGGGAGCAATTTACGCATTCCATCATTAGCCCAAGTGCAAAACGTTTCTACGCAAGAAGCGGTGAATGTGATGGCCGCACACCAGGCCAAGCTCACCGGTAAGCTTACACCAACATCGGTAGAGGTAGCGGCTGCTAACCCCACTCCAGAAAAAGAAACAAAAGCCCCGATTGATGTTAAGACTAACAGCACCGACAATCAGACAAAGGTCGTCGACCCAACAACGCCCGTTTCACCAGCACCAGCGATAAAAGACACACAAGTTGAAATGCTGAAAAATGAGTTGGACCTTTCTGAAAGCGAATTGATGGCTCTAGAAGAAAAAAATCACAAATTACGCTTAATGCTGTCTGAAGTTCAATTAGAAGTGGATGGCCTAAAAGATGAACTTGGTGATGAAAATAGAATTCGCTCAGAAGTAGAAAAACTACTTCAAGAAGAGCGTGACAGACTGGCAGAGCAGCAAAAGCTAAAACCATCGCTTTTGGATCAATTATTAGCGAATAACCTGTTTGTTGCAGCGATGGCGATCATACCTGGGCTTATCATTGGGTTGATTGTTATTTTGTTGATTGGTCGTCGTTCGAAGAAAAATGAACAGGAAGAGTCTGCTGTCACTCAAGAGTCTCCAGTATCTCAAGCGCCTGTTGTCCCACCTTCAAACTTGGATGAGAGCATCGACGATGATCTCCTGCTTGATGATGACCTGTTTAGTGATAATGATGAGATAGAGCCAGAGTTTTCTGATGACATTGATTTAGACGATTCGAACGCTGAAGACGATATATTCGCGGGCTTAGATGACGATGATTTAGATTTCAGCCTAGAAGATGAAGATGGATCCGATCCGTTTGCAGACATCGCTGATAATGGCGATCTCGATGCTGATATTGAGGATATAGATACAAGCTCAAACGGCATCAGTGTCAATGCTGATGATAAAGCTCTTGGGCTCGAGGAGATGGAGCGAGCGCTGGATGAAGCCTCAACCGATGAATCCAATGATGACGATGCTTTTGACCTGTCTGATGACGGCGAAATGTCTCAGGATGATATCGAGGCTCTATTATCTGGCGATCAAGAGACCGAAGACCTCGCTGACGATGAATTAGATCAATCGTTACTCGATGAGCTACTCAGTGAAGCCGCCGATGACGCTGACAGTGATGATACATTTGATATCGATTCGCTATTGGAAGAGTCCGCGGATGATTTCAATCTCGATGTGGAAGATCCATCTAATGATGATATCGACGATATATTGGCGTCAGTAGAGACAGAGGATGAGTTTGATTTAAGCGATGCACCGCTTGCCAGTGATAGTGAAATCGATGATCTGTTTGCGCAGATTGAGTCTCAAGCCGATCTCGAATCGTTAGAGCAGCAATCTATTGATGAAACTGCTTTGCTCGATGAACTTTTAGAAGAAGATCAAGAGATTGACGTTAGTTCTGACAGTACCGACTTATTGGATGACCTGTTGTCTGAGTCGGATGCTGCAAGTACAGCAGAAGATTCAGAGGATATTGATATCAGTTCTGACAGCACGGATCTGCTCGATGAGCTGTTGTCTGAATCCGATGATGAGAGCGAGCTTGATATACGTGACGAGTCGACACAGACCCTTGATGAAGTAATTAATGGAAGTGATGAACTCGATAGCGACCCGATAGAAATCGAAGACGACAGTATCGATCTATTGGACGAGTTGATTGACTCGGCTGACTCGACCCCGACTCTAGATGAAACTGAAACATTAGATGAATTGCTGGCGTCGAGCGATGATCTTGAATCCGATGGTACAGAACTGTTTGATGAACTATTAGAGATTGAACAGCAAGGGTTAGAAAGTGATAGTGAACGTGATGCTCAAGTCGACGCGATGGAAGATTCGTCGAGAGAAGAACAGCAGACTGAAGAACAGCCAATAGAAGAGCAAGCGATAGAGGATGAGCAGGACAATCTTATTGCTGATGATCTACCGGCACCAGACGTTGTGGAAACGGATATTGCTGAGAACAATGCTAAAGAACAAGAACAAGAACAAGAACAAGAAC
>NZ_AJYQ02000114.1 GCF_000287055.2 Vibrio genomosp. F10 str. ZF-129 | reverse complement strand
TACCCATCAAGTTGCTGCAAAAATCAGCTCAAAAGATCAACACGCCCTAATATAGGCGAAAGCATTCAAGTCACGTTGCATCTGTGTAAATAAAGGTAAATGATAACCATTAGCATTGATTGCACTGTGATTCAGGACTATGATGTGGAAATCAAAGTCTAAGAGAGCCTTATATGAGCAAGCCTAGCCCTATCACATTAACCGTTACTCAAACCTCAACAATTACACCGAATATGCAGCGTATAACGCTTAGTGGCGAAGGATTAAGTAAGTACCCAACAGAGTGTGCTGGCGGCTACATCAAGCTTTTGTTCTCGCCACTAGGCACGACTGACTTAAGCCAACTGAATGACGGTGAGCGCCCAACCATGCGCACTTACACCATTCGTCAATACAACCCAGTAGAAAAGTGGATTGAAGTTGATTTCGTACGCCACATAACTACAGATCTGCAATGTGGCTTCGCTGCAAGATGGGCGATGAACGCAAGAGTGGGTGACACAGTTTCAGTGGCTGGCCCAGGTTTAATTCAGGGGCTTAACTTAGAGTCAGACTGGTTCTTCTTAGTTGCAGACATGACGTCCCTACCTGCGCTTTCTGCAAAACTGAAAACGCTTCCAGAAACATCAATGGGTCACGCTGTCATTCAGATCAACTCAGCAGCAGACAAGCAACAACTTGAAGCACCCAAAGGCATCAAAGTCACTTGGCTAGTTGAAGAAGATACCTCAGAATCCCTGTCACAAACCGTTCGCAACACAGAATGGTTAAACGGTCAGGTTTCAGTGTGGACTGCATGTGAATTTGAAAGCATGCGCGAGCTAAGACAGTACTTCCGAAACGAGAAGGAAGTAGCCAAAGAGAGCATCTACATCAGCAGTTACTGGAAGCGTGGGGTCACAGAAGATGGTCACAAGGTGTTGAAACAACAGGATGCTCAAGCTTTAGCAAGTTAAGCCTGTTACTACATACATCTTTTTCTAGATAAATAGAAAGCGATCTTAACGACATCACGATCGTTAAGGACGTTTTTCTTGTTTGACGTGTTGTGATAGTTATGTGTGATATTACCGGTAATAGTGTATCCCACTGACTCGCATCGCCCATGTAACAGCCCGCAATAATAAAAACGACGCCGACACCGCGAGCCATGTGTTACTTTTCCTTTAAAAAGTAGATCCCCATCACTACACTTATGTAAATATAAGCAAAAATGCTAGGCATTGGCCGTTTGCTTGGTGCGTTTGCTATATTAATCACGGCTGCAGATAGTCATATCTGCTTCGTAATAGTTAGTATACAATGCGCCACCCAAAATATTTCAGCTCATGCCACCAGGATAACATGTCCGACAACGCCCTATATACCGACCTTTCAGGCTATTACGATTTAATGTGTGCAGACATCAACTACCAAGCTCAAAGCAACTGCATTCGCAGGCTACACCAACTTTTTGGTAACGATGGCAACACACACCTTGATTTGGCCTGTGGAACTGGTCCACATGTCCGTCATTTTATTGATTTCGGCTATCAAAGTAGTGGTCTTGATATTAATCAACCGATGCTTGATATAGCAACAGTTCGCTGTCCTGAGGCGCAATTTTCTTTGCAAGACATGAGTGCATTTAATGTAGTTGAACCACTGGATTTAATTACCTGTTTCTTATATTCCATCCACTACAGCGATGGGATTGGAAAATTAAGAGAATGCATCACAAGCGTACATCGCTCGTTAAAGTCTGGTGGGATTTTCTGCTTTAACGTGGTGGACAAAAACAAAATCGACAATAACTCATTTGTAAAGCACTCAGCGAAACAAGAAAACAATGTATTCACGTTCCGATCTGGCTGGAATTACTGCGGTCATGGTGATAAGCAGTCGCTAAAGCTCAGTATTGAAAAAGCAACCACTGAAGAAACCCAAATATGGAATGATGAGCATTCAATGGTTGCTTTCAGTTTTGATGAGTTGATAAAAATTCTTGAACCTTACTTCGAAGTCCATATCTTCGAGCATGATTATGAGAAAATAGTACCTTGGGATGAGGTCTCTGGAAACGCTATTTTAGCCTGTGTGAAGATTTAAACCCTGGTTTGTATCATTCAATGATTAGCGCACCTTGCATGATACAGCCACAAAACGTAAATTAGTCAGTGAGCAGTGCCTACTCCCTACACTGAACCATTGTACCAGAGCCACTTAAGCCAATTCACACCGAAAATGCCAAACGTCGGGAACCATTCTTGAACAATTTGTTAGACGTTTACTTGTGCTTACTATTTACTCAAGAGATAGCTGTTACTAGAGATATAGCTATTTCCCGCCTACTAAATAACGCCATTTAAGCACATTTTTCACCGAATTATGGTCGCATTTTTTGGCAGCTAAATTCGAACTAAAAAAGACAAGAAATTGTAGATTCGACAAATTTTCTGAGTTTTGATGTTGCATTAATGCTGCATTTCCAACCTTTAATTTAGAGCAGAAAACGCTCTAAATTTGAAAATGCAGCACTATGACGAACGAAGTATACACTCAAATAATCAGTATCACTTGTTCAAAACTGAGATTCACCTTAAAACAAAAAGTCATCTTCTTTCTCTTTCATACTGCTCCACTCAGCGATTAACTTGTATGCGACTTTAGCGCAGCGGTAATCAGCATCGTCTCTTTCAAGACCAATGACATTCTGTTCAGTAAGTTTTAGGTATGCAGCCGTTAACTCGATATCACCCGCCTGTGCAAATCGAGTGACACTTTCTTCATAGCCGCTGTACTCATCAGATAAATCTTTATCAAAATAATCTGGTTCATGAACTCCAATTGGATCCCACTCTTCTAACAGTACCTTAGATACATACGTTTCAAATTCACTGTTCTGAATGCGTTTAGGCAAGCTATTGACCTTATCATTCAGCATATTCATGATTCCTCGGCTAACTAAGTTGCTTGGAGCTGGTTCACCAACAAAGCAGAAGTCTGTATTTTCTTGAATATTTTCAGAGAAGTCACTCCACGTAGGAAGGCCAACCAATGGGTATCCGTTCTTAGCGGCATTGAAATCTACACAAACGACTTTGTCACTTAAAGTCTGAGGAAACTGTGTTGGCTCTAATGTGTAGTGACCGATAACAACAGGTACTAGTGGAGCCTGATTATACTTCATAGAATCATTTGCTAGCGCAACTGCCGGTATGCACTCTCTCTGCGCTTTCGATACGACGGCAAGATCTTGATAATTACCTACTGAGTAGGAATTCTTCCACCAAGCTACACGAACCTGGTTACGTTCAATACCATTCTTATCTAAAAATGAACTTCCCTCTGGTAGCGTTACTTCTGGCCCTTTTAACAAAACTTCAATAAGTTGGTATAACTCATGTTCACGATTGAACGCATCAGACCAATGCTCTTCTTTTAACGAATTATCAACGTTTAGATAAGGGCGCAATCGCTGAATAGATTCACTATGCCAGCAAGCATGAATAGTCGCCATATCACCAAAGTTTAAGAACAATGGTAACGTTTTAAACCACTCAATCCATTTCTCATGTTCAGCGCTGTCTTCACCAACTTGTTTAATAAACAGTTGGTGTTGTTTGATGTTGCCAGTCTTAGTGCGGTCACGACAATAGCTACCATCGTCCTTTTGTAAAGCCCATCCAATCGCATTGAACTCATGATTACCAAGAAGGCAAAACGCTTTCTTTTCATCCACCCACTTTTTTACTTTATTAAGAAGTGAACGATGGTCAGCATCACTCTCTAACGAGTTATCAATGAGATCACCTACAAACACCAGCTTCGCAGACTCATCATCCCAACCGTAATGAGAGAGCAATTCATCGAGCTTATTGACTTGCCCGTGGACATCCCCAATAAACAACAATTCGTCTATTTCATTCCTATGGCGAAATTCTAAACCTTCTTCTATTTGGCGGCAGCGATCTTTAATTGTTGGCAACATACTCAATTTCCAGCATTCTAAATTAAACCCGCCGCCGGACATGCCACCATGATTAAAAGCCTCTACATGAATATCATGTTCCACATCACCATTAGTGAGAAGAGTCTCTACAAACTCGTCTAACCAACTTAGCTCCATAATTTTGTTGTTACGGCAACCACCATCAAAATTATATAAGCCATGTAATGCTTCTAGTTTCCCTGTATATCCATATACTCCTATCACGTATTCATTAAGTGAATTGATACGCCTATCTTCAAACTCTGACCTCAAAGAAGCCACTACATGCTTCTTAGTAAAGTTATGTACCCAAGTAAAAAGACCGTCGCTCGTTAGATTTATCTCTACCTCACTTATCTCTTCCTTTAATAGCTGCCATAAGGCCGAATTGCCACGTAATCCATACTGCTTTAGATCTGTAAATATTAGGTCGATGTGTTTTGGTTCAATTAGTGCCATTGTTGGTGCTTCCGAATCGAGTTTACAAGGGACGGTTCTTATAGGTTTAGGTGGAGGCTATAAAGATGAGTGCTCGTTAGTTTCCAATTGAGCCTCTAATCTAGCGATTCTCTGGATTGCTTGTAAGTGCAAAGCTTCTAATTCTCGCCGGTTATACTTATGAGTACCAAAAGGACGAGCATCACATTTAGCCGATTGCTTATCAGTTAGTCCTTTGCTTGAGCGTGAGGTTTTACCGTTAGAAAGTGAAGTTGTTTTTCGATAGCTAAGCCCTTGAACAGGCGTATTGATGTTCTTTGTAATTTGACCTCTGCTATTCAATGTTGCCGTTGCTAACCCTTTTTTACCTAAGGTACACGACACTCCTCGTTTTGAAATGTTGAAGCGCAGCCATCTGCCACCAAACGAGCGAAAAAAACGAAATGACATATATCTCTTCTCTTTTTAGTTATCTACTGATTTTTGAAGCTTGTTTCGGCAATACTGCTGACTTGAGATTAGGCCTTCTACTTCACCCACACCCACACAACCCATGTACGGTTCTACGCCCATAGACTTACGGCGAAGATTCACTTCCTTTTGGTATTCTTCACTCATCGGGTTAATACCTTTTTCGCGTTGCTTAATTTCTACATTACTGTCGTAGTGAAAGTCATACTCTTCAGGGAATAGCTGTACATGAAGCTGATTAATTGGATCAATAGTCTCTTCATAACGCTTGAGAATAGCTTTGTTGGCACTCTTTTTATTACTCATCGCTTACTCCTAGGAAAATAATCAAATTTATAGAACACTTAGATCCAAATGGTATCCTAGCTACAGCTTTGTAATGATTTCATAAGCTTAAGAATTCTAATCAACAAGGGGACAATGACTCAGGCCAGATAACCCTGCATTTTCCATATACATCAATTTTAAATGGCACAACCCACAACTTTAACGACTCACTAAAGTCAAAGCTATGCTCAACCGGTTTTTCAAACTCATCATGAGCTGGGTAAATGAGGATTAAATCGCCCCCCTCTTTTGGTAGGTATTTATGACCATATGCAAACATCTGGTAAAAATCAGACTGAGATAACCCATAATTGTGTGCGTTCACATCGACCAACTTCCACTTGGTATCAAGCACGATTTGAACTTTGTCCGGCTTAGTGAAAATGAGATCTGGCTTTAACATGAACTGGGAGCGCTTGTTGTGTGAAACTAGGTACTCAGATCTTGCTTGCGTTGATAATTCAAACCCATCTGGAAGTGAATCACGAAGCACAGAGGCGACGTAACTCTCAAACACCGCTTCCATAGGAAAAAGCAGTGACAACGCCTCCGAATCACCTTTCATACTTAATGGAGAAAGACCATCTAGAATGATCTTGGACCATGCTAAAGGAGCTTGATAATAGCTCATACCCCGGTCCACTTTAATACGCATAAAATCCTGCTTTATTGAGGTACTAAAAGGAACATCTGCAAAAGTAAACTCTAGCTCTCTCAATAAACGTTGATTTTGCGACGCTAAGGTTAGAGAGCTGAGTTTTCGGAGGGCTGTTCGAATAAGCCGATTCGCGGGCCGGTCTTGTAAAAACTCATCATACTCAACATAAAACTTGTGCTTATTGACAACGTTATGACGTAATTGCTTAGAGACTAACAACTTACCCTTCTGGTACGCTAGGTTATCTTGAACTGATACATAGTCACTTTTTAATCCACGTTTAACGAGATCATTAACGGCACCTAAAAACTGAGCAATAAATACGTCAAGGAGAGGCATTTTTCGAGACTGAACACTCGAGTTCGACGACTCCAAAAATCGGAAATCGGCCAAGCGCTTTAACATTGTTAACAGCATATCTCGAGACTCGTCAACGCCCTTTACGATGCAGTCTGATCGCTTGCCTACCTTTGGTAAAACCTCAATTTGTTCTCCTGTTGGTGTATGTAATACACCAACATAGTTATTCACCTGTAAAACTTTCATTCCATGTCGAACACGAAGCTGTAAAAGCTGAGCTATCTCTCTTTCTTTGGGGCCAAGGCAAAGCTGTTCCAAATACTCGAAGCTCTCTGGGGAAATAAGGGTAAAACCATAAACCTTCCCTTCTGCTTCACTACACAAACAGCCATATTCAAATACAGTTGCATGCATGAGTTACATTTCACCTGAATCAGTAGAACTAGGCTCTTCATCGTTTTTTTCTAAAGTCTCTGAAACTAAAGAGTCTCCTTCATATACGCCGATATAGCTATTAGGCTGACTCCATACCGTTTCACCTGGTTTAGCAAGTAAATAGCGTTCTTGCGTTTGTCCATACTGATCTAGTTGGTGATTCTGACCAAACAAGTCATTTAAATCCGAATTCTTCAATTCAATTTTCTTCACAAACTGTAATTGTGGATGTGACTGTTTTTGGTTGTCGGCCAACACTAAACGAATTTTCTCCCAATCTTCAAAAAAGTACTCTTCTAGTAGTGGGATAATCTTGTTTTTAAATACTAATTCTAGGGCTTCAAATGCCTGCTCTTCGCCCTGCTCTTCAAGTGTTTTCTTTACTGGCATAAAGAAAGCATGCCCAAGCATGTGCTCACGATCGTAAAGTATTTCGATACGCTGGTTTAAAACAATCAAAAGTCGCTCTAGATTGATGCCTTTCACATCGCAGCCTTCAAGTAACTCCGGTTTTGGCATCATTTCAACAAAATCAAAACGACGGCGTAATGCTGTGTCCATCATCGCTAACGAACGGTCAGCTGTGTTCATAGTACCGATAATGTCAACGTTGGCAGGTACACTAAATTCTTTTCCGCTATAAGTCAGCTTAATAGACATTGCATTGTCACAGCCTGAGCGCTTATCAAGCTCAATTAGTGAAATAAGTTCACCAAAGATTTTAGAGATATTTCCTCGATTAATTTCATCAATAAAAATTGCATATCGGTGGTTAGGGTCTTTTTCGGCACGTTGGCATAGCTTAAGGAATACCCCAGGAGAAACAGAATAACTAATGTTACCGTTCTCATCTGTCTCAGCCTTTATCCCCTCAATAAACTCTTCATAACCATAACTCTGATGGAACGTTGTCATGCTATAACGTCTATTCAACGGCTCGTCGTGAGGAGTATCGCTGATATATGTTTTTTCTATCTGTTGTAAATGATAAGTTTTACCCGTTCCAGGTGGCCCATAAAGAATTTGATTCATTGGCAATAAAAGCTCATTTGCTATGCTATCCATGCGTTCAACCTCTCCGCTTTCTGTTTTCAAAGATAGTTCCTCTTGCCCATAATCAGATGGCCAATAACCAAGTCGTTCAGTTGGATTATCCTCTGAGAACTCAGACATCATTTGCTCTAAGTCTTCCATCAACGCTAGTGTGAGATTTTCTCTTCGCTCACCAATAGCAATTTTAATATTTCTCTTTGAGAAGTTGATAATGGCGAAAGAGGCAGTCGCTTTGTCTTGAATCGGCTTCTCTTGACGGCCAATTTTAAGTTGATCACTCTTTGCTGTTGGGTAGATATCAAGTGACAACTCGTTAGCAAGTTCAGTTAACTTATGAAGGAGCTCAAGCTTCTCATTGTTCATTCCTTCAAGAATATCCAATGTTAAATGCTCTTTTAATTGCTCAATAATTTCATTTTTCGGCGGTTGATTTGAATACCACACATGATAGCTATAACTTGCAGCATCAACGTTGTCAGGCTTTTTGGACATTAATTCGCGATTTGCTTGAGCTACCGTAACTGTTGAGCTTCTACATGCCCGCTGGAAAACTGCTTCCTTAAAGATAGCAAGCACACTAGGTGCACTTTGGTCTTGATATAAAAACGCTGTCTTCCATTTGATCGTATTAGGTAGCGGTGACTGCTGTATAACATCGAGGTCGCCAGACTTTACAGCTACTATTACCTCAATTAGCTGAGATTTAATACGCTGAAACACCTCCTCTTCACTATTCCCAAGGTTCTTTTTCCAGCTATATTCCTCTCCATGGATGATATGACTGCGCTCACCTTTTGGTTCGTTTTTTCGGCGATAAATACCGAATTTACTAGAGTCTCCACCTTTAATTGAGCCCAAGTTTGTTGTGCCAAATTCAATCCAATAACTAAACGAATTATTGCCCCCTGGGTTGCTATATTCCTCAAGGGTCATTGTTTTCACTCGTTCAAATGGCCAAGCTTCTAAGAATTCATTCCATGTTGCTTGGCTAGCTTTTAGTTCTTCAATATCAATTTCAGTATTTGGCATATATAACTTTCTTTTCTAATTCGTTGTTCGTTGTATTTAAAGAAGTCTCAACTCTAGATTTCTAACACATATTTCGATTAGTGTTTAGATATCACTCACTAATGTCTTTGAGTGAGACGGAACACACATCAAAATCAGAGTACCAACAACACCTGTAAAGCTATTTAAAGCAATAACAATAACAAAAATCACTACGCCCATGCCCGTGTTCTCAGTGATATCTCTAGATCGTTTCCACATAGCCATAATGCTAAGAACGGTTACAGCAATACCCACTGGAAGCCATAGAAGCAAGATACCCTCATTAACAATAACGAGTGATATAAACGCGACAGCAAGTAATATTAGGCTAAACAAGGTAAACAGGTTGTAGGTTGTACGGGTGATCGTTGAATCTTTCCAAATCGATTTAATGGTGTTCATATTGAATCTCTTTTGTAAAATTTTTGAGCTATGAAAATGACTCTAATTAACTGCTTTTTTATATGCTCTAGCAGTTTCACTAAAATAAAAGTCTAGTTCGTCATTATGTGCACATTTGTCATGGTAGATCATGTAGGCTAGCTACATATCATAACCTCTGCCTTGTACAAAGAACCCACAAACTACTGCAAAAATCATCTCGAAAGATCAACAGGGCCTAGTGACGTTACTTCTTAGCTGGTGCGAACAATAGGTACAAACCAAACAGAACATTAAAAAGCATGACCATGCCATTTAGTGCTTCGTGTCCATACCACAAGGCGTAGAATGTTATAGATGATACAATCGCCCCAAATAGCATGGTAGAAACGTTACGTTCCCCGTTAATAGAATTACATCTCCATAGGACATTCAAACCAGAGAAAGCACTCATCGCAGCACCCATAACAACGATAGATAATACTTGTCCCTGCATTTCATTCATTATGTAAAGCGAGCCAAAAGCTACTATAAATCCATCTACAAAACGTAGGCCAAGGTGGGCAAGACGATTAATTTTAAGGTCTAATATTTTCATTATGTTTTTCTCTTACTTAATTTCACATTGAATGTGACAGGCTTGTTAAAACAGTGAGTTTAAATTATCTGATTATTTACAGTTGGCGATGGTAAAGCTGTATTGCCCAAGAAACTCTCCTTGAACTGTTGAGTATGTGTACTTGGTAGCCATACCAAAAGTCAGTCCTTTTAGCACATCCGGGTTAGTGCAAGCATTCTTTAGATCAATTGCGTACATCTCAGGGACAAAGGTCTTGATTTGTTCAATAGTGTTACCGTAATAGTCCTTATCAATAACCATCTTATAGTGAATGGTATTGCTGGCCATAAATACTGCCCCTACAGTTGTTATCTCATCAATCTTCATACCGTTAAGTGATGACAATTGTAGTGTTACTTCACGTGCGACATCCGCTTGCTCTCTGGGCGTTAAATTGTCCCAATCTGATGCAAAGGCAGTAATAGATGTAAAGGAAATTAGCCCAGCTATTAACAGCTTTTTCATATTAGTTCTCTTTAATAATCAAGAGTGTCCGTACTCATTGTTCAAGAGCTCCTAACTCTTATTGGTTATCTAACCCCGAATTAATACTTTATTTCCTACATCCCTGTTCAATTAGCATCCCCTATAACTCCATAGGCAGAATTTATTACTAGAGCCCGTTTGGATTATCTAGCGCTGGACAATTAGACTCTCACCCACGCAGGTAGATACACACCTTGAATGAATAGGAACCAAGCAATCCGCTCAGGGAATATTGCCATTCCTATTCCTGGTTCTCTAGGAATATGGTTTATTCCAAACTAGATATTCCTTTCAGTACATATCTAATAGGGCTTCGTTAGTGAGGCGATAATAAACTCGAAAGAAACTGATATGAGGTTTATAAGCTTGTGATAAAGACGTACGAAATTCGATAAATGGCTACGATTGGCTTAAGCTCATCATATAACGGAACATCAGACGTTTGATTAATGAATTATTAATGAACTGACGAAGAAGTGCGCACCAGGTTGGTATGCGCACTAAAGAGTGAACTTATCTAATTTGATAAGTTACATCGGTAGACCAAGATTCGCTGTTTTTAACAATCAACGTCTTTTCTAAAGAATCGAGTGCTGCCAGCTGAGGAACTACATCAGAATGGAAATTATGTTTAACGGTAGAGAACTTTGAGTTTTCTTCACGTAATTGCCAATAGCCAACACCTTGATCAAGCTTAAATACCAGCTCTTTACCTGATTCTAATTCCAGCGTTAGCAATCGTCTATGAGCGATATCAGAACGCTTGTCATGGCAGGTAACCTTAGGCTTTATAGAGACTTTATGTTCGATCCACTTTTCGTAAGCTTCAATAAACTCATCTTTATCTTGCCAGTCATGGTGCAGGTAATTTCCCATCGTTTGCTTTTCATGATAGAGCGTCTCAATGACCAGTGACGTGATTGTTTTTGTTCCTTGGCAAATAAACCCTAACAGTTGAGTAATCATCAACATTGATGAAGGGCTTTGAATATAACGGTCGCTATATTTAACTGCCACTATCTCTTCATTAGATAAGAAGTTTCCTAGATCAAAATTACTACCCAGGATTCTCTTCCAAAAGGCAGCGCCAAATGAACTAAGCTTGCCATTGAATTGGCTTACTATTTCAATTGTATCGGCTAAATTCGATGCTACGCCAACAGAAGTGGACTCTAGTACGACTTTAAACGTTTCACTTGTTTCTAATGGCTCTTGTTTAGTCAAAACCACAATGCCATTCGCAGTATGCCATTGCTGACCTGGCTCAGAGTTTTCGATCTCTGAACTTGCGATGGTCACTATATTTTCGCCATTGTTCAATTGAGCAACAATTTGGGGCTTGGTTTGTTTGCCAATAGCAATTCGAGCACCAAGTGTTTGTAACGTCCACAAATCTTCTTTCGTTTCCTCTGCAATGTCTTCATGAGGAATAACTATCGTTACATTTAATTCATCTGAAGTTAGATAGGTAATGATCGAACGTTTGAAATTAGGATGGGTAAGATCCCACTCCGATTCATCTTCACTCAGCCATACAGTTAACCCATCTGCACCATGGTTGATTTGGTTTCTGATTGCAGCTGATACCGACGTGGGTTGATAAACCGCCCCTACAAAAGATCTTAACGCTTCTGGCACTTCATTGTGCAGAGTGAAATCGGTACCTAACCAATCTCTAGCTAACTGTGTATCTATATTGTCAATGTCATAACGGGTATCAGACTCTAAAAGGCAGTCACTACAACCACTTTCACAGTGATCACAATTTAACCCTTCGACCATTTTATTCAGAATCGCCTGAATATATTGATTAGCTGAGCTAGAAAAGCCTGCTCCACCTGATATCGAATCATACAGCTGTATGACAAGCGCTGAGGTACTTCCTTCAATAATAGCCGGCCTAATCGCATAACCTATTTCCGAAGTTGAAATCCCTAACTGATTAGCCAATGCCGAGCGAAGAGAGATTGCCAACGTTGTCGCGATTATGCGCCCTTCAGTGGTGTCGTCAATATACTCATTTCTTTCAGGGTGCGTTAACACAAGCTCGAAGACGTCCGTTTTTGAATGACACCCAAGATGAATACCTTTCATTACCGTAGCAGAGCCATCGCAGTTAATCTTCCCGTCCCCTTTCTTATCTTTCTTCACCGCTTTTAAAGGGCGATGAGGCTCGCTAGGATTGAGTAACTTCGGATAATCACCGTTTTTAGTGAGAGATTCAGCGCGCCCACACGTCATACAAAGAGCATACCCTTTACCCTGCTCTCCCGATGAATGGTTGAACACAGTACCATCAGCGGTGGAGGTCATATATCCCATTGCGCTATTAGGTAGATCGATATGATTGGCGTCTCCTGTCGATACCCATGCATCTTCAACTGGGATGTATTTTTGCATCGAAATATCATTTGAAGGCCCATGATAAAAGTCTGTTGCAAAACCTGTTGGCTGTAATACCTGCCTAATGTGCTTACTTTTTATCGGTGCGCCACACAAAGAGTTCGTACACTTCATATCTAAAGAAGAGGCTGACACCGTCTCTTCATAACCCGTTTGACCACAAGCATCACAACGCCACGCCATGTCAAATTTTTGCGCTTCATTGACGCCCGAATCAGAGGCATTATGCCAATGCAGTGTCACGCCTCCAGAACGGAACACGCGTCCATCTAATACAATTTCTGAACCTGGGGAGTATTCACGAATCGCAACAGCTAGGTTACGACTTGGTAAACCTCTAAATCGAGAAACGTTATCCTCACGCTCATTGCCTTTTTTCTCTTTTCTTTGCTTTTCTCGAATGAAGTCTTCAATATTATTATTATCAAAGTTCACCACATCCGTTGGGAAACCGTAACCTGGTAGAAATGCTTTTGAAGCAAGCTCTCTTAATAAGTACTCTTGCCCTAGTCTAACTTTTTCAATATTTAGGCGATAAGCGTAAGGGATATCACTATCAATGCCCTTCAACTCACTCGTAATATAGTTGTAATCAACAAACCATGTTTCTCTTAGCTTCTTGATAACCTCAGCGGCATTAGATCGTAAAATGCTAGGTTGAGTTCCCGCAAGCCCAGTCCCTCTAATCAAAGCCGATACGTCACTATCAAACAAAGCTCCATCGCTCTCTAGCCAAGTTAACAGCGCATCACAGATAGAACTTCCTTGTGGTAAGTAGAACCACTCCAAATTCAAGGATGTTGTCTCCTTAGTCGTTGAGCCTATTTGAGTTTTCAAAAACAGAGACAGTAATAATGAATTGACATGACGCTGTATCAATCGCTGAGAGTTAAACGCCACATATGGTGCTGGAATTTGCGTGACAAACGGCCAATCTGGTTGCTGAAACACTTGTTGGTCATGTGGATTTCCTTTACACAAAGTATAAGAAATTGCTCGTGACTCCTTGCTTCGGCCTGCACGCCCTGCTCGTTGCAAATAGTTTGCAGGATGGGGTGGTACGTTATTCATCACGACCGCACTAATACCGCCGATATCAACCCCCATCTCCATTGTGGTCGAACAGTTTAGAACGTTAATCTTCCCTAATTTAAATAACTTTTCGTACTCATTCAGGCGATCGGCACTTTGCTGCGCCGAGTGTTCAGCGGTTCGATAATACAGCCCGCCTTCTATTGCTCGGTCATTAATATCCGTCCACAAATTGTGTTCACGTAAATACTGAACCTTTGGGTCATCCGCTATAGTACTACGAATATGTTTTAAGCCTTTTTGGAAATCGAATTGCTTAGCATCGACTTCCCACACACAGGGAAAATCAACCTCAATACATTGGTACTGACTAATGTCTTCGACTTTACGAGGCAAGTATGGAGAGATGCCTTTGAACGTCGTGTCGATTAACTTGTTGGTAACGGGGCAAACAAACACTTTATCGATGAACGAGAAGGTGAATTTTTTACGATCCAGAGCAAATCGGTTGTTATCCGCCGACAAAATACGAGCATTAATGGTTAAGTCACGCCATACAGCGGTGAGCCATGCGTTAATGATGTCTCGACCCTTTGATGAGCTTGCATCAATCGTCGAAGTCGCGGTGAGCAGTTTAACCAGTCGATTATGATTAGCACTGCGGATCTGCGGCCATTTTTTCACACGGCCTTCATTCGCTTCATCTGAATCTGGATTGCGCAGCGCTTTCGAGGCAAAACGGCTCCCCACCCATTTAAGCCAGCCACCTTCTTCGAGTCGCAAGTAGTTATTTTCTCGAACAAAGAAATCGAGTGACACTTTCACAAAATCTAACCAATCTTCTAGCGTGTAGCCGTAGTCTTCCCAATGTGCCGGGCTGCTTTTGATCTTATCAAGACCAAAATAATTGACTTTAACCATGCCCTGAGTCTCTGAGTTATTTTGTCTTTTAGGGCGACGAGAAAACTCTCTAAAAAGCAGCATATCGGCAAGTTTGGTACTGCCATCAGAGGTCTTAAAGATTTCCGGTGATAGGTACTGGTTGTATTGGAACATCGCGCCATTGAAATCACTCATTTTGGCTAATTCGGTGACCATTTCATCCCAAGGAATTTCCACGAGTTTGAGCGCAGCCCCACCACTGCTAAGGGCCTTTGCTTTTAGCTCTAGTAACTCGGCTGGGTCATTCATACCCATTGCGCGAAGTGTCGCTGCTTGAGCAAGTAAATCTTCGCTTGTGACGCCTTCTGCAGGTTGGTCATTACTGACAGGCTGATCAAGTTGCCTTTCACGTAATACCTCTACCACAGAACCACGTAACTTTGAGCGTTCGGCCTCTTGCTGCATACGAACCGATAAACGCGCTGTGCCCTGCCTGCTGTCGGTAAACGTGATCAAACGTCGGCCTCGTGCAGGTAGTGACTGTGGCCCTTCAGCACCGGAAGTGGAAATATCTGGGCAGAACTCCAATAAGGTAGGAACAACGTTAGCAATGTAAAATGGTGCACCCAACATCGCTCTACGAAATGGAGAACCTTGGTTATAACCTTCAAAATTACAACCACAGCACGACTGCTGTTTAGCATAATCAAACATCAGAGAATAGCCAGGTTCTACTGACCCAATTACCCCATCTTTACTGATATTAATTGAGCTATAAAAACCCTCTTCATCTTGTTTAGAGCCAAACATCTCAGGAAAGCGAGCACTGTCATCAAGCTGCTGAATTTCAACATCCTGTTCTTCGGATAAGTCTTGCTGAAGAGAAAACTCATCACCCGCACTGCCGTTCCACTGTAGTAACTTACCTTTTTTGTCTAAGCCCATTAGGTGAGGCTCATTACACTCTAAGCAGAAGCTCAGCTCCAATACAGGCGCACCACAATCACACTTTTGCCTCTGTACTGAATACACATAACCAAACGGCCAGCCTTTTTCCAGCTCCGTACCTGTTTTGCAGCGACAATTACTATCAATGCAAGACCATAAGCCATTGGTCATACGCTGAAAAAAGTGTGCACGTAGCTTCAAGAACGCTTCAGACTTCGGGTCTTTTTTTGTTCCTGTAAGCAGATCGAGCCAACGTAATAATTCGTGCTGACTAATCGTTGGATTGCCCGACTTCTGTGCCGTTTTCTTATTGATTTCTAATAACGTTAAAGGTGATGCGCTACTGACGATGGTCTCACGAAGTGCATGAGCATACCGACTCCCTTGAAGCGCCAAATAACGATCTTTAGAGACTTCAGGATCGCGTTTTTTAGCCACTTCACCTTCAGGCTCCATCGCTTCAAGCTCGTTAAGCGTTAATGGCTCGTTTTCAACAAAATCAAGCTCTGGTATGACTCGACGACCACCGATCACCTTTATCTGCTCTTTCGGTACATCCGCAAGTTTTGATAAATACTCTTGAAGTTGTTCGTTTGCATTAGCATCAGCAATGGTCGCTGACGTGGCGACAAAGCGGACGTTTTTAGCTTCCACACCAAACGCTTGTAATACTCGGCGAAGTTGCAAAGATAACTCGGCAGCTTGTGAGCCCACATAAGTATGCGCTTCATCGAGCACTATCCAACGCAGTGATTTTTCCTGTTTTGAGCGCTCAATGATTGGCGCATCAATTTGCCTCACTAGCATGTACTCAAGCATTGTTCCGTTTGTTACGATAATCGGTGCAGGCTCTTTACGCATTAGCTCTCGAGAATGAACCTCATTGCCTCTTTCACTTTGCGCTTTACGCATCTTATTTTCGCTGTTCTCTGTATTGCCGTTATACAGACAATAGCGAATGTTGTTACCGAAGTGCTTCGTCCAAGCGTCTAAACGTTCTTGTTGAGAGTTAATCAGGGCATTTAAAGGATAAAGAAACAGCGCTCTTACCCCCACCAACGGAGCTTGCGTTCGCTGCTGTTCACGGTAGAGATCTTCCAGTACTGGCACCATAAAACACTCGGTTTTACCAGAGCCCGTACCTGAAGTTACAATGGCTGAGTGTGGTTTTTCATCAAGCAACGTTTGCCACGCGGTTAACTGGTGCTTGAAAGGGTTGAAACCAGCTTCAAAGCGGTAGCGATCATTGGATTTATCATCCAAAGCGTTAATGACCGCTTTTGACAATAAGCTTCCTTCTAGATCTTTGACTTTTGGTGTCGCATATTCCCAACCGAACGTGTGCTCAAACAATGGTGGAGCAAGAAACGCGTTCTCTTGCCCACACTCTGAAGACATAATCTCGCTTAAATGATTACGTAAAATAGGATCGGTAATGCCTAAAACGCTGAGGGTAGACTCTTTCGCTCGTGAGATAGACTGCTCTACCAAATCAGTAAAATAACGCGTCATAACAGATCCTTATTTAGCGAGATTAGAAAAAATAGTGACAAACAAACGGTATACTGGCTCAAACCAGTCACGATCAAAGTCGCGTAATTTTCGAAGATGAAACACCGCTTCCACAGGGAAATGCTCTAAAAGCTCTTTGGGTACTTTTCCACAAGCAATCGCTGCTGCAAAAATAGGCCAATAAACCACACCTGATTGAAACCCTGCATTGGGTTTAAAGTCAAATGGAAGCAGTTTTAAGTTCTGGCACCACATACTAAGCTCTTGTCCAAACTCCGTTGGCCACTCATCGTCTTCGCTGTGGGTATGCAATAGATCTTGATACCACCCCTGCAACATAATTTGAATGATTGGCGCAGGAATGTTGTTTACTTTGCCCGTGAGCAGTAGATCTTTAATTGAAGCATCATTTAAAATAGGAACGACATCGCCAAGCTTTTCTACTTGCTGCTTAACCAACTGCTCAACCATAGAAGTGTCAATACCAACCGCAGTCAGTGTCGATTTAGACAGCGAGATCGCATGCTGCCAATCTGCTATCGAAATCTGCTCCCACAACAGCGGCAACTCAGACTCTAGTTGCGATACCCACTTCTGATTAAATTCCAAACGGAACAGTGCGACAGCAAGGGCACGATAATCACGAACTAAATGACGCCACACCTCAAAGGTCGACATCGGTAAGTAGCCATAGTTTTTATTTGTGGCGTCGAGATAAGCCCAACCACTGTGTGTCCAGTCGTTCGCCATCTGCGTAATCACGTCAGCAATGACATTTGGCTCAAAGCGTGGGTGAAACAGCTGAGATGCTTTTTGAAGGGTGGTGACCTCGCCTACTCGTTCATTCGATTTACCCGCAAAAAACTTAGCGCGGAAGGCGACATCAGACGACCCGTCCACCGATTCATTCGGTATCACTAGCCACGGCCCCTGGTTATCCGGATCAGATAAAAGAGAGTCCGTTAATAGAAAATCAGGTAAATCAAATTCTCCTGTTTCTACCCCTTCACTCACTCGGCTTACCAAAGGCAATACCTTTTGTTCAGGGTTCGACAGCGACATAAGCACGGGGCTCACTTGGCTAGCATCGGTGACGACCGTTGAGCGAATTCCGACCGTATTTTCACCGCGATCATGCTCTAAGTTAGTAGAGAAATGGCTCACCACATAACTCAAGCTTCGCCCAGGCCCCGTGACTCTCAATTCCACTTCGCTGTCTAAACTTTCAGTCATTGAAAGCAGCTCTAATATCGACCCTTTGATGCTGTATAGGCTCACTTCAATAGGTTGATTTGTCACTTTGTAGTTCCAACGAAAATAAGGAGATAGCTGTCGATTTGCATTTCTGCGTCCTTTCGCGCTTAACACCGCTTCAAGCTGAAAAGTGGCTGGCATACCGTGCGTAGAGAATAAAAACAATCGGCTACCCAATAGATCATCAACCGCTAGCCTTGGTGCTAGAGAGCGGCCTGATTGGCTGTAAGCCACCGCCCCTTTTGCAGGGAAAGGCACTTCAATGACTATCGGTTTGGATAGCAAGCTGGCCTGTACTTCTAATTTTATTTTTGCGGGTGGTTTACCTGCCGCCATAACATGAAGCTCTTTCGCTCCATTTTTACTCTTCATTGATACAAGCTCAACGCCTTCACTCAGTAGCTTACAAGTACAAGGGGATACTGTATGTAATCGGATAAACCCTTCATTAGGTTTATCGCCATTTTGAATCTCGATATCAAAGTCTTTCGGTAAAATACCGATGCGCTTTTTCAGCTGTACTAAACCCGTGTTATCTTTAGCGGTCAGTAATTGGCGTCCATAGCACTCGCCCAAACTCATAGCGCTTAACGAGGCGTTATTGAGAAATATGTCTACTGTTGATTCACTGCATAATTCACTAAGTTCGTTAGCTTGCGTTCTGTTTGCAACCACAGATGGGACGCCCTTAAACACCAATGGCGGAACCGTTTTATATTTCAGCTGTTCGCCTCTTAGGGTGTGGTCTCCTGCATCAAAGTCGTTAGAGCTGGAGGTAAGAACATATCGCTCTGATTCACCAGAAACCACCTCACACTGGCCTTCAAACAAGTGCACAGGCAAAGTGCCAAAGGTAAATTCGGCTTGCTTTAACTGACCATACACTGAGGCGATCGTGGCTCCCTCAGGTAAGATGACCGCAAGATTTGATTTATTGGTGGTGAACGTCGATTGACTCAGTATCGCCCACTTATCTCCACTTTCAACCAAGGTTAACGGTGACTCACCAACATCGACAGAGCTGTTCGATAAGCGAATTTCACCTAATCGACAACCCGCCTGCATAGCAACGATATACAGTTCACTGCTTGGATTATTTCGGCGAATCTCAACCATAGGGTTACGCATGCGAACACGCATTCCGCGTTCTAACTCGTTCGCATCACCGCGTGCAGATTGACTATCACTTACATCAGAAAACTGAGCAAAGCCCGTTCCTAACGACGCTATCTGGTTGTCGCCTTCGTACACAGCAAGATCAACACGACTTGATGTCACGTTCTCTTTTGAAATATCGAAACGACATTGATGCGGTAACGTGATCCGAGAATAGATGGCTTGGTTAGCAAAAGAAGCAAAGTGATGACACTGTAGCTGCTTTCGAACACGGGCAACTTTGCTCACCTCTTTCGACGCTGTAGATAACAGTTGGCTTAAAAATGCCGAGCCAGTTTCATCTTCCAACGGCAGTGGAAAGCTCTCACGCCAACGAGGAAACTGCTCATCCAAATATTGCGCTGGGTTAGCTTGGCTGTCTAATTCAAATTGATACACCAATGCATCGAGCTTATCCGCCATGTTGGCGATGAGCGTGACTGTCGTATCCGATTGCAGGTTTTCTGGAAAACTGGTGATTCGGGTACGAATGAGACTATCAATAGCGCGTCGACCAAAGGACTTAACCTCTTGAAAACGCTCAAAAATAGTAAAGAAAGCATCTTGATAGTGATTAGATTGCTGGGAATAAACATCTAGTGAGAGCAAGTTGGATGGTAAGCCACCTTGCCTAAACACTGATCCAACATAATCGTTATGGTTAGCACCAAAGCGAGCCAACGGTTTTTTCCAATAAACCGTCACGCCCTTTGTTACCACATCACTCACTTGTGCCGGGGTCAGCTCAAAACCTAAGCTTTCAAAAATCGGCTGCCAACTCCAATCACGGGTATACTCGCGGCGAAACCACTCTGCGCCATACAATACAAAGGCGCCACACCACTCTTTTGAGAACGTATTTTTCACTGCAAAATTTGTACTGCTACTGAGCAGATCTTTTAGTGATACATACTCTTGGCCTGTCATGTGGTATTGGTACAACCCATCAGCAGAGTTAGGTGTTTGCAAATTAGCGCTGCGTTTCGATATAAAATCAGTCAGCCATCGGCCTACAGAGAGAGCACCACTTGAAGAGAAGGTGTCACTTGAAGAGAAGTTGCCTTTTGGGGAGAGCGCCTTTTTTGAAGAACGAGTGCTTTTTAAAGAAAGCGTTCCCTTGATTGACGAAGAGCGTGCGTGGTCTGATGGTGTCATAATTCTACCTATTGAAACAATGAGCTTACTTAAATAAGCGTCACTGAAATCCTACCTTAAGTCGGTAGTTCTAAACGGTTAATAAGCTTATAAAAATAGAGTTTATTGAGTTGCATTGAGAAAACGTGAAGACAAAACCTTTATATGGGCGGCTAGCGACTCTTTTTGAACCAAGAATTGCCAACAAAATCGCCACTAATCGCTGTTTAGCCCTACGTTAAATTGAGTCGCAAAGTTAAGGCACTCATTGCTAATGTTCTCTTGATTGCGTGCCGATTGCTCCCAACTTTTCACCTTTGCAGAGAAAAACTCAGAGTAGAGGAAACGACCATATTCTTGTTCACCATGCTCTAATAGAGCCTCAATCATAAATTCAGTGACGTAGAGGCCCCTTTCTTCACACACGCCAGACAATCCAATAAGAGCCGCCATAGCATTAATGGCGGAATTGTCTGGCCCAGTAATGCGCGATTCCGTCGGGTCTTCTGCCAAAGCTAACGTGCTGAACATAGCGATTAGGGCGGTGAATATTACTTTTTTCATTCATCATTTCCGATTTCAATATACGACGGCGCTAAGTATAAATAATCGTTATCTGAGTTTTGGAATAATCGTTATTACCATTGCTCCATGAATCGATTCTAAATGAGCGAGCATTGGATAAAACAACGGCTAAGGCAGTGAACCTACCTTAGCCGCTTATCAAGTTTTAAACGCTTAGCCTTTTGCTTTGGCTTTTTCAGCCTTCTTTCTCGCTGCCTCGGCTTTTTTGGCTGCCTTGGCTAGAGCTTCGGCCTCTTTACGGGCTTCGGCAATACGCGCTAGCAGTTTGTCGGCAGGCTCATCGGTTGGGTCTTGCGCCACCAGCTCACCACGGAAGGCTTTGGCCAAGATGCTTTGGGTGAGGTTATCTACCCTCGCCTGCGCTTTTTTTACTTGCGCTTCGATGGTGTCAGCGAAAGCGAAATATTGGTCGACGAGGCGGACGATTTCTTTTTGTTCTTCTATCTTAGGTAATTGTAACAAGCAATTTTTCACATCAGTTTGATTGATACTTGCCTGATTCACTGCCAATTTCGCATTTTTCCTCAGCTCTTGAAGACCAACAATACTTCTCAAAAAAGTAGTTGCGAATGCTGGTAAGGCTTTTTCTGTATCAATTGACATGCGCATAATGTTGCTTTCAAAAACAGCGTTTTCTGGTAACTCTCGCACTAAAGCGCACTTACCTAAATACTCGATACTATTTACACGGTTAACTAAAACATCATCAACATTAACTCTGTATTTATCAGCTTCTTGATCTTCTAGGTCGACACGCTTAATTGTTTCCCAATCAACTAGCTCTCCATCATAAAAACTATCAATTCGGAAGATTTTTGTACCGTTACCATAGAAACGAGAAGGTTTGTAAAGCCCATTTTGTGGGCCATCTTTCAATAACTCACCTAATTTCACCTGATTGCCGAAAGGCTCAGACCCGGCAACACGCCACTCTTCCGTCAACTTCCCCGACACCGCAGAAGCAAGTACCGATTGGCGGAAGCGTTTTAGCAAATCTGGGATGCCATCTAGGCGGGCTTTGATGGTGTCGACCTGTGCCAATACCTCATCGAGTTTTTCAACGATGCGTTTTTGCTCGGCTAGTGGGGCAAGTGGAAATTCTAGAGCATTGATGACTTCTAGCCTAACCCCTTTGACTGTAGTTCCAGTACCCAACGACTCAATTTTCAATCCTTGAGAACGGTACCAATATTCGAAATAGTAATCGTCTACTTCTCTATTAACGAACAAGGCCTTCAAATCTTGATTAATCGCAGAATCAAAACTTGCACGGACTATTTTCCCTAAACTCATACGAGTAGCAATAATCGGAGTTCCAGCAGGAATAACATTGGTACTACTATTATCGATAGCTTCTTGGGTAATATGATCGATGGTGTCCGTAAGATACGACTTGTTCATATCCTTCACTGTCATCCATGGGATATTACCTTCATAGTAAGAAGGAACCGATTTACTTGGTGTCCCTCCTCCTACAATCTTGTCTACTACTCCATTTAAAAGAGTTCCTCTCCAACCCTTCGGCAATTCACTCATTACTCTGCCTCCGGCTTTTCTGCCAAACCAAAGGCTTCTTCAAGTAACTGTTTTTGCCCTTCCGCTTCATCATTCGCGCCAAGTGCTTGCATTAACTGGTAAATTTCAGACATGGCTTCCGTCAGCTCTGCCATTGCTTCACCAGCTAGCACTTCTGGTTCTGGCAGGTTTTCTGCGCTGGTGGCTGCTAGGTCTTTTAACCAAGAGATATCTAGGCTGTCGCCTTTTTGGTCACGAATGTAGTCACGACTGAACTTGCGGAAGCGAGCGTTTTCGATTACGTGTTCTACCGCTTCTTCACCTTCGGCAAAGATGTTGCCCAGAGTCTCGTAAACACCTTCTTCACGAGCTGATTGGCCGTTTTTATCTGCGCCATAAGCATTGATGAATGCTTCAAAGTGCTTTTCGGTCAGTGGTGTGCGCTTACCAAAGCTGTTCATGTTGGTACGCATATCGAATACCCACGTCTCTTTAGTACAGCCTTTGTCCTGAGCTGGATTCTCTGGTGTGCCTTTTTGGAAAAACAACACGTTGGTTTTCACGCCCTGCGCGTAGAAAATACCCGTTGGCAAGCGCAAGATAGTGTGCAGGTTACACTTGTCCATTAAGTCTTGGCGTATGCGCGTGCCTGCGCCTGATTCAAACAACACGTTATCAGGAATAACAACTGCCGCACGGCCACCCGGTTTTAGGTTGGTATAGATGTGCTGCATAAAGGCGAGCTGTTTATTTTGTGTCATGTGGGTGAATTCACGGCTCACCCCTGCCCCTTTCGCGCTACCAAACGGAGGGTTTGTTAGAATAACATCCGCAGGCGCTAAGGTTTCACCATCGCCACTTAGGGTGTTACCGAGCATGATTGGCCCTTCACTGTTTTCTGGCCCTTCAATGTCGTGCAATAAACAGTTCATTAGGGCAAGACGGCGTGTGCCTGAAACCAATTCAATACCTTGGAATGCTTGGCGCTGTTGGAATTCGATTTGTGGCTGGCTGAGATCATCGAGATCATCTGTTTCGTGTTTAATGAAGCGGTCTGCCGAAATCAAGAAACCCGCCGTACCTGAGGCTGGATCTTGAATGACTTCGCCAAATGTTGGTTGAAGTAACGCGGTCATGGTGTCGATAAGCGGACGTGGCGTAAAGTACTGGCCTGCGCCAGATTTGGTTTCGCCTGCGTTTTTCTCTAGCAAGCCTTCATACATGTCACCGAAGTCTTCACGGCTAGAGCCGTACCAATCAAGTTTATCCATACCTGCAATCAGCTCTTGCAGATGTTTTGGTTTGTCAATGTTGGTGTTCACGTTGGCGAAAATCGCGCGAACGATTGAGTGCTCATCTTCGCCTAATTCTACCAACATACGGCGGTAGAACTGTAACTGATCCAAACCGTTTTTGGCTTTCAGGTCGTGCCAACGCATCCCTTCTGGTAGCAGCTCTTGCTTGTCTTCTAGCTCATCACACATTTTTATGAATAATAGCGATGCCAGCTCGGTGACGTAATCTTGATAGGTGATGCCATCATCACGCAGTACGTTACATAAATTCCACAGTTTGCTGACAATTTCATTGGTATTCATAATCTTGTTCCTACTGGCTAACACGGTATTGACAGCCGTGTTAGCAAAAATAAAAGGATTGGCACAGTGCCAATCCCAAAAATAGTTGTAAAGCTTTTTCTTGTTTAATTAAGCCTTGCTTAGCCCGAACCTTATTAAGCCGATTCACCCCAGGTCGCATCGATCAGATCTTTCATAATCACTTCTAATTGACCATCAAGATCTTTATCTGCGCGGCTTTTGCCGCCTTTGGTTCGCAAGGTGCCTACTTTAAACGAATCGTCGTTTAATACTAGATCTTCTCGCATTTGGTTCACTATACGCTTTAGCCACTTCTGTTGGGGTTTCGTAAGCTTATAACGTTCGCTGATCACTTGTTGTGCGTGAGTTAAACGCTCTTCAAATGGAATCAGTGGGCTACCGATGGCGGCTTGGCGAATTAAGCCGATAATGCGCGCAGCAACGTCTTCTTGTTTGGCGGCTTTACGGGCTTGTAACAAGGTTTGCTCGTTAAACTGTTTGGTTTCCATTTTGCTTAGCAGTGAAACCAAATCAGCTTTAGTCAGATCACGTGGGCGATTCACTACGGTGTCTAACGCGGTCACTTTGTTTTGATTCTCTTGTACAAAGCGTTCAAACGCGGCTAAATACTCTTCTGGTTTTTCATAGCCGCCCCAGTTTTGCGTAACCGTTACTTCACCTACATCACCTGAGTAGATGAGCGGTGCTCTTTCACCAAAGTTTATCGCTTGGCGCATCGCTGGCTCGCGGTTAAGTATCCACGGGTTGCTCTTTATCGCCTCTGCTGCGGCTTTTGGCCCTAGCTGATACAGATGCTTAGGCAGTTGTTTGGCACTTTCTAACTCTGGGAAATTATCCGTTACGAGCGCATCTAATTGGTTCAGCTCTGCGGCGACGCCCTCTTTTTCAAGCTTGAGCTTGTCGGCCTTTTTCAGTGTTCGGCTCAGTTTCACGGTAAACGCATCTAACGATTGCTGAGCAAAGCTGTTGCCATCATCTTGAGTGTGATCGTTCGCGTCTGGATTTGCCATCTCTTCCACTAACTGTTCTAAGCTCAGGTTTGGCTTTGTCACTACGGGCTTCATTAGGTTATCAGCCCCAAGGCGCTCTATGGTTTCAGTGAGATTCACCGCATCAAATATTCTGAATGTCTGTTTATTGATTTCATCACAGGTACGCGTGGCGCGGCCTTTCATCTGCTCGTAGAGGATTCGGCTTTTCACTTGGCGCAGGAATACGAGGTTGCTGATTGGGCGAACATCGATACCCGTGGTTAACAGGTCAACCGTGACTACGATATTGGGTAGCCTCTCTTTACGATAGCGCGTAATAAGTGATTCTATCTGTTTGCTGTCACCACTGGCGGATTTACCGGTGATCTTAATAATTGCGTCATCGACCTCGTCACCAAGCTTATCTCGGTAGGTGTCACGTAGCATGTTCACTACTTCGTCAGCGTGAATGTCGTTGACACAAAAGACCAGTGTTTTAGCCGCCTGCGTGGGATCGATATATTCTGGTAGTGCGTTACATACCGCTCGATTAAATTCAGGAACCAGCACTTTTCGGTTAAAGCCTGAGATATCAATATTGAGCTCTTCTGGCAGTACGCCTTCTATGATCTCTCCATCCACTAGCTGCTCGACGGTTGTGCCTTTATCAAATTGAACGCCCTGTTGCGTCAATTCAGTATCGATAATGATTGGCGGCTCTTGGTCGACTAAGCGTCCATCTAATACCGCTTGGTTGAAGCGATACTCGTAAATAGGTTTGCCAAAGATTTTCATGGTGTTAGTGGCAGGCGTTGCGGTTAAGCCTATCTTCAATGCATCAAAGTAGTCGATCACTTGGCGGTATTTCGATTGATATTCTGCTTGATCTCTAAACAGCATTTCACCTTCGGTTTGTTCAGCGTCTTCATTGTAGCCACGGTGTGCTTCATCAACAATGATGCAGTCGTACATGCCTGGAGTGAGCGGGTTATTCTCACTTTGTAGCATTAGTGAAAGCGATTGAACGGTCGCAATTTGGATCCACGGTTTATCGCCTGCTTGGTCGGTTTTTTCACCCAACTCATAGAGGTTATAGTGGTCTGCCAGTGGCATTTGGCGAATGCGGTACTCTTTAAACGAGTTTACCGCTTGTGTGCCTAGTGAACGTCTATCAACTAAGAATAGCGCGTTGCGGCACAAACCAGAGGTGAGCAAACGGTACATGGTCGCCCCTGCGACACGGGTTTTACCTGTACCTGTTGCCATGGCGACGAGTAGGTTCTCTTGCCCGGCTTCGATTGCATCTTCAATGGCATCAACGGCAAGCTCAGAGGGTTTGAATAGATCGAGCTCTTTTTTGTCGTGAGTTTCCAGCCATTCAAGCGATTTCTTGCGGTTTTTGCACAGCTTAGCTTGAATGTCTTGCGGTGAATGGAAGGCGCTTAATACGTGCTGTTTCGTACCGTCTGCATTGGCACACCAAATTCCGCTCTGGCTTTTAATTTGTTGTAAGTATTCACGGCCATTAGCGCTGTAGATATAAGGGATAGGTTTGAGTTTATCTTGTTCTCTAAGTTCACTATTGGCGGCTTGATACGTCGCTTTGGTCTCTTCTGCGACTTTATTTAAACTTAACGTTGGGCGTTTTTTAACAGCTGGTTTTGCTGTTGCTGATGCACCACCAACAAACACCAGTTCGTTTTCTTCAGCATGTTCTTGGTAGTTAAAGTTTTCAGCGTAGTATTTCGCCTGTGGCAGTGCGTCTTGCACACTAAGCGCTTTTTTCTTAGCTTCGACGATAGCAACAGGTTGCAAGCCGATAAACAGTACGTAATCAGCCTTGTGCTGTGCAGAGTCGATAACCCATTCTGAGATAGCTCTGTTTTTTCCAGCCTCTGGGCGAGCGCCCTTGCTGTATTTCAACTTTTCGCTGTCAGCTTCCCAGCCAGCTTGTCGGAGTTGACCATCAATAATGAAGCGGGTTTCGGCTTCAGTCAGCTCAAATTTGTTCTTTTTGGCTTGTTCTGTAAATTCATGAACTTTCGCAGTTTGTTGTTCTTTGTTAAGGCCTTCAAATTGTTCACGCTGCTTTGCTAATTCTGCTTCTAAGGCGGCTATTCTAACTTTCGCTTGCTGTTCAGATTCTGTTTGGCGACTTTCAAGAACGGCAATATAGCCCTTAAAATCGACGACTTTGTTCTCTTTAATTTTAAGCGCTTCATCTGTCGTCGCTGATTTTTTACGCAATGCCGTTAACTCATCACGTAATGCTTCTAGCTCTTTATTTGCGAGCTGATTATCGATTTGTGGCAATTCAATAAAGTTAGGCTTTTCAAGGTCAAATTGACCAGAATCTAGTTTGTAGTACCAAAAGGCAATATGGTGAGCGAGTCTGATTGCGAGTTTGGCATCGTTGGCATCATCGTGATTGTCATGTGCGGCTTTATTGCCAAGTACTCGAATTCGATGAAACGCACTGATCAATTCAGCGTTAATTTTATTGGTAAACTTTAGGGCATCAATTAAGTCGATTTGCTGCTTGGGAATAGATAGGTTCATACGTGTTGCTAGCGATTGAGCACACATCTCACCAAACATTCTCAGCTTTACTAGGGTGATGTTGGGATCGTTATGAAGATTTTGCTCTGCAGATAACAGGGCGTTGAACATATTTGGGCTAGTAGTTCGTAAAAATTCGAAATTCGACTTTTGCATAGTGACACCTAACAGTTTGACTTTACGCAGTATACAGTACTCTGTTTCTAGTATGCTTTAATCCCTTTGGAATATCACCAACTCCATTAATATTATTGATACCTATCAACCTATTACATCACTCAATTGCTACTTCGTTGGGTTTCAGTGCAATTGAATAACGCTGGTCATTCCTTTCTGAGATTGACTGAATTTCTAGCTTATCTGAAGTTTGCGAAGGCAGTGCGTTTTTAAGCTTACGATTTATTGTCGAACAGATTGGTTGTAAGAATTCACGTTCCATTCCTGATAGTTGATTGTAATCACCCTCTTTAAAATCTTCTGGAGTGGTTTTGAAGGTAGAGAAGACACGCGGATCTTTGGCTAACTCTAGATAGGTATTCAAAAACTCTTTGCTGTAGGTTGCATCGGAATCAAAGTCTCTATCGACTAAAACGCCTGAATCTTCTTTTTCCAGTAACCATAGATAAAAGGCACACTCTTTTGCCGTGAGTTTGATGTCTACGCCAACAACCGAGATCAACTTGGCTTCCTTTCGAATAGTAACGCTTAGCTCTTCGTTATGACTGGCATTGAGCATTCCCACAGTTTGACTAAACGAGAACTTTTCCATTGAAGAGATTAAGCTTGGATCAACAGAGCTTCGCATACGTACAAACGGAATTTCAGCAAGGGTTATACTGGCTTTACTAACATCCACTTCACCCTGCCCGTTCTTACCTGTTACCCATTTAGGCTGCTTGGTTGGGTACCAAAAATCACGTACGAATTCGTATTCATCATCCACAAAAACGTGACTTAACGTGTCTTGCTCTCGTCCAAACAGCGACATTGCGTAGCCAAAGTAGAATGCCATTGTTTTTCGGCCACCAGCGAGTGACGCGTGAATAGCGACATTATCATCTTGAGTCAGTTCATACACTTTGTGAGTGATGAAATCGGCCATGTAGGTTTGATCGTCAATGGATTTGGCGTCATCAATGCTGTTACCGTTATCATCTTCTATGAGCCAGATGTGCCTTTCATCAAACTTAACCGCTGGCATATTGTATTCATCAAGTAATGCCTGGAAATGCCCGTCTCTAAATAGGCCATTTTCTAATACGGGCTTGCTACTACGTGTTGTGATTACGTAGATTTCATCTGGGAATGGTCGGCCACTTTGGTGAATGGCAAACAGCGTTTCTGTAAGAACTTGCGGGCTTGTGCCTGTTGTAGCGAGTAGGATGTTTTTCATTATTTTTCTAAACCCTTCATGCAAGAACTTATCTCTAATTCACTTACTTGTTTTCGCAATTTTTTTATCTCTTCACCATCATTTGTTGAGTTCGCGGTGTGTTGATTTCGTGATTTAAGCAGGTATAAACATAACAGTAATATCGTAAATAAAATGAACACTATGGATAGGGTTTTGTATTTATCTTTTTCTGCGCTGACATATTATAAATCAAAGTCACTATTGGCTTTAAAATTCACCATCCTTTTATTGAACTGATGCTCAAGATCCGCTTCTATCTCTGACACCTGTTTAGCGTGCTGGTTTTTAAGACTTGAAAGGTTTCTCTTGTTTTCTTTATGAGCATCCATCCAACCACGTTCATAAATATCTTTATTTTTGAGTTCACTATATCTCGTTTGACCAGACTCAATAGAGCGATATAGCGCTACTAACTCACTCTCGGTTTCTTTTCGCTTACTTAACCAAGCACCATATTGTTCGATATCGAAAACTAGAAAGCCAAAGTTCATAAAGTGGGTACTCTGTTTAAGCTCTTCCAAAAATGATCTTTTTTCTAAATCTAATATTGGAGTAAGCGTATAACCATCACCGTAGCAGTTGCTTAACATACTAACTGTACTGCCTTTCGTGTACTCGATACTCACAATACTTTGGCTATTGTTTGAACACTCTTTTCTTACATCGATCCACCAATCTAGATACTTTAGACCAGCTTGTGCATCTACAAATAGGGTTGCATTATTTTCTACGTCATTAGTTTCGTACATATTCTCGGCCGTAAGCGATTCAAAACTAAAGATTAGAGCTATAAAGCAACTATTTGATTCAAAAATTTATAACGTTTCACTAGGTTGTTAGCCACAGAAAATAATGCAAAAAAATTAATAGTGCCCATTAGATATTACCTTCTAGTGCACGTTGGGCTTCCGTTACAGTAGGTGGTGTCATTATAAACCTGAAATCAATACGTCTATTGCGAGCATCCGAAGTAGGCGTTTGATGATCATGGCCTGCTAAAGGTCTACCCTCACCATAACCACTAACACTAAATATTGGTTGATCATTAGTGTTTTTCATTTCAGCTAAATAGTGGTTATCAACGACCAGGTTTTTAAATGTATAGTTCGCACGAGCTGTAGATAGATCCCAGTTATCAAAATACCTATTTTGCAAGGCTCCCCGAATTGGCACGTTATCGGTGTGCCCTTCAATAAAAATTGAATCCAATTTACCCGCGGTTTCTGGCAAGCAATGCTTATTTTTCGGAGGTGCTATTGAGTAACATGGTAAAATCTCTTCCATCACTCTACCAACTTGCATTAATCGCTTCATGTAAAGGTCATTTAATGATGCTTCCCCTGTTGAGAATTGGATGGCATTTTCATCTAGCCTAACAATCCCATGCTCTTCATCAACAATCACAGCGATGTCCGCTTTAACTAACGCTGATTGTATATTGTCTAATAGATCAGCACGTAAACGTTGGTTTTCTGAAAGATCACCTAGTATCCCTCTTGCTATATTGCGTTCATGTTGTAACTTACTATTCTCTATTTTAATCGCTGCTCTTTCTTCCTGAAGTCTTTTGTTTTCTTCTCTTATTTTTTGTTCTTCTAGTTTTAGAGTTTCATTTATTTTCCGTTGTAGCTCTCTATCGACTTCAAGTTCAGCAATGATTTTTTCGTGTTTGATTGACGCATTTAAAAAGTCCACGACAAAAACGGCTAACACGATAATAAAGATAAACATTAGCCCTGACATTATGTCTGATATCGACATAAAGTAATTGGTCTCTTCTTTCTTTGAACCTATCATCGGGTATGCTCTTACTTTAAATACTCAGAACGGCGAGGCATAAACTGTGTCGACTTCTTTAGGTAGCTAGATGTACGATATTGCCAATAACCATGTCCTGAAAACTTATGCTTAATTAGCGGTGATTCGTTGTACATTGTTTTGATTGCCTGTTTAATATCTTCACTACCTTTAGGAAGGTCACTCACTATTACACCATTCAGAACAGATTTTTCCATTACCAAGTAATCTCCTACCTGGAAACACAGTGCCATCCCTTTTTCTAGTGGCTCGTTAATCGAAATTACGTTTCCATACTTGCTTGTCACATCGCCTTCAGAAGGCACGACTAGCCAGGCATAGGGTACCTTGCCATTAATGAAGTATTGCCTCCAAAACTCATTTCTTTCAGAGTTTAATGATTTTGACTTTTGGTCATCTGCATTCTGTTCATGAGTCGCTGACCTAAAAATACTGAACGTGGTTAATATGGCATTAGCTCTTGATGCAAGCACTACCCTGGACCACCCCCCAGTAATATTAGAGTCGTCTTGACGTTTTTCCATCATTAGTCTTATTTGCGACCAACGCTGAGGGTGAACATTTGATGTTAACTTTTCAATATCGTTAACAATTTTCGCAAATGAATCGCCTGTTAATCCATATGAGTTGCTTTGAACCTCGCTCACCAAAATGTGGATGGTTAACGCATCCATTCGAGCTAGCAGCATTTGATAAATCTGCGACCAGGCACCTTCGATTGTTAGTAACCCTTCCCAAAAATAGCTCTTCGTTTTTCTTTCAAAAAGCATCCAAGGTAAGTATCGTTGATAGATCAAAGGCGTCGTATCAACGATCAAATTATTATTGATAATCTTCTGCTCGATAATTGGATAAAGGCTATTTAACAAACTTTCATCCGGTGCCGAGGTTCTGTGAAACAGCTTTTCTTCAACATTATCTAAAGTGCGCTTGAGATGGCAATCTTCTACCGTTAAAGAAAACAAATTATTAGTTACGCCACCCATTAGAGATTTCCTTCTAGCGCTGCTTGCGTTTCTGTCAAACTCGGCGGCTTCATGATAAAGCGAAAGTCAATTCTTCGGTTTATTGGATCATTAGTTGGTACTTTATAACTATGCCCAGGTACAGGCCTACCCTCACCGTAGCCACTGACACTTATAACAGGTTGACCGTTGCTATTTAGCATTTCTGCTAATAATGGGTGTTCTTTGGTCATCGCTCGGTATGTAAACATTGCTCGATGTGCAGACAGCTCCCAATTGTCACGGTACGTTTGTCTCAATCGCCCCGTAATTGGCACATTGTCGGTATGACCTTCTACAAAAACAGAGTCTATCTTACCTCTTGTTTCTGGTAAGCATTTTCCATTATCTGGTTGATTCTCACCATAACAAGGTAGTATCTCTGACAGTACATCCGCGACAACTGACAGACGATTCATCTGCTCATCACTCAACCTTGACGCCCCCGTATCAAAGCGTACCGAGTTTTCGTTTAGCCTTAACACGCCATGTTCTTGATCAATTTCAACTTCAACACTCTTTTTTGCCATCGCATCTTGCATATCACTCAGCATTTGACCGCGCATAATGTTGTTTTCATCTAGTTGATTCAAAATCTGGGTAAGCTGGCTCATTTTTTCTTCTTGCTCTTTCGAAGCGACGAGGAAGTCAACAACAAAAATAGCGAGAGTTATGATAAAAATGAACATCAATCCTGACATGATGTCAGCTACTGACATCATGTAATTGGACTCTTCTTTTTTTGAGCCGAAAAATGCCACTACACTGCCTCTTTAACACGAAGGGCTGCAATATCCTCTACAGTACTTCGTAATTCATTTGTCGCCGTGACTAGGTTTCCAGTCACTTCAGCAGAGTAATAGTCTAATGATTTCAAGTGTGTGTTAGCTTGCTCTGCGTAGTCGCTTAGTCCACCTTTAAGCCCTTCAAAGACATTGTTTAAACGTCCTTCGAACTCTGCACTTTGTGATGCTTGTTGCGATATCGCTTCTTTAATAGATTTCATAGCTATATTCATAGCCTGTGCATTTTCTATATTCTTATTAGTAGCTGAATTAACAGAATCTAATGTCATTGAATAGAGCTGAGCTGTTTCTGAAGCTTTACTATTCGCATCCAGTAGTTTGTTGCTGGACTCATTTAACTGTCCGAGCATATTACTTACATGCTCCAATGAACCGTTACTCTGAGATTGTAAACGCCCCATTACTTCAATATTGCCTGATACTTCTTTAGTCATCACGCGTTGCATTTCAATTGTCTTGTAAAATTGGTCAACAAGGTTATTCATACTGCTATCTGCAGCCTGAACTTTTCCTAACATTCCGTCTAAAGAGTGCTCTAGAGTCGCTGAGATACCAGATATCATGCTTGGTAAAGCTTCAGAAGAAAGTTTCTCTACTTGTGCGAAAGTGGAAGCTGTAGCTTGCTCTGCTGATCTTTGAATCTGTTCACTTGAACTTTGATGAGCTGATTCGATTTCGATCATCACCTCACGGAAACTATCAATAACTTGTTGAACACGTTCTCCTTCACGTGCGCCCATACTGTTTACACTTTCAACCAATTGGCCTGTTACTTTGCCAAACGACTCTTCAATCGACGTTGTTAAAGACTCTGTCACTGACTGCATTCTTTCTTGGCTATCAGTAAAGCGTGTGATATTCGACTCGAGTTTTTCATTCATCTCAGAAAGCAATGAGCCCAGCTCTTTAATTTCAGAACCTGCTGACTGTAATAACGTTTCTCTAAATTCTTTCGATACGCGGGTGATTGTTTCATCGGTAATACGTTGTTGATCTAGCTGAAAATCAGAAAGCGCTTTAGTTTGAGACTCTGTCGCATGTAATTGCATAGCGGCCAGTTTGTCAGCATCAACTATATCGATATGAGTTGCTAAGTAGTCAGAGAACTCTTTAACTGCTTTTTCTAATTTATAAAATTGCGACTTCTCAAATACCGAAAAAATCATTGATAGTAGAAGGCCAACAACTGAAGTGGTAAAAGCAATACTAGCACCGCTCAAAAGGGGGTTAAGTGATTGTTTGGCATCATCAATGTCACTAGAACTAAGTCCAACCGATGCTTCACCAATACCAATCATTAAACCAACAAATGTAAATAGAAGGCCTAGTCCTGTAAGAATATTTGGAGCGGATGTATAAAGACGTACGTTTAGGTAAGGTTCTACGATATTTGAAATATCAAATAGGGACTTTACCTGGATAGTATTGCGTAGGGCTGGTGCTTCATCGCTATCCAATACATAATCTTTGTTCGGTAATTGCATGCTGCGTTGAAACTCCTCCCAAGGAGACTTCAAACAGTTTGCACTAACAATTGCATTACTCATTTTATCGTAGTTTTGGTAAGCAATTGTCGTTGAATTTGGTTTCCAGTTTGTTTCAATCAACTCTCCTTCATCATCATATTCGTGTTGATGAGTTAGGCCTTTTAACGTTGTATTAACTTCATTTAACTGGGTTAATAGCCCTTTCGTCGCAGCGTGTAAGTTTTTCGCTGCTAGTAAGGCTATTATGACAATAATTAAGCTAAATGTTATTGTCATAGGATCTTGGAAGATTGTGTTCATTAATTTCTCACACTTGTTTTAAAGTATTTTCGTTTGTCTAAAGTGTTACCATAACGCCGTTGAAGCATCATATTAACTTGTTCTTTTTCCTCAATTCTAAGTGTCCTTGCCCACCTAGACTTCCCGTTATTGCTAGTAATATTTAACTGTTTTAAAAAACTAACCAAACGCCATTGCCAATAGTCCCTATGATCATGAATCCAATTTGGCTTTAGCTTGTCTATGTCATGCGCATCTAATGTTTCAGAGTTAAACAAGAAACTCTCTAACTGCTCTGTTTTATGAAAAACACCCAAATCGATATCAGATCCTCGAAAGCGCTCAATTAGTAAGTAATTTTCTATATCAAAGATACATATTTCACTTACATCATTAACCACTGAACTTGGCATTAAGGTTACCCGTTCCAGGTCACAAGTGGTTTTAAGAAGGTTAAAAGAACGCTGAGTTAATAGAAATCTAACTCTATGAAATGATTCACTATAAGAAGCCCAAAACTCGGTACGCATACGCAAGTTTTTTGCCGGCGTTGGATGTAAGCTAGGATCAATAGACGTTTCACTTAATTTTTTAAATAGGAAATCTACAGATTGATAGTCAATTACATTATAAAAACTCTTTAGTTTTTTCTGTGAATCTGTTGATAACGAATACCAATAGGTGTCAATTGAGTCGGGTAAACAATGCTCATTCAACCAGTTATCAAACTGCGTTCCGCTTTCTACATAGGTAGTTTTAACTAGTAGAACCTCTAATTGCTCAAGAGTCATATCTCGGCTCATTTTTCTCTGACAAGCTAGCCACCATTTAAGTTGCTTTTCATCAGGAGAGGTCGGTAAAACATTAGCCGCGAGGTTTACCACTTTATTTAAGTATTCCCCCGTAACAGAAAAACCGAGTAACTCTACAAAATCGTGTATTGAGCACCCTCTATTCATGCATATTCGGGCACATGTTAGGTAATCATCGGTAGTTACAGCCTTTACCCAAGCAAAGCGCTGCTTATCTTTTATTGAACCAATTTGTGAGACATTCGATGGCATACTGCCAACAAGTGAAGACGCCATTGATAGATACCCTCTATCCTGGCCTTGCATCAACCGATTCAGCGTTCGATTAAGTAAACGACCACTTTTTAATAGATGCGTCCATATTAGCTTCGTTGCATTTAATAAATCATTAGCTGACATCGCTTTAAACTCTTCATCTCGCGTGAAGATTATCATCCATTCAATATCTCTCAACTCGCCTTGGAGTTTGAGGCGCTCTAATAACTCAAATAAGGTCTTATCACTAAAGGTATTTAGTTTTTTATCACCTTCATTTCTTATTCCACCTAATGGTGGTGTTACGTTTTGAATGGCTAGCCTTTCAGGTAATGCTGGTGTTGGGAACCAAGGTGATTTATGACTCATTACTTAGTTACCTCAGACGTAATAAGTTCTTTCAGGTCATGACTTTGAAACTCGAATCGGAACACTACTTTTCTATTCTCTTCAGGCTCTAGACTTGAATCCGCATCAAGGTTTCCCCTACCTGCTGGTAAGATCTTATTGAGAAATTGCCCTCTGTAATGAAAGATCATCGAATCAAGATGGTTAATTACTGCTTCCGAGCGTCTTACACTTAAAGATAAGCCTCGACCTTTAACTTCACTCTTATCTGCATGTCCTTCTATTACTAAATGAAGTACTTCTTCGGAGATATCTTGTGACTGGAATATCACCTGACTATAGATTGGGATTAGCTTATCAAGAAACTCTTTGCCTTTTGGTTTTAAGCTGTATTGTCCTGCATCAAACTCTAGTCCTTCAGTTAATGAAAGACTTCCAGTCAAAGGATCAATTCGAGATTCAATCCCTGCTTTTTCTAAGCCTTCTTGAAGTCCTTCAATTATGATGACTCGGTTATTCCTCGACTGCTCCTCGTAGTCAAGTAGTTGTGCTAACGTTGCTATTAATAGCAACGTAAACACCATAAGAATGCCAGCCATTAAATCACTGATAGATAACCAAGTTCCTGTCTGGTCAATTTCATCCGTGTCTGGAATACTATTTGACATTTGCATTAGTTAACCTCAACAACCGATCTCTCTTTTTCTGCCAACAAGGCAGCTTCATCCGCTTCCTCTTTTGCTGTAATAAAGAGTTCAGCAGCTCGATCAAGTCGGGTATATATTCTTGAAGATACTTCATCAAACGAAGTAAAGTACTCTGCTACACCTTTATTCGCTCGCGTAAAGTAATCATCCATTTCTGGCTTCATATTTGCTGCGACCTTAATGAATTCTTCCGATGCTTTAGTGAACGACGTATTCAATTCGCGAACCTGGCGGCCTAACGTTTGTTCATGTAATTGCAACTCGCTCAATGAATTTGCACGGTCTAAACCTATCGCTTTCGCCATCGATTGAATGCGAGTTGTCGAATCTACCAACTGTGCGTATTGAGTATTTAGATCAGTAATTAACTGGCTACGTTTGTCATACTCTTCTTTAAATACTCCAGCAAAGTTTTGTACGACTTGATTTAATCCATCTTTTTGACTCTCTAATGATTTCTCAAGAGCATTATTTTGTTCTTCAAAGTACGTAGTTAAGTTCTGTTGGTATTCATCTCTGAACGTCGCCAATTCTGTTTGAATCGTTCTAGACATACCTAATACTTTATTATCAATATCACCAAGTCCTTCAACCAACTCATGCTTGGCTGAACTCATTAATGATGCAGACTCTTTACCTACATTGGATAGCGTAGCTGCCTGGTCTTTAAAGATAATTTCTGAATCTGAAACCATTGAACTAAATGCTTGGGTTTGTTCTTTAATGGATTCATTTCCTAGCTTAACAATGCCTTGTACTTCGGAAGTAATCGAATTGAGCGCTTTAGTACTATTCACTGCGAACTCATTTAAGGACTTGTCCATTGACCCTGCAAAGTCATTCAATTTAGCTAATGTTTCCTGCTCAAAGTTCTCAATGGTGCTCGTTGCTTTTGCCATCTCTTCAACAGTTTTCGCCACACTATTATTTAACTTATCACTCACCTGTGCGAACTCGTGTACCACTTTATTCGTTTGACTAAGCTCAGCAGTAATAGGTTTAACTATTTGTTCACGCATTGCATATACCAGAACGTCAAACTCTTTATCACGGGATTTAGAGAGTTCTACAATGCCATGCGATACCGCTTTTATTCCACTAACTACATCAGTTACTTGTGCCGTATTTTTATCAATTGTAATAAGTGATTTTTGTACGTTCTCTTGCGCTTCAATTGCCGTTGATTTGATGCTGTCTAACGTCATGTTGGTTGTTGAAGTTTGTAGAACCAATTGTTCTAGGCCATGATCGACCTTGTTGATGCCCGAAGTTGCGTCCACTAAATGCTGATTACTTTCGAATGTAGATGCTGCAATCGAACTCAGTACGCCATTTGACTTATTCGTAACCGTTACTAAAGGTTCTGTAACTTCAACCAATACTTGCTTTATGTCTTCTAATGTCGGTACTTGAATTTCGGACTGTAAACTTTCGTGTTGTTCTTCCATCATTTGAGCGATAGTAGTCAATGCACTGTTAGATTGTTCAAGTTCTCTACCCATACCCATTAATTGACTATTTATAGGTTGCGTAACTAGAGAATTAAGCTGAGCACTCAGCTCTTTTGGAATCTGATTTATTGAGTTAGTTTGAGCCTTTTCTAATGACACCAATTTATTTTCAACGGTTGACTCTAAAGCATTAATTTTGTTTTCAACACCTGCGCTAATTCGCTGAGATATTGCTTCAAACTCGGTTGCGGTTATAGCATCTGGTTTTTCAGTTATTGCTAGAAGTGCTTGAGTCAGCTCCGTAAAATCAGTTTGTACCGATTCAGATGATTTTGCTTGATCTAAGATACTATGGAGAAGCTCATTTGGAGAGGTGGTCTGTACATGCCCTTCTAGTCTAGCAATTGACTCTTGTCTCATTTTGTTAAACTTTGATTGCACTAGCGTGAGACAGAGCATAATGATGCCACTTGCTCCCATACCCGCTATCGAAGTAAAGAAGGCTGTTTTCATACCCGCTAGGAGTTTTTTTGCTTGATTAGCGAGTTGCGATACTTCATCCCAACCACTGCCTAATTCATATAAACCAACGCTGATGCCAGTAAATGTACCCAAAATACCCAATGTTGTTAGCATGGCAGGAACGGACTTTAGGTCAGTGAGGCTTGCGAGTGGTACTGCTTGCTCAAGTGGTTTCTTTATTAATACACGGTCATACTTTACCGCTGCGAACTGCCCATTTTTTTTAGACTCAAGAACGCACAATTTATACGCTAACTTTTGAGCTGTATTGTCTAGTTGATCGATTCTTGTCGAAGCAGAACCCTTTATCGTCATACAAGAGGCTTCGAATTCCGTTAGAATTTGGCTATATCCGCCTCTGATTTTGTATAATTTATAGCCAGAAACACCTAAAAGTAAAGCTATCAAAGTATAAAAAGTTACGTCTATTAATGTCATTTAAATTATCTACATTGAAGATTAATATTTAGGGTGTAATGCTCTAGTGAGCTCTACTTCAGTTAAGTGTTCTTTTGCAATGCGTGCCGGTAAGTGTTCTGCATTCCACTTAGCATCGCCATCCGATGTTAATACTGTTTCATCGCCGAAACGGACGCTATACACTTCTTCACTAGCTTCTATTTCGTGATCGGGTTTAAGCCATACCTTGTTAGGGTAAGCTCTCAAAAACTCGAGTTGCCAATTTGCTTTTTGTAACTTAAGTCTTTCCGACAATTGATTTTTTATAACTAAGTTTTCATCTTGCTGGGCAATCTTCCAAGCTCGATTAATAGTAGTTATTCGGTCTACAAATTGCTCTACGGTATACATTTTTTTACCTTCAACACGAGTCGAATATAAATAGACAATTAATTTGAGGGATCGATTAAACTAATCTCATCACTATTGTTCTTCAGTGCTTGTTGCAATAAGTTGTTCACTACCCAGTTGATACTTCGATCTTGCTCTTCTGCTTGGGTTTGAACTAATTCATATACTTCTTCGTCGAAGCGTATTGTGATACGGGGCTTACTCATCTCTACCTTTCAATACAATGGTGCTATGTGGTGCAATATAGTGCTTCTAGCGATTCATTTTGGAATATCAGATATTCCATAATGAAGTCTCAAATGGTATCGCCTTAGCCAGTCTCAATGTTGATGCTTAAACATCTCAAACATTGTCAACTAAACATGCAGCCAATAGATTATTTGGTTGACGTTAACTAGCAACGAAAACAAAGAGAAGTATTAGCAGCGCTACAGCTCCATACCAAGCTACCATTCCAACAGCAATAGCGAGTAAAAATGGTATTGCGGCCAAAAGTATTGCACCTCCAACTACATAAGTGAGTACTGCCGGTTTGATGTAGATAGTTACAACGGCAACAAAAAAATCAGACCATAGAAAACAGTTCAACTTCCCGAGTTCATATCGTGTCTCCATGTTCATGATCGGTAGGAAACCCAGTTAAGGTATTCATAGTAATCGGTAATAACATTTAATCTTGTCACCTACGATTGCTTCCAATAACGGTGACATAGCGTAGTTAAAGTTTATGCAAAGATAATGTTCACAAGCTTACGAACGGGTGCTCCGCGTCAACCGTTTAGACACTGACGTAAGTGAGATCACCCAATTCAGACTTGAATGAACAATTTTGATGACCATTGTCTTAAGTCCGCGATAATAATGCTGGTCTCGTTCCCTAAGCCGCTTCCATTCGTGAAATGATCGCCTCTAGAGGTAGATCTTTATCGCGAATTAACGAGATGACGCTTTCAATATCCTGCTCTCGGTTTAATGCTAACGCCTGGTTGATATCATCAATTAGAGTTAACGCTTGTGACTTGTTTAGACCACGTAATAGGCTCACTCGGTCTGTACTATTCATTACAGCCAATTGCTGAGCGGAGTTTTTGGTTTCTTTCACTGGCTCAATCTTCGAAACTGCGGGCACGCAATTACCATGCAACATGGTTTTAAGGATCGGCTGCTCTTGTTGTGTATCTTTGAGTAATAGTTCAGGAGCGCTGATTAGGCTTTGTTCTTTACTTGCCGGGTAAGTATCTTGCTCAACATTGGAATACTCTCGCTCTGTTTTCACATACTTCTCTTTGCCTTGGAGCAGTTCAGAGTAATAAGCGGGTGTGGGCAACATAAAGTTCACATGCTTTAAAATAGCTGACTCAATCCCTTTCATTTCTTTTGGTTTGATGTAACCGCCCTGCTTTCTTTTTTGCAGTGCAATAGAGATGGCATGTTTTACTGCATCTATTCTTAATGGTTTTACACAACTCACATCAAGCTCCCCAAGCACGCGTACTTCTTCCTGTGTTTTCATGGTTGGAATTCTTACACGCAGAGACTTAATACAGGTGTCAATTAGCTTATCGTTTGAATCTAAGGCAAATGGCTTTTTAACTGGAGTTTGATCTTCATTATCTAACTCTTTTTCATCATCCATTTTAGCTAAGCGAATTTCTCTCTTCACTTCGGCCATAAAGTTGTTTATTGATTTGCAATCAGATGGCGTCGAACCGGTGTAGATAGGCTTGGAGACACCGTCTATTAACACCTTTAGATGATTAGTTTGTGTTCGCTCGTATGAGAAAGGCGTATGAGTGCCGAGTAGATCATTAAGAAATTTGATCGCACGTTTTTGATATTTGCTGTAGCTCGCTTGCTTGCACATAGTATTACCTCTCTAGTGAACGATGTGTCGTTGTTGAGAGGCATGGTAAAGAGTGATCCGCACCAATAGTTTTGGACACTGAGTTAAGTGAGTACAATCACTAACGAGGTGAACAATGACAACTAAGAAAACAAGAATTAAACATGCTCCTGAATTTAAAGCAGAAGCACTCAAACTAGCCGAGAAAGTGGGCGTCGCTGCTGCGGCAAGACAACTATCGTTATATGAATCTCAAATCTATGGGTGGCGAAAAGCCGTCAAAAAAGACACAAATACCAGCGATAGAGAGAAAGAGTTAGCAATTGAAAATGCCAAACTCAAACGATTATTAGCCGAGCAAGCCGAAGAGTTAGACATCGTAAAAAAGGCCGCCACCTACTTCGCGAAAAATCTCAAGTAGATTGCTATGAGTTCATGCTTGAACACCTGATGCGATATAGGGTTATCCGTATGGCTAAGGTGTTTGGGGTTTCTCGAAGTGGGTTTTATTATTGGATTGAAAATCACCATAAAGTCACTCAACGCAAGGAGCACCGTAAGCTGCTTGATAGCAAAGTTCGAGAGGTCTTTGACGATAAAAAAGAACGTGATGGGGCAAGGCGTATTCAAAAAGAACTTGAAGAAAGTGGTAGTAAACACGATGTGAAAACCATTGCGGCGAGTATGAAGCGACAGAACTTGGTGGCGAAAGCCGCTCGTAAGTTTAAGTGTACGAGCGACAGTAAGCATAAGCTTCCAGTTGCTCTAAACTTGCTTGAGCAAGATTTTAATGCGACAGCACCAAACCAAAAATGGGCTGGAGATATCACCTACCTAGCGACCAGCGAAGGCTGGATGTATTTAGCGGTGATTATCGACCTGTACTCACGGCAAGTAGTTGGTTGGTCAATGAGCACTAGAATGACAGCTACTTTGGTCTGTGATGCACTATCAATGGCACTGTTCCGTAGAGGCATGCCAGAAGGGGTGATTATCCATAGTGATAGAGGTAGCCAATATTGTTCAAAAGACTATCGAGACTTAATCACAGCCCATAAGCTAAAACAAAGTATGAGTAGGAAGGGAAATTGCTGGGATAACGCCTGTGTTGAGAGCTTCTTCCATTCGATGAAAGTAGAAGCCGTCCAATACGAGCCGATAATGACGCGAGAAGAGATGCGTCAAGCACTCTTCGAATACATCGAGGTTGATTATAACCGAACAAGAAGGCACAGTGCACTTGGGTACCTAAGCCCTGTTAACTTTGAAAAACAATATGTCGCTTAACAAAGTGTCCAGTCTATCTGGTGCAGATCAAAAATTTAATTGGATTTAATTTGGACTATAAAATAAAGCAGGAATTTAGCTATATGGAGCGTACAGCGGGAATCGAACCCGCATCATCAGCTTGGAAGGCTGAGGTAATAGCCATTATACGATGTACGCATTTTGCGAAAGAGATTGGAGCGTGCAGCGGGAATCGAACCCGCAT